>WOUR01000005.1 GCA_009772935.1 Rhodospirillaceae bacterium
CGGCGGGCCGGGATCGTAGGGCGCACGCTCCACCGGCATGTGTTCCACCGGCATGCTCTCCAGCGGCGTCGGCGGCGCGGGCGGCTGCTCGTGGGTGCCGGTCGGCTCGCTCGTGTCGTGACCGTTCGAGGCAGGTTCGTCGCCCCGGGAGTCGGCCTGGGCCTCCGAAGACTCGGCGTCACCCTGCAGCGGCTCGCCTTCGCCGGGCTCGCGGCGCCGGCGGCGACCACCGCGGCGACCACGGCGGCGGCGACTTCCGCCACGGTCTTCGCCGTTGCGCTCGCCCTCGGGACGATCGCTCTCGGCCTCGGCGCCGTCATCGTCGGCGCGCACGACATCGGAATCGCCGTCGGGCGCGTTGTCCTCGGCCTCATCATCGTCGTCGCCGTTGACGGGCTGCTCGCCGGCGCGCACGCCCTCGGCTTCAGCGAACTCGCCAGACGCTTGCGGCCGATCAGCGCTTTCGCCGTCCTCACGACGGTTGCTGCTCCCGCGACGCCGGCGCCGGCGGCGGCGGCGGGTACGGCCTTCACCATCCTCGCCGGAGCTGCGCTCCTCGTCACGCTCGTCGTCCTCACGCGGCTCGATGCCTTCGGCCTCATCCGCCGGTGGCTCGTCGCCGGACGCCTCCTCGTAGCTGGCGCGTGCCAGTTCCGGTGCCGGCCGGTCGTTGTTGCGATGGTCGTCACGGCGCGAGCGCACGCGCTCGATCTCGCAATCGGCGGCGTGGAGTTCCTCGTCGGCTTCGACGATGACGGTGAAGGCGTAGCGCTGCTCGATCTCAGACAGCGAATGGCGCTTCTGGTTGAGCAGGTAGAGAGCGACGTTCGGCGGAACACTGACGGCGATCTCGCTGGCCCGGCGACGCACACCTTCCTCCTCGATGGCACGCAGCGCGTGCAGCGCGGCGGACTCGAGCGAACGGATGCGACCGGTGCCGGCGCAATGTGGGCAGACCTCGGTCGAGTGCTCCAGCAGGCTGGGGCGGAGCCGCTGGCGCGACATCTCGAGCAGGCCGAAGGCGGAAATGCGGCCGATCTGGATGCGCGCG
This sequence comes from Rhodospirillaceae bacterium, assembly GCA_009772935.1. Taxonomy (GTDB): domain Bacteria; phylum Pseudomonadota; class Alphaproteobacteria; order Reyranellales; family Reyranellaceae; genus Reyranella. The sequence continues at coordinate 1,052 of WOUR01000005.1, forward strand.
CGGTCGCTGCGCATCGAGTCCTTCACCTTGTGCTCGACCTGACGCTGGTGACGCGACTCTTCCATGTCGATGAAGTCGATCACGATCAGGCCGGCGAGGTCGCGCAGGCGGACCTGGCGGGCGATCTCCTCGGCCGCCTCGAGGTTGGTGCGAAGCGCCGTCTCCTCGATGTTCCGCTCCTTGGTCGAACGGCCCGAGTTGACGTCGATGGCGACCAGCGCTTCGGTCGGATTGATCACGATGTAGCCGCCGGAACGAAGCTGTACCGTCGGCGAATGCATGGCGTCGAACTGGCTCTCCACCTGGTAGCGGTGGAAGAGGGGGATCGGTTCCCGGTACAGCTCGATCTTGTTGGCCTGGTGCGGCACCAGCTGGCGCATGAATTCGGCGGCGCCCTGGAATCCCGCCTCGCCTTCGACGAGGACCTGGGCGATGTCGGTGTCGTAGATGTCGCGCAGCGACCTCTTGATAAGATCACCCTCCTCGTAGATCAGCGCGGGCGCCGTCGAGCGCATGGTGATCTCGCGGATCGAATCCCACAGGCGCGACAGGTATTCATAGTCGCGCTTGATGTCGATGTTGGAGCGTTCGAGACCGGCGGTGCGCAGGATCACGCCCATGCCCTGCGGTACGTCGAGATCGCTCAGGATCTCCTTCATGCGCTTGCGATCGGACGGGTTGGATATCTTCCGCGAGATTCCGCCACCACGACCGGCGTTGGGCATCAGCACGCAATAGCGGCCGGCCAGGGAGAGGTAGGTGGTGAGGGCGGCGCCCTTGTTGCCGCGCTCTTCCTTGACGACCTGAACCAGCAGGATCTGCCGGCGCTTGATGACTTCCTGGATCTTGTACTGGCGGATGGGATTGCGGCGGCGGCGCTCCCGGGTCTCGCGCTCCTCGACCACCACCTCGTCGCCGCCCAAGGTCTCGACCGTGACGTCGGGCTGGGGGGCCTCGGCCGGATCGGTCAACTCCGACGGGGGGGCTTCGCCGTCGAGTTCGACGGGCTGTTCGGCCGTTTGTTCGGCATTGTCGGCGACGGCGGTCGCCTCGCCGTCCGTCGCGGGCGCGGCCGCCGGCTCCGAAACCGGGGCTTCGGCGGCTTCGACGTGAACCGGACCGTGGAGACGCTCGACCGGGATTTCCGCGGGCTGCGCCTGCGGCTCTGGTTCGCCGACCGGCGCGACTTCGGCGACGATCGGTTCGGCCGGCGCAGTTTCGACGGCCGGGGCCTCGGGCGTAGGCGCTTCGGAGGCAACAGGTTCGACGGCGACCTCGGCTGCAGGGGCTTCGTCAGGGACGGCCGCCGTCCTGACGATGTCGTCCGCCGCGGCTTCGATGATCTCGGCTCGGGCTTCCTCGATGTCGGTGCGATCGACCCGGTTGTTCCGGCGCGGCTCGTCTTCCTCGGCCTCGGCGTGCAGCCGCTGCTGCTCGGCGATCAGCCTTTCGCGATCGGCGACAGGGATCTGATAGTAGTCGGGATGGATTTCCGAGAAGGCGAGGAAGCCATGCCGGTTGCCGCCATACTCGACGAACGCCGCCTGAAGCGACGGTTCTATGCGGATGACCTTTGCGAGGTAAATGTTGCCCTTGAGGGGCTTGCGGCTCGCGGTTTCGAAGTCGAATTCTTCAAGTCTCGTTCCATCGACCACAACGACCCGGGTCTCTTCCGGGTGACTTGCATCGATGAGCATACGCCTTGCCATGGGCTCGCTCCGAGGCGTCCGATCCCAACCGGTGCGAGCGACCGGCGGCCATGCCGCCTCCGTCGTGCGAGGGGAGCGCCGCGTCATCGACCCGTCGAACGGCCAACTCCGGCCAAGACGGGGAAGCTTCGCGCCGCCGGACCACGACAGGGTCCTGCCAACCTCGAGTTTCCTGATAGCCACCGCCTGCCTGACAGTCCCTCCGCAAGCCCGCCGCGCCCCCATTTCTGCAAGGGCGCGAGCCCAGCCTGGCTCGGAAACTGCCGTCGGAGCGCGACCCTAAGGCGCGCTACGAACGACGGCGACTGCTCGCGAACGCAACATACGGGGTTGGAAAGGGGTCGACAATCAAAAGATTGTGTCGTCTGAATTTGACCTTTTAAGTTATTGAAAATATTTGGAATTACAGTCACTTTTCTGATACTGGTTTAACAATATTCAATCAATTTTCATCCCTCTTTCATCCTGGCGTTTGCCATGTCCGACTTCCGTCGCCGTCATTTGCTCGCCGTTCTGGCCGGCGTGAGCGTGCTTGGAATGGGCTCGGGCGGGGTGCTGGCAGCCCCGTCGAAGAGGCGGCCGAAGTCGATGGCCAAGCCGACTCCGGCCGTGCCGATGTCCAAACCGAAGCTGGTCTTCCTCGATCCGGGGCACGGTGGCCGCGATCCGGGGGCGCTCGGCAGTCGTGGCACCAAGGAAAAGACCGTCGTCCTGGCAATCGCACGCGACCTGCAGCGGGAACTGCTGGCCGGAAATCGCTATCGGGTCCTGCTGTCGCGCAACACCGACAGCTACGTGCCTCTGCGCGAGCGGGTGGCAAGGGCCCAGGCCGCGAGGGCCGATCTGTTCCTGTCGCTGCACGCCGATGCCCACAGCGACCACGACGTGCGCGGTGCCTCGGTCTACACGCTTTCGGAGGAGGCGACGGACCGAGAGGCGGCTGCGCTCGCGGCTCGGGAAAACCGCGCCGGTGCCTCGATTTCGGGCATGAGGCTTTCGGAGCAGCCGGACAACGTTGCGCAGACCCTGGTGGCGATGAGCCAGCGCGGCACGGTGAATGATTCCCGTCGGCTGGCCGACACGGTCGTTGCCACGTTCGCCCGAAACGGCGTCCGCCTGCTGCCGCGAACCCATCGGCAGGCGGGCTTTGCGGTGCTGACCTCGCCCGAGATCCCGGCGGCGCTGGTCGAACTTGGTTACCTGTCAAACGCACAGGACGAAAAGCTGCTCACCGTGCGCCAGCACCAGATGGCGCTCGCCAGGGCGCTGCGGGCCTCGGTGGACGCCTATTTCGGGGTGGGCGCCACAAGAAAGGCATAAGTCTGGGCGAACCTGCGACGTTGAAGGCCTTCCGGGCGCCGCGTAGAAAGTGACCGTGCTCAATTTCATCAAGATCAGTCTGGCTTTTGCCACCGCCGCCCTCATCGTCGGCACCGGCACCGTTGCAGGCCTCTTCTGGCATTTCAGCCACGGATTGCCCGACCACAAGCAGCTCGCCGATTACCAGCCGGCGACCCTGACCCGGCTCTACGCCGCCGACGGCAAGCTCCTGGCCGAGTATGCGCGCGAAAAGCGCGTCTTCGTGCCGGTCGACGCCATGCCCAAGCGCGTGCTCGAAGCGTTTGTCGCGGCCGAGGACCAGCGCTTCTTCACCCATCCCGGCATCGACTTCATCGGCGTCGTTCGCGCGATGGTCGCCAACGTTGCCAACCCGGGCAAGCGGCCCGAGGGCGCGTCGGGCCTCACGCAGCAGGTCGCCAAGAACTTCCTGCTCACCAACCAGGCCACGCTCTCGCGCAAGATCCGCGAGGCCATCCTCGCTTTCCGCATCGAGGAAACCTACTCGAAGGAACGCATCCTCGAGCTTTACCTGAACGAGATCTATCTCGGCTCGGGCAACTACGGTGTGGCCCAGGCCGCCCTCAACTATTTCGACCGGTCTCTCGACGAGCTCTCGCTGTCCGAGATCGCCTATCTCGCGGCCCTGCCGAAGGCGCCGAACCGCTACAACATCGTGCGCAACGAGAAGGAAGCCTACGCCCGGCGCGATTACGTGCTGCACCGCATGGCGGAGGACGGCTACATCACCGCCGCCGAGGCGCAGGCTGCCAAGGCCGAGAAGCTTCAGTATCGCCGCCGCAGCACCACCGAAGTCGCACAGGCGGATTTCTTCGCCGAGGAAGTCCGCCGCAACCTGATGGCGGCCTATGGCGAGAAGGGCCTCTATGAAGGCGGCCTGACCGTCAGCACGACGCTCGATCCCGCGATCCAGGCGGTCGCCGACAATGCGCTGCGCGACGGGTTGATCGCGTATGACCGACGCCACGGCTGGCGCGGACCCTACGCCAAGATCCCCGACATGAGCGTCTGGGAGGAGGAGTTCGCCCGTATCGCGCAGCGCCGGCCGCTGGCCGGTCCGCCGACCTGGCAGCTTGCGGTCGTGAACAAGGTCGAGGCGCAGTCCGTGCAGTTGGTCGGACTCCCGGACGGTGGCGAGGGCACTCTCCCCTTTGCCGAGATGACCTGGGCGCGCCCGACGCTGCAGAACCAGACGGTCGGCGCCGCGCCTCGCGGCCCGCGCGACGTCGTCTCGGTGGGAGACGTGATCGTCGTCGAGAAGGTCGAGAAGCCCGCCGGCGCCAACGCCAAGCCCTATCCCCCCAAGACCTACGCTCTGCGCCAGGTGCCCAACGTCGAGGGTGGGGTCGTCGTGATGGATACCCAGGCCGGCCGCGTGCTGGCCATGTCCGGCGGCTGGTCCTATGGCCGCAGCCAGTTCAATCGCGCCGTCCAGGCCGCGCGCCAGCCAGGTTCGGCTTTCAAGCCGTTCGTCTACCTCGCCGCGATGGATGCGGGCTTCACGCCGGCCTCGATCGTGCTCGATGCGCCGTTCGTCTACGATCCGGGCTATGGCCAGCCGCTGTGGACGCCGAAGAATTACGGCGGCGACATGCTGGGGCCGACCACGGTCCGCCGCGGACTCGAACTGTCGCGCAACCTGATGACGGTGCGCATGGCCCAGCAGGTCGGGATGAAGCGCGTGGTCGAAGTTGCCAAGGAGTTTGGCGTCACGGACCACATGGGCGCCTACCTGCCGATGGCGCTCGGCGCCGGCGAGACGACGCTGCTCCGTATGACCATGGCCTATGCGATGCTGGCCAACGGTGCCCTGGAGATCACGCCGTCTCTGGTCGATCGCGTGCAGGACCGCAACGGCAAGACGGTCTACCGCCACGAGCCGCGTTCCTGCCGTGGCTGCGGAGAAACCCCAGGCAGCGCCAAGCCCGCTGCGCCGGAGCTGGTCGATTCGCGCAAGCCCTTCCACGACCCGGCCTCGGTCTATCAGGTCGTCAGCATGATGCAGGGTGTCACGACCCGCGGCACCGCCGGTCGCCTGGCCGCGCTCGGCCGGCCGATCGCCGGCAAGACGGGCACCACGAACGACGCACACGACAACTGGTTCCTGGGCTCGACGCCCGACATAACCATCGGTGTCTATATCGGATTCGACGAGCCGCGGACGCTGGGTGCGCAGGAGACGGGTGGCGGCAATGCCGCGCCGATCTACGAGGCGATCGCCAGGGAGGTCTTCAAGGGAAAGCCGCCGACGCCGTTCCGCGTGCCGCCTGGCCTGCGCATGGTCCGCTTCAGCTACGAAGGCGGTACGATCGACGAGGTGTTCAAGCCGAACACTGAGCCGGGATCGGATGGCTATATGGTCACACCGCTTGACGGATCGGCCCCTTATTCCGCTATAGACCCCACGCAGGGCCCGCAGCAGGCGGGCAGCCCCCGGCGTCCGGGTCTTTCGGGCACCGGCGAGACCTATTAGCCAGTTCGAAACGGATCCGTAATGCGCGCCGAAGCCCAAGCGATGGTGAACGAGATCGAGGAGTCGCTCGAACTCCTCAGGAGGCGTCTTTGACTACGACCGTGCGGTCGTACGTCTCGATGAACTGAACGCGCGCGCCGAGGATTCGGCGCTGTGGAACGATCCGAAGGAAGCTGAGAAGGTGATGCGCGAGCGCACCAGGCTCGAAGCATCGATCGGTGCGATCAGGCGCCTGCGTGCGGCGGTCGACGACAATGTGGGCTTGATCGAGATGGCCGAGGCCGAGAAGGACGAGGCCACCATCGCCGAGTGCGAGAAGGCGTTGCGCGAGGCCACGGGTGAAGCCAAGGCGGCACTGCTGGAGACGCTTCTGTCGGGCGAGGCCGACGCCAACAACGCCTATATCGAGATCAATGCCGGCGCCGGCGGCACCGAGGCGCAGGACTGGGCCGAGATGCTGGCCCGCATGTACACGCGTTGGGCCGAGCGCCGCGGGTACAAGGTGAGCTGGCTCGAGGAGAGCGCGGGCGAAGAAGCCGGCATCAAGTCGTGCGCCTACAAGGTTGAGGGCCCCAACGCCTACGGCTGGCTGAAGACCGAGAGCGGCGTGCACCGGCTGGTGCGCATCTCGCCGTTCGATGGCAATGCCCGACGGCAGACCTCGTTCGCGTCGGTCTGGGTCTATCCCGAGGTCGACGACAATATCGAGATCGAGCTGGTCGACAAGGATCTGCGCGTCGACACCTATCGTGCGTCGGGCGCGGGCGGCCAGCACGTCAACAAGACCGACTCCGCGGTGCGCATCACCCATCTGCCGACCGGCATTGCCGTCGCCGTCCAGCAGGAGCGCTCGCAGCACCAGAACCGCGCCAAGGCCATCCAGATGCTGAAGGCGCGTCTCTACGAGGTCGAGTTGCAGAAGCGCGAGGCCGAGCGTCTCGAAGCCGAAGCAAACAAGACCGATATTGGCTGGGGCCACCAGATTCGCTCCTACGTGCTGCAGCCCTACCAGATGGTGAAGGACCTGCGGACCAACGTGGAGCGCTCGGACCCGCAGAAGGTGCTCGACGGCGATCTCGACGAGTTCATGGCCGCCTCGCTCGCCGCCCGCGTGGGCGAGGGCAAGGACAAGGAAGCCGCGTAAGGACTGGAGCCGACGATGCCGGGTATGTGGTTCGTGTTCGAAGCCGAGTATGAGATCGAGGACCGCCGCGCCAACTGGAACAGGCCGGTCCCCGAGACCATGGCGTGGCACGGCCCTTACGCGACCGAGAAGGAAGCCGACGAAGTCGCACTGGCCCGCATGTGGGCGAAGATCGACCTCTACGCCCACAAGGCCCGTACCGTCGACATGACGGTGAAGGGCTGACGCTCATTTGAGCGCGCCACTCCGGTGGCGCTCAAGCTTCATCAATGACCAAGGTATGGGCGCCACTGTAGTTGCGCGATCCATGGCTATTCCGCTGCGCCGGACCTGACGTCCTGGCTGGTCCGTCGATTGCATCTCCGGTCGAAGCAACGGCGGAGAGGGTTATCTTGGCGGCACGGCAATTCCATCTCGGCTGGTTTCTCGGAAACAGTTTCGGTGTGCACGGCTGGAACCAGCCCTGGTCGGGCATCGATGCGCGCGACTGGGCGCAACCTGATCTTCACATCGAGCTGGCGAAGGCGCTGGAACGCGCCTGCTTCGACTGCCTGCTGCTCGAGGACTCGCTGTTCGTCCCCGACAACTATGGCGGCGCGATGGATTTCTATCTCGAGCGGGCCTTTCGTGCGCCGAAGAACGATCCGCTCCCGCTCGTCCCGCTGATCGCCCAGGCGACGAGGCACCTCGGGATCGTGCCGACTATCTCGACCAGCTTCTACCCGCCGTTCCTGCTGGCTCGCCTGATCGCGACGTTGGACCTGATGTCGAAGGGAAGGGTCGGCTGCAACTTCGTGACTTCGACCGCGGAACGCGCGGCGCAGAATTTCGGGCTCGACGCGCATCTCGAACATGACCTGCGCTACGAGATGGCCGACGAATTCGTCGAACTGGCGACCAGGCTCTGGTCGTCGTGGGGGGCCGACGCCATCGTCATGGACGAGAAGTCCGGCACCTTCGTCGATCCGGCCAAGGTGCGGGCCATCGACTTCAAGGGACGGTTCTTCTCCTCGCGCGGGCCCCTCAATACGGCGCAGCCGCCGCAGGGACGGCCGGTGCTCGTCCAGGCGGGCGGCTCTCCTCAGGGCAAGGCCTTCGCCGCCCGGCACATGGATATCGTGATCGCGGCGCTCGGCTCGGTCGCGGAGATGAAGGCGTTTCGCGACGACATGCGCAATCGCCTTGCCGCGGAAGGCCGCGATCCCGACAGCTGCAAGGTGCTGTTCGTCGTTGCTCCGACCCTGGGCGAAACCGACGCTGAGGCGGAAGATCGCGTACGCCGCCGGCAGGCCCAGCGCGACGCCGCGCCGGAAGTGACGTTGGCCATGATGGGCAGCCTGACCGACATCGATTTCTCGACGTTCGATCTCGACGCGCCGCTGGCCGAACTCACCACCAACGGGCAGCAGGGCACGCTGAAGCGCTTCCTGGCACAGGGCCGCACCCTGCGCGAGGTGGCGAGCAACTACAGCTTCGGCTTCGAGCATCCGGTCGTTGGAACGACCCGGCGCGTCGCCGACGTGATGGAAGAAGCGATGGAGCAGGTGGGCGGCGACGGCTTCATGTTCAGCGGGCCGCTCAGCCGCCGTTACGTCGCTGAGATCACGGACGGGCTGGTGCCCGAGCTGCAGCGGCGCGGCCTGGTTCGCACAGCGTACGCGCACGCGCATTTCCGCGACAATCTGTTTGCATTCTAGGCGCCGGGCGGCACTCTCGATCGAAGTATCGCCGGAGCCGCCTCATCGCCAATCCTCTGTACGTCGCGCTCGGCGCCATGACGATCCAGCAGACCTTCGCGACCCTGGGAAGGTCGACAGTGCCGCTGATCGCCGCCGCCATCGTGGTCGATCTGGGCATCGAGGCGGCCCTGGTCGGTGTCTATCTCGCGATCGGTTCGGTGGCGGCCTTCCTCACGACACTGGGCTGCGGTGGCTTCATCCTGCGCTACGGCGCGGTGCGCATGACCCAGGTCGGCATGGCGGCGCTGGGCATCGGCCTTGCCATTACGACCGCGGGCTGGCTGCCGCTCTTTGCGGCCGGCGCCTTCATCGGCGGACTGGGGCAGGCGGTCTCGACCCCGTCCAGCTCGCATCTGCTCGGCCGGCTGGCTCCCCGACACCTCGCGCCACTGGTGTTCTCGATCAAGCAGTGCGGCGTGCCGGTCGGACTTATGCTGGCGGGCGTCGTGGCGCCGGCGCTGGTCGTCGAAGCGGGCTGGCGGGAGGCGCTGCTGCTCATCGCGCTGGCCTCGTTCCTGATCGTGCTGGCATTGCAACCGTTGCGGGCCGGTTTTGACATCGACCGCAATCCCGCCCAGCCACTTTCGCCGGCCGATATCCGGGCCAACGTGGTCGGCGTCCTGCGCGATCCGGCGCTGCGCATGATGTGCGTCGCGATGTTCAGTTTCGTCGGCCTGCAGTCGCTCTTCACCGGCTTCTTCGTGCTCTACCTCGTGCGTGGCCTCGGCTACGACCTCGAACGGGCCGGCCAGGTCTTCGCCATCGCCATCGTCGTGGCGGTGCCGGCGCGTATCGGCTGGGGCTGGCTCGCCTCGCGGTTAGTGCCGCCAGCGACCTTGCTGGCATTCCTCGGCATCGGCATGGCGGGAGCCGCAGTGCTCACGGCCTCGATCGATCCCGACTGGCCGACCTGGGCCGCGGCGGTGATCGCCATGGCGCTGAGCGTCACTGGCGTGAGCTGGCACGGCGTGTTGCTGGCTGAGGTGGCACGCCTGTCGCCGGTCGGCCGGATCGGCGCCACGACGGGTGCCGTTCTGGCCTTCGGCGATGCCGGCGCGCTGGTTCTGCCGCTGCTGTTCAGCGCGGCCCTGTCGTTGACCGGAGGTTACGCCACCGGCTTCCTGATCGGCGCGGCCCTGGCACTGGGCGTCGGCCTGTTCGGGCTTTGGCGATGGGTCAGCCGGCCGCGTTAGGCGCGATGACGGAGAACTGACTGGCAAACCAGTCGGCGTACCAGCGAATCGCCCATGGGATCGGGAGGATGAGGGTGCACAGCAGGACCAGCAGGACCGTGCGGCCGAGGATCGCCGGCGCGCTGGCGGTGAAGGAAAAGGCGACGGTGCCGCTGACGCTGCGACAGATCCATTGAATCGTTGCCTTGATCACCCAGGCCCAGCCGATGATCGTGACGAGCGAGAGGAGAAACAGGATGCTCCAACCGAGATAGGCTAGGGTCTCGCCATTGAACGAGAGCTGGAGCATCCGGTCCTCGGTGCGAAGGTTCGCGCAGAACCACCGCATCACGGGAACGGCGAGGAGTGCGGTCACCAGGATCACCGCGGCGGTCACGCCGGCGTGGCGGGTGTTATGCAGCCATCCCAGCAGGGCGAGCCCGACGAAGACATACCAGATGTCGCCGGGCTGCCCCGAAAAGCGGAGCCGCCGTCCGTCGGGCAAGGCCACCTGTTCGGCAAGGAATCTGTAGTAGCCCGTGGCCGTCCACGGCGCGGGAAAGATCAGGATCTGGCCAACGACGTATAGAAGGGAGCGGCCGAACAGGCCCCATACCGGAAAGGAGGGGCGAAGCGGCCCCATCGCAAAGGCGCCGGGCGGGTGGATTTCGGAATCCGAATTCATGGCTCTCTCCTGTGCGCCTCCCAGGCGGGCGCCGGGCGTTGTGCAGTCATGCCCTCGACCGTCATCCGCTCCTACCGCTACGACCGCCGGCGGCGTGCGCTCGACGTCGTCTTCCAGTCGCGACGTCGCTGCACCTATCTCGGTGTGCCGGAGGAGACCTACGATAGGATGAAGGCGGCCTTTTCCAAGGGCGAGTTCTTCAACCGGCACATTCGCGACCACTTCACGTTCGAGCGCAACGGCGAAGAGTTTTCGTAGGGCCACTCCTGACGGCCGCCACCGGGGTCCGAAAGATGCGGACGGCTCCTGTCAGGCCCGCCCGGCAGTCTCTATAGTGTGACCGGTTCAGGAGGGCAGGTCATGACCAAGCCGGGTGCCAGACAGTACGACCGCAGCGCCGAGGATCTCGGCAACATCGTGGCGCTGGAGCATGTCAATCTCGGGATCGCCGACCAGGGGCTGGCGACGGTCTTCTACATGAGCGGGCTCGGCCTTACGCGCGATCCCTACATGATGACCGGCATCGACAATATGTGGATCAATGTCGGGCGCAGCCAGTTCCATTTGCCGACGATGGCAAGAGCGCAACGCCTGCGCGGACGGATCGGTCTCGTGATCCCCGACCGCGAGGCGCTGCTGCAGCGGCTGCATCGAGTGAAGGGATTGCTGGGCGACACGCGCTTTGCCTTCGTGGAGCACGACGACCACGTCGAGACGACCTGCCCCTGGGGCAACCACATCCTGTGTCACGATCCGTCGCCACGGTTCGTGGGCATGACGCTGGGTATGGCCTATGTCGAGTTCGACGTGCCGCGCGGCACGGCCGGCGGCATTGCCGGCTTCTATCACGACGTCTTTGCGACCGGTGCTCGCGTCGACGGGACGGCGGCACATGTTTCTGTCGGGATCGGCCAGGAGTTGATCTTCCGCGAGAGCGATGCCGCTGCCGGCGCCTATGATGGCCACCACATCCAGGTCTATGTCGCCAACTTCTCCGGCCCATACCGGCAACTGGTGGACCGCGGCCTGCTGACCGAGGAAAGCAACCAGCACCAGTACCGCTTCCAGCACATCGCCGATCCGGCCACCGGCAAGGCGCTGTTCGAGATCGAGCACGAGGTGCGCAGCCTGCGTCATCCGATGTATGCGAGGCCCCTGGTCAACCGCAACCCGCTGCAGACCAATCGCGTCTACATGCCCGGCCGCGACGCATGGGTGCCCGAGCCGGCGGAACCCGAGATGGACGATCCGCGCGTCGAGATGCGCCGCGAGCGCTTCGAGGAAGCGACACGCCGGGTGGCGGGCTGATGCTCGGACTTACCCTGAAGATCCTGGGCTTCGGTCTGCTCGGCTTCGTCGTGACGCCCTTCGTGGTCGGGATCGTGGGGCTCATGCTCGCCTACGGCGTCGACTCCCGCTGCGGCACGCCGGGCGATTCCGGCGGCTGCGAGATGGGCATCGCCTCCCTCGCCATCGCCTCGGCGCTGCCTGGCCTCGCGATCGGCGTCGGGTTTGCGCTCTACCTGCATTTCCGCCGGAAGCGGGCAACGCCTCCTGCGCCGCGGCCGTGACGACGGCGGACGCCTCGGCCTTCGACAAGCTTCGTGCGCGCATCCAGGCGCTGCGCGCCAAGACGATCGACAATGGCTGCACCGAGGGCGAAGCGCTGGCCGCGGCGGCCAAGGTTGCCGAGCTGCTCGACCGCTACGAGCTCTCGCTCACCGATGTAGAGATTCGCGAGACCAAGTGCGAGGAGCGGGTCTACGAGACCCGTCTCAAGAAGCGCATCCCGATCGACGAGTGCATCGGCGCTATCGCTTCCTTCTGCGATTGCCGCGTGTGGCGCGAGAAGAACGCGGCCGGCGAGGCGCGCTACGTCTTCTTCGGTCTGACGGCCGACGTCGAGGTGGCGCACTACCTCACGGAGCTGATCGACGGCGCGGTCCGGGCGGAGCTCGGCCGCTACAAGGCGTCGGCCGAGTACAGGCGCTTCCGGCACCAGGAGCGGCATCTCGCAAACGCGTCCTTCACGCTGGGCATGTGCGCATCCATCGCCGACCGGCTGGTGGCGATGAAGACCGAGCGCGACGGGGTGGTCCGCAGCAGCGGGCGTGGACTGGTCGTGCTGAAGGCCGCCGTCGTCGAAGCGGAATTGGAGAAGCTCGGTCTGAAGCTGCGCACCGTCGAGACAGGGCCCGGTCGAGTGATCTCGCCGACCGCCTTCGATGCCGGAGGCGCTGCCGGCGAGACGGTGGGCCTTCATCCCGGCATTCGCCGCCGGTAGAGTTGCCGTCCAGGCGCCACGTTCAGGCGCAGGCAGACGTCAGCGCGACCGGCGAGCCGGTGATCAGCATGGTGCCGGCGCCGGCAAGCACCGTGGCGAGGGTCACACGTCGTTCGAAGTCGGACGACGCCGCGCGAGTGAGGCGGAGCAGGGTAAGGCACGCGGCGACGAGCAGCAGCCAGGTCGCGACGAGAATCCAGCGCAGCATCGTGGTCCCGAACAGGGATGCATCCTCCCATCCGTAGGCACAGCCCGTGCCCTGCAGCGCGTAGAGCAGCGAGAAGCCGAAGGCCCACAGGATGAGGCCGGCGCTGATGCGCGCGAGCAATCTCACGACATCACCGACGGGGCAAGGAGACAGACCAGGACGATTGCGAGCGTCGCCGTCGAATAGTCGCTGAACAGGCGCGCCACGCGGAGGTCTAGCGTGCGCCGGGGCGAGACGTGTCCGGCTGCGATGCGGGCACGGCCGAAGCCCATGCAGAGCATCGCGATGGTCGCGTGCAGCAGCGCGTAGGCCAGCAGCGCCCAGCTGCAGGCGGCGTAGGCATGCGCCTGCGGTACGGGCTGAGCCGTGACGCCGAGGGCCATCAGCGCGAGGATCGTGACGAGCTGTGCGGCGGCGGCGGCGACCGCCATCCGACTGGCCGCTTCCATCAAGCCAGCGGCACCGTCAGCCAGGCAGCGACGCGCTAGCAGGGTTCCCGCCGACCCCGCCGCGGCGGCCACGAGGCCGGCCGCGAGCCCGCCCTCGATGCGCTCCGGCGGTGGCCAGTTCGGTGCGATCACCCAGAGGAAGGCATAGCCGAACAGCAGCGAGGCCAGCGCCGTGCCGTCGGCAACGAGCAGGAAGACACTGCCCCACCAGCCGGGCGCGCCGGCGGCCTCCCGATGAATCGGCGCCACCTCGCCGCGACCGATCGGCAGCGGGCCGATGTCCCGGCGCCAGTCGAGCAGCCAGGCCCAGCGCAGGCCGAGCACGACGACGCCAGCCACCGGCAGCAGCGACAGCCAGTACCGTCCAGCCAGCAGGCAGAGGAAGAAACACCCGGTCGCCGCGGCGGTGACGATCGGTAAGTGGGTGTTGCCGGGCAGGACGACGATGTGATCGATCGCGCCCGTGGTGGTATCCACGGCCATCGTCTCGCGCCAGCCACGGCGCGGTTCCCCGAGATGGCCTTCGCCGCGTGACAGCGCCGACGCGAGAGCGGGGGCGTCGGCCAGCGGCTCGCGACTGATGACGGTGGGAAGGCTGGCGATGTTGTAGGCGGGTGTCGGGACCGGCATGGCCCATTCGAGAGTGCCAGCAGTCCACGGATTGCGCCGTCGGCGGCGGGCGTAGTGAACGTGCAGGGCGACGTCGATGGCGAACAGGGCGAAGCCGAAGGCCATGACGAAGCTGCCGACCGAGGACACCAGGTTCAACAGCGTCCATCCCGCCTCTTCGGGATAGATGTGGACGCGGCGCCGCATGCCCAGCAGGCCGGTCAGGTGCATCATGAAGAAGGTGACGTTGAACCCGACGAATATCAGCCAGAACGTGGTCTTGCCCAGCAGCTCGTCGCGGGTGCGGCCGGTGAAATGCGGCAGCCAGTAGTAGGCGCCGGCCAGCATCGGGAAGACGAAGCCGCCGATCAGCACATAGTGCAGATGCGCGACCACGAAATGCGTATCGTGCGCCTGCAGGTCGAAGGGCACCATCGCCAGCATCACGCCGGTCATCCCGCCGATCACGAAGACCACGAAGAAGCCCAGCAGGTAGAGCATGGGCAGCTTCAGCTCGGGCCGACCGTTCCACAGGGTACCAATCCAGGCGAAGACCTGCACCGCTGTCGGCAGTGCCACCAGCGCCGAGGCGGCCGAGAAGAAGCCCAGCGCCATGTGCGGGATGCCGGTGGTGAACATGTGGTGCACCCACAGGCCGAAGCTGAGGAACGCGAGCGACAGCAGCGCCGCCACGATCCAGCCGTAGCCCAGCATGCGGGTGCGGGCGAGGACCGGCAGCACCGTCGAGATCACCCCGGCGGCGGGCAGGAAGATGATGTAGACCTCGGGATGGCCGAACAGCCAGAAAAGGTGCTGCCAGAGCAGCGGACTGCCGCCGCGCGCCGGATCGAAGAACGGCCAGTCGAACGCGCGTTCCACCTCGAGCAGGATCGAGCCCAGGATCAGTGGCGGGAAGGCCACGATCATCATCAGCGCCGTGATCAGCAGATACCAGGCGAACAGCGGCATGCGATCCAGCCGCATGCCGGGCGCGCGCAGCTTGAGCACCGAGACGGTGATCTCGATGGCGGCCGAGATCGCCGAGATTTCGACGAAGGTGATGCCCAGCAGCCAGACATCGGCGTTGATGCCCGGCGTATAGGCCTTGGAAGAGAGCGGCGTGTACATGAACCAGCCGCCGTCGGGCGCCACGCCGAAGACCATCGAGGCGATCAGGATCGTGCCGCCGAACAGATAGCACCACCAGCCATAGGCGGAGAGGCGGGGAAACGCCATGTCGCGGCTGCCCAGCATCTTCGGCAGCATGTAGAGCGCCAGCCCCTCGAACATCGGGATGGCGAACAGGAACATCATGATGCTGCCGTGCATCGTGAACAGCTGGTTGTAGATGTCGGGACCGACGAAGGCGCTGCCGGGGGTGGCGAGCTGGGCGCGGATCAGCATCGCCAGCACGCCGCCGATCGCGAAGAAGCCGAAGGCGGCGATCACGAATCGCTTGCCGATGTCGGAATGATTGACCGACACGACCGTGCCGCGCCATCCCTTCGGTGCGCCCCAGATGGTGTTGAGGATGCGATGACGCCGCAGCGCGTTCATTGCCGTTCTCCGCGCTGGAAGGCCACCCAGCCCGCCTCGTCATGGGCGATCACGCGAAACAGATGGCCGGAGTGGCCACTACCGCAGAACTCGGCGCACTGGCCCTCATAGATGCCTGGCTGCGCCGCCTCGATGCGAAGCAGGTTCACATGGCCGGGGATGGCGTCCATCTTGCCGGCGAGGCGCGGCACCCAGAAACTGTGGATCACGTCGACCGCGGCGATGCGCAGAACGACCGGCCGGCCGGCGGGCAGGTGCAGTTCGTTGTGCGTCGCTGGCGTCCCGTCGCCGACGCGATGGCTGAATTCCCAGGACCATTGCCGGCCCGTCGCGTCGATCACGACCGTGCCCGAAACACCGGGCGCGACAATGCGCTCCCCCAGCATCAGCGCGTATCCCACGAGCGCCAGCAGGACGGCGATGGGCATGGCGACGCCGAGACCGCCGATCCACACGGTCGGACTGGTGCGGCCTTCGCGACCGCGGCGCAGGAAGGCCAGCAGCAGCAGCCCGAAGACCAGCAGGCTGAGCGCCGTCGCGCCCGCCAGCATTGCCCACCAGAAGCTTGCCACGCGCGCCGCCGCCGGGCCGGCAGCGTCGAGCGTCGACAGCGGTCCGGAACATCCGCCGACAGCCATCGTTACGAGCAACGCGCCCAGCGGATGGAGGAGGGACCGATGGCTATTGTTTCCGAAGGTTCCCCGCCGGGCCAGGGTGAGGCCCGGATCGACCCGATCGAGGCGCAGTCCCATTTCCACCGGACCGAATCGCGCATCGCCGTCGCCGGCCATCCGATCCACGCTATGCTGGTCACCTTCCCGATCGCGCTGACCATGTGCACGCTGGGCGCCGACGGTTTCTACTGGTGGACAGGCGATGCCTTCTGGGCGCGTGCTGCCCTGTGGGCGAGCGGCATGGCCTTCCTGCTGGGTGTCACGGCCGGGCTGGCGGGCACAGTCGAGCTGCTGCTGGTGCCAGGCATCCGCGCCCGTTCCGCCAGCTGGACGCACTTCGTGCTGGCCGTGATGCTGCTCTCGATCCTCGGCGCCAACTGGGGTTATCGCCTCGGCGGTTACGAGCAGGCCGTGCTGCCGTGGGGCGTACTGCTCTCGCTGCTGGCGGCAGGTTTCACCGCCATCACCGGCTGGCACGGCGGCAAGCTGGTCTTCGACTATCACCTCGGCACCTCGTCCACGGGCAAGAGGTGACCTCGTGGCGACATGAGCCACGCCGGCAGAATCTCGTCCCCGACCAGCGGCTTGCCGAGCACCAGGATCAGGATCACCAGCATCGTGAGAGCGGAGACCACCAGCAGCGGCGCGGGATGGGGCGTGCTGTAGTCGCCCTGCCGCTCGCCGACCTGCAGGGTGATGTGGCCGAGCCAGGCGTGGGCGAGCACCAGCAGGCCGACCAGCGCCAGCTTCACGAACATCCACGGCGCGAAGACGTCGCGCAGGAACACCAGCGCCGTGCCCAGCGCGATCGCGATGACGGCCGCCGGCGTCACGACACCGACATAGGTTACGTGCGTCACCAGCCGGCGTCGCGAATACCGGTGCTGGTCGTCCGCAGGATGGTGCCGCGCCAGCAAGAGCGGCAACCCGACGAGGCCGGCGCACCAGATCGACAGCGCGGCGATGTGGAAGAACTTCAGGACCGCGATCATGCCGTCTCGGTGGTTCGCGTCCACACGCGGCGGGCGATCAGGGCGGTCGCCAGCGCATAGGGGATCACGCCCGGTACCCACATGACCAGACCGGCCAGTTGCTGATCGGCGACCTGCTCCAGTCCCCATGGCAGCGTCGAGGCGGTATGGGCGGCATAGAGCGGTGCACGCGCGAAGGTGAGCAGTGCGCCCAGCATGCCCATCTGAGCCATGGCGAGGACTGAAAACATCGACGCGGTCATCGGCGGCGCGGCAATTAGCTCGCGCCAGAGCCAGGTCGAGGTGCCCAGCAGGCTGAGCTGCATCAGCCAGTAGATTGTCGTGTCGACCAGTGCGCGATCGTAGAGCGCGGGCAGGTGCCAGGCCCACAAGGTCGCGGTCGACGCCACGAAGGCGATGCCGAGATGTTTCGAGCCGCGGCCCGGAAAGGCGAGTGCCGCCAGAGGGGCGGCCGCCGCGACCAGCAGCACGTGATGCACGGCGCGCGCCGAGAACAGCGCAACGGTGAGTGCGCAGAGCGGCGACACGAAGGCCACCGCGAGGACAGCGACCGATGCCAGCGCGACGCGCGGATGCTGCGATCGCACCGCCACCACGGCTGTCGCCGCAAGCGCGGCCAGCAGCACCGGGTCGAAGTTCCAGCGCTCAACCCAGTCGTAGGGGTGAGGAGGGGCGCCACAATAACTGGTCATGGTCCTGCGACGCCGTCCGCCAATGAAAGTGAGTTCGGCTGGAACGCAATCAGGGGCGGCTGAGTTCCCTGCGATAGTGCCGCCCTCACGGATCGGTGCGCTTCAGGGCGTCGTGGCCGTAGCCCAAAGCGAGGGCGAGCAGGGCGCCGCCGACGATATTGCCCACCGTGCTGAACAGGAGATTAAACAAGCCCGACGACCAGTCAGCGCCGCCTTGCATGCCGCTCAGCCATCCGAGGGGGATCAGCGACATGTTGGCGACCGAATGTTCCAGCCCCGCCGCGACGAACAGCATGATCGGGCCAATGATGGCCAGGATCTTGGCCTGACGGGTGTTGGCGTTCATCGACATCCATACGGCGAGGCAGACGAGGACGTTCGCGAGGATGCCCGAGCAGAAGACGGCCTGGGGCGACTTGTCGAGCTTGTCCGCCGCGACGCTCCGCGCCGCGTCGCCCACGCCTCCCTCCAGCCCGCCGCTCGCTGCGAACATCAGGGCAACGACGATGCTGCCGGCGAGATTGCCGAGCCAGACGACGGTCCAGGCGGCGGCCATCCGGCTAACGGGCAGCGCGCCCGTGGTCACCGGCAGGACCATCATCGTGTTGCCGGTGAAGAGCTCGGCGCCCGCGATCATCACCAGGATAAGCCCGACCGAGAAGGCCAGTCCCGACAGGAGCCGTACGGGACCCGTCGTCGGGCCCTCGCCCAGGCCGGACTGGGCGACCAGCGAGATCACCGAGCCGAAGGCGATGAAGGCGCCGGCGAGCACGGCCAGCACCGCCATGCGCGGCCAGGCCAGCCGGGCCTTGTCGGCCAGCGTCTCGGGCGCGTCCTGGGCGATCGCCTGCCCGACCGGATCCTTGCCTGCGTCGTCCATGCGGCGCCTAGGTTGCCTCGATCCGCACGGGCACGGCCTTGCTCGCGGGCGTCTTCGACATCCGGTCATGATGCTGCAGGGCGATCAGCGGATTGAGTTCGGGAAAATAGCCCGCGATGCTGCCGTCGGGCAGCTCGAACGGAATGACCTCCAGCCCGTCGACCCGGCGGACATGGCCGTCGTCGGCGTCGCCGACCAATGACACGCGCTGGCCCGCGACCAGCCCGGCGCGCTCGATGTCCGCGGGATTCATCATCACGACGTCGCGCGTGCCCTCGATGCCGCGCAGCCGGTCGCTGTAGCCGTAGATGGTCGTGTTGAACTGATCGTTCGAGCGCAGCGTGATCAGACGGTAGCGGCCGGGAGCGTCCTCGACATCGGTGGCCGCGAGCATCTCGGGCGCGGTGAACTGCGCGCGACCACTCTCGGTCTTCCACTCCCGCTCGCGTGCCGGATTGCCGCGATAGAAGCCGCCGGGTTCGAAGATCCGCTCGTTCATGTCGTGGAACTGTTCGGGGTAGGTCTCGGCGATCAGGTCGCGCACCAGCGCGTAGTTGGCCGTCCAGTCGTCCCAGCGGACCCTGGGATTGGCCGCCAGGGTTTCTTTGGCGATCCCGGCCACGATCGCGGTCTCGGACAGAAGATGCTCGCTGGCGGGCTCTCGATGGCCGAGCGAGCCATGGATGTGGCTGAAACTGTCCTCGATCGTCACCGTCTGGGGGCCGCTCGCCTGCATGTCCTCCTCGCTGCGACCGAGGCACGGCAGCAGGAAGGCGACCCGCCCGTTGAAGAGATGGCTGCGGTTCAGCTTGGTGGCGATCTGAACGGTTAGATCCATCCGCTCCCAAGCCGGCTCGATGCGCGTCTGATCGGGAATGGCGCGCAGGAAGTTTCCGCCCAGCCCGATGAATGCCTGCACCTCACCCGCGAGCAGCCCCTCGCAGACCGCGACGGTGGTCATGCCCTCCGTCCGCGGCGGGTCGAAGCCGAACATCTCCGCGAGCTTGTCGAGTGGCACCAGGTCGGGTTTTTCGGAAATACCCACGGTCCGCTGGCCCTGCACGTTGGAATGGCCGCGCACCGGGCAGATGCCCGCGCCCTTGCGTCCGATATGGCCGCGCATCAGCAGCAGGTTGACCAGCATGGCGATGTTCTCGAAGCCGTGCACATGCTGTGTGAGGCCCATGCCGTAGACGCCGATCACGCGTTCCGCCTCGACATAGACCCGCCCGGCTTCCTCGATGTCGGCACGGGTGAGACCCGATTCCTGTTCGATTCGTTCCCACGAGGTCGCATCGGCCTTGGCGTGGAAGGCCTCGAAGCCGGTGCAGTGCTGGGCGATGAAGGCATGGTCGATCACGGTGCCGCCCTGTCGCTCGTCCTCGGCGAGGACGAACTTGCAGAGCCCCATGATCGCGGCGATGTCGCCGCCGGCGCGCGGCTGGAGATACTGGCAGCTGATCGGCGTTTCCTGGCCCGTCAGCATCTGCAGCGGCCGCTGCGGATTGATGAAGGCGGTGAGGCCCTTCTCGCGGAGGGGGTTGAAGGTCACCACCTTGCAGCCGCGCTCGACCGCCTTCTGCAGCGGGTGGAGAAAGCGCGGGCTGTTGGTGCCGGTATTCTGGCCGAAGAAGAATATCGCGTCGCACTTCTGGAAGTCTTCGAGCACGCAGGTCCCGACCGGCGCGCCGATCAGCTCGCTGAGGGCCACGGACGTCGTCTCGTGGCACATGTTCGAGCTGTCGGGCAGATTATTGTGGCCGTACAGCCGCGCGAACAGGGCGTAGAGATAGGAAGTCTCGAGCGAGGCCCGGCCGGAGGCATAGAACACCGCCTTCTTCGGTTCGCTGGCCTTCAGCGCCGCGCCGATCGCGGAGAATGCGTCCTGCCAGGTGCAGGGCACGTAGCGATCGCTGGCGGCGTTGTAGCGCAGCGGATGGGTGAGGCGGCCCTGCTGCTCGAGATCGTGATCCGTCCAGCTCCGCAACTCGCTTACGGTATGGCTGGCAAAGAAGTCGGGCGTGCAGCGATGGGTAGTCAGTTCCCACAAGGTCGCCTTCGCGCCGTTCTCGCAGAATTCGAAGGCGTGGGGGTGCTTGGGTTTACCCCAGGCGCAGCTCACGCACATGAAGCCGCCGGTCTTGTTCTGCTGTCTGAGCGTGTCGAGCGCTCCGACGGCCGACATCTCGCGGCCCATCGTCTCGGCGATGCCCCTGAGCGAGCCCCAGCCGCCCACGGCGCCGTCATATTCTGTGTGCTCCGGCTGATCCGTCATTGCCCTTGCCCTGTATTGCAGTCGATATGCAAAGCAAGCGCGGCGCAAAGGTTGCGCCAAATTCCGGCCGGGCAGGGCTATTGGCGGACGGCGCGCGCGCGAAGTGATTGACGGAGCGCCAGCAATTTGGCGCAGTCCTTATCGCTCGCGGCGGCACTCACGGCCTCGACCGCCGCGGCGAGTGCTTCCAGCACATCCGGGTCGGACCCCGCATAGTGTGCAATCGCGGCAAACGCGCTCGCCGCGACCTTTTCGAAGGAGACCGGCTCTGCGACGATGCGCAGTTGCCCCTCGTCGTCATGCCGGTAGCTCGAGGGTGTCCGCCGCTCGGCGAGCCGCATCGTGGCTTCGCGAAGTCGGTCTATGCAATACAGCGCGGTCGTCGGATCGTTGAGTCCGGGAGAGAGGGCACGCTGCGCGATCTCCACGACTCGCCGGATCGAGAAGTCGAGGTCCTGATAGGGGGTACGTTCGATTCCAATGATGAGGGTCGAGCGCAGGCCATCGAGCGTCTCTTCGTCGGGTGCCGTCGTTGCGAGGACCTGCAACAGCGGATCGCGCTCGGTCACGAAGGTGCCGGGCCGCGCCACGACGTTGACGATCCAGTCCTCTTCGGTTGCCATCCGAAGCAGCGCGCCGCTGTCGACCGACTGCACATAGCCACTGGTCTGTGGCCGGAGGATCAGGCCTGTCTGGAAATCCGGCGGCTCGCCGGCCGTCTCCGGTTCCTCGTCTCCGAGCCTCTCCGGAAACAGACGATCGATTGTGGCGGCAGTTTCATCCGCCAGCGACGCCAGCAGCGTTTCGATGCGGATCGAGGTGGCGGTGTGGTGGATGAAATAGATCAGCACCGCGAGGCCCGCGACGGCCAGCACGACCCCGATCGCCACGGCCAGGTGCGGCACGAAGCTCGCCCCCTCGACTCCTTTGACGGTGCGCAGGACGAGCAGGCAATAGACGAAGGTGCTGATGAAGGTGCCGAGCACCACCTGATTGCCCCGGTCGCGCATGAAGTTGCGTAGCAGGCGCGGGCCGAACTGAGAGGAGGCGAGCTGCAACGTCAGCATGGTGATCGAAAAGGTGAGTCCCGCGACCGTGATCATCGAGGTCGCCACCGCCGACAGGATCGCGCGCGCTCCCTCCGGCCCGAAGAGATAGATGAACTCGAAGCGCCCGTAGGTGTCTGCCTCCATCGCCGCGTCCAGTTGGACCGCTCCGAATGAAAGGATCACGGCGCCGGCCGCCATCAAGCTCGGCAGAAACCAGAAGCTGCCCCGCAGCAGCTCCCAGATGGAGATGAGTCTCGTCGCGGACAGAAAAGAGCGCATCGTACACAACGCGCCCGGCGGTCGATGGCTCCCGGGGCGACGCGTTGCGTGACGATCTCAGCCGAGATAGGCCTTCACCAGCCGCTCGTCGGTGAGGAAGGACTGCCATTCGCCGGGGCCGATCTCGTGCACGATGCTGCCGACCGACATGACGTAGGCGCGATCGGTGATCTCGGAGGCGATGCCGACATTCTGCTCGATCAGCAGCAGGCCCATGCCGCGCTCGCGCAGCGCCTTGATGACCAGCAGGATGTCCTTCACCACCTTGGGCGCGAGACCGGTCGAGGGCTCGTCCATGATCAGCAGGTCGGGCTGCAGCAGCAGGGCGCGGGCGATCGCCACCATCTGCTGCTGGCCGCCGCTCAACAGCTCGACCGGCGAGGCCATGCGTTCCTTGACCACGGGGAACAGGTCCGTCACCTCGTCCCAGGAGAAGCGCAAGTCGGCGCCGCGCACCTTGCGGCCGACCGTCTCGGCCAGGAACAGGTTCTCGCGCACCGACAGCTCGCCAAACAGGCGGCGGTTCTCGAGCACGACGGCCAGCCCGTGCCTGGCCAGGTCATGCGCCGGCGTGGCGGTGATGTCGGTGCCGTTCTTCACGATCCGGCCGCTTCGGGACCGCAGGAGGCCGCAGACGGTGCGGACAAGGGTAGTCTTGCCCGCGCCGTTGGCGCCGACCAGGGCCACGGCCTCGCCGTCGCCGACCGTGAGCGAGACGTCGCGCAGGACGGAGAGGGCGCCATAGCCAGCGGAGACGGAGGTCACTTCCAGCACGGCTCAGACCCCGAGATAGACTTCGCGGACCCGCGGGTCGCGCTGGATGGCGGCCATGTCGCCGCTGGCAATGATCTCGCCGAAATAGAGCGTGTGCACGGTACGGGCGATCGTCATCAGGCCCATGTCGTGCGACACCAGCAGGATGGTGATGCCTTCCTCGCTCAGCCGCACGATCCAGTCGCGCAGATCGTCGATCTCCTGGACGTTCAGGCCGGAGGAGGGCTCGTCGAGCAGCAGGAGGCGCGGCTCGCCGACCGCGGCGCGGGCGATCTCGAGGATGCGCCGCTGGCCGGCCGTGAGGCTGGCGGCTGGCAGGTCGCGCAAGCCCGTCAGGTTGAAGCGTTCGCAGGCCGCTTCCGCCCGGTCACGGATCTCGCGCATCTGGCCGCGGGCGGCCGGGGTGCTCAGCAGGTCCTGCAGCATGGTGGTGCGGGTGAGCTTGGTGCAGCCTACCATGACGTTCTCCAGCACGGTCATCTGCTCGAAGACCTGCGGCGTCTGGAAGGTGCGCACGAGCCCCTGCAGGCCGCGCTGCTGGATCGAGTCGCGGCCCAGCACGGCGCCGCGATAGGTGATCGTCCCGGCCAGCGGCGTGATGTAGCCGGTCACGATGTTGAACAGGGTGGTCTTGCCCGAGCCGTTCGGTCCGATCAGGCCGACAATGCCGCCTTCGGGCACGTCGAAGGTGACGGAACGCAGGACGGAGAGGCCGCCGAATGAATGGCCGATTTCCCGGAGGGCGAGGAGGGGCTCAGCCATGGCCGCTGCCCCTCTTGGCGAGCCGGGTCCGCAGCTTGGCGAACGCGCCGACGAGCCCCTCGGGCATCAGGACGACGACGGCGACCAGCGCCAGGCCAAACAGGATCTGGTGGATGTCGCCCAGTTTGCTCAGCAGCTCGGGCAGGAAGGTGACGAACAGTGCCCCGACGACGATGCCGGGAATTGAGGTCGCGCCGCCGATCACCGGGATCAGCAGGAAGCTGATCGAGCGGTCGACGGTGAAGCTCTGCGTGCTCACGAACGAAGCGTGGTGGGCGAACAGACTGCCGGCCAGGCTGCCGAACAGGGCGCAGACGACGAACACCTTGGTGCGCAGTGCCTGGAGATCGATCGAGAGAGCCGCCGCCGCGGTACTGGAATCCCGCATGGCCCGCAGCATCAGGCCGCTGCGGCTGTCGACCAGATTGCGCGCCACCGCCATGCAGGCGAAGGCGACCAGCCAGACGAAGAAGTAGTAGCGTGAGGGCCGGTCGAGCAGGAAGCCGAACAGGTTGAGCTTGGGGATGCCGCCGATGCCCAGGGTGCCGCCGGTGAGCCAATCCCACTCGAAGAACAGGGCGCTGGCGATGGCGCTGAGGGCCAGCGTGCCGAGCGCCAGGAAGTAGCCGGTGAGGCGCAGGATCGGGCGGCCAATGATATAGGCCAATGCCATGCTGATCGCGGCGCCCACGAGGAAGCCCGCGATGCTGGGCAGGCCCATCATCACCGTGCAGTAGGCACTGGCATAGGCGCCCAGGCCATAGAAGGTCGCCTGCGCCAGGTTGACGATGCCGCAATGGCCGAGCAGCAGCCCGATGCCGAGGCCGGCCACGGTGTAGATGCCGGTGAACACCAGCAGGTCGGCCATGTAGCGCGGTACGACGAAGGGCAGCACGGCCCAGACGATGAGGCAGGGAACCAGCCAGAGAAAGGTGCGCAGGGTCATGCGCTCAGCCTCCCCGTCGGCCGGCGCGGCCGAGGATGCCCTGCGGCATCAGGATCATGATGACGATGAGCACGGAGAAGGCGACGACGTCCTTGTAGCTCGACGAGATGCCGATGATCGCCAGCGACTCGACCAGGCCGAGCGTGAGGCCGCCCACGGCGGCGCCCAGCGGGTTGGTGAGCCCGCCCAGCACGGCGGCGGCGAAACCTTTCAAGGTGAGGTTGAGGCCGAGCTGGTAGTCGACGCCGATCAGCGGCGTCACCAGGATGCCGCCCAGCGCGCCCAGCAGGCCACCGAGCACGAAGGTGAAGGTGCGCATGTGGCCGACGTTGATGCCCGTGGTGGCCGCACCGTCAGCATCGATCGAGGCCGCCATCATCGATAGGCCGACCGTGGTGCGGTGATAGAAGGCGCGCAGCGCCAGGGTGGCGCCGATGCCGATGGCGATCAGCCACAGCGCGTGGAACTGGATGACGGCATCCAAGACGATCAGAACGCCTTCGCCACCGAGGGGCGGCAGCAGGTGACCGTCGCGGCCGATGAAGAACAGCACGCTGGCCGAGAGGGTGAGAGCGAGGCCGATGGTGAGCAGCAGGAAACTGTCCTCGCTCGCGTTCTTCCTGGCCATGAAGCGGACGAAGGCCACCTCGATGAAGGCGCCGACCAGGGCGCCGGCGACCGCGCCGCCGGCGATGGCGGCCGCGTAGGGCCAGCCGGACTTGGTCATCAACAGCACGGTCATCATGGCGCCAATGACGGCGAATTCGCCCTGCATGGCATTGATCACGCGGCTGCCCTTGAAGATGGCAGACAGGCCCATGCCGACGAGCGCGTAGACGATGCCGTTCGTCACGCCCGCGAACAGGGCCTGCAGGACCAGGCTCAGAGTCATGAAATGATGCTTCCGCCGACAAGAAGGCGCGGCGCAGGACCCGTCAGGGGACCTGCGCCGCCGATGGTCGCTACTGCGCGACGCGGAACGGCGTGCGAGTATACTTGCCGCCGACCAGCTTCGAGAAGATGAAGCTCGAGATCGGAATTCCAGTCATGTCGTCGGCCGAGAAGTTGTAGTTGGCCAGCACGCCGGTGTACGGCGCCTTCATGGCTTCGCAGAGCTTCTCGCCGGTGGCGTCGGCGCCGGCCTTGTTGAGGGCTGCGGCGATGATGTGGGCGGCATCCCAGGCCGCCGCTTCGTAGTTCTTCGGCGTCGAGTTGTAGGTCTTCTTGTAGAGCTCGACGAAATCCTTCTGGTGCGGCAGCGGATCCTCGCCGACGACGAACTCGGGGATCACGATGTTGTCGGCGGCCGGTCCCATCGCGTTCACGTATTCGTAGGACGAGGAGCCGATCGCGGCGATCACCGGCTGGGTGATCTGGATCTGCTTGACGTTGCGGAACGGCGTGGCCGAGGTGGCGATGATGAACACCGCGTCCGGCTGGGAGGCCTTGACCTTCGCCGCCTGGGTGGTGGTGTCGGTGGCGCCGATCTCGAACTTCTCGACCGCGACCAGCTTGACGCCATACTTGTCGGCCAGCGGCTTCAACTCGGCCATTACGACGTTGCCGTAGCCCGCGTCATGCAGCACGCCGACCTTTGCCGCCTTGATGCTCTTGGCGTATTCGAGCAGCGCCGTCGCATTGAGCCGCTGTGGCGGCAGGACGTGCGCCACGCACTTGCGCTCGCGCTCGACCGCCGGACCGATGCCGGTGAAGGCGATCTGCGGGATCTTGTTGGCGTGCGTCACGCCGCCGACCGCAACGGTGCTGGCGGTGAGGGAGGGGCCGAGCAGCGCCTGGACCTTCTGCCCGAAGATCAGATCGTTGGCCTTGCTGAGCGCGGTGTCGGGATTGGAGGCGTCGTCCTCGACGATGATCTTGATCGGACGGCCTTTGATGCCGCCCTTAGCATTGATGTCCTTCTCTGCCAGCAGCAGGCCGTTGCGCTCGGGCACGCCGAGACCGGCGCCGGCACCGGTGGCCGAAACGATCGCGCCGATCTTGACCGGCTCGCCTGAGGTCTGGGCCTGGACGGCGATGGCCGACAGGCCAACCAGCGCCGTGGCGCCGGCGAGTTTCGAGATTAACGATGACAGCGACATTCTTCTTTCCTCCCACACGTTGAGCTTCTTTGTGGCCGCGGCTCGGGTCAGAGCAGCGGCGGTGGCCCGGCCATGCCGAGTTCGTGTTGTCCGAACAATGCACCCTGGACGTCGGTCGAGAACATGACGTGGGCATTGGCTGCGTGCGCATCGCGGAACAGCCGCTGCATCGGGCCGTCGAGGTAGAGCCCGCTCGATCCCGCAATCCCCATCAGGATGTCGACCGCTTCGAGACAGAGCCTGGCGGAGAAGAAGGCGTCCCGCCGGTAGCGCAGCTTGTCGGCGTGGGCGGCATCGGCACCGGCGCGGGCTACGGTCATTGCGTGGTCGCAGGCCCGGCGCATCAGCACATCGGCGGTGTCGATGCGCACGCTCGCCTCGGCGACCTTGATCTGCACGGACTGGCTCGCACCGAAGGGCTGCCCTGTCGTCGTCGCGTTGCGCGTGCGGGCCGCGCCGACGACCGCCTCGTAGGCGCCTTGGGCGCAGCCCAGCATCACGCCCGACAGAACGTAGGGTCCGAGGGCGAGCATGGGCAGCCTGAACAGGGGTGAGGGATTGACGATAGAGCCGGCGTGCGGCTTGCCGTTCATCGACCGGGCCGAGATCGTGCGGAACTCCGGCACAAAGAGGTTCCTGATCTCGACGTCCTTCGAGCCGGTCCCCGAGAGACCGACGGCATGCCAGGTGTCGATGATCTCGTACTGTGAGCGATGCACCAGGGCGAAGCGCTGGTCGACGGGCGGGCCATCGTCGCTCTCGCGCAGCATGAAGCCCAGCATGTTCCAGTCGGAATTGTCGACGCCGGAGGAAAGCGGCCAGCGCCCCGAGACCTCGTAGCCGCCCTCGACCTTGCGGCCACGCCCGGCCGGAAAGATGAGCGAGGTGGCGATCAGCACGTCGGGCGAGGTATCCCAGATCTCGTCCTGCGCCTCGGGTTGGAAGTAGCCCAGCATCCAGTGATGACTCGAGAGGTTGCCGAGGTTCCAGGCGGTCGACGGGCAGACGCGGGCGATCTCCGCGCAGGTGTCGACCAGGATGCCGACATCCAGATCGGCCCCGCCGACGCGCGCCGGCTGGACCATGCGGAAGAGGCCGGTGCGATGCAGGTCGCGCTCGGTATCGTCGGGCAGGCGGCGTAGCCTTTCGCATTCCCCGGCGCGGGCGGCGACCGCCGGCACCAGCGCGCGCGCGCGGTCGAGCATCTCTTGATAGGTGACGCCCGTGAAAGAGACCGGCGTGTTGGGCAACGTCGCCGACCGTGTCCAGTCGGCGGCCCGCTTGGTCCGCATATCGAATTTCCTCCCGGCGCCTCGGCGCTTGTTCTTGCCGCAACGATGCTTGCGTCACGCGATCAGGTCAAGTGACCTAATATGTTGGTCGATTGACCATGTCGCGTGCGATCACGATACTTCGCGCCAACGAGACAGCGCTTGGGAGGAGCAGTGATGGCAATCAAGGTGCTCGAACTTCATCATCAGGGCGTGCGTATCGACGCCGATGACAAGACGATCGAAGACCTCAAGAAGTTCTACACTGGCGTCCTCGGCCTCGAGCACGACACCGGCCGTCCGGAGATCCCTGGCATCCCCGGCATGTGGATCAACATCGGAGAAGTGGGGCAGATCCACCTGATCGGCGGCGACCTGCCGTCGAGGTTCGCGCAAGGGCCGGGCAAGGATCCGACTGCGCCGCACGTGGCGCTGGCTGTCGAGAACATCGTCGAGACCAAGGCCGAGCTCGACCGGCTCGGCGCGGACTACTGGTCGCTCAAGGGGGCGACCGGCCCGGACGCGGAGCAGCTCTTCCTCAAGGATCCGTGCGGCAACATGGTGGAACTCCACCAGTACGACAAATGCCGCTGCCGCCTGAAGAGCCGCGTGAGGCCGGCCTAGCGCCCGACGGGGGCGGCGAGGCCGGCGCAGACGAAGGGCACGATCTCGCGGATGGCGGCGTCCATGTCCGCAGGATCGCAGCGCCCCTGGGAGATCGCTTCCAGCCGGCCGGGCTGCAGCAGCGTCCAGACGTAGGCGCCCATCATGAAGTAGTAGCGCCAGTAGAGCGTCTTCGCCGGGATCTTCGGCAGGGCCCGCCGGAGGGCGGCGACGTACAGCGCATTGGTCTCGTCGTAGATGTCGGCCCGCACCATGCTGGCGGTATCGTCCGGGTCGGTGAACAGGCGGGCGTGCATTTGCATCGACGCCCGCCGCCCGCCGGCTCGCGGTTCGGCCAGCAACAGCGGGCGGACCAGCGCATCGACCAGCACGTCGAGCGGAACGATGCCGCGGGGGTACCGGGCCTCTGCCTCCAGCAGGAGCTTGCGCCGCCGCTCGGTCACTTCGGTGCCGTGCCGCGCCACCACCGCCTCGAAGATCGCGCGCTTGGAGTCGAAGTAATAGTGGAGCTGCCCGACGTTCACGCGGGCGCGGCTGGCGATCGCGCGGGTGGTCGCGCCGCCATAGCCCACCCGTCCGAAAAGTTCCTCGGCGACGTCCAGAATGCGTTCGGGCAGGTTGGGGCGGGCCGCACTGCGGCGCCGCGGTGCGGCAGGCTTCGACTTCCTCACGATTGTCTTTCTCGCCACTTTGCATCCTGCTCGAAATCGTCGGGCTTTTCATAAGGGCAAGCAGAAAGGTTTTCCATGGCGGCTGCGGAACCTTGTCGCCGCATGCTAGAATGCAGCCATGAAAACCAAGCTCCTCGGCCGCACCGGCATCCACGTCTCGCAACTCTGCTTCGGCACCATGTCGTTCGGCGGCGATGCCGACGAGGCCACGTCTGCGTCGATGTACAAGGCGGTGCGCGACGCGGGGATCAACTTCTTCGATACGGCCAACGAGTACAACAAGGGCAGATCCGAGGAGATCCTCGGCCGGCTGGCGAAGGATCATCGCGACGACCTCGTGATCACCACCAAGTGCTTCAACAAGACTGGCCCCGACGTGAACGCGGGCGGGGCCAACCGGCGCCACGTCGTGCAGGCGGTCGAGGCGAGCCTGCGCCGCCTTCAGACCGACCGGATCGACGTGCTGTTCCTCCACCGCTTCGATCCGGTGACACCGATCGACGAGATGATGCGCGGACTCGAGGATCTCGTGCGCTCGGGCAAGGTGATCTATCCCGCGGTCAGCAACTGGTCGGCCTGGCAGACCCAGCGCGCCGTCGACATCCAGGAGCGCAACGAGTGGGCGCGCCTGCAGGTCATCCAGCCGATGTACAATCTGGTGAAGCGCCAGGCCGAGGTCGAGCTGCTGCCGATGGCGGCGGCCAACGGAATCGGCGTCATTCCCTACAGCCCGGCGGCCGCCGGTCTCCTGTCGGGGAAGTATTTCGGGCAGGCGTCCGGGCGGCTCAAGACCAACAAGATGTACGAGGCGCGCTACGGCGAGGAATGGGCCTTCGAGACCGCCGAGAAATACGTCGCTTTGTGCAAGGAGAAGGGCCTGCATCCGGTCAGTGCGGCCATCGCCTGGGTGGGCGCGCATCCGGCCATCACCGCGCCCATCATCGGTGCGCGCAATCTCGACCAGCTCAAGGACTCGCTCGCGTCGGTGAGCGTCGACATGACGCCCGAGCTGCGTGCCGAGATCGCTGCTCTCTCGCGCACGCCGCCGCCTGCCACCGACCGGCTGGAAGAGCAGAAGGTCGTGAAGGCCTGAGCCGGCTCAGCCCGGCTCCCGCCGGCCGTCGAAATGCCGGGCCCCGGTGAACAAACGAAACAAACGAATTGAATGTCGCAGCCCCTCGGGACGGTATCCAGATACCGCTGATGGGCCGATGTTTCTCGCCGGTGCCTGCAAGAACCCTGTTCCAAGAAGCCTGCCAGGCCTTATTCGCGAAGGGGGCCTGCGCCTCGGGCGTGCGCAGGCTTTCGATGGGCGTCCTGGCCAACACCGGCTGGTGCCGTCGTTCAGGTGAAGTCGAGCGTGCAGCCGTGAGCCTTCTCGAAGGCGGCACGAGTTCCTCGACCACGCCCTGCAGGGCGATCGTGCTGAAGACTCTCACAGCGAACCAGGGCTTTCGCACACGTCGATCCATTCGGCATTCACGAGAGACGCCATGCGATCGGGAGAAATGCGCACCGCCGTATTGGTCGAGCCAGCGGCCGGAACCACCTCATCGAACGCCTTGAGCGATACGTCGCAATAGACGTGCAGCGACGTGGCGAGGCCGAATGGACACACGCCGCCGACGGGATGGCCGGTCAACGCCACGACTTCATCGGCGCCGAGCATCCTGGGTTTCCCGCCCAGCACGTCCTTGATCTTCCGGTTGTTCAGCCGCGCAGCGCCCGACGTGACGATCAGCAGATTGCGGTCCTTGATGCGCAGCGACAGCGTCTTGGCGATCTGCGCCGGCGCGACGCCATGTCCGCGCGCCGCCATCTCGACGGTGGCCGTGCTGGCATCCAGTTCGACGACCTCCAGGTCCGGTGCGTTTCGGGCGAGAAATGTACGTACTGCTTCGACGGTCATGAAAGCGAAAAGCTCCTCACTTCGTTTGGGATGACACCTTTGGAGAAAGCGCCCCGTGGGAATCGTATCGCATGGTGGGCGGTAGCCGCGAATTTCCATGACAAACCCGGCTATGGCGGTACCGTCGGCCAACTCTTCACGGGAGAAGCGCATGCCGACGATCGATGCCCAGGTTCACTGCTATGAGCGCAATCACCCGGGTCGCCCGTGGACGGCCGTGCTGGCAGGCCCACCCGAGGTCACCGCCGAGGACATGATCAAGGCCATGGACGAGGTCGGCGTCGACGGCGCGCTGCTGGTCTCGGTCTATACGATGTACCGTTGGGACGAGAGCTATGCGGTAGGCGTGCAGAAGGCGCATCCCGGTCGGTTCGGCGTCATCAAGCCGGTCAATGCCAACGATCCGGCGGTCGAGGGCACGATCGCGGACTGGGCGGCGATGGACGGCACGGTCGCCATCCGCATCATGTTCACCCCGGAGATCTCGACCGACGCGGCCGATCCCGGCATCAACCGCGTTCTGGCTGCTGCTGCCAGGCACGACCTGCCGGTCAACCTGATGGCACGCGGTCGCCTGCCGCAGGTCGCCGAGCTCGCCAGGCGCAATCCCAATACGACCCTGGTGATCGATCATCTCGGCCTCGAGCAGCCGATGGCGCCGCCGGTGCCGAAGGAACCCTGGCACGAACTGCCCAAGCTGCTGGCACTGGCGGAGCATCCGAACGTCGTCGTTAAGATCACGGGCGCCTGCACGCTCAGCCACGAGAAGTTCCCCTACAAGGACATCTGGGATCCGCTGGGCCGCATCTTCGACGCCTTCACGCTGGATCGCTGCATGTGGGGCACCGACTGGACCCGCGCCGTGGCGCTGCTCACCTACAAGGAGGGTGTCGACGCCTTCCGCGTCAGCGACCGCCTGTCCGACAGCGATCGTGCGATCCTGATGGGCGGTTCGCTGCAGAAGATCTACGGCTGGTCGCCGGCCAGGAAGTAGGCCTGGCACGCATCAGGGCAGGGACAGCGACCCACTTCCCAGGGGCCGCTGCATCAGGATCGAATCGACCCAGCGGCCGAACTTGAAGCCCACCGCATCGAGCTTGCCGATCTGGCGGAAACCCTGGCTGCCGTGCAGGCCGATCGAGCCTGCATTGCCGCTGTCGCCGATGACGGCGAGCACCTGGCGCCAGGGGCCGTTCTCGCATCGCCGGATCAGGGTGCCCAGCAGTTCGCGACCGATGCCGTTGCCCGCAAAGCCATCGCGTACGTAGACCGAGTCCTCGATCGTGTGTCGGTAGGCCGGCCGCGGCCGGTAGGGCGAGGCATAGCTGTAGCCCACGATGCGGCCGTCCATCTCGGCCACGAGATAGGGCAGGCCAATCCTCAGCACGCTCTCGCGGCGGCCGATCATCTCGGCGACGCTGGGCGGCTCCTCCTCGAAGCTCGCCAGCCCGTGCAGCACGTGGTGGGCGTAGATCTCCTGCACGAAACGCATGTCGCCCTCGCGGGCGTCCCGAATTTCAACCGCCGTCCTCATCATCGTTCCTTCCGAAAAAACCTGCTCGCGCGACAGGCCGATGTCCGACAGCAGCCGGTCGTCCAGATTGCGCAGCGCCTCGCGCTGGCGGATGCGCGACCAGGGCGAGCCGCCGATATAGCGACCGATGTCCATGAGGAACTCTCCCAACCCGCTGCGATGCGACATGGGTGCAATCTGCTGCCGGCAAAGGCATAAGGAAAATCTCGTTGTCTTATGAAAAGCATAAGAGAGAGTTTGAGATGCGCGGCCTGAACCTCGATCACGTCAATGCCTTCACCGAGGTCGTGCGGCTGGGCTCCTTTTCGGCAGCGGCCTCCCAGCTCAACCTGACCCAGCCCGCGATCAGCCAGCAGATCGGGCAACTCGAGAAGCGGCTGGGCGTGCGGTTGCTGGAACGGATGGGGCGTCGCGCGATGCCGACGGCGGCCGGCAACGAACTGCTCGACCATGCGGCCCGGATCGACGGCGCCGTGGCGTCGCTGCTCGAGGCGCTGGCACGGTTCGGGAACGGCGAAGTCGGACGGGTGCGTCTGGGTACCGGCGCCACCGCCGCGATCTTCCGCCTGCCGCCGCTGCTGCGCGCACTGCGGCAGCGTATGCCGGAGCTGGAGATCACCATCGCCACTGGAAACACGCCCGACATCGTTAAGGGCGTACAGGACAATGCGCTGGATATCGGACTGGTGACCTTGCCCGCGAGCGGCCGGGGGCTCGAGGTGACGCCCTTGTTCGACGACGAGTTCGTGGCGGTGACGGCGCGTGATGGCGTAGAACTGCCGCGCCGGGTCACGCCCGCGGTGATGGCGCGCCTGCCGGTGATCATGTTCGAGCCCGGCGGTCACACACGCCTGGTGGCAGATCAGTGGTTCTTCCAGGAAGGCGTCGAGCTCAAGCCCAAGATGGCGCTGGGCAGCGTCGAGGCGATCAGGCGGCTGGTGGAGGCGGGATTGGGCTGCGCCATCCTGCCGGCCGTTGCCGTGCGCGAGGCGCCCGACCGAGCCAACCTGGTCGTGCGGCCGCTGTCACCGCGCCTGTACCGCAGGCTCGCGATCGTGATCCGCCGCGACAAGGTCCTGGACCTCGGCTTGCGGGAGACGATCCGCGCGCTGCAGGCACTGGCTAAAGCGCCTTGAGTGCTTCCTGGACTTCTTCCACGTGGCCGGCGACCTTGACCTTGCGCCAGATCTTCCGGACCACGCCGTCGCCATCGATCAGGAAGGTGGCGCGATCGATGCCCATGTACTTGCGGCCGTAGAGGCTTTTCTCGATCCAGGTCTCGTACTTCTCGCAGACCTTGCCGTCCTCGTCGGAGACGAGCGGGAAGTTGAGCTCGTACTTCGCCTTGAACTTGTCGTGGCGGGCGACGCTGTCCTTGGAGACGCCCACCACCTGGGCCTTGAGTTTCTTGAAGGCCGCCGCCGCGTCGCGAAAGCCGCAGGCCTCGGTCGTACAACCGGGCGTGTCGTCCTTGGGATAGAAATAGAGGACCACCGGCTGGCCGCGCAGGTCCGATAGTTTGAGCTTGCCGCCGCCATCGGTGGTGGCGGTGAAATCCGGGGCCTTCTTGCCTTCGACGACGCTCATTTCCTGCTCCTCGGTTGCCAGCCTGCAGCCAGGGCCGGCGCCTCCACGATCCGCTCGTATATAGCACGGACGTTCTTCGATTCGGCTTGGATCCGCGTGCGCAGGTCGGCGAGATTGGTCGCGCCTTCGGTGGCCGCGATCAGACGCTGCTGGCCTTCCGGCGCCTTGGTCTCGTCGAACGACGCCTCGTCGCCATTGAGGGTGAGCCGCAGCAGGCTCTGGACGTCCGACAGCAGCGTCCGCGCGGCGCGTAGAGTGTCGGCATCCGCCGGATCGATCAGCCCGGCCGCCGCCATGCGCTGCAGCATCTCGGACGGATGAGGGTGGAGGACGCCGGGGTGTTCGCAGGCGTGCCGGAGCGCGAGGTATTGGGCCACGAAGTCGACGTCGAACAGCCCGCCGGGCAGGTGCTTGAAGTCCCAGAGGCTCTTGGCCGGCGCATGCTGGGCGATACGGTCGCGCATGTCGGCGACGTCGCGGACCAGTGTATCCGGATCTCGTGCGCGGCAGAGCGTGTTCCTCACGATGTCGGTCAGGCGATCGACCAGCGCCTGCGGGCCGTGAATGACGCGCATCCGCGTCAGCGCCATATGCTCCCACGTCCATGAGGACTGGGCATGATAGGTCTCGAAGCCCTCCAGCGAGTTGGCGAGCGGGCCGGAGCGGCCGGACGGCCGCAGGCGCATGTCGACCTCGTAGAGCGCGCCCTCGTTGGTGTGCGCGGTCAGCGCCGTCACCATCTTCTGGCTGAGGCGCGTGTAGTACTGGATGGGCGACAGCGGCTTCGGACCGTCGGAGGCCTCCATGCCGGCCGGAATGTCGTAGACGAAGATCAAATCGAGATCGGAGGTGGCCGACATCTCGCGGCTGCCGAGCTTGCCCAGCCCCAGCACCGCGAGCCGCTGACCCTGGAATCCGCCATGGCTCTCAGCGAAGCGCCGTTCGACGCGGTCGCACAGGGCGGAGATGGTGGCGGCGGCGATATCCGAATAGGCGAGCCCGGCCTGGGCGGGCGTCACGATGCGCTTGAGCTGCTGGACGCCTACCTGGAATCGGCGGTCGTTGGCCCAGCGACGCGCCAGGTCGAGAATGTCCTGCTCATGGTCGACGCGGGCGAGCGTCGCGGAAAGGTCCGCCGTCATCTCCCCGACCGGCGGAAGAGGGCGATAGAAGTCGGGCGACAGTACCGAGTCGAGGAGCAAGGTGCGACGTGCGAGGTGGGCGGCGAGGCCCGGCGCGCTGCCCATGATCGTGGCCAGCAACTCGAGCAGGGCGGGGTTGGCCTTGAACAGCGAGAAGAGCTGCACTCCCGCCGGGAGGTTGCCGAGGAAAAGGTCGAAGTTCAGCAGCGCCTGGTCGGGCGCGGCCGTGCCCCCGAGCTCCTTGAGCAGGCCGGGCATCAGTTCTGTGAGAAGTTCGCGGGCGCGCGCCGTCGCCGTCGAACGGTAGCGGCCGTGGTGCCAACGGCGAACGATGCCGGCGGCGGCCGAGGGATCGAGAAAACCGAGCGACTTCAGGGTTTCCAAGGTGCCGGGATCGTCGTCGGTGCCGGTGAAGACCAGGTTGCCGCCGGGGCCGGCAAGGCTAGGCGCTTCCTCGAAGAGATTGGCGTAGTGGCCCTCGACGAGGCGCAGGGTCTCCAGCAGGGCCGCCTGGAATGCCTGCGAAGTGTCGTAGCCCAGAAAGGTCGCGACGGCGGCAACGCCCGCCTCGTCGGCCGGTATCGAGTGGGTCTGGCGGTCGTCGATCATCTGCAGGCGATGCTCGACGCGGCGCAGGAAGCCGTAGGCCTCGATCAGCTCGTCGGCAGCCTTGCCGGTGATGTGACCTGCAGCCGCGAGCGCCCGCAACGTTGGGCAGGTGGCGCGCAGCCTGAGGGAAGGGTTGCGACCGCCGAAGATAAGCTGCTGGGTCTGGGCAAAGAACTCGATCTCGCGGATCCCGCCGCGGCCAAGCTTCACGTTGTGGCCCATGACTTTCACCGTGCCGCCGCCGCGATGGGCATCGATCTGCCGCTTGATCGAATGGATGTCGTGGATCGCCGCGAAATCGAGATGTTTCCGCCAGATGTAGGGCGTCATGTCGCTGAGGAAGGCCGCGCCCACGGCTTCGTTGCCGGCCACGGGGTGCGCTTTTATCATGGCGGCGCGTTCCCAGTTCTGCCCGACGCTCTCGTAGTAGAGCTCGGCCGCCTGGACCGACATGGCGAGCGGCGTGGAGCCCGGATCGGGGCGGAGTCGCAGATCGGTGCGGAAGATGTAGCCGTCGGCTGACGCCTCGGACATGAGCTGCACCAGCAAGCGTGCCGCGCGCACGAAATGGCGCGACGACTGCTCGTTTCCAGCCAGCGCGGGGGCGTCGCGGTCGTAGAAGAGGATCAGGTCGATGTCGCTCGAATAGTTGAGCTCTCCGGCCCCCAGCTTGCCCATGCCGAGGACCGTGAAAGCCGCGGCGTCCGGGTTGCCGCCGAGCGCGAGCTGTCCGTCGCGCTCGAGTTGGAGGAGGATCGAGTCGGTCAGGGCGCAAAGGCAACCCGAGGCGAAATCGCTGAGCTCGCCGGTGATGCGGTCGAGCGGCCACGCACCGGCGATGTCGGCGACGGCGACGGCAAGCGCCACGCGGCGCTTCAGGCGGCGGAGCCGGGAGGCGATCTCGGCCGGCAGGGCGCCTGCGGCGGCTTCGCGTCGCACGGCGGCCAGTTCGGCCAGCAGGCCGGCAGCTACG
This sequence comes from Rhodospirillaceae bacterium, assembly GCA_009772935.1. Lineage (GTDB taxonomy): Bacteria > Pseudomonadota > Alphaproteobacteria > Reyranellales > Reyranellaceae > Reyranella. The sequence goes on from WOUR01000005.1 coordinate 38,182, forward strand.
GCGTCCGGTCCATGACGCCATAGATCGGTCATAAAACCCGGGCTCTGTAGCGCGGTTTCCGTCAGGTAGGGACTGTTGCCGAACAGCGCGTCGAGCAACGCGGTGGCCGCGGGATCGTCAGGCCGCGCGGCGCGCTCATCCCAGCGTGCCCAAGCCACGGCTTGCCGCTCCGGGGCGTGCGGACGTGGTAGGCGGGCGGTCGAAAGCCAAGACATTCAATGTGTCGACGGGTAAATTCTCATGTGCGGCGGCACGCTTGCCCAAGCGTGCCGCCGCCGTCAAGGAACGGAAGAGTCGAGTTTGGTCAAGCGGACCTGCCGGGTAGTTCTTCGCATTGCGGTCGGTCTGGTGCTCACCATGACCGCGCTGGTGGTCGTCGCGGCGCTGCGGCTCATGGGCGGCCCCGTCGATCTCGACTTCATCAAGCCGCGTATCGCCCGGCTGATCGACGCACCGGGCAACGAAATCCATCCAGACTTCGACCGGATATCCTTCGAGTGGAGCGGCATTAGCCACCCGATCAGGCTGGCGTTCACGGGACTGCGATTCACGAACGGGCAGGGGCAGGTCATTGCCACCGCCCCCGAGGCAGCCCTTACATTCGAACCTCGGTCGGTAGTCCAGGGCATGCTCCTGCCGACTTCGATCGCGATCATCCGGCCCGTCATCGAGGCCGACGTCGCCCGCGAGGATGGAGCCTTCCAGCGAATCTTCACGTCACCGGAGGGTGGCGCGCAAGGAGAGGCGATATCGATCCTGGTCGACCAGCTCCTGGCGGAGCCCAACTACAAATCGCTGATCGGCCAGCTCGATTCGGTGGTGATCGAGCGGGCCGACGTCACCATCCGGGATCTGAAAACGGGGCTGAGCTGGAATGCGCCGGACGCCAGCGCAAAGCTGCGGCGCGACGCTGCCGGCGTCTCCATCACCGCCGACGCACGGTTCGTGGGTCACGGCGATCCGGTCGACCTCTCGCTCTCCGGCGTCTACACCCGCGATCGCAGCCGCATCTCGCTCGAGGCGAAGGTCTCGGGATTCAAGCCGTGGATATTCGCCGATCTCTCTTCCGATCTCGCCATTCTCCGCGGTGTCGATCTGGCCCTGTCGGGACGCCTGCAGATCGAGGGGACCGGCACGGGCGAGATCAAGACGGTGGCCGTGGATATCAGTGGCGCCAACGGCTGCGTGACCCTGCCGGGCATCCTGCCGGTGGCGCATCGGGTACGCTCGATGGATGCGCGATTTAGCATCGACAATGTGGCGCACACCTCGAAGATCGAGCGCGCCGACTTCGATTTCGGTGCGGCGAGGGTGGTCGTCACCGGCGCCGGTCGCCGCGCCGCAGACACGCGCCACTTCGCCGGTCGTGCCGAGATTCGCCGGATCCCGGTCGACAGACTGGCTGACTACTGGCCGCTGGAATTCGCCGAAGGCGGCCGACGGTGGGCGATCACCAACGTCACGGCCGGCACTGTCGACCTCGCCGCCGAGTTCGCGGCGAGCGCGCCCGTCGACCACATTGCCGACATCAGGATGGACCGCATGGCGGCCTTTCTCGACTATGGCGGCCTGACCGTCCGCTACATGCCGCACATGCCGGAAATGCAGGACGTCTCTGGGAAGGCCCGCTACGAGAATGGAAATCTGCACTTCGACATTGCGCGCGGCGGCGCGGTCAACCTCAAGGTGACCGACGGCACGATCGACCTTACGGGGCTCGACAAGCCGGCACCGCAGATGGCGGCGATCCGCCTGCCGATCACCGGCTCGGCACAGGACGTCATGCGCTTCCTCGCGCGGCCGCGGCTCGGGCTGCCCAAGGAAACGCTCTACGACCATCGTCGCCTGGGCGGCCAGGTCGCGGTCGACGTGTCGCTGAGCTTCCCACTGATCGATTCTCTGACCGTCGCCGAGATCGACGTTGCGGCCGATGCGCAGCTCACTGCGTTTTCGCTGAAGGACGTATTGGGTGATGTCGATCTCACCGATGCGACGGCGCGGGTGAAGTATGGCAATTCCGAACTGAGTGTCGTGGGCCAGGGCAAACTCGACGGCAGCGCCGTCGACGTCACTTGGCGCGAGATGTTCGCGGCGAAGGCGCCGTTCCGACGGCGATACGACGTGAAAGGGATGGTGCCTGCGAGCCTCGTCGAGAGGGCTGGATTCCCCTCGATCGAACCCTATGTCGTGGGCCCCATCGGCACGACCCTGCACTATCAGGTCGCGACCAACGGGACCGGCGAGGTCGGCGGCCGTTTCGACCTGAAGGCCGCGAAGCTGTCGGTGGTGCCTCTGGCCTGGAGCAAGGAGGCAGGCACGGAGGCGCTCGCGACCATGACACTGAAACTCGCCACCGGCGGCAGGATCGCGACGGCCGATTTCGAGGGGCGCGGCGGCGGATTGCAGGCCAAGGGACAGGTGCGATTCGGCGGCGACAGCAGCGTGCAGCAGATCAGCCTGCAGCAGGTCAAGCTCGGCCAGACCGACATTGCGGTCGACTGGCGGCGGCATGCGGGCGGCGTCGATATCGCGATCAAGGGGCAGGCGCTGGAGCTGCAGCGTGTGCGCGACATGGTGCACAAACGCAACCAGGTCGCGGCCCGCGAGCCGAAGGGCGTGGCCTCGGTATCGCGCACCAGCACCAAGGCCCAGATCCAGCTGCAGAACGTCATCGTGAAGAGAGGGTCTCTCGGTTATCTCAACGGTCGTCTCGAACTCATTGGCGACAGGGTAGCCTCGGCCGACCTCACGATGGGCGGCGGCAAGGGCACGACCTTTCGGGTAACGCCGGTCGCCCAGGGCCGCACGCTGTTCTTCTACGTCGCCGACTTCGGCCAGCTGCTCACCGAAGCCGGCTGGATCGATGGCCTGGTCGGCGGCTATCTGCACATCGAAGGGAAGTTCAACGACACCTGGGCAGATCCGCCGCTCGAGGGCACGCTCAAGATGGGGCCTTTTCGGCTCCAGAAGATGACGCCTCGCCGCGACATCGGGACGCTCAATTCGGCGATCGACGGATTGAACAGTGCAGGCAATGCGCTGCAGCAGTTCGACAGCATGACCGCCGACCTGACCAAGGCGGGAGATCTCATACGGATCCGCAATGGTCGCACCAGCGGACAGTCAATCGGGCTGACGACGCAGGGGGTCATTGATCTTGGCAACGACACCGCGCGGCTGAACGGCATCGTCGTGCCGGCCTTCGCACTGAACAATCTGCTGTCGAACGTACCGCTGCTCGGGCCGCTTCTGACCGGTGGCAAGGACGGCGGGATGTTCGCCGTCTCCTACCAGCTCCACGGTCCGTTCGACGACCTGAAGACCGACGTCAACATGATGTCGGCGATGGCGCCGGGGGCTCTTCGGGAGTTCTTCAGTTCACCGCCCAAGGCCGGCACGGAGGCCCCTGGTCAGCCCATCGGCTCGCCGGAGATGCAGCGCTCGCCCTGAGCGTCGCTAGACGGCGCGCACGAGGACGTGGCGCTTGCGCCCGGCCGAGAGTTTCAGCGTCCCTTCGGCATCGAGATCGCTTTCACCAACCGTCGCCGTGTCGTTGGCGATCGGCTTGTCGTTCAGGCGACCGCCGCCGCCCTTGATGAGTTTGCGGGCCTCGTTCCTGCTTTCGGCGAGCCCGGCCTCGTGCATCAACTCGAACGCGGCAATGCCGGCCTTCAGCTTGGCACGGGGGAGTTCCACTGTCGGCAAAGTATCCGCCTTGGCCCCATCCTCGAAAGTGCGCCGGGCTGTCTCGGCCGCGCTCTCGGCGGCCTGCTTGCCATGGGCGAGGGTGGTGACTTCCGTGGCCAGGATCTTCTTGGCTTCGTTGATCTCCTGGCCCTGCAGGCCCGCGAGGCGTGCCACCTCCGACAACGGCAGGTCGGTGAAGAGCTTCAGGAAGCGGCCGACGTCGGCGTCCTCGGTATTGCGCCAGTACTGCCAGAAATCATACGGCGAGAGACGTTCCGGATTGAGCCATACCGCGCCGGCAGCCGTCTTGCCCATCTTGGCGCCCGAGGCGGTGGCGAGCAGGGGCGAGGTCAAGGCGAAGAGCTCGGCACCCTGCATGCGACGGCCGAGATCGGCGCCCATGACGATGTTGCCCCACTGGTCCGAGCCGCCCATCTGGACGATGCAGTTGTGGCGCTTGTTCAGCTCCACGAAATCATAGGACTGCAGGATCATGTAGTTGAACTCGAGGAACGACAGCGGCTGGTCGCGCTCGAGCCGCAGCCGAACCGAATCCATAGTGAGCATGCGGTTGACTGAGAAATGCCGGCCCACGTCGCGCAGCAGCGGGATGTAGAGAAGGCTATCGAGCCAGTCGGCGTTGTTGGCCATCACCGCGTCGGTCGCGCCCTCGCCGAAGGTGAGGTAGTTGGAGAAGCTCTTCTTGATGCTCGCCATGTTGGCGTCGATCTGCGCCGGCGTGAGCAGCTGGCGTGTCTCGTCGCGGCCCGAGGGATCGCCGACCTTGGTGGTGCCGCCGCCCATCAAGGCGATCGGCTTGTGGCCGCTCTGCTGCCACCAGCGCAGCAGCATGATCTGAAGCAAATGGCCGACATGCAGCGAATCGGCGGTACAGTCGAAGCCGATATAGGCCGTACGGACGCCGCTCGACAGCAGCTCGTCGAGGCGTGCGGTGTCACTGCACTGATGCACCATGCCACGCTCGTGTACGATGCGCATGAAATCCGACTTGAAACCCGACATCTTCCGCTCGGTCCCGTTGCTTGGCTGATTGTCCCTGAAGGTGCCGGGGGTGTAACACATTCCCCCAATGGCTTCATCTTTCCTGCGGGCCCTTGGCCTGATGAGCGGCACCTCTGTGGACGGTGTCGACGTGGCCCTGATCGAGACGGACGGCGAGCGCGTTGCCGCGTTCGGGCCGACCCTGACGATGCCCTATCCGGACGAGGCCCGTCGCATCATCCGTGCGGCGTTCGGCGCCACGGCGGAGACGGAGGCGACACGAGCGGCCGAACAAATCGTCACGCAGATGCACGTGGCCGCGGTGCGCGCGTGGGCCGCGAAGACGGGTATCGCGCCCGATACGCTCGATCTCGTGGGCTTTCATGGCCAGACCATCACGCACCAGCCCGGCCGTCGCTTCACCTGGCAGATCGGCGATGGCGCCGCGCTCGCGCAGGGGCTGGGCGTGCGTGTCGTCAACGATCTGCGCAGCGACGACGTGGCGGCGGGCGGGCAGGGGGCACCGCTGGTGCCCATCTATCATGCCGCGCTCGCGGCCGACCTGCCGCGGCCGCTCGCGGTCGTCAACATCGGCGGCGTCGGCAATGTCACCTGGATCGGCGTCGACGGGGCGTTGCTGGCCTTCGACACGGGCCCGGGCAACGGACCAATTGATGACTGGTGCGCGCGCCGGGCCGGACAGCGTTACGACGAGGACGGTGCATTGGCTGCGGCAGGGAAGGTCGACCGTCGACGAGTCGAGCGTTTTGCCGAGCATCGCTTTTTCGCGAAGGCGCCGCCCAAGTCGCTCGATCGCGGCGACTTCAACGACACCTGGGCCGACGGGCTCAGCGTCGCGGATGGCGCCGCCACGCTGACGCGTGGCACCGCCCGCGCCATCGGGCTCGCGGCCAGGCATTTTCCGGCACCGGTCTCTCAGTGGGTGATCTGCGGCGGCGGCGCTCGCAATCCGACGCTGCTGCGGGACATCGCCGAGGAAACGGCGGGCACGGTGGTGAGGGCAGAGGATCTCGGTTGGGACGGCGATGCGCTCGAAGCGCAGGCCTTCGCCTTCCTTGCGGTACGATCCCTGCGCAGGCTGCCGTTGACGTTTCCCGGGACCACTGGCGCGCCACGTCCGATGACAGGCGGCCGGCTCTGCGATCCTTGATAGAGGAGCCCTGATCAGGGCTCCTTGTTGCTCGTCGCGCGGCCCGGCGGGTTGAGCAGGCTCTTGGCGACGTACTTGTCGACATCGACCGCGAGCTTGTCGAGCGAGTCGTGGAAGAAGTGGTTCGCGCCCTTGATGGTCCGGGACTCGACCGTGATGCCTTTCTGCAACGACAGTCGTGCCACCAGTTTCTGGATGTCGGCTTGCGGCACGACCTCGTCCTTTTCCGCGCCGACGATCAGACCGGAGGACGGACAGGGGGCGAGGAAGGCGAAGTCGTAGGAATTGGCGGGCGGCGCCACCGACACGAAGCAGTCGATTTCCGGCCGGCGCATCAGCAACTGCATTCCGATCCACGCGCCGAACGAGTAGCCGGCGATCCAGCACGACTTGGCGTCGGCGTTCATGCCCTGCAGCCAGTCGAGCGCCGCGGCTGCATCCGACAGTTCGCCCATGCCGTTGTCGAAGCGTCCCTGGCTCCGGCCGACGCCGCGCGTATTGAAACGCAGCACCGAGAAGCCGCGATTGACGAAAACATGGAACAGCGAGAAGACGACCTTGTGGTTCATCGTCCCGCCATACTGCGGGTGCGGATGCAGGATCAGCGCAATCGGCGCGCGCTCTTCCTTGCTCTGGTGATAGCGACCCTCAAGGCGACCTTCGGGGCCGGTGAACATCACGTCAGGCATCGAGACTCCGGTTCTTCACCCTGATCGACCCTTTGGTCGTAACCGATCTGGCGGTTGTTTGGTGGGGATTCTCGATACTTGACCAACTTGCTCGGATTAATTAAACCCGAGCGACGCAGTTGGTTTTTGCCTCGACCCCCTGTCTGGGGCGCTGGCATATCGTAGCAACGCCTTGGTTTTCAAGAACTTTAGGCGTTTCCATAGCGAGGACCGGCCGATTCCGGTCGTGAGGAGGATGCTGTGAAGCTCAGCACCAAGGGACGTTACGCCGTAATGGCGATGGTTGATCTGGCTCGCCACGCCCAGGCGAAGCCGGTTTCCCTGTCGGATATCGCGACCCGTCAGGAAATCTCCCTGTCATATTTGGAGCAGCTTTTCGCGCGTCTGCGGCGGGCAGGGCTCGTGAAGAGCGTCCGCGGTCCGGGCGGCGGCTATCGACTCGCCCGGGGCTCGGCGGACACTCGAGTGTCGGAGATCATCCTGGCGGTGGACGAGCCGATCAGCGCCACGCGTTGCACCGAGATGGGCGCGACCGGCTGCCGGGCCGACCGCAGCAAGTGCCTGACGCACGACCTGTGGGAAGAACTCGGGAATCAGATCCATCTTTTCCTGAGTTCCGTGACCCTGCTCGACGTGCTGGAGCGCAAGCTCGCACCCAGGTTTATCGAGGCGCCGTCCGCGGCGAATGCCGAACCCTCCATGGCTGCGGCCAGTTAGTCGCAAAAGTCTGATGTCCGCTCTCGCTTACCTGGACCACAACGCCACGAGCCCCCTGAGGCCCGCTGCGTTCGATGCCGTGGTCGAGGCGCTGCGGGCGGGTGGCAATCCCTCGTCGGTCCATGGCGCTGGCCGCAAGGCGCGGGCGATCGTCGACAGGGCGCGCCGGGAGGTGGCGTCCCTCGTGGGCGCCAGGACCACAGAGACGTTATTCACGTCGGGCGGCACCGAGGCCAACAATCTGGCCCTGTCCGGTGCCGGGCGGCGGCGTGTGCTGGTGTCGGCCGTCGAACATGACAGCGTGCGTCGTGCCCTGCCGCAGGCGGAAATCCTTCCGGTCGATGGCGACGGTGTTCTCGATCTCGCGGCTCTGGAGCGCGCGCTTGGGGCGTCGGCCGAGCCGGCCCTGGTGTCGGTGATGCTGGCCAACAACGAGACGGGGGTGCTGCAGCCTATCGCCGACGTCGTGCGCTTGGCGCGGGCGGCCGGCGCGCTGGTTCATTGCGATGCCGTCCAGGGGGTGGGGAAGGTGCCCGTCGACCTCCACGGTCTCGGTGTCGACTACCTAAGCCTTTCCGCCCACAAGCTGGGCGGCCCGGCCGGCGTCGGGGCGCTCGTCGTTCGCACCGGCGCGCCGCTGCAGCCCGATCGCCGCGGCGGAGGACAGGAATCAAATCGCCGCGCGGGTACCGAGAATGTCTCGGGCATTGCCGGCTTCGGCGCCGCAGCCGCGCAGGCGGGTTGCGGGCTTGACGTGACCGCGCTCCGCGATCGGCTCGAATTTGCTCTTGTCCAGATCGCGGCCGACGCCAAAGTTTTCGGTGCAAAGGCTCCCAGGATTGGCAACACGACGTGCATTTCGATGCCGGGCGTGCCGGCCGAAACACAGGTCATGGCATTCGATCTTGCCGGTGTCTGCATCAGCGCCGGGGCGGCCTGTTCGTCCGGAAAGGTGCAGCGGTCGCCTGTCCTGGAGGCGATGGGCGTGCCTGCGGTGGAAGCCGGCTGCGCGACCCGTATCAGTTTGGGCTGGAGCAGCGAAGCAGCCGACATAGAACGCTTGATCGCGGCATGGCAGGGCCTATATATCCGAGTAAGACAGTCGGACATTTCCCACACCGACTTCAGGGTCAGGGCAGCGTAGGAGTAACGAGGGGTTAGCATGACAGCCATTACCCAAATCCGGCGCAACGACCAGCCGATCTACCTCGACTATCAGGCGACCACGCCTATGGATCCGCGGGTGCTCGAGGCGATGATGCCCTACTTCACCCACAAGTTCGGCAATTCGGGCTCGCGTAGCCATGCCTATGGCTGGGAAGCCGAGGAAGGCACTGAGAAGGCGCGCGCCCAGGTCGCGAAGCTGATCGGTGCGGATGAGAAGGAAGTGATCTTCACTTCCGGCGCCACCGAGTCGAACAACCTCGCGATCCGCGGCGTGGCCGAGTTCTACAAGGACCGGAAGAACCACATCATCACTACCGTCACGGAGCACAAGTGCGTGCTCGATACCTGCCGCCATCTCGAGCAGCAGGGTTTTGAGGTGACCTATCTGCCGGTCCGCCAGGACGGGCTGCTGGATCTCGACGTGTTGCGCGCGGCGATCACCGACAAGACGGTGCTCGTTTCGGTGATGGCGGTGAACAACGAGATTGGCGTCATCCAGCCGTTGGCCGAGATCGGCAGGATCTGCCGCGAGAGGAAGGTGTTCTTCCACACCGACGCAGCCCAGGCCGCCGGCAAGATCCCGCTCGACGTCGAGGCGCTCAACATCGACCTGATGAGCATCTCGGGCCACAAGATCTACGGGCCCAAGGGCATCGGTGCGCTCTACGTTCGGCGCAAGCCCCGGGTGCGCCTGGTGCCGATGATCGTCGGCGGCGGTCAGGAACGCGGCTTCCGGTCCGGGACCCTGCCGACGCCGCTCTGCGTCGGCCTGGGCGAGGCGGCCGAAATCTGCATGAAGGAGATGGACGACGAGGCCAAGCGGCTGAAGAAGCTGCAAGAGCGGATGCTGAACGGGCTGCGCGCCAAGCTCACCGACATCGTCGTCAACGGCGATCTGGAACACCGCATCCCGGGCAACCTCAACATCAGCTTCGCCTATGTGGAAGGCGAGTCGCTGATGATGGGCATCAAGAACCTGGCGGTGTCTTCCGGCTCCGCCTGCACGTCCGCCTCGCTCGAGCCCAGCTATGTGCTGCGCGCGCTCGGCGTGGAGGAGGAGATGGCCCACACCTCGCTGCGCATCGGCCTCGGCCGCTTCACTACCGAGCATGAAGTCGACACGGCGGTCGACGAGTTGGTCCGCCACGTCAACAAGCTGCGTGAAATGAGCCCGCTCTGGGAGATGGCCCAGGAAGGCATCGACATTAAGTCCATCGAGTGGGCTGCCCACTGACCTATCGGGCGCCGCTCGACAATTGAGGAGAGAGTCATGGCCTACAGCGAGAAGCTGATCGATCACTACGAGAATCCGCGCAACATCGGCTCGTTCGACAAGACGGCCGAAGATGTCGGTACCGGCCTGGTCGGTGCGCCCGCCTGCGGCGACGTGATGAAGCTGCAGATCAAGGTCGGCGCCGATGGGCTGATCGAGGATGCCAAGTTCAAGACCTTCGGGTGCGGCTCGGCCATCGCCTCCAGTTCGCTCGTCACGGAGTGGGTGAAGGGCAAGACGATCGACGAGGCCGAGACGATCAAGAACACCGACATCGCGCGCCACCTGGCGTTGCCGCCGGTGAAGATCCACTGCTCTGTCCTCGCCGAGGACGCGATCAAGGCGGCGATCGCCGACTATCGCGCGAAGGTGACCAGGAAGGCCGAGTAGCTCATTTTCGGAGCCAATCGTATGACCGCGACCACCGAAACCTCCAAGCCGGCAGCGCCTGCTACGCCACGGCCGCGCCGTCCCCGTCCCAAGCTGATGACGGTTACGCCGCTTGCGGCCGAGCGCGTGAAGGCGCTGATCGACGGTCGTGGCAAGCCGACGGCGGGCGTCCGCATCGGCGTGCGTACGAAGGGCTGCTCAGGCCTCAGCTATACGCTGGAGTTCGCCGACAAGCAGGAGCCGATGGACGAGGTCATCGAGGCCGAGGGCATCAAGCTCCTGGTGGATCCGAAGGCCTCGCTGTTCCTGATCGGCACCGAGATGGATTACGAGGAGGAAAAGCTGAAGTCGGGTTTCGTGTTCCGGAATCCGAACGAAAAGGGCCGCTGCGGCTGCGGCGAGTCCTTCCACGTCTGAAGCCAGGTCATGGATCATTTCGCGCGGCTGGGACTGCCGGCAGCGCTCGACCTCGACGCGGTCGCACTCGACCGGGCCTATTTCGCACTTCAGCGCCAGTGGCATCCCGACCGCTTCGTCTCCAGGCCGCCCGATGAGCGGGCGAGGGCCTCGGCCGAAGCCGCCTCGCTGAACGAAGCTTATCGCACGCTCAAGGACCCCTTGAGCCGCGCCTTCTACTTGGCCGGCATGGCGGGGGTGAACCTGCCGGGTGACGGCAAGACCATCGACGACCCGGATCTGCTGATGGAAGCTATGGAAGCGCGCGAGGCGCTGCATGATGCCGGCTCTCTGGAAGCGATCGACAAGCTGGCTGCCGATGCGCGCCAGGACATCCAGAAGGCGCTGGCGGGGCTGTCGAGTTTGTTCTTGGCAAACGACAGGACCGCCATCAGAAAGGCGCTCCTTCGCCTGCGTTACCTCGACAAGTTCGCCGAGGAAGCGCGGGCTCGACGCATGAATATCGATCGGTCGAACGCATGACCCTGCTGGAGATCCACGAACCGGGCGAAACGCCCTTGCCGCATGCCGGCGAGGGCTCGCTGGCGGTCGGCATCGATCTCGGCACGACGAATTCGGTGGTCGCGATCGCGCGCGACGGCACGTCGGCGGCACTGCACGACGAGACGGGCAGGGCGCTCGTTCCGTCGGTGGTGGCCTATCCCGCAGCGGGAGGCGTGCTGGTCGGCGATGAAGCGCTCGCCCTGGCGGCCAGTGAACCGCGCAACGTCGTGGCCTCGATCAAGCGCTTGATGGGCCGCGGTGCGGCCGATCTTCATGCGGTGGCCGGCGTGCTGCCCTACGAGGTCGAGCCGGGCACCGGCGAGACCGACATGGTGAAGCTGCGGATCGGTGGCAAGGCGCGCTCGCCGGTCGAGATCTCGGCCGAAATCCTGAAGGCGCTTCGCGCCCGCGCCGAGGCGGCGCTGGAGAAGCCGGTCGAGCGGGCCGTCATCACCGTGCCCGCCTATTTCGACGATGCCGCGCGCACCGCGACCCGCGATGCCGCACGTGTGGCCGGGCTCGAAGTACTGCGGCTGGTCAACGAGCCGACGGCGGCGGCGCTGGCCTACGGTCTCGACAAGGGCTCCGAGGGCCTCTACGCGGTCTACGATCTGGGCGGTGGAACCTTCGACTTCTCGCTGCTGCGGCTCGAGAAGGGCGTGTTCCAGGTGCTGGCCACCGGCGGCGATACGGCGCTGGGCGGTGACGATTTCGACCGCGCCATTGCGGAGCGGATGCTGGACGAGCGCAGGCGCGACGGCCTGGCCGACCAGTTGGATGAAACGTCCGTAAAGGCGGCTCTCGCATTGGCCCGACACATGAAGGAGCAGCTCTCCGACCGCGACCAGACCTCGGGCCGGCTCGATATCGCGGGTACCCCGTCGTTCCATACGCTGACGCTGGCTGAGTTCGACGCCATGGTCGAAACCTATGTGGCGCGAACGCTCGATATCTCCCGCAGCGTGCTGGCCGATGCCGGCATGGTCGCAGCGGACGTCGAGGGAGTGGTGCTGGTGGGGGGCTCGACGCGCGTACCTTTGGTTCGGACGAAGGTCGCCGGAATGATCGGCAAGCCGCCGCTGACGGATATCGATCCCGACGAGGTCGTGGCGCTGGGCGCCGCGCTGCAGGCAGAGGCTTTGACCGGCGGAGGCGATACGCTGCTGCTCGACGTCACGCCGCTCTCGCTCGGCCTCGAGACGATGGGCGGCATCGTCGAGAAGATCGTGCCGCGCAACACGCCGATTCCCGCCCAGCTCGCCCAGGATTTCACGACCTATCAGGATGGCCAGAGCGCCATGTCGATCCATGTGGTCCAGGGCGAACGCGAGATGGTGGCCGACTGCCGCAGCCTCGCACGCTTCGAGCTTCTGGGGATTCCGCCCATGACCGCCGGTGCGGCACGTATCCGCGTGAGTTTCGCCGTCGACGCTGACGGGCTGCTCACGGTTGCAGCCGAGGAGCGTACGACCGGCGTGGTGCAGCGGGTCGAGGTGAAGCCGTCCTACGGCCTCAGCCACGAGGACATGGCCGACATGCTTTACGACAGCATGGACAATGCCGAGGCCGACATGAACCTGCGCCTCCTGACCGAGGCTAGGGTCGAGGCGAGGCGTGGTCTTCTAGCGCTGGAGGCAGCCCTCGTGAAGGATGGCACACTGCTGTCCGTTGGCGAGCGCGCGGCGATCGATGCGGCGCGGGCGCGGCTGGAAACGGCGATGGAAGGCGAGAGCCGGGACGAGATCAACGCGGCGGCCGAGGCGCTCGAGGCGCTGTCCAAGCCCTTCGCGGAGCGGCGCATGGACCGCGGCATCCGCGAGGCGCTGTCGGGCATGTCGATGGGCGACCTGGAAAGCCGTGTCGGCGAGTAGCGGAGCAAGAGAGCGAGAAATGCCGAAGATGACATTTGTCCTGCGGGACGGGACGCGCAAGGAAGTCGATGCGCCCTTGGGCCTTTCAGTGCTTGAGATCGCTCACCGCAACGATGTCGACATCGAAGGGGCCTGCGAGGGCTCGCTCGCTTGTTCGACCTGCCATGTCGTGGTGGAGAACATCTGGTTCGAGAAGCTCGCGCCCGCAAGTGACGACGAGGAAGACATGCTCGACCTTGCGTTCGGTCTCACACACACGTCGCGACTGGGATGCCAAATCCGCATGACGGACGCTCTCGACGGGCTGGTGGTCAAGCTGCCGGCAGCGACCCGCAACATGATGGTCGACAAGTAGGAGAGCCCGATGGCCCGCAAGCTCCGCTGGACCGACGTGCAGGACATCGCGATCGAACTCGAGGAGCGTCATCCAGACGTCGACAACGTCAACCTGCGCTTCACCGACCTGCATCGCTGGGTGATGGAACTGCCCGATTTCGAGGACGATGCCGCACGCTCGAACGAGAAGATCCTCGAGGCGATCCAGGCTGCCTGGATCGACGAGCGCGACTAGCGCCGGCGCTTGCCAGGCGCCGCAATTTGGCCGGATATATGGGCGATACACGATGATCCGGGAGGGGTCCCCATGATCGCGACGAGAGTGCGTCCACTGCTGCTGCCGCTGGTGCTGGCAGTTGGACTTGGCGCCTGCGCGTCCAATGCCGTCCAGCCCGGCATCGTGAGTTCGAGTGCGCCGGTCTATGGCAGTCCGTCGAACGTCCCTCCGCCCGGAGCGCCGACTCAGGTCGCCTACAGCACGCCGGTGGGCGGCGCGGGCCGCGTCGTCTCCATCCGCGAGGTCGGCCTTGCCGGTGGTGGTGGCGGCTCCGGTGGCGGCAATGGCGCCCTGATGGGTGGCATCATTGGCGGCGGCGTCGGCGCCACGATCGGGGCCATCACCAGCCAGACGGTGGGCGGCGGTCTGGTCGGTCTGCTACTCGGCACGGTGGGCGGCGCGATTGCCGGTACCATCGCTGACGGACAGCGCAGCGGCGGCCGCGGGATCGAGGTCACGGTCCAGCGAGACGATGGCCAGAGCGTTACCGTCGCGCAGCGCGATGACGGGGACGTCCAGCTCGGAGACCGCGTACAGGTCGTACAGGATGGCCGCGGTGTTGCGCGGGTCGTGCGCGACACGACGCGTAACCCGGATTGAACCCCTCACGTTCGTTTTGATCGAAGAGTGCGAAAGGTGTCCCTTCAGATGTTCGGCAAATGGCGTGTCGGCCTCCTCATTCCAGCCGTCCTCGCAATGGGGTTGAGCGCCTGCAACGGCAGCAGCGGCGCGGTCCAGCCCGGCGTGGTCAACACCTCCGCGCAGGGCGCGACCTATCGTGGCGAGCAGGGGCGGGTGGTCTCCATTCGCGAAGTGCAGGTTCGCGGAAGCCGCGGGTCGGGCGTGAGCGATGGCACGCTGATCGGCGGCGGGCTGGGCGCCGTCGGCGGTGCCGTGGCTGGCGGCGCCATAACCAACTCCGCGGGTGGCGCCGTGGTCGGCGGCTTGCTGGGCGCCGTAGCGGGCGGCATTGCCGGGACTGCGGTCGACCAGAATGCTCCCCGGCGGGGCATCGAAGTGACCGTCCAGCGCGACGACGGGCAGCGGGTGACGGTCGCCCAGCGCGACGACGGCGACATTCAGATGGGTGACCGGGTGGCCATCGTCTACGACCGCAACGGCGTGGCCAAGGTCGTGCGCGACACCGGCACCCGCCGCGACTAGGGCCGGCTGGCGGGGGCCCGGGGCGACGCCTATATAGGCCCCGCCATGTCCCGCCCGTCCTCCCTGAACTCCCTCGGTATCGACAAGGCCCCCGCGCAGATGCGCGTAGTGGTCGCAATGTCGGGAGGCGTGGATTCGTCGGTGACGGCGGCACTCCTGAAGGAGCAGGGCTATGATGTCGTGGGCGTCACCCTGCAGCTCTACGACCATGGCGTTGCGGTGGGGAAATCGGGCGCCTGCTGTGCCGGCCAGGACATCCAGGACGCGCGTCAGGTCGCGGAGCGCCTGTCGATTCCGCACTACGTGCTCGACTATGAGAGTCGCTTCCGCGCCGAGGTGATGGAGTCCTTCGCCGATGCCTATGCGCGCGGCGAGACGCCGGTGCCCTGCATCGCCTGCAATCGCACCGTCAAGTTCCGCGACCTGCTGAAGACTGCCCGCGAACTGGGCGCCGAGGCCCTGGCCACCGGCCACTATGTTCGGCGCGTGATGGGCGCCGCGGGACCGGAGCTGCATCGCGGCGCAGATCCGGCGCGCGACCAGAGCTACTTCCTGTTCGGCACGACGCGCGAGCAGCTCGACTTCCTGCGCTTCCCGCTGGGGGATCTGCCCAAGAGCGAGACCCGTACGCTGGCCGGCCGCTTCGACCTCGTGGTGGCGGACAAGCCCGACAGCCAGGACATCTGCTTCGTGCCGAACGGCAACTATGCCTCGGTCGTCCAGAAGCTGCGGCCGGAGGCCGTCGAACCGGGCGATATCGTCGACATGGCGGGCAACGTGGTGGGGCGTCACGAGGGCATCGTGCGCTACACCGTCGGTCAGCGTCGCGGCCTGGCGCTGGGCGGGCGCGACGGCACCGACAATGATCCCCTCTATGTCGTGCGCCTGGAGCCCAAGACGCGCCGTGTGGTGGTGGGCCCGAGATCGGCGCTCGGCCGAGACGAGATCACGCTGTACGACGTGAACTGGCTGGATGCTCCTCACGAGGGGCGTCTGCCGGTGCAGGTTCGCGTGCGGTCCAGCCAGTCGCTTCGTCCTGCCGAGATCGAGCTGACGGACGAGGGGGCGGTCGTGCGCTTCGCCGAGCCGGAAGTTGGCGTGTCGCCCGGACAGGCCTGCGTGGCCTACGACGCCGCGACAGGCAGTCGCGTGCTGGGTGGCGGCTTCATCCGACGCTCGACATGATCCTGTAACCGCCGCGTCACCGGTTGCCCGGATAAGGCCGGGCATGACGAGCGACATCACCCAGCGTCCCTTCTCGCGTCGCGATTCCCTCGCGGCACTCCTTCTGGCTTTCTCGGCGGCCGCGCCCTCGGCGGTGCGGGCGGACACCTATCCCGCCAAGCCGGTCAAGCTGATCATTCCCTATCCGCCGGGCGGCGGCACCGACATCACAGGGCGGGCGATGGCGGCCCGTCTGTCGGACCTGCTTGGCCAGACGGTGGTCATCGAGAACAAGCCCGGCGCCACCGGCATGATCGGCGCCGCCAGCGTCGCCAAGGCGCCGGCCGATGGCTACACGGTGCTGTTCGGCGCGGCGAGCGAGATGGCAATCAACGCCAGCCTGTTCAAGAACATGAGCTACGACCCGCGCACCGACTTCGAGCCGGTGACGCTGGTGGCGACCTTTCCCCTGGTCTTCGTCGCGCCGGCGACGACCTCGCAGTCGCTGCAGGAGCTGATCGAGAGCGCAAAGGCAAAGCCCGACACCGTCAGCTACGGATCGATCGGCAGCGGCAGCCCGCAGCATCTCGCGGCCGAACTCTTGTCGAGCATGGCCAAGGCCAAATTCCTTCACATCCCGTACAAGGGCTCGGGGCCGCTGGTGCAGGATGCCGTGCGCGGACACATCAACATGGCCGTCAGCAGCGTGCCGCCGGCCGTGCCGCTGGTCCGCTCGGGCAAGCTGCGTGCGCTCGCCGTGACCTCGTCGGTCAGGTCGGAGGCTATGCCCGACGTGCCGACCATGGCCGAGCTGGGCTTTGCCGGCTACGAGTTCAACACCTGGGTCGGTGTCGCCGTGCCGAAGGGCACCCCGAAGGACATCGTGGATCGCCTGCGCGTCGGTCTCGTCGGCGCGCTTGCGGCCGCCGACGTCCAGAGCGCCTTGCGCGAACAGGGCGCGGTGCCGGTCGGTTCGACGGCCGAACAGTTCCGCCAGTTCGTGCGCGACGAGGTGGCCAAGAGCGACCGCATCGTTTTGCAGGCAGGTATCCAGCCGGAATGACGATTCCCCGGGGCCGGGCGTGGTCTATCATGGTCTGATGAACGCTTCCCGGCCCCGCAGGGCGATCCTGATCGTGTGCGACGGCCTCGGCGCCGAGTGGGTCAGTGATGCCCATACGCCGACCCTGGCGCGCCTGCAGGCTGGACATCTCCGCGCCGGCGACCATCGCGCGGTCTTCCCCTCGGTCACGCGCGTCTCTGCCGCCTCGATCGCGACCGGCTGCTTTCCAGGCCGTCACGGGCTCGAAGGCAACCAGATGGCGCTGATCGAGGACGGGCGGATCACCGTGCACAATG
Organism: Rhodospirillaceae bacterium; assembly: GCA_009772935.1. Lineage (GTDB taxonomy): Bacteria > Pseudomonadota > Alphaproteobacteria > Reyranellales > Reyranellaceae > Reyranella. The sequence continues at coordinate 55,409 of WOUR01000005.1, forward strand.
TCGGCGCGCCGTCCTTCCGCGAGACCATGCGCCGCGTTACGGGCCGAACCCTGCGCGTGCCCACCATGGCCGAGCGGCTGGCAAAGTCAGGGGGGCAGGTCGCCTATTCGAACGTCTCGCCCGGCGCCGCCTACTTCCTCGATCCGGACCATTTCGGCACGGTGCTGCATCGGGCCGGCTCCTTCGGCCCCGGCGGCGCCTCGCTCACCGGCAATGCCCATCTCGACGTGAGCCACGATCTCGATGGCGACATCGAGATGACCCGGCGCTTCTGCGCGGAGGTCGTGCCGTCCCCGGATTTCAGGCTGGCGATCCTGTGGCTCGCAAACCCCGACCTCACGTTGCACCACGACCCGTTGGGCTCGCCCGAGCACATCCATGCGCTGGAGGTCACCGACTGGCTGGTGGCGCAGGTCATTGCGGCGGTGGAATCGCATGAAGATCGATTCGACACGCTGCTCGTGGTCGGGTCGGACCATGGCCACGAAACCATCGGCCGCTCCATCCATATCGGCAACTGGTTGGCGGGGAACGGTCTCGAGGCCGAGCTGAACGAGGGCCGTATCGGCGTCGCGTCGCAGGGCACGTCGGCCCTGATCTACGCGACGGGCGCGGCAAGGGCGGCTGTTGCCGACTTCCTGCCGAAGATGCGCCAGGAACCGTGGGCCGGCTCGATCCTGACCGGCGAGGCTCTGGCGGCGACCGGCCTGACGGCCGACGCGCTGGTGGCCGCCGTGGATACGACGCGTCACGACGAACTCAATGACCATGGAGTCCGCGGCACGCGCTGGTTGGTCGAGGACGGGGAGGGCACGCCCGAAATCGGCTGCGGCCATCATGGCGGCCTGGGGCCGGCCGAAACCCGGCCGTTCCTGACCTTCATCCATCCGGAACTCGGTCAGGGCGAGGCTGGCCGCATGACCAGCCTCGTCGACATCGCACCGACCATCCTGCGATTCCTGGGGGAGGCGGTGGACGACATGGACGGCGCCCCGCTCAGCGCCTAGTTCTGTCGGCGATGCATTGGATCATCCAGAACGCGATGCGGACCGAGCCGGGCGTTCGCGAACTCGCCGAGACTCTGCCCCGACGGGGGATCCCGCACAGCTTTCATGATCTCGGTGATGACTGGAAGCTCGTGCCGGAAGCGAACCCCGCCGGAAATGTCATCGTGATCGGCGCCTACGCGATCCGCCACGAAGCGCGGCGAAAGCGCTGGGTTCCAGGGGTGCTGGAGCTGGAACACGACCATCTCGCCTATGTCCGCTCTTGGGGCGACGCGATGCTGAACGCGGCGGCTTCGGTATGGCGCTTCGCCGACGTGCCCCTGTCCTCCCTGTCTGACCGGTTCTTCTGCCGGCCAGCCGAGGACAACAAGCTCTGGAAGGCCGGGCCCACGAGGCGGGACGAATTCCTGGAATGGCACGCCCAGGTGACGAAGCTTTGGGCCGATTCGGGCGTCGAGTCCTCCATCCAGCCTGACACGCGCATCGTCATCGGTCCGTTGAGAGAGATCGCCGAAGAGCACCGGTTCTGGATCGTCGACGGTCGGGTGGTCACCAATTCCCTCTACAAACTCGGTGAGCGGGTAATCTACGAGAACCACAGCGATCCGGAAGTCGTCGCGTTTGCGGAGAGCATCGCGGCTCATCCCTGGCAGCCGCAGCGGGCCTACGCTTTGGACATCAGCATGGGGCCGACCCGTGACCTGCACGTGATCGAGGTCAACAATCTGGGCTCGGCCGGACTTTACGCGGCGGACATTCGGAAGCTGGTCGCCGCGATTGAGGAAATGGTATTCTAGCGAGGAGCATCGAGGCATGATGATGTCCAAGCACTACATCCTCGTCGTCATCGGCATTTGCCTCGCCGCCTGTTCGCACCGTGCCCGGCCGGTGGATCCAAATTCCGATGTCGTCTTCGTTCCTTTGGGCGAGGAGCCAAGGAGCGACCGGCATCCCGAACGGGTGGCGACTGGCATGTCTCGCGAACAGGTCGAAGCCATCATGGGGCCGAGCGTGGAGACATGCTGGATTTACACTGCAGGCAACGCGAGCCAAAGGATCTGTTTTCGAAGAGACAAGGTCACAGTCATCGCGAGGACAGAGCATGTGCCGGGAACAGATCGCGCTTTTGTCGACGCCACCTTTACGACTGATGCATCGAATTCCGAACCTGTACCGGCAGGCCAATTGGCAATCGGCACATCACGGGAGCAGGTGCGACGGCTGCTGGGTTCTCCCCAGACGACCAGAGAGCAATACGACGTGGGAAGCGGCTATCGAGCGACGTTCGAAAATGGCCGATTGACCGAACTTCAGCGCATTCCGGTCCCACCTCCGATCGCGATCAGTGCAGGCAGCCGGAGCGCCGGGCCCTAGCAGCACCTTTCTTGACAGATTACGCCCCCGCCGCATAAAAGCGCCCACCCATGGCTGGGTAGCTCAGCTGGTTAGAGCACGGCACTCATAATGCCGGGGTCGGCGGTTCAAGTCCGCCCCCAGCTACCAATTCCGGCCCCCGGTTCTGCGCCTTCCAAGTGTGCGGCCGGGGGCCTTTCATTTGCGCATTATCTGCGCCAATTTGTGACCATGGCCACCGGACACACGCAGCAGACCGACGTCATCATCATAGGGGCAGGGCCGGTCGGCCTCTTCACCGTGTTCGAGTGCGGCATGGTCCGCCTGAACTGCCATGTCGTCGACGTACTGGACGATGCTGGCGGGCAGTGCACTGCGCTCTATCCGGAGAAGCCGATCTACGACATTCCGGGCTTTCCCCGCATCGAGGCGGCCGAGCTTATCGTCCGGCTGAAGGCCCAGGCGGCAGCTTTCCGGCCGATCTATCACCTGGGCGAGCAGGTCCAGGCATTGGAGCCGTTGACCGGCGGCTTCTGGCGGCTGACGACCTCCGAGGGCACCGTCCTGCAAGCCAAAGCGGTGATCATTGCTGCCGGCGTCGGCGCCTTCGGCCCCAACCGTCCGCCGCTGCCGCGCATCGAGGCTTACGAGGGCACGAGCGTGTTCTACTACGTCACCCAGCGCGAGGCGTTCCGCGGCAAGCGGGTGGTGATCGCGGGCGGCGGCGACACGGCGGTCGACTGGGCGCTCTCGCTGGCGGAAATCGCCGGTCGCGTCTCGGTGATCCACCGCCGCGACCGGTTCCGCGCTGCGCCTGACAGCGAGGCACGACTGAAAGCGCTGGCGAAGGAGGGCAGGATCGACCTCGTCGTGCCGTACCAGCTCCACGGTCTGGAAGGCGATAACGGCCAGCTCACCGCCGTCACGGTCGCCACCCTCGAAGGGGCAACGAAGCGCATCGAAGCCGACGTGCTGCTGCCGTTCTTCGGCCTCTCGATGTCGCTCGGGCCGATCGCCGAGTGGGGGCTGGCGCTCGAGCGCAACCAGATCGAGGTCGATCCCGCGACGGCGGCGACGAGCAAGCACGGGATATTCGGCGTGGGCGACGTCGTCACCTATCCGGGCAAGCTGAAGCTGATCCTGACCGGCTTCGCGGAAGCGGCGATCGCCGCACGATCAGCCTACGCGCTGATCCATCCCGAGACGCCGCTGCACTTCGAGTATTCGACGACCTCCGGCGTGCCTGACGCCTGAGCGGCCGGCCGTGAACACTTTCTGCTCCGATGCAGAACTGGGCTACGAGCGGACTAGGACGCGGTTCGTCCCGGGAGAGAAGCTCCAGCTGGACGAGGCCTATCGTCTCGCGCACCTGCCTCTGATCGCACCGGATCATCCTGACGTCATTCCCGCGCGGCCTGGCGCGACTTATGGAATGGGGCGGCACGAGCGCATCTTCTCGCTGGTCCTGCCGGTCCCTCCCGATGTGCTGGAGAAATCGGCCGCGTTTGAGGAGGTCGAAGGCCAACTCAGGCAGTCGCCCTTTGCGGACAAGATCGCCTGGGACCTCCTGCCGAAGCGCCGGGAGAAGCTGCACGCAACGATCTGCGGAAATCTCTCGAAGGATGTCCCGTACCGCATTCCCGGGGCCGCGAGGGCGGCGCTCAGGCGGCTTGGCCCTTTGCGTGTCAAACTGCGAGGCCTGTTCTCCGGCAATATCAACGTTGGCCGCCTCTACCTGCGGGTCTATCCGGAGTGTCGAGAGGGCACGAACGCACTACGGCAGATCCAACGGGCGTTCGGCAGACCGGAAACGGACCTCTATCTCGTCGGCCTGTTCAATTTCGTCGATCACCTGAATTCGATGGAAGCAGAAGCGCTGCGCCACCTAATCGAGCTGTGGTGGGACCGTCCCATTCTCACGCTCGACGTGGTCTCGCTGTGGCTCCTCGGCGCCAGCGACGACCTTGTCCTGGATGCCGCAGTAGAGGAGCTGATTCCTCTGGCGTGAGTTGGCTTTCAGGCCGCTACGGACAGTTTGCGCAGCGCCGCGAGCCGGCGCGCATAGGGCGGATCGTTTTCCGGCACGAGCGCCGGCGGCACGATGCTCTCGGCGAAATGGCAGGCAACGACCTGGCCTTCGGCACCGGCGCCATCCTGAAGGGAGCGGAGCAGGGGGTCTTCCTTGCGGCAACGGTCCTGGGCATAGGCGCAGCGCGTGTGGAAGCGGCAGCCCTGGGGCGGGTTGAGAGGGCTGGGCACGTCGCCAGCCAGGCGGATGCGCGCGCGCTGGGCGGTTGGATCGGGCACCGGCACGGCCGACAGAAGCGCCTGCGTGTAAGGGTGACGCGGCCGGGCGAACAGGCTGCGCTTGGGCGCCAGTTCGACGATCTTGCCGAGATACATGACGGCGACCCGGTCGGAGATGTGGCGGACGACGGCGAGATCGTGGGCGATGAAGATGTAGGAGAGGCCGAACTTGCCCTTCAGGTCCTGCATCAGGTTGATGACCTGCGCCTGGATCGAGACGTCGAGCGCCGACACCGGCTCGTCGCAAACGATCAGCTTGGGCTGCGAGGCCAGCGCCCGGGCGATGCCGATGCGCTGGCGCTGGCCGCCGGAGAATTCGTGCGGGTAGCGTAGCGCGTGCCACGCTGACAGACCGACCTCGCCCAGCAGCTCGTCGATGCGCTGGCGCAGCGCGGCGCCCGAGGCAAGCCCGTGCAGGCGCAGCGGCTCTGCCAAAGTCTCGCCGACGGTGAGCCGTGGGTTGAGCGACGCATAGGGGTCCTGGAAGATGATCTGCATGTCTCGGCGCAGATCGCGCAGCGCGCCCCGGGAAAGGCCCCGCACGTCGCGGCCCTCGAAACGGATGGTACCCTGGGTCGCCTCGATCAGGCGCAGCACCAGCCGGCCTGTCGTCGACTTGCCGCAGCCCGATTCGCCCACAAGCGCCAGCGTCTCGCCCGGCGCCACGTCGAAGGTGAGGCCGTCGACGGCGCGCACGGTACCGACCGCGCTCTGGAAGACGATGCCGCGCTTCACCGGGAAGTGCTTGGCGAGGCCGGAGACGGAGAGGAGGGGCTCTGTGATCATTCGGCGGCCTCGGCGAGAACCAGGTCGAGCGGCGCCTTCCAGCAGGCGGCGCGGTGGCCCGGCGCGATCTCTCGCAGGGCGGGCTGCTCGGCGCGGCATTTCTCGTCGGCGAGCGGGCAGCGCGGGCTGAAGCGGCAGCCGGGCGGCAGGGCGTAGGGATTCGGCACGACGCCCTCGATGGCCGTGAGACGTTCATCGCCGTCACTGCCGAGCCGCGGGATCGAGCCCAGGAGGCCCAGCGTATAGGGGTGCTGCGGGTCGGCGAACAGCTGGCCGACCGGCGCTTCCTCGACGATGCGGCCGGAATACATGACGATCACCCGGTGCGCGAGCTCGGCCACCACGCCGAGATCGTGGGTGATGAGCATGATGGCTGCACCCGTGCGGTCGCGCAGGTCGCGCAGCAGGTCGAGGATCTGCGCCTGGATGGTGACGTCGAGCGCGGTGGTCGGTTCGTCGGCGATCAGCAGCTTGGGGTCGCAGGCCAGCGCCATGGCGATCATCACGCGCTGGCGCATGCCGCCGGAGAGCTGGTGCGGATATTCATCCAGCCGGGTCTCGGGCGAGGGGATTTTCACCAGCCGAAGCATCTCTAGCGCCCGGGCGCGGGCCTCGGCGGCGCTGATCGAGCGATGGAGCTGCACGGCCTCGACGATCTGCTCGCCCACGGTCTGCACCGGGTTGAGGCTGGTCATCGGCTCCTGGAAGATCATGGCGATGTCGTCGCCGCGCACGGCGCGCATCTCGCTCTCCGGCAGGTCGAGCAGGTTGCGACCTTCGAGTTTGATCTCCCCGCCGGTGATGCGGCCTGGTGGATTGGGTACCAGCCGCATGATCGAGAGCGACGTCACCGACTTGCCGCAGCCCGATTCGCCCACGATGCCCAGCGTCTCGCCCGGTGCCAGCGAGAAGCTGATGCCATCGACCGCCGCGAAGGAACTGCCGCCGGACCGGAACTCCGTGCGCAGGCCCTTTACCTCGAGGAGGGGTGTCGTGTCGCTCAAGCCGCACGCCTCATGTCACGGGGCGCGACTGAGGCAGGCGATCGCGCGTGCCGTAGACCGGGGGCGCGAGCTGGTCGGCGGTGCGGCCGGCCCAGTCCCGCTCGCTCACCGTTTCGAGCCGCTTGCGCTGGCCCTCCACGAGCCCAGCGGTCGCCGCCTCGACATCGACGGTCAGGACCTGGCCGTCCTTCACGACCTGCTGGCCATCGACATAGACGTGACGGATGGCGCGGTCGCTGGCCGAGTAGATCAGGCTGCGCACCGGCTCGTGGGCGGGCTGCATGTAGGGATGGCTCATGTCGACCAGCGAGAAGTCGGCCTTGCAGCCCGGCGTCAGCCGGCCGAGATCGGGCCGGCGCAGCATCTTCGCGCCGCCGATCGTGGCGGCCTCGAAGGCGTGCCGCGTCGTGCCCATCTTGTAGTTCATCGTGACGGCGCGGGCGAGGTAGCAGACCAGCCGCATCTCATCGAGCATGTTGTGCGGGAAAGTGTCGGTGCCGATGCCCACGGTGATGCCGGCATTCATGTAGCGGCCGATCGAGTTCATCACCATGCCGCGTCGTGCGAAGACGGTGGGGCAATGTGCAACCGAAGCGCCGGAATCGCGCAGCCGCTCGAAATCGTTGGCATGCGGATAGTGGATCTGCGGATGGTCGTTCAGGAAGATACCGTGACCGATGATGAGGTCGGGCCCCAGTACGCCAATCGCGTCGAGCCATTCGATGGGCGTCTTGCCGTGGCGATGGACCATCTCGTGGAATTCGACGACGGCCTGGCAGGCATGGGTCTGCATCGGCAGGCCACGGCGCCGGGCCTCCTGCAGGGCCTCCTTGAAGAAGCCCTCGCGGCAGGTGTCGATCTGCGCCGGTCCGACCATGCCGGAGATCCGGCCGCTGGGATGCTTCGCGGCTTCGTCGAGCGTCGCCATCGAGGCTTCGAAGGCCTTCTCGCCGGCCTTCTCGTCCCAGGCATACTCAACCGTGTGGCCGTTCTTGGTGTACCAGACGCCCTGGCGCATCATCGGGCAGACGACGGCGCGGATGCCGGTGGAGGCGAGGTCGTCTGACCAGCCGGGGCGGGCCATTGAAAGATCGGTGATGGTCGTCACGCCGCTCTTCAGCAGCTCAGAGACCGCGACCTTGGAGGAGGGGCCGGCATCCTCCGGATTGAGTCCGAACACCGTCAGGTATTCGTAGAGCGAGCTCTGGCCCAGCTTGTCGCTGCCATACTCCTCGGTGAGGCCCTTGTTGGCGGGCTCGGAGAAGGGATGGCTGTGCACGTTGACGAGGCCGGGGATGGCCATCATCCCCTTGCCCTCGATGGTCGTGTCGACCGGGCCCGTGTAGCCCGGTCCGACATGGGCGATCTCGTTGCCCTTGAACACGAGATCGGCATTTTCGAGATAGACGTGTCGCCCCTCGGCCTCGTCCCACGCAACGACGTGGTCGAGGCTGGCGATCTTGGTCGTCTTCATAAGCGCTTCGCTCCAGTTGCTTCCTGTCCGACGGCTATTTGTAGGCGAGCCCCAGGCCCTTGTAGAGGCCGCAGCCATAGTTGCCATGGGCCTTGATGGGCTTCAGCTTGGAGCCCGCCACGACGAACAACGGCTCGTGAAACAGCGGGATCCAGACGAAGGCGTCGTGCACCTTCTGCTGTACTGCCTGGTACGAGGCAGTGCGCGTGGCTTCGTCGAGCGCGGTCGACCCCTTGTCGAGCAGCTCGTCCGTCTCCTTGTCCTTCCAGTTCATGCGGTTGGGGGTCGGCGCGTTGGTCGAGCGGAAGTAGAGGTTCATCGCGTCGCCGGCGCTGACATAGGGGAAGCTCATGCCGAAGGCGTCGAACTCCTGCGTGGCCAGCTTGCCCCACGCGACCGTTGCGTCGAACAGCTGGATCTGCAGGTCGATGCCGACCTTGCGCAGATCGCCCTGCACGGCCTCGGCGATCTCCTTGAAGGCGCCCGAGATGCCGTAGATCAGCGGCGCCAGCTTCTTGCCGTCCTTGTAGCGGAAGCCGTCCGGCCCCTTCTTCCAGCCCGCCTCGTCGAGCAGCTTGTCGGCCTCCTTGAGGTTCTCGCCATAGGCCGCCCTGTTCAGTTTGCCGTTGAAGTCGAGGACGTTGGGCATCAGCATCGTCGAGGCCGGGTCGGCGAAGCCGAAGGTCACGGCCTCGGTGATCGCCTTCTGGTCGACCGCGAGGTTCATCGCCTGGCGCACGCGCACGTCGTTGACCAGTTCCTTGTCGACCTTGAAGCCGATGAAATACGTCCAGAAGAAGTTCTCGGCCTTGGTCACCGAGAGGTTCTTGTTGGCCTGCAGTTCCTTGATCGACCAGTAAGGGACGTACTGGCTGGCATCGGCCTGGCCGGCCTGCAGTGCGGTGACGCGGGTGTTCTCTTCGGGGACGACCTTCCAGATCACCTTGTCGACTTGCGCCTCGGTATAGTCGTAGATCGGTGGCCCCCACTTGTAGCCCTTGTGCTTGCTCAGCACGGTCGAGTCGCGCGGCGTCCAGCTCTCGAAGCAGTATGGGCCGGTACCGTCGAAGCCCTTCACGCCGAAGTCGGCGCCGAGCTGCTTGACCTGGTCGATGTTCAGGACGGTGTGGAAATACTGCGTCATCTGGTAGAGCAGCTCGGAGAACGGCTTCTTGAGCTTGTACTCGACGGTGTAGTCGTCCGGCGCCGTCACCTTGTCGACGTCGCCCATGCGCCACTTCACGAGACCCTTGGTCTCGGGATCGAGCCAGCGCTCGTAGGTGGCGACGACGTCCTTCGCCGTCATCTTCTTGCCGCTGCAGAAGGTGACATCTTCGCGCAGCTTGAAGGTGTAGGTGAGACCGTCGGGCGACACGCTCCAGCTCTTGGCGAGGCCGGGCTTCAGCGTCTTCATGTCGAAGTCGAGGTTCACCATCGTGTCACCCATCATGTAGATGACCTCGGCGCCCGACCGGGCGGTCGACTTATGCGGATCGTAGCGATCGGTGTCGATCTCGCGCACGACCGTCACGCTCTTCTGCGCCATTGCCGGCGCCGCAACGCCCGCCACGACCATCGCGGCGAGTGCCGCCACCGTCAACTTCTTCATGCCCACACCTCCTGCTGTTTCAAGTCATTGCCTCAACTTCGGATCGAGGGCGTCGCGCAGCGCGTCCCCCAGGACATTGAATGCGAGCACGACGAGGAAGATCGCCGCGCAGGGAAGGGTCGAGACGTGGGGCGCGATCGACAGGAACTTGCGGCCGTCGGCGGCCATGCTGCCCAGCTCGGCGGTCGGCGGCTGCGCCCCCAGCCCGAGGAACGAGAGGGCTGCACCCAGCAGGATCGCCTGACCAAGCTGGAGCGTCATGTAGATCAGGATAGTCGGCCAGCAGTTGAGCGCGAGGTAACGCCAGATCAGCGCCCCGTCACCGAGGCCCACCGCGCGGCCGGCCTCCATGTATTCCTGCTGCATGATCGACTGCGCCGCGCCGCGGGCGATGCGGGCGATCGACGGGACAGACGCGATGCTGAGTGCAACGACCAGGGAGAAGAGGCCCGTGCCCATCACGGCCGCGATGGCGAGGCCGAACAGGATGGACGGGAAGGAGAGCAGCACGTCGACCAGGCGCATCAGCGGCTGGTCGAGGCGTCTGAAATAGGCGGCGCTCAAGCCGATCAGTGCGCCCAATCCGCCGCCGACGACGACGGCGATGATGCCGATGCCCAGGGTGGCGCGCAGCCCGAACAGGATGCGGCTGACCATGTCGCGACCCTGGTTGTCGGCGCCCAGCAGGAAGTCCGGGCAGCGCGCCCCGCCGATCGGGCACAGCCGCAGCCGCATGTTGGAGGCGTAGGGGTCGAAGGGCGCGATCCAGGGCGCGAGCAGAGCGGCCCCGACGATCACGATGAGGAAGAGGGCCGCGGCGGCCGCCGGTGGATCGCGCAGGATGCGCCGCCATACGGCGTTCTTGCGCCGGATCGCGGCGATGGCGCGCTGGTCGGCCTGGCTTTGCAACGGCAGGGCGGCGTCAGTCATCCGCGGGCAATCCTGGGATCGAGATAGGCGTAGAGAACGTCGACCAGCAGGTTGATCGCCATGAAGCCGACGGCGAGGATCAGGATCGCGCCCTGTGCCAACGGGAAGTCGCTCGAGGTGATGGCGCCCACCGCCATGCGGCCCACGCCCGGCCAGGCGAACATGGTCTCGGTGACGATCGAGCCGCCCAGCAGGAAGCCGATCTGCAGGCCCACCAGGGTGACCACCGGGATCATGGCGTTGCGCAGCGCATGACGGATCGTGACCCGCCAGTCCGAGGCGCCCTTGGCGCGGGCGGTTCGGACATAGTCGGCGCCCAGCGTCTCCAGCAGTGACGTGCGCGTCATGCGGGCGACCGGGCCCACGAAGACGGCGCCCAGGGTAACGGCCGGCAGGATGATGCTCATGAAGCCGTCGGCGGTCCAGATCGGGCCATTGCGGCCCTGGAACGGCAGCAGGCCGGCGCCTCCGACATACTGGATCAGCAGCAGGCCGACCCAGAAGATCGGCACCGACACGCCCATCACCGAGAGCGCCATGATGGCGCGGTCGACGACCGTGCCGCGGCGCCGGGCGGCGAGGGTGCCCAGGGTGATCCCGAGCGGCACGGCCCAGATCAGGCAGGCCAGCATCAGCTCGACTGTCGGCCAGAGGGTGAGGGCGATCTCGTCGACGACCGCGCGGTTGGAGATCATCGAGCGGCCGAGGTCGAGGTGGAACACCCTGCCGAGATAGCGGCCGAACTGGACCCAGAGTGGCTGGTTCAGCCCCAGGTCGTTGCGGATGGCGTCGACTTCCGCTTTGGTCGCGGTCGGGCCTGCCACGACGGTTGCCGGATCGGTAGGCACGACCTGCAGCAGCAGGAAGCCGATAAGGAGCACCCCCAGCAGGACCGGAAACGAAATCATCAATCGATGAGCGATATGCCGCGCCATTTACTTCGACACCTGGCCCTCTTCGGGTAAGAACGCTTGCCGCCGCCGTGACGCTCGACAAGCGCCCGACGAGTGGCATGATCGCTGCAACCTCATCCCGGGGGCGTTGCAAGAACCGCGCCGAGGAGCGTCGACGATGTCATCTGGTAAGCTGAACGAGCAGGCGAAGGGCGTTTACATCATCGCCGCGACGCCCTTTACCGACGAGGGCGCGGTCGACTTGCAAAGCGTCGACACCCTGACCGATTTTTATTTGGGCTGCGGCGTACATGGATTCACGCTGCTCGGCATGATGGGCGAGGCGCACAAGCTGACGGCTGACGAATCGATATCGGTGGTCAATCGGGTGATCGGCCGGGCCCAGGGACGGCAGGTGATCGTGGGCGTGAGCCATGCGGGGCTCGAGAACGTCCGGCGCCTCTCGCATGAGGCGATGATGGCAGGTGCTTCGGGCGTGATGGTGGCGCCGTCGTCAGGACTGAAAGGGGACGAGGGCCTCTACAACTACTATGCTCAGGTCTTTCAGGCGCTGGGTCCGCACATCCCGGTCGTCTATCAGGACTACCCGCAGACCACCGGGGTCTACCTGCCGGTCAACGTGTTCGAGCGACTGGTCGACGACTTCCCGCAGCTCGTCATGCTGAAGCACGAGGACGCGCCGGGCCTCGCCAAGCTGACCAAGGTGCGCGAGGGCGAGAAGAAGCCGGGGCGGCGACGCGTGTCGATCCTGGTCGGCAATGGCGGGCTCTATTATCCGCAGGAGATGCGCCGCGGCGCCGACGGCGCGATGACCGGCTTCGCCTGGCCCGAAATGCTGGTGCAGGTCTATGACCTCTTCGCTCAGGGCAGGCCGGAGGAGGCGGAAGACCTGTTCGACATCTATCTGCCGCTGGTGCGCCACGAGGTGCAGCCGGCGATCGGCCTGGCACTGCGCAAGGAGGTGTTGTTCCGGCGCGGCGCCATCAAGAGTCCGAAGCAGCGGGCGCCCGGGTCGTCGCTGACGGCGGCGGACAAGGTGGAACTCGACGGAATGATTGCGCGCCTCGAACGGCGTCTGGCGGCCACCGGCCGTCTCGCCAAGGCGGCGGAGTAAGGATATGGCCGATTACCATCTGATCGTTCGCAACGCCCGCATCGTCACCGCCGAACGGCAGGCCGAGGGCGACATCGCCGTCAGGGATGGCCAGGTGGTCGAGATCGGCCCCGACCTCAAGGGCACGGCAACGCGCGAGATCGATGCCGGGGGCAAGTTCGTGCTGCCGGGCGGCGTCGACAGCCACTGCCATATCGAGCAGAAATCCGGCATGGGCGTGATGTGCGCCGACGATTTCTATACCGGCACCGTCTCGGCCGCGTTCGGCGGCACCACGACGGTCATTCCATTCGCTGCCCAGCATCGCGGCATGTCGCTGCGGCAGGTGGTCAACGAGTATCACGAGGCGGCCACTCCCAAGGCCGTCATCGACTACGCCTTCCACCTGATCGTCACCGATCCGACGCCGCAGGCGCTGGGACAGGAGCTGCCGGCGCTGATCAAGGACGGCTATACCTCGTTCAAGATCTACATGACCTACGATGCCATGAAGGTCAGCGACTACCAGATCCTCGACATCCTCTCCGTGGCGCGACGCGACGGGGCTCTGGTCATGGTCCATGCCGAGAACCACGACATGATCCAGTGGCTGGCGCATCACCTCGTCGAGCAGGGCCATGGCGCACCGAAGTTCCACGCCATCGCCCATGCCCGCATCGCCGAGGCCGAGGCGACCAATCGGGCGATCTCGCTGGCGCGTCTGGTCGATGCGCCGCTGTTGCTGGTCCACATGTCGGAGATCGAGGCCATCGAGACGCTGCGCCAGGCGCAGAAGAAGGGCCTGAAGATCTTCGGCGAGACCTGCCCGCAGTACATCGCGCTGACCGCCGACGACATGGACAAGCCCGGCGTCGAGGGCGCCATGTGGTGCTGCAGCCCGCCGCCGCGCGATGCGGCGGCCCAGGAAGCGGTGTGGGCGGCGCTGAAAGACGGCACGTTCCAGACCTTCTCGTCGGACCATGCGCCTTACCAGTTCAATGCCGGTGGCAAGATTCCCAAGGGGGACAAGACGACCTTCAAGGAGATGGCGAACGGCGTGCCCGGGATCGAGATCCGGTTGCCGATGCTGTTCTCGGAGGGCGTCCAGAAGGGCCGCATCACCCTGCAGCAGTTCGTGGCGCTGACCTCGGCCAATCATGCCAAGCTCTACGGCCTCTATCCGCGCAAGGGCACGATCGCGGTCGGGTCCGATGCCGACTTCGCGATCTGGGATGCCGACAAGGATGTCACGGTCACCTGGAAGGACCTGCACGACAATGTCGGCTACACGCCCTACGAGGGCCGCCAGATCAAGGGCTGGCCGATCACCGTCGTGAGCCGCGGCAGGGTCGTGGTCGAGGACGGCAAGCTGAACGCCGAGCGCGGCTCGGGCCAGTTCCTGCCCTGCGCCTCGCCCGATTCGTCCAAGCCCATCGGGCAGAGCGCCCCCGAGATGAAGGCCATCTCGCGCTTCGGCCTGAAGCCGTTGTTCTGAGGAAGCAATGAAGCTTTGTGCTGCGCTGCTGCTTGGCTTTTGGGCGATGGTCTCGTCCATTCCGGCCGTCGCTTGCAGCTTCATCACGGAGACGTGGATTCACTTTCCCTTTGAGTCCGCGAATGTGGCCGACTCAACATCGGCTCAGCGTGCCTTCGAAACCTACAAGAAGAGTTTTGGCGCGCTCAATCCCGCGTGTGTGAATTTCAGCATCAAGGGTGCTTCGGATACACAAGAGGCTGGCCCGTCAGAAGGCCGCATCGTCGCAGAGCGGATAGAGGCGGTACGCCGAGGGCTGCTTGAGCTTGGATTTTCTTCGGATCGGATTGACATCGGGCGTCCGGTCATCAATCCGACGCCTCCTGCAAAACAGGGAATCATCAACGTCCCGGACCGGTCTGTTCGGGTCGACTACAGGTTCAGCAAAGGAAGATATCGTTGCGATCCCTCCATCAAATATAAGGATCATCTGCCTGGTTGTGCGGCGTACGGTGCCTGTTATCTCGAACTCGTCGATGGCACCGTATGCAATGTCAACAACGTACCCGATCCCCGGCCGGGCCGATATTCGGTAAGTCCCTCCGGTGAACCTCTCCAATAATCCTGAGAGTTAAAAGAATGTCCCGTCGTCTGAAAGTCTCGTCCGCCCAGCTGGGTCCGATCAATCTCGCCGACAGCCGGGCGAGCGTGGTCAAGCGCATGATCGAGATGTTGAAGGAGGCCGACAGCCGCGGCTCCAAGTTCATCGTGTTCCCGGAGCTGGCGCTGACGACCTTCTTCCCGCGCTACTGGATGGAGGATCCGAACGAGGTCGAGAAGTATTTCGAGAGCCAGATGCCGAGCCCGGACACGCTGCCGCTGTTCGAGCTGGCGCGAGAGAAGGGCATCGGCTTCTACCTGGGCTATGCCGAGCGGACAGAGGAAGAGGGGTCGACGCATCACTTCAACACCTCGATCCTGGTGGGACCGGACGGAAGGCTGATCGGCAAGTACCGCAAGGTGCATCTGCCCGGCCATGACGAGCACCGCCCGACGGTGCCGTACCAGCATCTCGAGAAGAAGTACTTCGAGGTCGGCAATCTCGGCTTCAACGTCTGGAAGATGTTCAAGGACGAGGTGATCGTCGGCCAGTGCATCTGCAACGACCGCCGCTGGCCCGAGACGTTCCGTGTCATGGCGCTGAAGGGCGCCGAGATGGTGGTGCTGGGCTACAACACGCCCAGCGACAACGTCTACGCGCCGCACGAGCCGCCCTATCTGCGCGTGTTCCATCATATGCTTTCGCTGCAGGCAGCTGCCTATCAGAACGGCATCTGGGTCGTGGCGACGGCGAAGGCCGGCAAGGAAGACGGGTTCTGGCTGCATGGCGGCTCGGTGATCGTCGCGCCGACCGGCGAGATCGTCGCCAAGGGCACGACCGAGGAAGACGAGGTCATCTCCTATGATTGCGACCTCGGCCTCGGCGAGTACATCCGCAATACCACCTTCAACTTCGCCAAGCATCGCCGCCCGGAGCATTACAAGCTCATCAGCGAGCGCACCGGCGTGAAGCTCGAACCGTCGAACTGAGGAACTGACAGATGCAATACGCTTCCGACGAGCTGACGCCGCACGAGCGCTACAAGGTTCTCACCGCTTTCGTGCTGCCGCGGCCGATCGCCTGGGTGACGACCCTGGGCCCGACCGGTGTGGTCAACGCGGCGCCGTTCAGCTTCTTCAACGTCTTCGCCGAAGACCCGCCGCTCTGCATGTTCGCGATCAACAAGCGGCCGGACGGGCGCATCAAGGACACCTGGACGAACATCGAGCGAACCGGCGAATTCGTGGTCAACCTGACCGACGAGCCGCTGGCGCTCAAGATGCACGAATCGAGCGGCGATTTCCCACCTAACGTCGGGGAGCCCGACTATCTCGGTCTGAAGCTCGCGCCCTCGGTCGACATCAAGACGCCGCGCCTGGCCGATGCGCCGTGGGCAATGGAATGCAGGACCTGGCAGGTCATCAACGTGAAGGACGACCGCCAGCTCGTGATCGGCGAGGGGTTGCGCTTCCACATCCGCGACGAGCTGTGGGACGACAAGGCCAAGCGTGTCCATATGGACAAGTACCATCCGGTGGGCCGCATGTTCGCCGACCGCTACTGCCGTACCAACGACCGCATGGATTTCCCGGCGGCGCCGGTCGTCAAGGCCGCTGCCGAATAGCTCAAGACCAGTTCAGCCGGGTGCGCCCGATCGCCATTGCGACGGCGGCCTGGCTGGGCTCGACCACGGGCAGGCCGACATGGCGCTGCAGGCGTTCGCGGTAGCGTGCCATGCCGGCGCAGCCCATCACCAGGACGTCTGCGCCATCTTCGTCGCGCAGTTCGGCAGCCACCTCGGCCATCCGGCTGAAGGTGCGGGCCTCGTCGGCGAGCGCGACGACCCCGAGGCCGATCGCGCGGTCGCCGGCCATGCGGTCGTTGAGGCCCATCTGGCCGACATAACGCAGGTGCCGGGGGATCGACTTCCGTAGGATCGAGATCACGCCAAAGCGCTGACCGAGGGTGAGGGAGGTCAGGATCCCGCACTCGGCGATGCCCAGCACCGGCCTGGTCGTGAGTTCGCGCGCCGCGTGAAGACCGGGATCCGAGTAGCAGGCGATGACGAAGGCCGAGCAGTCGGCGTCGCGCTGCTTCACCATCGCGCCGATCAGCGGGACGACCTGCTCGACGTGTCCCTGGTTCTCGATGCCGGGCGGACCGTCCTTCAGCGTGACGCATTCGATGACCGGCGCGCCCTGCATGCGCAACGGTTCCATGGCGGCATCGATGCCGCGGGTGACGGCTTCGGTGGAGTTGGGATTGATGACGAGGATGCGGTCCGACATGGGCCGCAAGATGGCCCTTAAATTGCTATTCGACAACGCCTGATCTAACGTCGCGACTTGGGGATTTCATGGGAAGGGAACCAACGAAAATGATGCACCGTCGCTTTGCCGCGCTGGCCGTTGCCGCGCTTATGTGCGTGAGCCCCGCGCTCGCCCAGGACAAGAAGCCGCCGCTGCGGACGGGTGTCGATGGTACCTTCGCGCCGCACGCCATGCCGAAGCTGGGCGGCGGCGTCGAGGGCTTCCAGATCGACGTTTTCACTGAGGCCGCCAAGCGCATGAAGCGCGACATCACGATCGATGCCGTGAGCTTCTCGACCCTGATCCCCGGCATGCAGTCTGGCCGTTACGACTTTATCGCGGCGCCGACGACCGTGACCAAGGAGCGCGCCGAGAATATGCTTTTCACAGCGGGCTATCTTTGGACTGCATTCCAGTTCGGCATCAAGAAGGGCAGTGCGCCGATCAAGAGCTGGGCCGACCTCAAGGGCAAGGCCGTGGCGGTCAACAAGGGCACGCCCTACGAGACGCTCGCCAAGAAGATGGGCGAGGAGCACGGCTTCACCGTGCAGGTCTACGACACCCAGCCTGACGCGACGCAGGCCGTGCTCTCCGGCCGCGCCTACGCCACGCTCGGCGGGAACACGACCATCGTCTATGCCGCGTCCAAGAACCCGCAATTCATCGCCGACCTCGAACTCGCCGAGACGCGTGCCCACTGGGCCGCGCCCGTGCCGAAGGACAATCCCAAGCTTCGTGCCGAGTTGCAGGATGCGCTCGACTGCATGAAGAAGGACGGCACCATGGCGAAGTTCTACGAGAAGTGGTTCAACAAGAAGCCAGCCGCCGACGATCTCGCGGTCGTGGTCACGCCGGGCTACGGCGTGCCGGGCATGCCCGGCTACGATCCGACGCCGCACGAACTCAAGTGCAACTGACGTTGTCGTCGCCTTCGACCGAGGCGACGGAATAGGCTTATGGCAACGAATCACATCGTCGATGCGCGAGCCATCCACAAACACTTCGGCACCCTTCACGTCCTGAAGGGTGTCGATCTGAAGGTGGACGAGCGCGAGCTGGTATTCATCATCGGGCCGTCAGGCTCGGGCAAGTCAACCCTGCTGCGCTGCCTCAATCGTCTGGAGGAACCGTCCTCTGGCTCGATCGTGGTCGACGGCATCGACATGCTGAACCCGAAGACCGACATCAACCATGCCCGTCGACGCATCGGCATGGTGTTCCAGTCATTCAACCTCTATCCACACATGACGGCGCTGGGGAATGTGACGCTGGCGCTGCGCAAGGTGGCGGGCAAGGGCCGCGCCGAGGCCGAGGCGCTGGGCCGGGCGGCGCTGGAGCGCGTGGGCCTCGCCGAGCGCGCCGATCACACGCCCGGCCAGCTTTCCGGCGGCCAGCAGCAGCGCGTCGCCATCGCCCGTTCGATCGCGCTTGAGCCGCGCGTGATGCTGTTCGACGAGCCGACCAGCGCGCTGGATCCCGAACTGGTCGGGTCGGTCCTCGAGGTGATGCGCGGTCTGCGCGAGAGCGGCATGACCATGATCGTGGTCAGCCACGAGATGGGCTTCGCGCGCAACGCGGCCGACAGGGTCGTCTTCATGGACGACGGCCTGATCGTGGAGCAGGGACCGCCGGCCGCGATCTTCGAGACTCCGAGCCACGAACGAACGCGCGCCTTCATCGGCCAGATCCAGCGGCACTGAGGGCCGCGGGGCATGAGCGGCTGGGACAAGTTCGTCGAGACCTTCTTCAATGCGAAGGTGATGTGGAAGTACCTGCCGGACATCCTGTCCGGCATGGTGGTGACCATCGAGCTCGCGTTGCTGATCGTCGTCACCGGCCTGGGAGCCGGCCTCGCGCTGGCGCTGCTGCGCAGCCTGGCCATCCGGCCGCTCAACTGGCTGATCATCTTCGTCGTCGACCTTTTCCGCTCGCTGCCGCCGCTGGTCATCATCGTGCTGATGTACTTCGGCCTGCCTTATGCAGGCCCGGCGCCGTCCGGCTTCGTCTCGACCTGGCTGTCGCTCGCCTTCGTGCTGATGGCCTTCTCCGAGGAGATCTTCTGGGCCGGGATCACCTCGATTCCCAAGGGCCAGTGGGAAGCCTCGCGCTCGACCGGCCTGTCGTTCGGCCAGACCCTGTTCAATGTCGTGCTGCCGCAGGCGTTTCGGCTGACCATCCCGCCGCTGACCAACCGCACCATCTCCATCACGAAGGGGACGGCGCTCGGCACCGTCGTGGCCGTGACCGAGATTCTCGGACAGGCCAGCTCTGCCATGTCCAATTCCTACAATCCCTCACCCCTGATGATGGGCGCGGCGGCCTATGTCGTCCTGTTCCTCCCGGTCGTCGTCGCGGCGCGCTGGATCGAGTCCAAATTCGCGTGGAAGCGATGATCGAGGCCTTCTTCAACATCGACATCATGAAGGCGGCCTGGCCCATCGTGCTGACGGGCCTCTGGAACACGATCCTGCTGTCGCTGATCGTGGTGCCACTCGGTCTGCTCGGCGGCCTGATCCTGGCACTACTCGCCTCGATCAAGCATCCACTGGTGCGGTGGCCCCTCATGGCCTGGGTCGACTTCTTCCGGGCGTTCCCGCCGCTGGTTCTGCTGGTCCTGCTGTTCGCGGGCCTGCCGTTCGCCGGCCTCGAGCTGGGCGGCTTTGCCTGCGTGGCCATCGCCTTCTTCTTGAACACAGGTTCGTACTACGGCGAGATCTTCCGCGCGGGCATAGACTCGGTGCCGGCCGGGCAGGTCGAGGCGGCGCGCTCCACCGGCCTGACCCGGATGCAGGCGACGCGCTACGTCGTGCTGCCCCAGGCGGTGCGCAACGTGATGCCGGACCTGCTGTCCAACACGCTGGAAGTGGTCAAGCTGACGTCGCTGGGGTCGGTCGTCGCCGTACCTGAGCTGCTCTACGAGGCGCGCCAGGCGCAGAGCATCACCTACAATCCGACGCCTATCGTGATGGCGGCGGTTATCTACTTCCTGCTGCTCTGGCCGCTCGTCCGACTGCTGAGCCGTCTGGAAAACCGCGCCCTGGCCGGTCGCCGCTGACAGCGCACCCTCAACGTCTCTGCACACAGTCGCGGTAGGTCACCGTCTGGCTGGAGCCTTCCTCGACGAAGGCGGTGTTGCCCCTGCTCCAGAAGACAAATGTGCCGCTGGAATCGGCGTATCGAATGCCTGAGCCGGACACGGTCTGCGGCAGGCTGAACTTGCGGCCGTCGCTCAACTGCACGACCGCACGGCCGCCGGGAATGGGTCGCCCGTCGGATCCGACGCTCGACTTGCCGTCGTAGAAGTCCGCAACGATCGTCTTGTTCTGCTGGCATTGATAGCGAGCCGTCGACATGGGCGCGTCAGGAGACGGAGGTTTCAGCGGCGGCCCGTCATTGCAGGCGGCCAAAGCGGGCAGGAGCAGGAAAGCGGCGACCAGAGACAGAGGACGGGGCATGATCGGATCTCCAGGGCGCGGTGCGGTCTTTTGAACGCTGCCAAGCGCCGGACGTTTCCCGACCTCGTCATTCCTTGGCAAGAGCCTCGATCAGTTCGCGAGTCTTCGTCCGCAAGCTCTTGCTGCGGATCTTGTAGTAGGCGCGGACCAGCTCAAGCGTCTCGCGCTTGGTGTTGAGATCGCCATCGGCCGGCTTGTCGGCAGTCCTGGGACGACCGGGCTTGCGCTTGGTGCCGCCGAGCGCTGCCCCATCCATGCCTTCGAAGAAGTGGGCCACGGGAACGTCCAGGACTTTGGAGAATTCGAAAAGCCGGCTTGAGCTGATGCGATTGAAGCCGCGCTCGTATTTCTGAACCTGCTGGAAGGTCAGGCCCACGGCCTTGCCGAGATCCGTCTGGCTCATGCCGAGGAGGGCGCGCCTCTGGCGCAGCCTGCTGCCGACGTGTGTGTCTACGGGATGGGAAAGCGTCACGACTACCTCCAAGGCACAGATGGATATAGTTATCGAATGCGGGTCTTACACCTACCTTTCGAGCAGAGTTCGTGGTGCGACAGTAAGACCCTGGAGGAACCAGACTCCGCATCCCGATACCCGCATGGGCAATGCAGTTGCCGTGCGTGGCCAGGATCCGTACCGTCGAGCCAAGCGGCAAAGACCGCCTCTTGGGAGAATTCATCATGTTCAATGTCATTCGCGCGACCGCCTCGTGCCTGGTTGCACTGATCGTGGCTCAGTCTGCGCTCGCGCAGACCAACTGGCCCGACAAGCCGGTCAAGATCGTCGTCGGCTTCACGGCCGGCAGCTCGACGGATGTCACGGCGCGGATGTTCGCACAGAAGTTCTCGGAGGCCTGGGGCCAGCCGGTGATCGTCGAGAACGTCGCCGGCAATTCAGGCGCGATCGGCGTCGACCGCGTCGCCAAGGCGGCTCCGGATGGATACACGCTGATGTGGTCGGGCAACGCCGCCATTACGATCCTGCCGTCGATGCAGGTCCTGCCGTATGATCCGCTTAAGGACCTCACGCCGATCTCGACCTCGCTGGCCATGCCGTCGCTGTTCATGGTGAACAACGACCTGCCGGTCAAAACGATTCCCGAGCTGATCGCCTACGCCAAGGCCAATCCCGGCAAGCTGTCCTACGGCACGCCGGGCGTCGGCACGCCGCAGCACATCGCCGGCGAGCTGTTCTGCTTCCTGGCCGGCATCAGGATGGAACACATCCCCTATCGCGGTGCCAACATGGCCGACCTCATGAGCGGCGTCGTCCAGGTCGGCATCCAGAACGCCGGCGCGGCGATGCCGCTGGTGCGCGATGGCCGCGTACGCGGCATCGCCGTCACCTCGCTGAAGCGCACGCCGAGCGCACCGGACCTTCCGACGCTTGCGGAGCAGGGCTTTCCGGGCTTCGAGGCGACGTCGTGGTTCGCGCTGCTCGGGCCGGCCAACCTGCCCAGGCCGATCGTGGACAAGGTGCGGGCGGAGTCGCTGAAGGTCCTTGCCGATCGGGAGATGGAGAAGAAGTTCAGCGCCATGGGCCTCGACCTCGTGGGCAGCACGCCGGAAGAGACCCGGGCCGCCATTGCCGCCGACATCCCCAAATGGGCGAAGGTCATCAAGGACGCGAACATCAAGACCGGGAAATAGCCTCTCGGTTCTCCTGTTCCATCGTCGCGATGGCTTTCGTGCCCTGTCCGAATAGCCTCTGGCCGTGTCCGAGGAGTACCCGAAATGTGAGCCGGCGGAAATCTTCGATCACGTCGTGAGCAAGCAAGGCCTGCAGAAGCACGCTGTTGCCCTGGGTCAGCAGCTCCTCACCGGCAAGGGCCAGTGCCGAAGCGTCCTAGTATTCCTCGATGACCTGCCCGTTGGGATGGATCGTGACACGCTTCGGTACGCCCTGCGGCCGGGTCGGGACGGGGTCGCGCGTCACCCTGGCCCGCCATGATCCGTCGTTCTCCTGCTCCAGCCGCTGCACCCTGTAGCCCTGGTTCTCCAGGCGGTCGCGCTGCAGCGAGTAGGTGTTGGGCTGCGGCGCCGGCGGCGCCATGACCGGGGCGGGCGGCGCAACGGGAGGCGGCGCCAAGGCGCCCGGCGACATGGTGTCGGGCATGCGGCCGCCATTGCCGATGGAGCCCGGCACAAGTTGCCCGAAGGCCGTGTCCGCCGCGGTGACCAGGGCCATCACGAAAACGAGGGTGAGCAGGGTGGAGCGCATGCGGTTTATATAGGGTGGCCAACCCGGTCTTGCTAAGAGGGGGGTGGGAGAACCGAATGAAGACCAAGGGCGCGGCGTCGCGTAAGTTGCTTTCCGATATCCTGGCGTCGACCGCCCATGCCACGCCCCTACCCAAAGTCCTGGGCCCCATCAGCATCGTATTCATGGGCATCGGCGCGATCATCGGCGCCGGCATTTTCGTCCTGACGGGTACCGCGGCGGCACTCTATGCCGGGCCGGCCGTGGTCGTATCCTTCGTGCTGGCAGGCATCGCCTGTGGGTTCGTTGCGCTCTGCTATGCCGAACTGGCGACGCTGATGCCCGTATCGGGCAGCACCTACACCTACACCTATGCGAGCCTCGGCCAGCTCGCGGCCTGGCTGGTCGGCTGGAACCTCATTCTCGAATATTCGATCGGTGCGGCCGCCGTGGCGGTCGGATGGTCGGGCTACTTCAGCGGCACGCTCGCCTCGATCGGTCTCGCCATTCCGCCCCGGCTGTCGACCTCGACCGGCCAGGCCGTCCAGCTTGCCGACGGTACGACGGCCCTCGCGATCGCCAATCTACCGGCTGCGGCGATCGTGGCGGTTCTGACTCTCCTGCTGGTGCGGGGCACCCGCGAGTCGGCGCGCCTCAACAATCTCATGGTGGCGATCAAGCTGATCGTGATCCTGGCGTTCATCGGCTTCGGGATCAGCCATGTCTCGGTCGCCAACTGGAAGCCTTTCGTGCCACCGAATACTGGTATCTTCGGGACCTTTGGCTGGAGCGGCGTCCTGCACGGCGCCTCGGTCGTGTTCTTCACCTATATCGGCTTCGATGCGGTCTCCAATTGCGCGCAGGAGGCAAGGCGGCCGCAGCGGGACATGCCGATCGGCATTCTGGGCGCGCTCCTGATCTCGACCATCCTCTATATCCTGGTGGCGGGCGTGCTCGTCGGCGTCGTGCCGTATCCTGAACTGAACGTAGCGGCCCCGGTCGGGGTGGCGGTCGATCGCATGGGTATCGGCTGGTTCGCTGCGCTGATCCAGCTCGGTGCGCTGGTCGGGATCACGACGGCGATCCTCGTGCTGCTCTATGGGCAGGGCCGGATTTTCGCGACCATGGCGAACGACGGGCTGATGCCGTCGCTGTTCAGCCGCGTCCATCCGAGACTGAAGACGCCCTGGTTGAGCCAGATCCTGATCGGCGTGATTGTGGCCGCAATCGCGGCCGTGGCGCCGATCGAGATGCTGAGCGAGCTGGTCGGAGTCGGCACGCTGTTCTCGTTCCTGATGGTTTGCGCCTCAGTGGTGCGGCTTCGTCGCCTGGAGCCGCATGCCACCCGGCCGTTCCGGGTGCCGGCCGTGCCCTTGGTGCCGATCCTTGGCATCCTGTCTTGTCTTGGCCTGATGGCCGGCCTGGCACCCTTGACCTGGGCGCGACTCGTCATCTGGATCGCGATCGGCCTGGCGATCTACTTCGCCTATGGCCGATCGCGCGCTGCGCACCGGCTCGGCGACGGCCCTCAAAGCAGGGAGTGACGCTTCCGCGTGAGCGGCACGACGACCACACTGGCCCCTGGCCGGGCGATGGCCTCGGCGACGGCCGCCGTGAGCTCCGTGCCGGTCCTGGCCAGTTTCGCGGGCGCCCCGTAGCCCTTCGCCAGCGCTTCGAGGTCGATCCCCGGCAGGTCGAGGCCCGGCACGTTCGGAGTCTCTTCGAGTTCTGCGAAGGATTTCAGGATGGCGTACTCATGGTTCTGCAGGACGACGAAGACGACGTGTGCCTTCTGCTGCACCGCCGTGTAGAGCGCCTGGATCGAATACTGGAAGGAGCCGTCGCCCATCAGGGCGATGACGGGACGATTGCGGCCGCTGCTGCGCTCGGCCAGCGCAAGGCCGACCGCAGCCGGCATGTCCCAGCCCAGACCGCCGGAGGCGAAAGTGTAGAAGCAATCGGGCTTGTCGATGCGAAACTGGTCCTGCATCTCCGCCACGACGGAAGGCGCTTCCTCTACTAGCACATGGTCGGCGGGGCAGGCGTCGCGCACCGCGGCCATGATAGCCTGGCCGGACAAGGGCTGCGCGTCCCTGTCAGGCTTCTTTGGAGCCGCACGCAACGGCGCCGCAATGGAAGAAGTGCGCTTCTTGACCAGCGGCTGGATCGCCTCGAGGAACAACCGCGCGTCGGACACCAGGCTGTCACCAACCGGTGCCTTGGACGACATGTTGGGATCATCCGTCACTTGCAGAAGGCGAGTGCCCTTGGGAACGTAGTCGCCGCCGACATAAGGATAGTAGCGGAACACGGGCGCGCCGATGACGATCACCAAGTCGTGGCCTTCGAACTTCTTGCCCAGCGGCCCGATGGCTGCGGGCAGCGCGCCGGCATGCTGGCGGTGAGTTTCCGGGAAAGGCGTTCGTTCGGCGAAGGGCGCCGTCCAGACGGGGACACCCAGCGTCTCGGCGAAAAGGATGCCCTCGTTCCAGGCCTGGCTGCGGGCCAGGTCCGATCCGTAGACGATGACCGGCGACCTGGCGGCGTTGATATGCTCGGCGAATTCGATGACGCGGGTCGGATCGGGTCCGATTCGCGTGGCGACCGTGCGGAAGGCATCGATCTCCGGCATGGGCTTGTCCCAGTCGTCGAGCGGCAGGGAGAGGAATACCGGGCCGGCTGGTTGCTGC
Source organism: Rhodospirillaceae bacterium (assembly GCA_009772935.1). Lineage (GTDB taxonomy): Bacteria > Pseudomonadota > Alphaproteobacteria > Reyranellales > Reyranellaceae > Reyranella. The sequence goes on from WOUR01000005.1 coordinate 80,612, forward strand.
ATCGCCGTCGCATAGGCGCGCATGAAGGCAGCTGGAATATCCTCGGCGCGTGCGGGCTCGTACGCCCATTTCACCCAAGGCCGCGGCAGGTTCGCTGCATCGATGTTCGTGAGCAATGGTTCGAGCAGGAGCATCTCGCGCGTTTGCTGTCCCGCGGTGATGATCAGCGGCGTCTTGTTCTGGTAGGCCGTGACGATGCAGCCCAGCGCATTGCCCATGCCGGCGCCGGTATGAACGTTGACGATGACCGGCTTTCGAAGGCCCTGGGCGATACCGTCGGCAATGCCGACGACGCTCGCCTCCTGAAGGGCCATCACGTAGTCGAAGTCGCTGGGAAAATTCTTGAGGAAGGTCTCTTCCGTCGAACCGGGGTTGCCGACGACGGTCGTGAGCCCGAGCTTGCGAAGCAGATCGAAGGTGACGTCCTTGACTGTGCGCATGCAGGTACTTTCTTCACGGTTGAGGGAGTGCGCCTGATCGTAGCGGTTAAACCCTTGGCATGGCACCCCGGAAGCGTGGGATCCGAGGCGCCGGGCATGCGAACGGAGCGCCCCACGAGGGTAGGGCGCTCCGGCAATCCGCAGGCCGGTAGAGGTGTGGTTCCTACTGCTCGCGGACGTTACCCGCAGGGTCGAGGGTCACGGCCACTTCGACGTTGTTGCGCATCGCCTTGCCGGTCCAGTTGCCGGCGGTGTCGCGCGTCAGCTGCTTGACGCCGTTGTAGCCCTTGGCTTCCAGCTTAGACTTCGCCGCGGCTTCCGCGGCCGTCGCGTTCGAGGAGGTGGCCGGCAGGTTGGTGTTCGGGTTGCTCGTCTGGCCCGGCATCGAGTTCATGTCGCGGCCGGCCGGCGTGCTCGGCTGCATGGTCTGCGCGAAAGCGGCGCCGCCAATGCTGGTCACGGCGATCGTGGCAAGCGTAACGAGGGTTTTGTTCATGTATTCCTCCATTGGTTGTCGGAAATCTCGTAGGCTGTATGCAGTCAACGCCGCCCTGTTGGAGGTGTTGCATGAAAAAGCCGAATCGGTTACCTGCGCCCCCGCACATTGGCTGCGCCAAAGGGCGACGCACTACGATATGTAAAGAGCGATGGATCCCGGGTCTCTCATCCTCGGCCACGCGGGCCTGTTTGCGGCCGCCTTCCTCGCCGCAACGATCTTTCCGTTCCAGTCGGAACTGGTGCTGGTCGGCCTGCTGGTGGCCGAACCGACACATTGGCAGACCCTGCTGTTCGCGGCCTCTGTCGGAAACACGCTGGGCTCGGTGGTCAACTGGGTCCTCGGGCGCCTGATCGAGCGGTTCCGCGACCGGCCCTGGTTCCCCGTGAAACCCCGCGACTATGAGCGGGTCGAGAGGTGGTATGCCTGCTGGGGTGTCTGGTCCCTGCTGTTCGCCTGGCTGCCGTTCGGCGGCGATGCGCTGACTGTGGCGGCCGGCGCGCTTCGTACCCCTCTGGGGCCGTTCGTCGTGCTGGTCGGGATCGGCAAGACCGTGCGCTACGCCGTCTTGGTCGCGGCGACCCTGGGCTGGCTCGCCTAGCGGCCGGTACGTGGCACCGATATTGCTTCCCCGACCGTGCTGGACACGACCGGGGAGGTCCTCATGCCGTCATCATCGTTTCGTCGACGCTCGGGACTGGCGGCGCTCGCCCTCTCGGTCCTGCTGGGCGGGCCGGCGCTCGCACAGGACAAAGTCCGGTTTCAGACCGACTGGATCCCGTCGGGCGAGCACGCCATGTACTACGGCGCCTGGAGCAAGGGCATCTACGCCAAGCACGGCATCGATATCACCATCACCCGCGGCTACGGCTCGGGTGACACCGTCACCAAGGTGGCATCGGGTGCGGCCGATTTCGGCGTGGCCGACATCGCCGCGGTCATGACGGCGCGGGCGCGCACCAACGTGCCGGTCAAGACGATCGCCGTACTCTACAACGAATCGCCGCATTCGCTGTTCGTGCTGAAGAGCTCTGGCATCACCAACTTCAAGGGCCTGGAAGGCAAGAAGATCGGCATCACGCCGGGCAACAGCCACCGCTTCTACTTCCCGGAAGTCGCCAAGAAGGCGGGGACCGATCCCAACAAGCTGATCTGGACCAACATGGACGGGGCCGCTATGGCGGCTCAGCTCATCGCCAAGAACATAGACGCGGCGCCATTTTATTCGATCCATTACTATTACATCAACAAGGCGGCGGTTAAGGCCGGACAGGAGATCCTGCCGCTGCCCTTTGTCGAGGTCGGCTTCAAGATTTACGCCGCCTCGCTCATCACGACCGACAAGATGATCCAGGACAAGCCGGACCTGGTGAAGCGCTTCCTGGCAGCCACCAAGGAGGCCTTCGAATGGGCCGCGGCCAATCCTGAAGAGGCCTGCAAGCTGCATGTCGCGCGCTTTCCCGAGGTCGAGCTCGACGACTGCATGGGCAGCGTGAAGGCGGTGATGAAGTTCGTCTTCAACGACCACAGCAAGGAGTTCGGCTGGGGCAAGGAGAGCCCGGACCGGCTCAAGTTCTCATGGGAGACCATCGCCACGGCCAACGAGCTGAAGCCGGAGTTCGACTACAAGACTGCGATCGACACGAGCAAGGTCGCCAAGTAGGGGATCCGAAGTGATCTCCCTCAACCGGGTCACGCGCATCTTCAACAGCCGTGACGGCGATCAGGTCACGGCGCTGCAGGACGTGTCCTTGGAGATCGGCCGCAACGAGTTCATCACCCTCGTGGGCCCGTCGGGCTGCGGCAAGTCCACCCTGTTACGCATCGTGGCCGGGCTGACCCTGCCGACCGCCGGACGAGCTTCGATCGGCGGTGAGGAGATCACCGAACCGCGGGCGGAAACCGGCATCGTCTTCCAGGCGCCTACCCTGCTCCCCTGGGCCAGTGTCGTCGACAACGTGCTGTTTCCCTTGCGCATGATGCACCGCATCGATTCGACCAGTGCCGACAAGGCGATGGCCCTCCTGAAGCTGGTCGGTCTGACTGGCTTCGAGGGCAAGTCGCCACGCGAGCTTTCGGGTGGCATGCAGCAGCGGGTCGCCATCTGCCGCGCCCTCGTGCACGATCCGGATATCCTGTTGATGGACGAGCCGTTCGGGGCTCTCGACGCGCTGACGCGCGAAGAGATGACCATGGAACTGCTGCGCATCTGGGGCGAGCGGCCCAAGACCGTCCTGTTCGTGACGCACTCTATCACGGAGGCCGTGGTGCTGGCCGACCGCGTCGTCGTGATGTCGCCGAGGCCCGGGCGCATCGCCGAAATCATCGACATCGGCCTGCCGCGCCCGCGCAGCTTCGAGACCGAGGCTACACCGGAGTTCCACGAAGCCAGTCATCGCATCCGCCAACTCATCTTCGGGACACGCCATGTCGGTTCAGGCCGCGCCGCCGCTTGAGGAGCGGCAGAAGCCGCCCCGACGACGAAAGAAGAGCGCCGCCCTCTACGAGGTGGTGCTGCCTCTCATCGCCACTGCCGGCCTTTTCCTGTTGTGGGAAGGCGCCTGTCGCGCTTTCGGGATCCCGGGGTACCTGCTGCCGGCGCCCACTGACATCTGGAAGGACACGATGGCCATCGGACCTACCGTGGCCGGACATACCGTAGCGACCTTCAAGACGGTCATGCTGGGGTTCGCGGTATCGATCCTCATCAGCCTGCCTCTGGCGGTCTTGCTGACCGCTTCACCGGCCATTGCAGCGGCCGTCTATCCGTTTCTCGTCTGGACGCAGTCCATTCCGAAAGTAGCGCTGGCGCCGATCCTCGTGGTGCTGCTCGGGACCAACGAGCTGCCGCGCATCGTCATCACCGTGCTTGTGGCGTTCTTCCCGCTGGTCATCTCGATCGCCACTGGACTGCTCTCGGTGCCGCCGGAACTGATCGAGCTCAGCCGGGCGTGTCGCGCATCGAAGTTGAGCGAGCTGCTGCGGATCAGGCTGCCTTATGCGATCCCCTTCATCTTCGCGGGCCTCAAGGTGGCGATCTCGCTCGCCGTCGTCGGCGCGGTCGTCGCGGAGTTCGTCAATGCCGATGCCGGGCTGGGTTTTCTGATCCAGACCTCGACGGCGTTCTTCAAGGTGCCTGTGGCGTTCGGGGCGCTTATCATCCTGTCGGTGATGGGCGTCGTTCTGTTCCAGATCGTGGTGGTTGCCGAACGGGTCTTCTTCCCGTGGTCGAGCAGCAATACGACACCGGGAGCCTGACCGGCCGCGCAAGAGGAGAGTGTGACATGGCGAAATCGCCGAAAGCCTCGATGACCGTCGTCCGTGGCGGCCGTGTGGTCGACATCAAGGGCCACACCGCGCCCAAGGCCGATATTCTCGTGAACGGCGACACGATCGTGGACATCGGCACCAAGGTGGTGGCGCCGGAGTCCGCCATCGTGATAGACGCCCGGGGTAAGCTGCTTCATCCCGGCCTGATCAACGGCCATACCCACAGCCACGGCAACCTCGCCAAGGGCATGGTCGACCGTGTGACACTGGAGCTGCTGCTGACGGCCGGGCCCTATATGAGCGGAGCGCGCACTCTTGAGGACAAGTACCTGTCCAGTCTGATCGGCGCGTGCGAGATGGTGATGAAGGGTTGCACGGCTGCTTATGACCTCGCGGCGGAGTTTCCCATGCCGACGGCTGAAGGGCTGGCTGCCATCGGGCAGGCCTACGCCGATGTCGGAATGCGCGCCATGTTGGCGCCGATGGTGGCAGACACCAGCTTTTTCCAGGCCATTCCCGGGCTCATGGAGCAGTTGCCGCCGTCGCTGCAGAAGCAGGTCGAGGCCTATCAATTCTCGCCCTACAAGGCGAGCGTGAAGCAGATGAAGAAGGCGCTGCATGGCTGGAAGCTCGACCGTCAGGGCGTGCATCTCGCCGTCGCGCCGACGATCCCGCATCACTGCAGCCGGGAATTCCTGCTGGCCTGCCTGAAGCTCGCCAAGGACTACGATACCGGCCTCCATACCCATGTGTCCGAATCGAAGGTCCAGGTCGTCGCGGGCTACCGGCTCTACGGCACCTCGCTCACGGCCTACATGGATTCGCTGGGCCTCGTCGGGCCGAAATTCACCGTGGCGCACGGCGTCTGGCTCGACGGCGACGACATGAAGCTGCTGGGCGACAAGGGAGCTTCCGTTTCACACAATCCGGGTTCGAACATGGTGCTGGGTAACGGGATTGCCGACATGCGCGGGATGCTGGATGCCAAGGTCAATGTCGGCATCGGCACCGACGGCGCGAGCTGCTCGGACAATCAGAACATGTACGAGAACATGCGTCTGGCCTCGATGGTGTCCAAGGTGCAGGGGCCGGACAACCGCGAATGGATCACCACCGCGGAGGTGCTACACGCGGCCACGGCGGGCAGCGCTCGGGCGCTCGGGCTCGGCGACAGGATCGGCAAGCTGGAGACCGGCTACAAAGCCGACATCGTGTTCCTCGATCTCGGGCACATCAACTGGATCCCGTTCAATGATCCGACGAACCAGATCGTCCACACCGAGGATGGATCGGCCGTGCATTCGGTGATGGTTGGCGGGTGCATGATCCTGAAGGACCGCAAGCTGCTGAACGTCGACATGGCCCAGCTCGCACGGCTGGCCGAAAAGGCCCGGGAGCGGCTGGAGCGGGGCCGCAAGCCCGCCAAGGCGCTCTACGACAAGCTTGAGAAGGTGGTGAACACGTTCTGCCCGGGACTCGCCAAGCAGCCGCTACATATCGACCGTTTCGGCGGCGGGCACCATCACGGCCACCACCCGCATCACCACTAGTAGCCGAGACGCCACCCCCTCTGCAGGTAGCCGTAGCGAACCAAGCGTACGGCTACGATGCCGTTCAGCGCAACACCGCCGACGACGGTAATGAGCATGAAGAGCATGCCTTCCAGAGAAGCACTGAACAGGTGAACGATGACGGTGAGGCCAAAAATAATGCCTGCTGCCAAGAGAATCATGGCCAGGAGGTCGATGAAGGCCAGGAAGTAGAGTCGCTTCGAAAGCACGAACAGCGGGCCGGTGAATGCGGCCAAGGCATAAGACCACTGGTCGATGACCACGAAATCGTCGGTATCGGCTTTGTCGAAGCGATAGGTCGGAAATAGTGCGTCTACGATCACTGGGTTTTCGGCGGCTTTCGAGGGGAACAACTTGCAGGGGAAGCTATCATGGCCGGTACAAATCGGCCAGAGACCGCAAACCCTATGCGGCGGTTACGCCGATCAAGCTGTCGTGTAACCAGAACACGGCAAGGTAGGCAACCGTGCCCAGTCCCACAACCAGAAGATCGTTGATCGACCAGCCGACGGGCGGGGCGCCGGTCTCACCTCTACGCTTCACGGCAATCCGGTCGTAGATCGCCCAGGCAAGCAGACTCCCAAACAGTAACATGGAGCCCAGGTCGCCATTCACCAGGAGATGGGACAGCGCCCAGGCCTTCACGGCCACCAACATGGGATGGCGGAGCAGGTACCTGATTCGACTGGGCGGCGAATAGGTCGCCGTCAGGGCCACGAACGCAAACCACAGCAGCAATAGGGCGATCGGGTGGAAAAGCGAGAAGGGCGGACTCCAGATCTGGATATAGCCCGCACTTCGATAGCTGCCGAAGCCGATGAAGATGAGGATCAGCCCGACCGCGGAGAGGAGGGAATACAGGCCTTTATAGCCGCCTTCGCCGAGGCGGCCGATGACGGCCGCTCGTGTGCCCCGGAGGGTCGAAAAGAAGTGAACACCGAGGAAGAGGGCAAGCCCAAGAATCAAATATGACATTCAGTGATCATAGCACACGCAATATTGCGTAATCGATGCGAATGCCCTTCCCTCCCTAGCGGGAGGTCTGGGTGACGTTACCAGTCGTATCTACCGATACGGCTACCTCTGCATCGTTCTTGGTAGCGATTGCCTGCCAGGAACCATCATCCTTGCGCTTGAGATCCTTGATCTTGGTATAGCCGCTGGCCTCGATCTGGGTCCGCGCCGAGGTGGCAGTCTGAGGCGCACTGCCGGGCATGCCAGCCGGCGGTACCGCCGGCGTCGTGGAGGACCCGCTTGCCGGAGGCATCTGCGCGACCGCAATCGAGGACACCGTGACCAGTAAAACAGTGAACGGCAGGGCGATCTTCATCTGGGGACTCCTTTGAGCGAGTATCCAGCGTAATGCATGAAAGCCTCCAACGTTCCTGCCCCCCATGCCCAGAGGCACGGAACTGACTTGGCGCCTCAGTTCGACCCCCACAGCGACATCGTTCGGCCGCACCCGCGGGCAACCGTCAACCGCTGATGGCGTTCCATTTCAACAAGGCCGCAGTCGTTGAAGGGGGTTCCGTGAGAATTCTTCCAGCGCTTGTTTCGTCTATCCTGGTGCTGACGGCCACACCCGTCATGGCGCAGCAGTTCGCTCTTGCCCCTGGTAGGTCCGATTGCGCCATGGACGAGCCCGACTCGCTGCAGATCAGCTGGAACTCACCTTGCGAAGAAGGGGATTGGCTCCTGGAGCCAGGAGTCGGTTGCCGCATGTGGGATTGGCATCCCGACAAGCAGGACAAGGTCACTTGGAGTGGGGCGTGCCGTTCCGGACTGAAGGAAGGGAAGGGCGTGGCCCAATGGACCGAGCATCGCCAACCGATCGATCGTTTCGAGGGCACCTATCGGAATGGGCGCCGCGAGGGCGTTGGACGCTACTCATGGAATCGAGCCGACCGTTTCGAAGGCACTTACGCTGATGATCTCCCGAATGGCTTTGGAACGGTGACCTTGGCAGGTACCACCCTGTCCGGAGAGTGGCGAAATGGCTGCCTGAAGGTCGGGGACAAGACAGTAGCGGTCGGGGCCTCTTTAGAAAGCTGCGACCATCAGGCAGAATACACGACGGAGACGGCGCAACTGCCGAATTAGGCGATGTTGAAATAGTGCAACGCCATCCCGATGAGGCCCGAGGCCACGATCGGATAGGCGGGGTTGATCTTCGTCCGCCACAGCAGCAGGAAGACCGCCAGCGCGATCACGCCGAAGAAGACCTGGGTGATGGCACCCCGTCCCATGATAATGGCGCCGGCGAGGACGAGGCCTACCGCCACGGAGCCTAGTCCGGTCTGGATCGCGGGCCGCCACCGCCACGTCGCCAGATGGGTCCATAGGCGGCCGACGAAGAAGGTCAGCAGGCCGGTCGGCAGGAAGAAGGCGACGAGTGCCACGAGAGCACCGGGAATGTGAGCGACGGTGACGCCGATCGAGGCGACCATCATCATGTTCGGCCCGGGCGCAAGCTGCCCAAGGCTGTAGAAGTGCAGCAGTTCCGGAAATGTCACCCAGTGATAGGTATCGACCGTGAGTTCCTTCATTTCGGGGAAGGCGGCCATGCCTCCTCCGATGGTCAGGAGCGACAGGTAGGCGAAGACGCCGGCAAGGTCCCAAAGCTGTTTCACCGAACGTCCTTGTCGCGCGGCCGATGCCACCAGATGGCGACGATCCCCGCTGCGATCAGTGCATAGGGGACGGGCACCTTGAAGAAGGCGACCGCCACGGCGGTAACCACGACGAACACATAGTCGGCAAAGGTCTTCAACGTCTTGGCGCCGAGCTGGACCAGGACCACCAGGATGAGACCCACTGCGCCCGCCGCTATCCCGTGCAGAAACGCCTTGGACCAGGGACCGTCTCCACCGGCGCCATACAGGAAACCGGCAGCAATCATCAGGCTGGCGCCGGGAAGGCACATACCAAGGGTGGCAACGAGGGCGCCCATGCCGCCGCGGAGACGGTCGCCCACCAGGATCGACATGTTGGTGGCGTTGAGGCCTGGCAGAGTCTGGCTGATCGACAGGAGTTCGACGAACGTCACGTCATCCAGCCAGCGCTGACGTACGACGAGGCCGGTCCGAAGGTAGGCAACCACACCGCCGCCCAAGCTCGTCGCGCCCATGACCAGGAAGACCCAGAAAAGCCTTCCGAGCGAGGGGCGTGGTATGGTCGTTTCTGCGTCGCTCATTCGTGGGCTTGCGGCGGGTTGCCCTTCAGACGGTACACCGCGCCGGTCTTGGTCGTGGTCAGCGTCAGCCAGTCGGCCGCGACCTGCTGGAGCTCGAGGAAGAAGCGCTCGCAGTGGTTCAGCGACTTGTGCTTGATGTCGTCGGGCCCCGCGAACCTGAGCTGGAAGGCGAATTCGCCAACGAACGCATGGTGGTCGCCGCGCGCGCGCCACAGCCCGAGATTCGCTGTCGCCGCCGTGTGATGGCCGAAGTCGAGCAGGCAGATGTCCTGCAGCAGTTCCTCGACGATCGTCTGGTTCACCAGAGAAATGTCGGTCGGGCCGTCACACGCGATTGCGCTCAGCGTCGGGAAGATCTGAGTGAGCTCCGGCAGGGACATGTTGCCCAGAGAGGACATCACGATACGGGCCGCCTGAGGCGCCTGGCTGAGGCCGAACTCCACGTTGTGCGACAGCAGACGCCGGATGCCGCCGAGCCTCTCCTTGAGCGGCATGACTTCGAGCTTGAACTTGATCTTGTATTTGCCGTCGATGCGCGGCCGCACGTCGAGGGCCTGGGCCTTCGCCATGTTGTCGCTACGATACTTGAAGACGATCTCGGGATCGCCGATCGGGAAGCCGTCCTCGTAGGCGATCCGGCGGCGCACGATGAAGTTGTTGTTGTAGAGGTGGTAGCCGCCGGTATCGAGGAACAGGACCTCGCGCACCTCGGGCCGCTGCTGGGACTTGGGGGTGTGCTGGTAGCCGACGCCCGTGGTAGCCGCGGCGCGCTGGACCAGCGCGGCGAATTCCTTGAACACGTGGGCCGACGTGAAGCGATCGGGCTTGAGGATCAACTTGCACTGCAGATACTCGATCTCATCGCATCGGCGCCCGTCGGCGTAGACGGTGGCCTGGCGATCACCCAGCCACTGGGCAATCTGCCCGTCATCCTGATGTGAATGCATTGTCTCTCCCTGGCGATACCGTAGCGCCGCTCTATCGCGCTGTCATCTGAGCCGACGCGGGCTGATCCACGCGGCCATAGGTGTCGACCTTGCCGTCGGTGAAGCAGACATAGTAGCGATCCGACATCGACCAGGGCGTCCGGCTCCAGAAGTCCTTCAGCACCGTGTAGTAGGCGCAATCCTTGCCCGGCGAATGGGCTGATCCCTCAGGCGGCCCCATGACCGATCGCACCTGCTCGCGATCCATCCCCGCCTGGAGGCGCTCGACATTGTCCCCGTGCACGCAACCGGCCAGCAGGAGGGCGACCGCAAGCAGGCAGGCTGGATACTTCATGGCTTCTCCTGTGATTAGTAGGGTTGGGGCTCGCCGCCAACAATTGTCGTGCAGGCATCTGACTGGCGCAATTCCGAACGATGCGGTACGTCCGCAGGATGCAGGATCATCCCAGATTTGTCGCGCCGGGCCTCCCGGCTTCGCTGAGCGGCGCCACCGCCGGCATGGCCGAGACGCCCATTTCCGAAGTGGCGATGACCGTGTTCGGAGACCCTGACGTGGTGCCCCTTTGGTTCGGCGAAAGCGACCTCGTGACGCCGGATTTCGTGCGCGACGCGGCCGCCAAGGGCCTGCAGGCCGGCGAGACTTTCTATACGTGGCAACGGGGCATCCCCGAACTGCGGAGCGCGCTGTCGGCCTACACAGAGCGGCTCTACCGCATCAAATGCCCGGTGGAGCGCCTCACGGTGACGACCGGTGGCATGCAGGCCATCCTCCTGACCTGCCAGCTCCTGCTGGATCCAGGCGACAACATAGTTATCGTCTCGCCGATCTGGCCGAACATCACGTCGGCGACGAAGCTGGTGGGGGGAATTCCGAAATACGTGGCCCTCGACCGCACGCCGACCGGCGGCTGGAAGCTCGACCTCCAGAAGGTCTTCGACGCCGTCGATGGCCGCACGCGCGCGATCTTCGTCAACTCGCCGGGCAATCCCACGGGCTGGACGATGTCGTCCGAAGAGCAGGCCGCGATGCTGGATTTTGCGCGCAAGCGCGGCGTCTGGATCATGGCCGACGAGGTCTATGCCCGCCTGATCTACACCAAACGGCCCGACGGCCGGCAGGTGGCGCCGTCCTTCCTCGAACTGGCCGGACCGGACGATCCGGTCATCGTCCTGAACAGCTTCTCCAAGCCGTGGGCCATGACGGGCTGGCGCCTGGGCTGGCTCACCCATCCGGCGGCGCTGGGCGACCAGTTCGCCAAGCTGGTCCAGATCAACACCTCCGGCGTTCCTGCCTTCCTGCAGAAGGGCGCGGTCGCCGCGCTGGAGCAGGGTGACCAGTTCGTGCACGAGATGGTCGAGCGCTGCCGCGCGGGCGGCGAACTCGTTTTCCAGCGGCTCTCGGCCCTGCCGAAGGTGAAGATCGCGCGGCCGGACGCGGCGTTCTACGCCTTCTTCTCGGTCGAGGGCGTCAGCGACACGCTGGCCTTCTGCAAGACGATGGCGAAGCAGTACAAGGTCGGGCTCGCCCCAGGCGAGGCCTTCGGGCCGGGCGGGCAGGGCAATGTGCGCCTGTGCTTCGCGTCGAGCGCGGAGCGGCTGAGCAAGGGCCTCGATCGCATCGAAGCGGCGGTCAGGGCGTTGTAGTTCGATTGCGGGATGGCAGGGTTTGTCATCCCGAGGCCAACGGCCAAGGGATCCTTGTGTCGACGAAGGATCCCTCGTTACGCTCGGGATGACAAAGTGTCTGCACCTCCCTCCATCGTGGTCCAGCACCTGCGCAAGGCGTATGGTGAGATCGTCGCGGTCGATGACCTGAGCTTCTCGGCACCGCGCGGCGCGGTGCTGGGGCTGCTCGGCGGCAACGGGGCGGGCAAGACGACGACCATCGCCATGCTGCTCGGACTGCTGGAGCCCACGGCCGGCAGCATCGAAATTCTCGGCATCGACATGCTGCGGCGCCGCTATGCGGCGCTGCCGCGCATGAATTTCTCCTCGCCCTATGTCGACCTGCCGCATCGCCTGACGGTGCGCCAGAACCTGCAGTTCTACGGTCGGCTCTATGGCGTAAAGGAACTTCGCCATCGCATCGAGGAGATCGCCGAGCACATGCAGGTCTCGGCCTTTCTCGACCGCCCGGCCGGCAAGCTCTCGGCCGGCCAGAAGACACGCGTGGCGCTGGCCAAGGCGCTGATCAACCGCCCGGACGTGCTGCTGCTCGACGAACCCACCGCCTCGCTCGACCCCGACACTGCCGACTGGGTGCGCGGCTACCTCGAAACGTACCAGCACGAAACCCACGCCACGATCCTGCTGGCCTCGCACAACATGGCCGAGGTCGAGCGGCTGTGCGACGACGTGATCCTGCTGCAGACGGGCAAGGTCTTCGAGCGCGGCAGCCCTCGCGAGCTCCTCGAGAGGTTCGGCCGAGAGGACATGGAAGAGGTGTTCCTCGACATGGCGCGCGGCAGGGGGCGGGGGCTCGACGCGCTGAAGCCTGAAGGCAGCAAGCCATGAGCGGCTCGCTCCAGCGCATCTACGCCCTCGTGCTGCGGCACATCTATCTCTGGCGCAGCTCGGTCATGCGCCTGATCGATTCGATTTACTGGCCGGCCGTGCAGATGGTGATGTGGGGCTTCATGACCCAGTACCTCCTGCCGCAGGCCTCGTTCGTGGCGCAGGCCGCCGGCGTGCTGCTGTCGGGACTGCTGCTGTGGGAGGTCGTGGTTCGCGGCAATCTTTCGCTGTCGATCGCCTTCCTGGAGGAGATCTGGTCACGCAACCTCGGCCATCTCTTCGTCAGCCCGATCCGCTCCTGGGAACTGGCCGCTGGCATCATCGTCGCGTCGCTGCTGCGCACCCTGCTGGGCATGATCCCGGTGTCGTTGCTGGCCTGGGCGTTCTTCGGCTACTCGATCTACACGCTCGGCTTGCCGCTGCTCGCCTTCTTCGTGATCCTGCAGATGTTTTCCTGGTCGATCGGGCTCGCCATGTCGGGACTGGTCATGCGGGTCGGGCAGAGTGCGGAGAGCTTCGCCTGGGCGGCCGTGTTCGTGCTGATGCCGGTAAGCGGGGTCTACTATCCCATCACGGTGCTGCCGCACTGGTTACAGGTCGTCGCCTGGGGATTGCCGCCGGCCTACATCTTCGAAGGCATGCGCTCGATCATGCTGGAGAAGACGGTCCATTGGGACATGCTGGCGGTCGCTTTCGGGCTGTCGGCCGTCTACCTGGTGATCGGGTTCCAGGTGTTCCAGTGGTTCTTCCGCTCCTCGCGCCGGGCCGGTTCCCTCCTCGGTCAAGGTGAGTAGAATAGATGCGTATCCGGAGGTGAGTGATGTTCAAGCACGTGATGGTTCCCGCTCTTCTTTCGCTTGCCGCCGCAGCGTGTTCGACCGTCGACAAGTTGGGCAGCGAGCCCATCACGCCGCCGAAGCCGGTGCCTGCATGGTCGAGCGTCTATACCGTCCCCTATGACTCGATGGTGACCTGCCTCGCGGCCCCGGCCGCCAGCGGCTTCGTGGTCAACATCGAGCCGTCCTCGGCACCCGGCACGACGACGGTCCTCTACGTGCCGCAGAGCGCGCCGCAGGCGGAATCGCGCTATGTCGTGAAGCGCGTGCCCGACGGCACGATCCAGGTCGACTGGATCCGCATCGGCACCGTGGGCGGTCTGGACTGGCTCGACGTCCAGGCCCGCCAGCGCGCCAATCGTTGCGGCGGGATCGGTTGATTTGGCGATCAGGCTGTAGAAATAAGTCTCGGAGAGGTGTCGCCGAGCAATATTGTTGCGTCAGCGGTACCTGGATACCTGAACGAGGGGGGATGCGTCGTTCGTTTCAGTTGTTTCGTTTATTTCGTTTGTTTCGTTTAATTGCCGCGAATCCGACATTGCTCGTAGTCGCGGCCTTCGGCCCCAGTAAGATTAGCGTGCGTTCAGCACCGCGGCGCAGGCGGCCGGCAGCTTGGGGCGGTAGGGCTTGGGTGGTGTGGTCGGGGGTACCAGCGGCGCCTTGCGGAACCACGACTCGAGCGCTTCGCCGCAACCGTCGTCCTGCGCGTAGTCGGCCTGCGGCTGGCACTGCGGATTGCCGGGCGGACAATAAAGGCGGACGTGAAAATGCGAGTCGTGCCCGTACCAGGGCACCAGCTTGCGCAGCCACGAGCGGTCGCCGCCGGTGGTCTGGCAAAGCCGCTGCTTGATCCATTTGTTCACGAAGATGCGGTCGAGATTCGGCATCTGTGCGGCGGTCCGGAGCAGCAAGACATGCTGCTCGTTGAATACCGAATCGTCGATGCCGCTGTCGTCGGCCTTCACCAGCGAACGCAGGCGCGGATTCTCGCGGTCGGCCGGCGCACGGCGCGCACCGGGCTGGCGCTCGAACCAGATGTCGGCGTCGAGCCCGATCTGGTGACTGGCATGGCCCGACGGGGCGGGGCCGCCGCGCGGCTGGCCGATGTCGCCGATATAGAGATGGGCCTGGCCGGCGGCCCGCATCTTCTCCGCCAGGGTCCTGATGAAGTCGATGGCGACGGGCTGGCCCCAGTAGCGGTTGCGGCTGACCCGGATGGCCTCGTAGCCCGGACCCTCCAGCGGCAGCGCCTGCGCCCCCTGGAGGCAGCCCGCGGTGTAGAAACCGATCGACTGCGTCGGGCCGGGCGCGGGCGTCTGGACCGTGGCCCAGTCGTCGGCGCGGGCGGCGTTCGTGAGGAAAAGGAGAGCCGCGAGCAGCGGAACCGCGAAGCGCATCATCTTGTTGGCAGGATAGTCGCTCGCTAAGACTTTGCCCATGACGGACTACGAGTTCCTCGAGATCGACCGCCAGGGCGCTGTCTCCCTGCTGACCCTGAACCGGCCGCAGCGGCGCAATGCGCTGACACACCGCATGATGCTGGAGTTGGAGGACGCCTTCGTGGGCATCGGCAACGACGCGGCCTGCCGCGTGCTGGTCCTTCGGGGCGCGGGTGGGCACTTCTGCGCCGGCGGCGACCTCGACACGATGGCCGACCTGCCTCCGGTGGCGTCGGGCGGCACCGACCCGCTGCTTCCCACCTATCGGCAGTTTGGCAATGCGCTGCTGGCCCTCGAGGCCCTGCCGCAAGCCACCGTCGCCGTCGTCGAGGGATCGGCGGTCGGGGCGGGGTTCGGCATGGCCTGCTGCTCTGACGTCGTGATCCTGCGTGAGGATGCCCGGTTCGGCATTCCCGAGCCCCGGGTGGGCTTCATCCCCTCGCAGATCGTCCCGTTCCTGGTCCGGCGACTCGGAGAAGGGCCGGTGCGCGACCTCGCCGTGACCGGTCGTGTGATCGATGCCGCCGAGGCCTACCGGCTCGGGGTCGGACGCCATCTCTGCGCGACCGGCGCCGAGGTCGAGGCGACGCTGCGAGACCTGCTGGACGATATTTTGAGGATGGAGCCCAAGGCGCTGGCCGTGGCCAAGCGGCTGGTTCTGTCCTGCGCGAAGAAGGATGATCTCGACGTGCTCGACGAGGCGGCTGCAAGCCTGGTCGGCCTGCTGCGCCAACCGGAGGCGGCCGAAGGCATCCGGCATTTCATGGCGAAGACCACGCCGTCGTGGGCCAGGAGATAGACATGCGAAACTATCGGCACATCGAAGTGAGACCGGTCGCGGGCGCCCTGGGCGCGGAGATCCGCGGCGTGGACATGGCGCAGGATCTCGACGCCGAGATCGTGGCGGAACTGCGCCAGGCGCTGCTCGACCATCTCGTGATCTTCCTGCGCGGTCAGACCGTGACGCCGATGCAGCAGCTCGGCTTCGCGCGGAAGTTCGGTGAGCCGGTCGAGTATCCGCAGCTCAAGGGGCTGCCCGAATCGCCGATGATCACGCCGGTGGTTAAGCTCGAACATGAGCGCAACAACTTCGGCGGCATCTGGCACTCAGACACGACGTACCTGCCGATCCCGCCGATGGGCAGCATGCTGCTGGCGCGCGAGGTGCCGCCGTTCGGCGGCGACACGATGTTCGCCAACCAGTATCTCGCCTACGAGGCATTGTCGGACGGGCTGAAGGCGACGCTCGACGGTTTGATCGGCGTGAGTTCCTCGGCCAAGGCCGACGTCACCAAGACCCGCGAGGATCGCATGAAGGCGGCGGGTGCCGAGCTCAAGGTCATGACGGCCGAGCATCCGATCGTGCGGACCCACCCGGAAACCGGCCGCAAGGCACTCTATACGTCCGACGCCCACACCGCACACATCAAGGGATGGACCGAGAAGGAGAGCCTGCCGCTGCTGCGCTTCCTGTGGGAGCACCAGACGCGGCCCGAGTTCACCTGCCGCTTCCGCTGGGAAGCCGGCTCGCTGGCCTTCTGGGACAACCGCTGCGCCATGCACAATCCGATCAACGACTATCATGGCTACCGGCGGGTCATGCACCGGATCACGCTGGCAGGCGACAAGCCGCGATAAAGGGAGAAGGACATGTCCGGAGCGGGCGGTTTGCTGACGGTCCTGGTGCTGGTCGTTGCCAATGGATTCTTCGTGGCTGCCGAATTCTCGCTGGTGGCCGTTCGCCGCAGCCGGGTGATCGAACTGGCCGCCTCGGGCCGGATGAATGCCACCGCGCTTGTGCGGGCCCTCGACCATCTCGATTCCAATCTCGCCGCCACGCAGCTCGGCATCACCATCTCGTCGCTGGCGCTCGGCTGGATCGGCGAGCCGGCGATCGCTCATCTCATCGAAGCGCCTCTGGCCGAGGTCTGGGGCACGACGGGCGGCATCAGCGCGTACGCGATCGCCGTCGGCATCTCCTTCGTCCTGATCACGGCACTGCACATCGTTCTGGGCGAGCTCGCGCCCAAGAGCCTGGCCCTCCAGCGAAGCGAAAGTACGGCCCTGTGGGTGGTGCGCCCGCTCAGCCTGTTCCGGTGGCTGCTCAGCCCGGCGATCCTGGTGCTGAATGGCATGGGAAACCTCGTGCTGAGACTGTTCGGGCTGCGGCCCGGAACCGGCGAGGAGTCCCTGCATTCGCCCGGTGAGCTCAAATTGCTGGTCGAGGCCAGCCAGGATGCCGGCCTCCTGCAGGATGCGCAGGAGGAGGTCGTGGTGCGCGCGCTCGACATCGGCAATCGCCGCATCGGTGAGATCATGACGCCGCGCACGGAGCTCGACTGGGTCGACGTCAAGGACGATCGCGACGAGATCGTGCGGACGGTCCTGGAGAGCCCCTACGAGCAGATGCTGGTGGGGCATGGCAGCATCGACAACCTGCTGGGCGCGGTCACCAAGACCGACCTGCTGAACCAGATGCTGCGCGATGGTGCCCTCGATCCGGGGGCGGTGGTGGCGACGCCGCTGATGGTCCACGAGGGCATGCCCATCTTCAAGGTACTGGAGCAGTTCAAGAAGGCCCCGGTGCGGCTCGCCGTGGTGGTCGACGAGTATGGCGGCATCGAAGGCATCGTCACGCAGACCGACTTGCTTGAGGCGCTGGCGGGAGACCTGCCGGAAGCGGCGGGCGAGCATCCCGACATCTACGAGCGCGAGGACGGCTCGCTGCTGATCGACGGCATGGCCCCGGTACACGCTACTCTCGACCGGCTGCAGCTCAAGACGCTGCCGGTCAGCACCAGGTTTCACACGATTGCGGGCTTTGCCCTGGCCCAGCTCGGCCATGTGCCGGGTGCCGGGGAGCAATTCACCTACGAGGACTGGACCTTTGAGATTGTCGACATGGATGGGCGGCGTATCGACAAGCTCCTGGCGCGGCGGACGCCCACGCTCGAGGCCTAGAGTGGACCACGCGGGCCAAGGGAGCGCGCCACTCCAGTGAGGCCGTCAGCGCGCCGGCGGGTTGAGCGTTATCGTACCGATGGCGCTGCGCGCCGTTTCGGCGCGGGTGCCGCCGATGTTGATGTAGGCGAGGTTCTGCCAGGGGACGACGAAATTGCGGGCCCACGGCGAGAGCATGTTGCCCGACTGGCCTAGCGGCGTCGCGAAGCGGCTGTTCTCCAGATCGCTGAAATCGTAGATGCCGCGATAGCCGGCACCGTGCACGGCATCGAACGGCCGGTTGCCCCTGAAGGAAGGGGAGGCGCGGTTAAGTGTCTGGTTGCCTCCGTCCGCGGGATAGCGCACCGATGCGATGTTGCGCAGCAGCGGCACGCCGTCGAACAGCGGATGGCGATGAACGGCGTAGTGTTCGTGGCCCCATTGCCATTTGGTCATGTCGGGACCCTGACGGCGCGAGATCCAGTCGAGTGCCCGTTCGAGCGCGAGCGCAATGGCGGTTTCGCAGGTCTCGGCCACCTTGGTGCCGCCGTCGTCGCACCAACCCGGCTGGTCGCGCAGGATACGGACCATCAAGGGCACGTTGGGCACGGCGATCGAATTGAAGAGGTCATCGCCCAGTTCGTCGGCGAGCAGGCCGCGCTGCAGCTCGGTGATCCAGGCATCGTAGATTAGCGGCTCGGGCCGGCTCGCCAGCATGAACATGTTCCAGCGGGCGAGCAGGTCGCGCGCCTGCGCAGCGCGCGCGTTGCGCGGCTCGCCCTTCAACAGGTAGGGCAGCATATCGGCGGCATCGAGCGCGAGATTGTCGGCCTGCATGACGATCATGCCGTAGACCGGATGACGTTCGACCTCACCCAGGAGCTGGGCGGCGCGGCGCTGCCGGTAGGGTTCGGCCCAGTCCTTGCTGATGAAGTGGCGATAGTCGTTGGGCACCAGCCGACCGTTGGCGTTGACGATCACGCCGCCGACCGGATTGTAGACGCGGGGCAACTCGTCGAACGGCACGAAACCTGCCCAATCGTATTCGGACGTCCAGCCCGGCACCGGCATCGAGCCATCGCCCTTGCGCCGGATGGGCACGCGTGCCGGCGAGATGAGGCCGATGTTCCCCGACGTGTCGGCATAGACCATGTTCTGCATCGGCGAGACGATGCGACGGGCGGCCGACAGGAATTCGTCCCAGTTCTGCGCCGAGCCGACGCGGGCAAAGCCCTCCGCCGAGGTATCGGCGCCGTCGAGCGCGGTCGCCTGCAGCGCGAGTACATGCCCCTGCGGCGTGAGGTTTTCGCCCCGGCGGACGAAGTCGTCGATCACAGGACCGTGGCGCGTCTCGCGCACCCGCATCGTGACCGGATCGCCCCAGGCGACGTTGATGGTCTCCTCTCGAACCGCGAAAGGGCGGGCGCCGTCCGGCGTGATGTAGCGGTTGGGATCGGTCGGATCGACGCGCTCGACGAAGACGTCCTGGCTGTCGAGGTTCGTGGTCGTGAATCCCCAGCCGATGGTTCCATTGTGGCCCAGCACGACGGCGGGGGAGCCCGGCGAGGTGGCCCCGCGAATGTCGAAGCCCGGGCCGACCAGGCGTGCGAGGTACCAGACGCCCGGGAAGGAGAAGCCGAGGTGCGGGTCGTTGGCCAGCAACGGCCGTCCGGACACGGCGTGCGCGCCTGAAAGCACCCACTCGTTGGAGGCTTCCCGCTTGCGCGTCACCTCGTTGTCGGTGCCGTGGAAAATGCGGTCGAGATCGATGTCCTTTACGGCGGCCATGACCATCGACAGGGTCGAGTCCTTGCTGTCGCCGGACGGCTCGATCAGGAACTTCACGCCGTCCTCGCCGATCTTCTTCGACAGCTGCAGCCGCAGCAGCTCGGCCCGCCAGTTGCCGTCGAGCCCGAGCGCCATGAGCTTGGCCCAGACCAGCGAATCCGCCGGTCGCCACGGTTCAGGCCGGTAGCGGCCGGCGGACAGGAGCTTGATCAGCGTGAGTTCCAGCCCGAATTTCTGGTCGTCGTCCGAGAGTCGTGCATTTACGCCCGCAGCGTAGGCATCGAGCCGCGTGCGCATGGCGGGCGAGAGGGCATTCACGCTCTCCGAGGCGC
The DNA here is from genome assembly GCA_009772935.1 of Rhodospirillaceae bacterium. Lineage (GTDB taxonomy): Bacteria > Pseudomonadota > Alphaproteobacteria > Reyranellales > Reyranellaceae > Reyranella. The sequence continues at coordinate 100,378 of WOUR01000005.1, forward strand.
GGCGGTAGACCCCGAGGCCGCGCATGGTCCGGTCGCTGTCGACGAGGCCGCTGCCGACCAGACGTGGCGGCACGAGTTCTGCCAGGCGTCCCTGGCCGATGCGGCGCATCAGTTCCATCTGCCAGAAGCGGTCCTGGGCGTGGACGTAGCCCAGGGCGAAGGAGGCATCCTCGATCGAGCCCGCGATGATGTGCGGGACCGCGTTCTTGTCACGCAGGATCTCGACCGGCGCCTTCAGGCCGACCACGTCCATCGTGCCGCTGTAACTGGGCAGCGCGCCGCGGACATGGAAGTAGATGCCGGCGAGGAAGACCGCGAGCGCCAGCGCCGTGCCGACCAGGAACTTTCCCAGAAAGGCGGCGACGCGGAGCAACAGCCTCACCGGGTCAACCGCCCAGATAGGCGAGGATCGCGTCGCGGTCGCCGTCGAGGTCCGGCGCAGCCGGTCGTGTCGTCGGATCGGGGAAGGCCGACATCTTGAGGGGATTGCCCGCCAGCTTCAGCATGCCGCCGCTGCCGTCCGGCACGTCGACCAGCATGTTGCGCGCGGCGACCTGCGGATGTTCGATGGCCTGCGCGATGTTGTTGATCGGGCCGCAGGGCACACCGCCCTTCGACACGACGGCGATCCAGTGATCGGTCGTGTTGGTCTTCAGCACGGACTCGATTTCCTGCTTCAGCTTCTGCTGGCTCTTCTGGCGCAGCGCGTTCGACTTGTAGGCCGGATCGGTCGCCATGTCGGAACGCCCGAGCGCCTCGCACATCTTGACGAACAGGCTGTCGTTGCCGGCGGCGATGATCATGGAGCCGTCGGCCGTGGCGAAGGCCTCGAAGGGCGTGATGGTGGGATGGCGGGCGCCGAGCGGGCCCGGGATTTCCTTCTCCACGGTGTAGCGCATGATCGCATTCTCGAGCAGCGCGAGCTGGCAGTCGAACATCGCGATGTCGACCTTGGTGGACTCGCCGGTCTTGAGCCGGTGCACGAGCGCCGCATTCACCGCCACGGCCGTGTAGAGGCCTGCGCCGATGTCGCCGATCGACATGCCGACCCGGCTCGGCGGCTGGCCCTCGTTTCCGGTGATGCTCATGATGCCGCCCTGGCCCTGCATGACCATGTCGTAGGCGGGGTCCTTGGAGTTCGGGCCGGTGTGGCCAAAGCCCGACGCCGAGGCGTAGATCAGCTGCGGATACCTGGCATGGAGCGTCTCCCAGCCGTAACCCAGCTTCTCCATCGTGCCGGGGCGGAAGTTCTCGACCACCACGTCGGCCTTCTCGAGCAGCTTTTCGAAGATCTTGCGGTGCTCGTCGTTCTTCAGGTCGAGCGCGATGCTCTCCTTGCCGCGGTTCACCGAGGCGAAATAGGTCGACTTGCCGTTTACGAAGGGACCGTAGGCGCGGGCGTCGTCGCCGCCCTTGGGCGGCTCGACCTTGATCACCCGGGCGCCCATTTCGGCCATCAGAAGGGTGCAGTAGGGGCCCGCCAGGATGCGGGAGAGATCGACGACGAGAATGCCCGATAGTGGGCCCTTGGTATTCTGGGTCATGTCCGGTTCTTAGCCAGTGGATCGCCGCGAATCCAGCCACACATTGACCGCCGCCGCCGAGATCACGATGACGCCACCGAACAAGGTGAGATCGTCCGGTTTTTCGCCATCGAACAGCCACACCCAGACCGGACCCAGCACCAGTTCGAGCAGGCCGAGCAACGAGGCCTGGGCGGCCGGAATGCGCTTCAGGCTCGCCATGTAGAGGAGCAGGCCGACCGCGAGCTGGCCGGGGCTGAGCGCGAACAGCCACGGAAGCTGCGACCAGGTCACGTTCTCGGGGTGGGCGAACGGAAGGGCCACGAGGCCCGAGATGAGGCCGGCCAGCCAGATCGAGGGTGTCATGCCGAGGTCGCGCCGGTGGCGGACCACGACGTAGTTGCCGCTCATGCACAGGACCACGATGAGGGCGACCGCCATCCCGGCGAGTGCGCCGGGCTGCAGGGAACCGGCCACGCTGATCGCCAGCCCGACGACGGCGGCTGCCATGGCAAGGATCGTGTGACCATGCAGGGGCTCGCCCAGGAAGAGGCGGGCGGCGAGGGCGGTGATGAACGGCGTCGCGCCGAACATGATCAGGACGTTGGCGACCGGCGCGAGGCCAAGCGCCAGGATGAAGCTCACGAAACTTCCGGCGAGCAGCACGGCGCTGAGCAGCAGGGCGGGCCCGCCGTTGCGCACATCGATCAGGATTTGCCGACGCTGCCAGAGGAGCAGCGGCAACATGGTGACGACGAGCAGGGCGGAGCGCCAAAACGACACATCCCACGCAGGAAGGTCGATCCGTCGCACGATGACGCCCGCCGTGCTGAAGGTGATCGCGGCGGCGACGGCGAACAGCACCCCGAGCAGGGCGGAACTTGGCGAGGCGGTGGACGTTTTCATCGAAACGAAGATGTGAATACGGACCGACCGTGCCCCCGTCCATTGATTCCCTGAATTTGCCACCCTTCAAGCCGCGCTTCCCATGGTGGGGACCGGACCTGCAGACCATTGCCGTCCTGCTGACGGGGGCCCGTGCGACGGATCTCGCGCCCCATACGAGCGAGCGCATGGCCTTTCCGATGGCCGATCGCACCGGCGATATCCTCCTCGGCATGCTCGACCGACCGGCCAAACCTGTTGAGGCCCGGCCGTTGGTCCTGCTGGTCCACGGCCTGACGGGCAGCGAAGGCAGCTCGTACATGCTGAACGCGGCGCGGCACCTGCTCGACAGCGGCTACTGCGTGCTGCGCCTCAACTTGCGGGGCGCCGGCCCCTCGCGTCCCTATTGCCGAGAGCACTACCATCTCGGGCGCACAGCCGATTTCCGACGCGTGCTCTCGCAACTGCCGGAAGACCTGACGGAAAACGGCATGTTTGCCGTCGGGTATTCTCTGGGCGGTGCCATGTTGCTGAAGTACCTCGGCGAGGAAGGCACGTTCTCGCCTCTCCGCGGAGCCGCCACGATCTGTGCGCCGATCGATCTCCTGCGGACGTGCACGCATATGTCGCGTACTCGTAACTGGCTCTATCAAGCCTACCTGCTGAATGACATGAAGGCAGAGGCGCTGGCGCCGGGCGCGCTGACCTCGCCGGAAGAGCGGAAGGTGATCCGGGCTGCGCGCAGCGTCAGAGAGTACGATGACCGGTTTATCTCCCCGCGTTACGGCTTCCGCGGTGCCGAGGATTACTACGAACTTTGCTCGCCGCTCGCTTTCATGCCCGAGATCCGCGTTCCCACGATGGTCATCGCCTCGTGCGACGATCCCTGGATTCCCGTCGAGTACTATCGGGAGTTCAAGTGGACAGACAATCCGTCTCTCGTGCCGCTGATGCCGCCGACCGGCGGGCATATCGGCTTTCATGCCCATGACAGCATGCGTCCCTGGTGCGATCTCGCGGTGGAGAAATTCATCGACCGACTTGCTAACATGGAGACGTGATCCTCGATCTTCCGCCGTTTCGTCCGCGCTTCCCCTGGTGGGGCGGCGATCTGCAGACTTTGGCCAATTTCATAAGCCCGCCCCGGAAAGACCTGGCGCCGCACACGTCGGAAAGGCTGATCGTCGACTTGCGCGACGGAACAGGTGACCGTCTGGCCTGTACCCTGGACCGCCCTGTCGTGCCCGCCGAGGGGAAGCCCCTCACTATCCTCGTTCACGGACTGACCGGCTCGCAGGAGAGTTCCTACATGATCAGCATGGCCCGTTGCCTGCTGGATGCCGGCGAACGCGTCCTTCGGCTGAACCTGCGGGGCGCCGGACCGTCGCGCGCGACCTGTGGCGGACAATACTACGCCGGCCGCAGCCAGGATCTTCGCGCCCTGCTGGCGAACCTTCCCGCGAAGCTGAAAGCCGAGGGCGTGCGCGTCGTCGGCTATTCGCTGGGCGCAGCGATGCTGCTGAAATATCTGGGAGAGGAGGGCGCGGCGGCTCCGCTGCTGGCCGCGGCGGCGGTCTGCGCGCCCATCGACCTGTCAGCGACCTGCCGCCGGATGCTCCAGCGCCGCAATTTCATCTACCACCGCCACCTGCTGGGTATGATGAAGACCGAGGCCACCGCACCGGGCGCACACCTTCAGGAGAGCGAGAGGTCGGCGATCCTCGGGTCCCATACCATCTGGGAATACGACGAGGTCTTCATTGCGCCCCGTCACGGCTTCGCCGGTGCGGAGGATTATTACGAACGCTGCAAGCCTGTTCGTTTCATGGGAGACATCCGTGTGCCGACCCTGGTGCTGGGCGCTCTGGACGATCCCTGGATTCCGGGTGCGCTGTATAGCGGCTACGAGTGGGCGGCCAACAAGGCGCTGCTGCCGCTGCTGCCGCTGTGGGGCGGCCATGTTGGATTCCACGGCTTGGGCAGCCGGCTTCCCTGGAGCGACCAGGCGGTGGCGAGATTTTTCGAGGCCAGGTCCGCGCACCCGACACCAAGCCTCACTCAGGACATGATGCGGCGCTGATCATTGGGCAAGCGAGACCATTGTGAGGATCTTCGGAGATGGGTGAGGCAGAGCCATTGGCGATGATCGTGGGCGTGGCCTGTTCCCTCGTCGCACTCGTGCTGGCGTGGCGCGCCTATCGCGGCGCGTCGGAAGAGCAGGAGCGACGCAAGCGCGACCGCGAGGATCGCGACCGCCGCTAGGAGAGGACCAGTGGATCGGTGGGCGGGCCGTCGCGCAGCAGGGCGGGCAGGAGCGTTCCAAGGTCGAGTGGCTCGAAGCGGTCGGGCGAAGCGGCAATCTCGTTGGCGCTCCACCAGCGATGGCCCAACGTCCAGCTCCGTTCCTTTTCGTCGAGGCCCGACGTGTCGATCTCGCTGCGGTCCGTGCGCGCCAGGAAGAAGCGCTCCTTGTGGAGCACATCCTTGCCGCGCCAGCTCATGACGCGCTCGCGCGACCATACCCATCGAGGCGGTCCGATCACCGGCAGCTTCGTTTCCTCGCCGGCCTCGCGCACCGCGGCCTGCAGGTAGTCCTCGCCCGGGTCGACCATGCCGCCGATCATCACCCAGAATGGATCGAAGAAGGGATTCGCCGGGTCGAAGACCTGGGGATCGTGGACGTTGAACAGGAACAGCCGGTCCTGCGGATCGAGCAGGATCAGGCGGGCCGAAGGACGTTCGATCACGGGCGCTGGATCATTTCGAATTGAGCAGCCGCGCCGCGTCGATCGCGCCATAGGTCAGGATACCGTCGCAACCGGCGCGCTTGAAACCTGTCAGCGTCTCGATCAGCACCTTGTTCCAGTCGAGCCAGCCGCGGTCGGCGGCGCCCTTCAGCATCGCGTACTCGCCGCTCACCTGGTAGGCGTAGGTCGGCACACCGAACGTGTCCTTCACGCGACGCACGATGTCGAGATAGGGCAGGCCGGGCTTCACCATCACCATGTCGGCGCCTTCCTCGATGTCGAAGCCCACTTCGCGCAGGGCCTCGTCGGAGTTGGCGTAGTCCATCTGATAGGTTTTCTTGTCGCCCTTTAGCGCACCTGAACTTCCGATGGCGTCGCGGAACGGATTGTAGAAGGCCGACGCGTACTTGGCGGCATACGACATGATCTGTTCGTGCTGGTAGCCCTTGGCGTCGAGGGCCGCGCGGATGGCGCCGATGCGGCCGTCCATCATGTCCGACGGCGCCTGGATGTCGGCGCCGGCCTCGGTCTGGACGATCGCCTGCTTGACCAGCGCCTCGACCGATTCGTCGTTCAGGATGCGGCCGTCGCGCACGATGCCGTCATGACCGTCGCTGTTGAACGGGTCGAGCGCCACGTCGCAGACGATGCCTATGTCGGGGACGGCCTTCTTCACTGCGGTGATGGCGCGGCAGACGAGGTTGCCTGGATTGTAGGCCTCGCGCGCGTCTGGGGTCTTGGCGTTCGGGTCGGTCTCGGGGAAGATCGCGATGGCGGGAATGCCGAGGTCGCGCGCCTCCCTGGCCGCTTCGGCGAAGAGGTCGATCGAGAGGCGATCGACGCCCGGCATGGAGGCGACCGGCGTGCGGGCGTTCTGGCCTTCCTGGACGAAAACAGGCCAGATCAGGTCGTCGACGGAGAGCTTGTGTTCGGCAACGAGCCGGCGGGACCATTCCTCGCCGCGATTGCGGCGCAGGCGGGTCGTGGGATAGCGGCCGAGGGTCGTGAAGCGGGTAGACATGGTCGCCTTATCGCGCGAACCGGTGGGGGCCGCAATGCGGCTCCTTTTCCTGCAGAAAGGCGTCGCCAGAGTTGATACGGTCCTGCCGATGGATTTCACGCTTTCAGAAGACCAGCAGGCCTTCCGCGACACGGCCCGGCAGTTTGCGACCAACCGCATGCTGCCGCAGGCCGCTCGCTGGGACGCCGAGAAGATCTTTCCGGAGGAAGTGCTGCGCGGGGCCGCAGCCCTCGGCTTCGGTGGCATCTACGTCCGCGACGATGTCGGCGGCAGCGGCCTCAGCCGGTTCGATGCGGCGCTCATCATGGAGGAGCTGGCGGCAGCCTGCCCCAGCACGGCGGCCTATATCTCCATCCACAACATGGCCGCCTGGATGATCGACGGCTTCGGCGACGAGGAGCAGCGAAAGCGCTTCCTGCCAAGGCTCTGCTCGATGGAGCATTTCGCCAGCTACTGCCTGACCGAACCGGGGGCCGGTTCCGACGCGGCGGCGCTGGCGACGCGCGCCGAACTGCAGGGCGATCACTATGTGCTGAACGGCAGCAAGGCCTTCATTTCAGGTGGCGGCCGCAGCGATATCTACGTCGTGATGCTGCGCACCGGTGGAGCGGGCGCCAGCGGCATCTCGACCCTGGTGGTCGAGGCCGGAACGCCCGGTCTTTCGTTCGGCAAGCAGGAGAACAAGCTCGGCTGGAACAGCCAGCCGACGGCCTCGGTGATCTTCGAGAACTGCCGGGTGCCGGTGGCCAACCGTCTGGGGCCTGAAGGGCACGGGTTCAAGATCGCGATGATGGGGCTGGACGGGGGGCGCATCAACATCGGTGCCTGCTCGCTGGGCGGGGCGCGCGCCTGCCTCGAGACGGCGTCGCGCTACGTCGTCGAGCGCAAGCAGTTCGGCAAGCCGCTGGCCGACTTCCAGGCGACACAGTTCAAGCTCGCCGACATGGCGACCGAACTCGATGCGGCACGGCTCATGATCTGGCGGGCCGCCTCGCTGCTGGACGCCAAGTCGCCCGCGGCGACGCAGGCCGCGGCCATGGGCAAGCGCTTCGCAACCGACGTCGGGTTCCGCGTGGTCAACGATGCGCTCCAATTGCATGGCGGATACGGCTACTTGAAGGACTTCCCGCTGGAGCGCTATCTGCGCGACCTGCGCGTGCATCAGATCCTCGAAGGCACCAACGAGATCATGCGCGTGATCATTTCCCGCCGCCTGTTGATGAGTTGAATTTATGTCCGAAGCTGAAATCCTGTTCGACGTGAAGGACGGTCTGGGCGTCATGACGCTCAACCGCCCGAAGGTCCTCAACTCGCTGTCGCACGGCATCATCCTCGAGATGGAACGGGTGATGCCGGAGTGGGAGAAGGACCCATCCATCAAGGCCGTGGTCCTGCGCGGGGCCGGCGATCGCGCCTTCTCGGCCGGCGGGGACGTGGCCGGCCTCTATCGCGAGATGCGGGACAATCCGTCGGGCACCCTGCGGCGCGACTTCTTCCGCGACGAGTACATCGTGAACCGTCGCATCTATCGCTACGCCAAGCCGTGGATCTCTCTGATCGACGGGATCAACATGGGCGGCGGTGTCGGCCTTTCGGCCCACGGCTCGCATTCTGTGGTGACCGAGAAGTACCTCTTCGCCATGCCGGAGACGACGATCGGCCTGTTCCCCGATGTCGGCGGCGGCTATTTCCTGACACGCCTGCCGGGCGCTCTGGGGACCTTCCTCGCGCTCACCAGCTACCGCCTGAAGGCAGCGGATGCCGTCTGGGCCGGTATCGCGCACGCTTTCGTGCCGAGCGCGAAGATCGATGAACTGCAGGCGGCGCTGGGCGCGGCCGACCTGTCCGGCCCGCGCGCCGACGAGAAGGTCGATGCCGTCATCGCCCGCTTCCAGGCCGATGCCGGAGAGCAGACGCTGCCGGCGTTGATGCCGGAGATCGATCGCTGCTTCTCGGCCGAGACGCTGCAGGAAATCGTCGCCAATCTGAAGAAGTCGAACAGCGATTTTGCGCAGAAGCAGCTCGCCGCGCTCATGAAGCTGTCGCCGCTGTCGATGGCGATCACCCTGGAGCAGCTCAAGCGCTGCGCCAACCGGTCGTTCGAGGATACGATGACGATCGAGTACCGCATGTCGCAGCGCTGCATGCAGAAGGGCCACGACTTCTTCGAGGGCGTGCGCGCGCTGCTGATCGACAAGGACCAGAAGCCGCAATGGAATCCCCCGACGATCGAGGGCGTCACCCGAGCCCTGGTCGAGGAACATTTCAAGCCGGTGTCCAACGACCTCTTCTTCGACTGAGGCGGCAGCAACCAAACGGAGGAAACCATGGCGAAGATCGCCTTCATCGGTCTCGGCAACATGGGCGGCCCGATGGCCGCCAACCTGGCAAAGGCCCAGCATCACGTCGTGGCCTTCGACCTGTCGGACGCCGCAGTCAGTGCGGCGGTGGAGAAGGGGGCGCACAAGGCCGCCTCCGCCGCCGAGGCGGTGAAGGGCGCGGAGATCGTCGTCACCATGCTGCCGGCCGGCAAGCATGTTCGCGACGTCTATGAGAAGGACGTGCTGCCGAACGTCGCCAAGCGCACGCTCCTGATCGATTGTTCGACCATCGACGTCGAGAGCGCGCGCCACGTGGCGGCGCTGGCGGAAAAGGCCGGCATGGACATGGTCGACGCGCCGGTTTCGGGCGGCGTCGGCGGCGCCACTGCGGGCACGCTCACCTTCATGGTCGGTGGCAGCGAGGGGTCGTTCGCCAAGGCCAAGCCGATCCTTGAGAAGATGGGCAAGAACATCGTGCTCGCCGGCACCAGCGGCGGTGGCCAGGCCGCCAAGATCTGCAACAACATGATTCTGGGCGTCTCGATGATCGCCGTCAGCGAGGCCTTCATGCTGGCGAAGCGCCTCGGCCTCGATGCACAGAAGCTGTTCGACGTGGCCTCCACCGCCTCCGGACAGTGCTGGTCGCTGACCAACTACTGCCCGGTGCCGGGCCCGGTGCCGACTTCACCGGCCAACCGTGACTACCAGCCGGGCTTCACGGCGGCGATGATGCTGAAGGACCTGATGCTGGCCCAGCAGGCGGCCAACGCCGCCGGCGCCAGCACGCCGCTCGGCGCCGAAGCCGCCCAGCTCTTCAGCCTGTTCGTGAATTCGGGCAACGGCGCCAAGGACTTCTCCGGCATCGTGAAGATGCTGGACGGCAAGTGAGGCGCGGATGATCACGCTGTATGACCTCGCCTTCGAGGACGACCGTCGCCCCAGCCCCTTCTGCTGGCGCACCAAATTCTCGCTGGCGCACAAGGGCCTCGACTTCACCAGCGTGCCGATGGGCTTCACGGAGAAGGAGAAGATCGCCTTCGCCGATTCCAGGACCGTGCCGGTGATCAAGGACGGCGAGAAGCCGGTCAAGGACAGCTGGGCGATCGCGGTCTATCTCGACGACATGTACCCGGAGAAGCTGCTGCTGAAGAGCGAGATGGGCCGCGCCTATGCGCGCTTCATCAACGGCTGGACGGACACGGTGGTCAATGCCGGGATCTTTCCGCTGATCATCGGCGACCTCTACGATCGCGTGCGGCCCGAGGACAAGGAATACATCGCGGAGTCTCGCGGCGCGCGCCTGGGCACGAAGGACTTCGCCTCGTTCCAGAAGCAGGCAAGGGAGAAGGGCCTGACGGCTTTTCGCGCGGCGCTCGAGCCGGCACGCCGGACGTTGCGCGAACAGAAGTTCCTGTCGGGTCCCGAGGCCGCCTATCCCGATTACATCCTCGCGGGCACCTTCATGTGGCCGCGCACGGTCAGCCCGCTCGAACTTCTGGAGAAGGATGACCCGGTGTATTCGTGGCGCGAGCGCATGCTCGACCTGTTCGACGGCATGGCCCGCAAGGCGAAGGCTGCCTGATGCCGGAGACCGATACCAAGCCGTTCGACCCGGCCGACCATCGTTTCGGTCCGGCCCATTGGTTCGAGGATCTCGAAGTCGGCCAGAAGTTCTACATCAATTCGCGCACCCAGACGGAGGCGCTGTTCTCGGCCTTCCAGCTCGCGAGCGGCGACAATCATCCGATCCACTACGATCGCGAGTACTGCAAGGCCCTGGGGCACCGGGACATGCTGGCCCACGGGCTGCAGGTCGCCATCCAGGGCGCGGCCGGCGGCGGCATCTTCCCGCATTTCGTGGGCGAATCGCTGATCGGGTTCCTCGAACAGTCCTCGCGGTTCCTGAAGCCGGTCTATGTCGGCGACACGCTCTACCCGATGCTGCAGGTGACCGAGTTGAAGCCCGGACGCACCACCGGGGTCGCCGTGCTGAAGCTCACGATCCACAACCAGAAGGGCGAACTGGTGTGCGATGGCGAGCACAAGTATCTTTTGAAGAAGAAGCCGCAATAGGGACGGCAGGAGGAGAGAGCATGATCGGCGTCATCGCGAAACTGACCATCAAGCCCGGCACGAACACCGACTTCGAGGCGACCATGAAGGCGCTCCAGGCCAAGGTTCATGCCGACGAGCCCGGCAACAAGCTCTATGCGCTGCACAAGACGGCCGACGGCAACGTCTATGTCATGCTGGAGCGCTACGAGGACCAGACGGCGCTGGAGGCCCATCGGGCTGCCCCGCACTTCAAGGAACTCGGCCGCAAGCTCGGCGACTATCTCGCCGGCCGCCCCGACGTTCAGGTGATGGAAGAGGTCTGAGGGACCCAAGGGGCGAGTGAGCGCATGGAAGGGCTTTTCCGCCGCCATACCAAGCCCGGCACGGCGCCCGGCACGTTGGCCGGGCGAGCGCCGGTTCCGGACGAGGCGCTCGATTTCACGCTGGTCGAATACACGTCGGACGACGTCGAGGTTCTGCACGAGGTGGAAGTGGACCAGTGCCGCTTTCATCTCGGCACGCCCGGCCATACCTGGATCGATGTGAGCGGTCGCCCGAGTTCCGAGATGCTGCGCAATCTCGGCATGGCGTTCAACCTGCATCCGCTGGCGCTGGAAGACGTCTTCCACGCCAACCAGCGCAGCAAGCTCGACCTGTACGACGGCCAGGGCTTCATCGTCCTGAACGATCCGGCCTACGAGGACTGCGTCCTGAAGAGCCAGCAGGTCAGCATCTTCTTCGGCGACAACTACGTCATCTCCTTCCACGACCTGAAGGCCGACATCTTCAAGCCGGTGCGCGATCGCCTGCAGACTGCGGGATCGCGGCTGCGCATGTTCGGCATCGACTATCTCGTCTATGCGCTGATCGATCTGGTGGTCGACCGCAAGTTTCCGTTGATCGAGGCCCTGTCGACCCATCTCGAGGAGCTGGAGGAGGAGGCGCTCGACCATCCGACCAAGGACACGCTGGCGCACATCCATCAGGCGCGGCGGGCACTCGTCGCCTTCCATCGAATCCAGTGGGCCGAGCGCGAGACGGTGCTGGCGGTGATGCGGCCGGACGTGCCCTTCATCATGCCGGAGACGCGGACCTACCTGCGCGACTGCTTCGACCATGCCGTCGCCGTGCTCGACCTGGTCGAGAGCTACCGCGAAATGGCGAACGGCCTGATGGAAGTCTACCTCATGGACTCGTCCAACCGGATGTCGGAGGTCATGAAGACCATGGCGGTCATCACGGTGTTCTTCATGCCGCTGAGTTTCCTCGCCGGCATCTACGGCATGAACTTCGACCGCGACACCGGCAACATGCCCGAGCTCGGATGGAGATACGGCTACGATTTCTTCTGGGTGATGGTCGTGGTCATCGTGACGTCCATTTTCCTGTGGCTGAAGCGCAAACGCTGGATCTGAGGCTGCCATGACCTACAGGATCTACGGCTCCGAACTGTCTCCGTATTCGGTGAAGGTCCGGTCCTTCTTCCGCTACAAGAAGCTGGACCACGAATGGATTCCGAGGTCGCCCGCGGTGCAGGCCGAGTTCCAGAAGTACGCCAAGCTGCCGCTCGTGCCGCTGGTCGTGACGCCGGAGGGCGAAGGCATCCAGGATTCGACGCCGATCCTCGAGCGCTTCGAGGCGTCGCAGCCCGACCCGTCCGTGACTCCCGCGGATCCCGCGCTCGCCTTCGTCTCCGCGCTTCTCGAGGAGTATGGCGACGAGTGGGGCAACAAATGGATGTTCCACTACCGCTGGCGCTACCAGCCGGACGTGTGGTCCACGGCCGAGCGCATCGCCCAGCAGATGATGGGCGCCCAGGGCACGCTCGCCGTGGCCCAGGCCCGCGCCGCCATCGCGAACCGCATGATGGGACGGCTGGGGTTCGTGGGGTCGAACGAGAAGACCCAGCCCCTGATCGAAGCCTCGTTCGCCCGGGCGCTCTCCCTGATCGAGGCGCATCTGGCGTCGCGGCCCTACCTGCTGGGCGGCCGGCCCGCGATGGCCGATTTCGGCCTGTGGGGCCAGCTCTACGAGGCCGGGACCGATCCCACGCCGGGCGCAATAATGCGGGCCTCGGCACCGAAGGTGTTGGCGTGGCTGCAACGCATGCTTTCGCCCCGGGCGGAAGGAGACTTCGAGGCGCTTGCCACCCTTGCGCCGACCCTGATGCCGCTTCTCAGAGAGGAGGTGGGTGCGCTGTTCCTGCCGTGGTCGGCGGCCAATGCCGGCGCGATCGCGGCCGGCGAGAAGAGCTTCACGCTGAGCCTCGCCGGCGCGGAGTGGACGCAGGAGCCGCAGAAGTACCACGCGCGATCCCTGGCTGAGATCCGGCGCAAGTATGAGGCCGCAAAGGCTGCGGCCGGCCTCGAGCCGCTGCTGGCCGAGAGCGGCTGCCTGAAGGTTCTGGCGGGTTAGCCCGCGACGCCCGGTGATATTTCGAGCGCTCGACGAACCCCGCTACTCTGCCCTGCAAATATGAGGTTGTGCGCAACGTTGGCCGCTCATTAGGATGCATATGGCAGCAGGCGGGGCAGAGTTGCGTACAGGCACCGGAAATGGCGAGCATGTCGGCGTTCACGAGCTGGTAAAGCGCTACGGTGATGTCGCGGCCGTGGACGGGGTGACGTTCGGTGTACGTACCGGAGAATTCCTTGCCCTGCTGGGCCCTTCGGGATCGGGCAAGACCACAGTCCTTATGAATATCGCGGGCTTCGATTTTCCTGACTCCGGTCGCATCGAGATTGGCGGACAGGACGTGACCTGGACGCCGTCCCACAAGCGCAACCTGGGGATGGTGTTCCAGCGCTACACCCTGTTCCCGCACATGACCGTGCTCGACAACATCGCATTTCCGCTCCGCATGAGGAGGATCGGCCGGGCCGAGCGTGAGGAAAGGGCGCGCGCGGCCCTCAGGACGGTGCGCCTCGAAGGCTATGGCGAGCGCAAGCCCGCCCAGCTGTCGGGTGGCCAACAGCAGCGCGTCGCGATGGCAAGGGCCGTCGTGTACAATCCTGAAGTGCTGCTGATGGACGAACCGCTGTCCGCGCTCGACAAGAATCTGCGAGAGGAGATGCAGATCGAGATCAAGCATCTGCAGCGAGAGCTGGGCGTGACGGTGATCTTCGTTACCCACGACCAGACCGAGGCTCTCACCATGGCCGACCGCATCGCCGTGCTTGATCTCGGCAAGCTGCAGCAGCTCGACACGCCCAAGGCACTCTACGAGCAGCCCACCTCAGCCTTCGTCGCGGGTTTCATCGGCGAGACCAATTTCTGGCCGGCCGTCGCGTCGGGCGACGCCGCGGCCGGAAGCGAGGTCGGCGTCACCCTCGAGGGAGGAGAGTGGGCAACCGTCACCGCCGCGGACGCCATCCGGGGCGGGCAGAAGGTCAGGGTGGCGATCCGCCCCGAGAATATCCGCCTGTCCGGCGACGGAGCCGGCGTGCAGGCCACGGTCGAAGAGGCCATCTATGCCGGCAGCGTTACGACGCTTCTGCTGCGCAGCAAGGGGCCGACGCTGCGCGTCCGGGTCGGCCCCGACGGTGCGCTGGGCGAGCCGACGCCGGGCACTCCCTTCACCTTGGTCTGGCAGACGCGCCACGCCCGCGCATACGCCGCATGACAGCCCGGCCGTCGCGCTTCATGCTGGGGGGCCGGACCTACAGTCCTGCCGCAAGCCTGTTGCTCGCGACGCCGTTCCTGCTGGTCCTGCTGCTCGCGTTCCTGCTGCCGCTGGGCATGCTACTGCGCGAGAGTCTTTTCGTGCCGTCCTTCACGGTGGAGCACTATCGCCGCGTGTTCGACGAGCCGGTCTATCTCCGGGTGATGTACCGCACGATCAGGATATCGGCGCTGGTGACATTGATCAGCCTGCTGCTCGGCTATCCCTTGGCAGCCATGATGGCGCGCACGCGCGGGCTGATGCTCAACCTGCTGCTGGTCGCGGTTCTGCTGCCGCTTTGGACGTCGGTGCTGGTGCGCACCTATGCCTGGCTCGTGTTGCTGCAGCGCAACGGCGTCGTCAACGACCTTCTGACCGGCCTCGGCCTGGTGGACGCGCCCATGCAGCTCCTGCGCACCGAGGGGGCCGTCGTGCTGGCGATGAGCCACGTGCTGCTGCCGTTCGTGGTGCTGCCGCTCTATGCCACGCTGCGCGCCATCCCGGACGACTATGCGCGGGCCGCCCGGATGCTGGGCGCCAACGGCTTCGCGGTGTTCCGCCACGTCACCCTGCCGCTGTCGATGCCCGGCATCACGTCTGGATGCGTGATGGTGTTCCTGCTGGCGCTGGGCTTTTTCGTAACGCCCGCGCTGATCGGCGGGCCGCAGCAGATGATGCTGGCCACGTTGGTCCAGCAGCAGGTCACCGAACTGCTGAACTGGCCCTTCGCCGGCGCCATCATCGGTGTTCTGCTGCTCGCGGTGCTTGGGCTGATGATCGTCTTCCATCGCGTCATCCGGCTGGACCGGTTCGTGGGGCAGGCGTGAAGCGGCGGTCGGACCTGACGGCGGGACGGCTGGCGGCAAACGCCTTTGCCTACGGTGTCGCGATCTTCCTGCTCGTGCCGACGGCGCTGATCGTGCCGATGTCGTTCGGCCCCGATCGCTTCCTCAAATTCCCGCCCTCGGGCTTCACGCTCGAATGGTACGCGGCCTATTTCTCCGATCGGGACTGGCTCGATTCGACTTTCTTCAGCCTGCGCATCGCGGTGCTGACATCGATCGTCGCCACAGTCGTCGGCGCGCTCGTTTCCCTGGCCTTGGTGCGCGGCCGGCTTCCCGGCAAGCCCGTGTTCGAGTTGCTTGTGGTGGGACCGGTGATCGTGCCCAACATAGCGATCGCCATCGCCACCTACCTGGTGTTCGACGGGCTGAAGCTCACCGGCACCACGCTGGGCTTCGTTGCCGCCCATACCGCGCTCGCGATGCCGTTCGTCGTGTTCACGATCCTGGCGTCGCTGCATCGCTTCGATGCCGATCTCGAGCGCGCGGCGCTGTCGTGCGGCGCCAGTCCACTGCAGGCCTTCACCTGGGTCACGCTGCCTCAGATACTGCCCGGCATCGTCTCGGCGGCGCTTTTCGCCTTCATCATTTCCTTCGACGAGCCGGTGATCTCGTTCTTCATTTCGGACCTCGATCACCGGTCGCTGCCGCGCAAGATGTTCGAGGACATCGACTACAATGTTTCGCCGACCCTGGCCGCGGTGGCCACGGTCCTGACCGGGCTCACCGTACTGGCCCTGGTGGCCGGTCATTTTGCCGGCCGCGGCCGGCAGGCCTCGCCCGGTGCGTGCAGGCCGACTTCCGGGAATTGAACAGGAGAGCAGCATGAAATTGACACGCCGCACGATCCTCGGGGCCACCGCGTCCTTTCCCTTCATCTCGACGGCCCGGGCCGCCGGCGGCGAGGTGATCATCGCGACCACCGGCGGGCTGATGACGAACAGCCTGCAGGCCCATTTCTACAAGCGCTTCGAGGCCCAGACCGGCATCAAGGTTCGCGCCATCGCCATAGAGCTTCCCGACCAGTGGGCGCGGGCGATTGCCGGGGCACGCAGCGGCAACGTGCCGTTCGACGTGGTGACCGCCACGCCGCCCGACCTGATCCAGCACGCCAACCTGCTGCAGCCGCTCGACTGCGCCGCAATGCCCGGCATCGTCGCCAATGCGCTGCCCGGGAGCTGCATGCCGAGCGGGATCATCCGGACGGTGGGCGGCATGGCGCTGACCTGGAGCAAGAAAGCCTTCCCGGCGGGCGGGCCGCAATCCTGGGCCGATTTCTTCGACGTCGCCAAGTTTCCCGGTCCGCGCTCGCTGCCCGATACCGGCGATCGCGATTGGTGGGTGCCGCTGGCCGCCCTGATGGCCGACGGCGTGCCGCGCGACAAGCTGTTCCCGATGGACGTGGACCGCGCCTACCGCAAGCTCGACACGATCAAGAAGCATGTCGCGGCCTGGTGGAAGAGCGGCGACAATTCCATGCAGATCCTGCGCGGCGGCGACGCGGTCATGAGCATGCTCTATTCGAGCCGTGCCGTTCCGCTGGCCAAGAGCGGCGAGTTCGATTTCACCTGGAACGGCGCCATCCGCGACACCGGCAACTGGGCGGTGCTGAAGGGCGGGCCGAATACCGCGAACGCCATCAAGTTCCTCGATTTCTTCGTCCAGGACCCGTCGGAGCACCTGCCGTTCAGCAACGAGGTGAGCTTCGATTCCAACAACAAGGAAGCGGCCGCCAAGGTGCCGGCCGAGGAGCGTCGCTTCCGGCCGAGCTATCCCGAGAACTACGATAAGCTGATCGTCGCCGACTATGCGTGGATCGCCGCCGATCGTGCCAAGCTGCGCGAGCGTTGGATCAGCTGGCTCACCAAGTAGGCCGCCCGTGCTCGTCACCTATCCCGAGGCGGCCCACTGGCCGATCGACCCGGACCGGCTCGACCTGGTGGAGGAATTCCGGCGGCAGCCGCGCGGACCGCATGGCGATGAGCTCCAGAAGCTGCTGCATCGCTTGCGCTGGGCGGGCGATCCCGACCAGCCCGGCCGTTATGTGTTGATCGTCACGCAGCCGGGCAAAGAATGGATGCTGGGCCGCCTGCCGCGCCAACGCGGCAAGCCAATCGAACTCATGCGCAATCACGTCTTCACCTCCATCGCCGAGGCGGAATGGGAGGTCTTCAAATTGCGCTGGGAAGCCGTCACCGGCCGAACCCTGCCGCCGCACCTGAGTGAAAAACTGGCATGACCGATACGACCTCCGTTCTGGGATATGCGTGGCCGATGGTGGTCTCGCCCGGCGAAGAAGTGGCCTTCCATCTTTCCAGCCCTTCGGTATCGAAGGCCGAGGCCGCCCTGGTGCGCGTGCGGTGTGGCGATCCGGATCCTGCGGGTCCTGGAATTCGGGTGCTCGAGATGGACGCACCGTTCGAGCGCACGGTGCCTCTCGTCCACCAGGTCCTCCGGCCGGGCTCGTGCGCCATCGTTGCCGACGCGCCGCCGCTTACCTCGTTCCGGTCGTTCACCGTCGGTGCGTTCCTGTGGCCGACGATGCCCGGGGATCGCGCGCAGACCATCCTGTCGCGCTGGAGGGAAGATACGCAGGAGGGCTGGCGGCTCGGCCTCGACGCGGAGGGCCATCTGGAATTCGTCGTCGCGGCCGGTGGCCGGACGTGGCGGGTTGCGACCACCGCGGCGCTCTTGTCGCGCGAGTGGGTGTTGGCGGGGGCAAGCTGGGACGCCGAAGCCGGGCGCCTTGCGGTCATGGTCCGCAGCGCCGACCCGCAGGCCGGCCGGGACCGTTCCGAGCGGGTCGAGGCTGCAGGGCCGACAGGTCTGGAATGGCCCGCGGCGGTCCCGCTGGTCATCGCGGCGCACGCCACCGACGGCGACGGCCAGCTGTTCGACGGCTTCTACGACGGCAAGATCGACCGCCCGCGAGTCCATGCCAGCGTGCAGCCGATCGACGGTCTGCACCGGCTTTGCGAGAGCGTGAGCTTTCCAACGGCCGACGCGCGAGTGGTCGCGGCGTGGGATTTCTCGCGGGAGATCGCCAGCGAGAGGGTCACCGACCTGTCGGCCCATCACCTCCATGGCACGTTGCGCCAGATGCCGACGCGGGGCATGACCGGCGCCAACTGGGATGGCAGCACGGACCGCTGGACCGACTGTCCGGCGCAGTATGGCGCCATCCACTTCCACAGCGACGACATGGCCGACGCCGAGTGGGAACCCACCGTGCGCTTCACCGTCCCGGCGGAGTGGCGCAGCGGTTTCTATGCGCTGCGGCTGCGGGCGGAGGCGGGCGACGAGCCGGTCGAGAGCTTCGTCGCGTTTTTCGTGCGCGCCGAGCCGGGCAAACCGCGTTCGAAGCTCGCCTTCGTGGCCAGCACCGGCACCTTTCTCGCCTATGCCAACAGTGCGCTTCGACTCGACCAGGTCCATGCCGAGGCGATGCTCGAGGGCGTGCTGACACTGTCGCGGGACGATGTCTATATCCAGGAGCATCGCGAGGTCGGCCTCTCGACCTACGATACGCATGCCGACGGCAGCGGCTGGAGCATCAGCAGCGCGCGACGCCCCATCCTGAACATGCGGCCGCGCGGCAACGTCTTCAACTACGGCAACGACACGCACTTCATCGACTGGCTCGACGAGACGGGGCAGGATTACGACGTCATCACGGACGACGACATCCACCGCCGCGGCGTCCAGGTGCTGGCGCCGTACACCTGCGTCGTCACGGGGTCGCATCCCGAATACATCAGCCGCGAAGTGTGGGAGGCGTTCGACGCCTATCAGCGCGGCGGCGGCCGTCACATGTATCTCGGAGGCAACGGCTTCTACTGGCGCATCGCCTATCATCCGACGGTTCCGCACACGATCGAGATGCGCCGCGGCATGACCGGCCTGCGCACCTGGGAAGGGGAGGCGGGCGAGACGGCGCTGGCCTTCACCGGCGAGCCGTCCTCTACCTGGCGCAGCAACGGTCGTCCTCCCCAGCGACTGGTCGGTGTCGGCTTCGACGGCCAGGTTTTCACCCATTCCTCGCCGTACCGCTGGCTCGATGGCGCGAAGGATCCGGCCCTGTCATGGCTGACCGAAGGGATCGACCTTGCCGCGCCGCTGGGCGATTTCGGCCTGCGCGGCAATGGCGCCGCCGGGGTCGAGATCGATCGCGTCGACTTCTCATTGGGGTCGCCTCCTGGCACGGTATGGCTCGCGACGGCGGACCGGCTCGGCTATGGCGGCACCCCAGCACCGGAGGAGATCCGCACCCTGCATCGGGGCGTGATGGGAGACCAGAATGCACAGGTTAGGGCCGATCTGGTCTATTTCCCGACCGCCAACGGCGGCGCCGTCTTCTCGACCGGGTCGATCGCCTGGGTCTGTGCCCTGTCGCACGCCGGTTACAGGAACAACGTGAGCCAGCTCACCGGAAACGTCCTGAGGCGATTCCTGGACCCGAGACCGTTGTGACCTTGGCAGTGCCCGGCGGACCTCGCTGGCGCCGACGGGCTGTCTCTAAGGTCTCGTCGGTCAACGCAGCGACGTCAGGATCAGCGTCAGGCCCGACAGGCAGAGCAGGCCAAGCAGGATGCGCCGGAACTGGACGTCGTTGATGTGGCCGTAGAGCGCCAGTCCGATCCGTGCGCCGATCAGGGTCGTGGGCACGGTGATCGCCGCCCAGATCAGGAACGTGCGGTCTAGGAAGCCTGCGAGGCCGGCGGAGACCAGGGCCAGGAATAGCACGCTCATGTTGAAGGGCTGGTTGACGCCCCTCTGCTCGTTCTTGCCGAAGCCGCGCAGCTGCGCCCAGATTGCCGGCGCCGGGCCGCTGAGGCTCGCCATGCCGCCCATCACGCCGCCGATCAGGCCGACGGCGGCGTCAGCCGCCCGGCCTCCGCCGGCGACGATGGGCGGTCGGCGCACCATGGCCATCCAGACGCTGTAGACGATCAGCAGGATGCCGACGCCGGCCTTGAGGGGGCGCGGTTCCAGGTGGTTGAGCAGGAGCGTGCCCAGCGGAACACCGACGATGCCCGCGGTCAGCATCGGCCAAAGGCGTGACCAGCGCACGCCGCTCCAGATGCGGGGAAGGGACTGGATATGGCCGGCGACGCCGCACAAGGCGGTGAGCGGCGCGGCCGTGAGGGGCGACATGGCCTGCAGCCAGAAGCCCAGCGCCACCAGCGCGTAGCCGGTGCCGCTCAATCCGTTGACGAAGCCTGCCGCCAGCGCCCCGGCGACGACGATCGCAATGTCGCCGGGGGGAGGCAGGACCATGCGGACTAGGCGCCCGAGCTGAACGCCTGCATGCCGGTGATGGCACGGCCGAGGATCAGCGCATGGACGTCGTGCGTGCCCTCATAGGTGTTCACGGCCTCCAGGTTCATGGCGTGCCGGATCACGTGGTACTCGTCCGAGACGCCGTTGCCGCCGTGCATGTCGCGGGCGACGCGGGCGATATCGAGCGCCTTGCCGCAGTTGTTGCGCTTGATCAGCGAGATCATCTCGGGCTGGGCATGGCCCTTGTCCTTGAGGCGACCGACCCGCAGGCAGGCCTGCAGGCCCAGCGCGATCTCGGTCTGCATGTCGGCGAGCTTCTTCTGGATCAGCTGGGTGGCGGCGAGCGGCCGGCCGAACTGCTTGCGCTCCATCGTGTAGTTGCGCGCCTGCTTCCAGCAGAACTCCGCGGCGCCCATGGCGCCCCAGGCGATGCCGTAGCGGGCGTTGTTCAGGCAGCCGAACGGACCGCCGAGGCCGGCGACGTTGGGCATCATGTTCTCGACCGGCACGAACACGTCTTCGAGCATAATGGCGCCCGTCACCGAGGCGCGCAGGCTGAACTTGCCCTCGATCTTCGGCGTCTCGATGCCCTTCCAGCTGCGCTCGAGGATGAAGCCACGGATCGCGCCGCCGTCCAGCTTGGCCCAGATGACCAGCACGTCGGCGATCGGCGAATTGGTGATCCACATCTTGGAGCCGGACAGCTTGAAGCCACCGGGGACCGTGACGGCGCGGGTCTTCATGCCACCGGGATCGGAACCGTGGTCGGGCTCGGTGAGGCCAAAGCAGCCGACCCATTCGCCGGTGGCGAGCTTGGGCAGGTACTTCATGCGCTGCTCTTCGCTGCCGTAGGCGTAGATCGGATGCATGACCAGCGAGGACTGCACGCTCATCGCCGAGCGGTAGCCGGAATCGACGCGTTCCACTTCGCGTGCGACCAGGCCGTAGCTCGTGTAGTTGGCGCCGGCGCAGCCGTACTTCTCGGGCAGGGTGGAACCCAGCAGGCCGAGGGCGCCGAACTCGTTCATGATCTCGCGATCGAACTTCTCGTTCCGATTGGCCAGCAGGACGCGCGACATCAGCTTGTCCTGGCAGTAGTCGCGCGCGACGTCGCGGATGGCGATCTCGTCCTCGGTCAGCTGGTCGTCGAGGAAGAACGGGTCCTCCCAGTCGAAGGCCCTAGCGTCTGCACTGATGCCCTTGGCGGCGCTCTTGAGGGGGGTGGCGGCGTTGGCCATGTCTGCTCCTGCTATTTCGCCCGCGTCTTATCAGGCAGGGCAGGCCGCGCCAACGCCCTAAAAGGCCGTCCCCATGCTGGTCTTGCCTGTCAGGGCCCGGAAAATCTCGAGGTTAAGCTTGCCGAAGGCTTCCGTCGCCCGCAGTTCCACGGTGCGAGGGCGCGGTAGGTCGATTCGCAGGTCCGCGGCGATGCGCCCCGGGCGGGCCGACATGACGATCACGCGGTCGGACAGGAATACCGCCTCCGGGATCGAGTGGGTGACGAACAGGACGGTTTTGCGGGCCTCGCGGGCGACGTCCTTCTCGCCCCAGATGCGCAGCAGCTCCAGGGCCATGTCGTCGCGCGTCATGGCGTCGAGCGCGCCGAACGGCTCGTCCATCAGGAGGAGCGGCGGGTCGAGCAGCAGGGCGCGGCAGAGCGCGGCCCGCTGCTGCATGCCGCCGGACAGTTCGCGCGGCAACTTGGTGCCGAAGCCCCCGAGGCCGGCCATCTCGAGGAGCTGCTCGGCCCGGGATCGCAGCGAGCGCGGGTCCTTGCCGGCCAACTCGGCCGGCAGCAGCACATTTTCCAGGATGGACCGCCATTTCAGCAGGATCGGCGCCTGGAACACCATGCCGATGTCCGGGATCGGCTGCGTCACGGCGCGGCCGGCGACCGTGATGGTGCCCGTCGTGGCCGGACGCAGTCCGGCCACGATGCGCAGCAGGGTCGACTTTCCGCAGCCGCTCGGGCCGACCAGCGAGACGAACTCGCCCGCCCCGATCGAGGCGGAGATGCCGGCGAGCGCCTCGACCGGGCCGCTCGCTGCCTGATACGTCATGCCGACCCGGTCGAGGTCGATCAGTCCCTTTGCCACGCGACGCGACTGCCCGGATCAGTTCGGCATCGCGACCTTGGTGAAGAACTCGGTCGAGTAGACGTCCTTGCACTCGACCTTCTTCGGCAGGCCCATGTAGGCGTTCACCAGATCGACCGAATCGCACATCTTCTTCTCGTCGATCCAGCCGATGCCGTTCTTGGCATAGCGGTCGGTCTTCATCAGGCCGAGGCCGATCATCATGTTGGGCGTCATCACCTCGACGTCGACCTCGGGCACGCGCTTCTTCAGGATCTCCATGGCGGCCTTCGGATCGGCCATGACGTCACGCCAGCCCATGTAGGAAGCTTCGAGGAAGTCCTTCAGGGCCTTGGGCTTGTCCTTCATCGTCTTGGCGCTGGCAATGATCGACATCGAGTACATGTCGAAGCCGAAATCGGCCCACGGCATCATGACGACATTGCCCTTGCCGGCGGCCTTCTCGTAGAGCGGCAGGCCGGTGCTGTAGTCGCCGACGCCGTCGACGCGCTTCTCGGCCACGGCGGCGATCTTGGCGGCCGGCTCGATGTTCACCCAGGAGACCTTCGCCGGATCGATGCCATTCACCTTGGCGAAGGCCGGGAACATCTGGCGCTGCGAATCGCCCGGAGGGGCGGCGAGCGTCTTGCCCTCCAGGTCCTTGGGCTTGGCGAGCGGCTTCTCCTTGAGGCTGAAGATGTTGAGCGGTGTCTTGTCGAACACCATGCCGACCGTCTTGACCGTCGTGCCACGTCCGACCGAGGCGATGACGACGGCGGCGTCGGCGAGGCCCGCATCGGCGCGGCCGGTATCGACCTTGGCGATCGAGTCGCCGGAGCCCTTGGAGTTCTCGAGAGTCACGTCGAGCCCCTTGGCCTTGTAGTAGCCCTTGTCGAGCGCCACCCAGTAGGCGGCGTGGTCGCCGACCGCGAACCAGTTGAGCGCGAAGGTGAATTTCTCCTGCGCCGAGGCGGCGCCGGACGTGGCCAGCAACGCGGCCAGCGCAAGCGACAGTGTGCGAGTCATGACGGTCTCCCTTTTCCTTCCCCGAACTCAGTCGACACCCTCGGCCCAGGGGGCCCACAGGTGCGCCAGCAACACGACCGCGCCGTAGAGCAGGAGGCCCACGACGGAAATCCAGACCAGCGCTGCGAACGCCACGGAGGTGTTCATGCTACTCTGGGTGGTTACGATGACGTAGCCCAGGCCGCGCTGGGAGGCGACGAACTCGCCGACGATCGCGCCCACCACCGCAGCGGTCGCGGTGATCTTGAGCGCGCTCAGGATATAGGGAAGGGCATTGGGGATGCGGATCTTGACGAAGATCTTCCATTTCGGCGCGTTGAAGACGCGGCCGAGGTCGAGCATGTCCGGCTCGACCTGCGACAGGCCGACGGCGGTGTTGATGACCACCGGGAAGAAGCCGATCAGCGCGCCCATCAGCATGTTGGGGAAGATGCCGTAGCCCATCCAGATCAGGAACAGAGGCGCGATCGCCACCTTCGGCAGGGTGTTCACGAACACGAGGAATGGAACCAGCGCGTTGGCGAGGACGGGCGACCAGGCGATCGCGACGCCCAAAGCCACCCCGACCACCGCGGCCATCAGGAAGGCGCCGATGATCTCGAACGTCGTGGTCCAGAGGTGGGGCCACCAGGCCGTGTCGCCGTGCCAGAGCGCGTTCCACACCGAGAGTGGAGCTGGGAGGAGATACTCGCGGATGTTCCCGAAGGTGACGGCGGCCTGCCAGCTCGCCAGCAGGAAGGCGAAGAGGACGAGCGTCGGCCAGTAGCGGTTGGCCATGGCGCCGAATTTCGTCATGCGCGCCGAGCGATGAAACTGTTCATCGCTTTCACCACGCTGATATCATGTGCCCCCATGCAATGAGACTGGCGAACGCGCATTTGCCCGTCAAGGCGAGGTTCGTCCGTGAAGCTTTCTCTCTGCAATGAAGTCATCCGCGAGTTGTCCTTCGAGCGCCAATGCGTTCTGGCCGCGGCGCTCGGCTACAAGGGCCTGGAAGTCGCGCCCTTCACCCTGGGCGACGATGCATGGCGCATGCCAGCCTCCGGGCGTGCTTCCGTGCGCCGGGCCTGTGCCGACGCCGGCATCGAGGTAAGCGGCCTTCACTGGCTCCTGGCCACGCCGGCGGGTCTGTCGATCTCGACCGAGGATCGGGTGGTATGGCAGCGCAGTGTCGACGTGATGCTGTCGTCCATCGAACTGTGCGCCGACTTGGGCGGCGCCTACCTCGTTCATGGCTCACCCGGCCAGCGCCGCGTGTCTCATCCGGATGACGCGAAGCGTGTCGAGGAAGCCTGGGCCGCCGCTGCGGTCGCCGCGGAGAAAGTCGGTGTGCTCTATTGTCTCGAACCGCTGGCGCGACCGGATTGCAGTTTCGTCAACACGCTGGCGGAGGCCGAGGCCATCGTCCGACGGATCGGCAGCACGGCGTTCCGGCTGATGGTCGACACGCTGGCCTCCAGCCTGGAAGAGAAGGAGCCGGTCGCCGATGCCATCCGCCGCTGGATGCCGACGGGGTTGATGGCGCATGTCCAGTTCAACGACCGCAACAAGCGCGGGCCGGGCGAGGGCGCCGACAGGTTCGCGCCTGTGGTCGAGGCGCTGCGGGACACCGGTTATGATGGCTGGGTCGCGATGGAACCCTTCGTCTACGAACCCGACGGCCCGACCTGCGCGGCGCGCATGATCGGCTATATTCAAGGCCTGCTGGAGCAAACTGCATGAAAGTGAAGGTTGAGGCGGTCGACCGTTTCGAGCGCGACCACCGCCTGCGCCTGCCGTTCCGCTTTGGCGTCATCACCGTGACGCAGGGCATCCAGGCGATCATCCGCGTGGGCATCGCGCTGGAGGATGGCCGCACCAGCGTGGGTGTCGCCGCCGAAGCGCTGGGCGCCAAGTGGTTCGAGAAGAGCCCGGAGTTTTCCGACGTCCAGAATCTCGACCAGCTCCGGCAGGCGCTGCAGCTCGCTATCGACCATTACACCTCGCGCGGCTTCGACACGCCCTTCGGACTCTATGCTGGCAGCTACCGCCAGCAGATCGCGCGCGGCGCCGAACTGGGGCTCAATCCCCTGGTCGCCTCGTACGGACCGGCGCTGCTCGACCGCGCGATCATCGATGCGGTAGGCAAGGCGGCGGGGCAGTCCTTTGCGCAAATGATCGTGGCCAACGTGCCGGGTATCGCCGCGACCGACCTGACGCCTGATATCGACGCCGACCATCTCTCGCGATTCCTCAAGGGGCTACAGCCGCGCCCCTCGATCGACCTGCGGCATACGGTGGGTCTGGTCGATCCGCTGACGACGGCGGAGCGGCCGGCCTCGGCGCGCGTGAATGATGGATTGCCGGAGACGCTGGAAGAGGTCGTCTCCTATTATCGCGGCCGCTACTACAAGCTGAAGGTGGGCGGCGATGTCAGGGCGGACCTCGACCGGCTGACGCGTATCGCCTCGGTGCTGGACGCCGGTGCGGGCGACTACAAGGTCACGTTCGACGGCAACGAGCAGTACGACGATGTCGACGGCATCGTCGAGCTGTGGCGCAAGGTCGAGGAGACGCCCGCGCTTGCCAAGATGGTCGCGGCAACGCTTTTCATCGAGCAGCCGATCAAGCGCCAGGCGGCGCTCAGCCGGCCGGTGACGGCGCTGGCCAAATACCGCCCCGTCATCATCGACGAGTCCGACGGCGAGTTGTCGACCTTCCCCGAGGCGCTCAAGCTCGGCTATGCCGGCGTCTCCAGCAAGAACTGCAAGGGCTTCTACAAGTCGATCCTGAATGCCGCGCGCGTGGCCAAGCTCGGACCCGGCTATTTCATGTCGGCCGAGGATCTGACGACGCAACCCGGCGTCAGCGTCCAGCAGGACCTGGCGCTGGTTTCGCTGCTGGGCCTCACCCATGTCGAGCGCAACGCCCATCATTTCATCGACGGCATGTCGTCCGCCTCGGAGGCCGAACAGAATGCCTTCATGGCCGCGCATCCCGACCTCTACGAGCGGCAGCCGGGCAAGCCGGCGCGGCTCAAGGTTCGGGACGGCATGCTGGCGTTGGGATCGCTGGGCTGCCCTGGCTTCGCCGTGGGCGTCGATCTCGACTTCGCGGCGCTCAGGGCGATGCCGGCCGCGCCGCGCGAACGCCTGGTCCCGGCCCATCCTGGAGGCAAGAAATGAGCGCCCACCTTCCGGCCCGCTTCGAGAGTGTCGAAGCCGTTGAGGATTTCATGACGGCGCCGTCCGCCGAACTGATCGCTGATCTGGCGGCGACGCCCGGCGACATTCTCGTCCTGGGCGTCGGCGGCAAGATGGGCCCGACTCTCGCGCGTATGGCCAAGCGCGCGGCTCCAACCAAGCGCGTGATGGGCGTGGCGCGCTTCAGCGAGCCAGGAGTGAAGGAGGCGCTGCAGAAGGCCAGCGTCGAGCCGATCTCCGCCGACCTTCTGGATCGTTCAGCGCTGGAAAGCTTGCCCAAGGCCGTCAATGTCGTGTTCATGGCCGGCCGCAAGTTCGGCGCGACGGGCGACGTGCCGCTTACCTGGGCGATGAATGTTCAAGTCCCGGCGATGGTCGCCGAGGCGTTCAAGGAGTCGCGGATCGTCGCCTTCTCGACGGGCTGCGTCTATCCGTTCGTGCCGGTCGACAGCGGCGGCGCGACGGAGGAAGTGCCGCCGGTGCCGCCCTCGGGAGACTATGCGAATTCCTGCGTCGGCCGCGAGCGCATGTTCGAGTATTTCTCGGCACGCCACGGTACTCCCGGGCGGCTGTTTCGCCTGAACTACGCGATCGACATGCGCTATGGCGTGCTGCACGACGTCGGCCGCAAGGTGCGCGATGGCGAGCCGATCGACCTGTCGATGGGCCATGTCAACGTGATCTGGCAGGGCGACGCGAATTCCGTCGCGCTGCGCTGCCTTGCGCGCGCCACCACGCCCACGACACCGATCAACGTCACCGGGCTGGAGACGATCGAGATCCGCTGGCTGGCGACGGAGTTCGGCAAGCTGCTGGGCCGGAAGCCGATTCTCACCGGCAAGGAAGCCCCGACCGGCTGGCTGAACAATGCGAGCCGTATGGAGAAGGAGTTCGGTCCGCCCAGCGTGCCGCTTTCGAATATGATCGAGTGGACGACCGACTGGCTGCAGAGGGACATGGCTACGCTGAACAAGCCCACGCACTACGAGGTGCGCGATGGCAAGTACTGACGCGTTGGACGTCAAGCCGATCGATCCCGAGCAGAGCGACGCGGTGTGGCCGCTGTCGATCGAGGCGGGCTGGAACCAGAACGTCGCGGACTGGCGCTTCATGCTGGGCGCCGGACGCGGCTTCGGCTGCACGGCGCTGGACGGAACATGGCAGGCGAGTTCACTGATCCTGCCGCTCGGCCAGAAGCTCGCCTGGATCAGCATGGTGCTGGTGAAGAAGGATCGCCGCCGCGGCGGTGTCGGGACCAGGCTGTTGAAGCGCTGCATCGACGAGGTGCGCGCCGCCGACGCGGTTGCCGGCCTCGATGCGACGGAGCAGGGTCGGCCGATCTACCTGCCCCTGGGCTTTCGTGACCTCTACCCGATCGCGCGCTGGCACTTCGACGGTGCGAAGGGCGAAGCACCCACTCCGCCAGCCGGCGTCACGGTCCGGCCGACCACGCCGGTCGACCTGCCGCGGCTGGCCATCTACGACCGGCCGCTGACCGGCATGGAGCGCCCATCGATTCTGATGCACTTGGCTCTGCGCCAGCCCGGCCGTGCTTGGCTGGCCGAAGACGTCGGCGGCAAGATCGTGGGCTTCGTCCTCGGCCGCGAAGGCCGGGTGGCGACGTCGCTGGGACCGGTCGTGGCCGACCGTGAGGCCATCGCCCTGTCCCTGATCTCGCGTGCGGCCGCCGCCGCGCCGGGGCCGTTCATCATCGACGTGCCGGACGCGCACCAGGCGGTCCGCGCCTGGCTCCAGGAGCAGGGGGCGACCTCGCCTCGCGGCTACATGCGGATGACCCTGGGCACCGCCAAGGGACTGGACGATCCCTCGCACGTCTTCGCCCTCGCGGGCCCTGAATTGGGATAGAATGCAGCCATGAGCACCGACAAGGCCCTCCACTGGCGCGATCTTCCGGCGCCGGTCCTGTCCCTGCTGCGGCAGGGCACGGTCATCCCCGCCCATCCGCTGGCACTCGACACCGACCGGGCCTTCGACCGGCAGTCACAGCGCGCGCTGAGTCGCTATTACCTCGATGCCGGTTCCGGCGGGCTGGCGGTGGGCGTGCACTCGACGCAGTTCGCCATCCGCGAGGTCGGGCTCTATCGTCCGGTCCTGGAACTCGCCATCGAGACGGCGCGCGACTGGACTGATCGGCCGCTGGTCATGATCGCGGGCGCCGTCGGGAAGACGGCGCAGGCGGTCGAGGAGGCGCGCACGGCGCGGTCGCTCGGCTATCATGCGGTGCTGCTGTCGCTGGCCGCGCTGAAAGGTGTAAGCGAGGACGAGCTGATCGAGCATTGCTCGGCGGTCGCGAAGGAGATGCCGCTGATCGGCTTCTACCTGCAGACGGCCGTGGGCGGTATCAAGTTGTCGCGCGAGTTCTGGACGCGCTTCGCCGCGATCGACAATGTCGTGGCGATCAAGGTGGCGCCGTTCAACCGCTACCGCACGCTCGATGTCGGCTTCGGCATCGCCGCCGCGCACGCCGAGGAGCGCATCACGCTCTACACTGGCAATGACGATCACATCGTGGCCGATCTCGTGACGCCGTTGGTGGTGCGCACGGGCAACCGAGAGGTCACGCTGCGCTTCCAGGGCGGGCTGCTCGGTCACTGGAGCGTCTGGACGCGCGGCGCCGTGAAGATGCTGGAGAGGTTGAAGCTCTCGGTCTCGAACGGTGCGATCCCACCTGAGATCCTGGCACTGGATTCGTTCGTGACGGACTGCAACAGCGTGGTGTTCGACGTCGACCACGATTTCGCGGGCTGCATCCCCGGCTGCCACGAGATCCTGCGGCGGCAGGGGCTGCTCAAGTCGGTCGAATGCCTCGATCCGCACGAGAAGTTGAGTCCCGGCCAGAGCGAGGGAATCGACCGGCTCTACGCGACCTATCCGGAACTGCACGACGACGCCTTCGTGGCGGCGAACCTCGAGCGCTGGCGGAACTGAACCGTTGAAAGGCCTGTTCGCGACACATGATGCACTGGGCGTCGCCGAGTTGGTCCGCAGTCGGCAGATCGATGCCCGGGAACTCCTCGACGGAACTCTGGCGCGGCTTCGCGCGCTCAACGGCAATCTGAACGCGACCACGGACTTCTACGAAGGCGAACTGCTCGAGAAGTCGGTTGCGGCGGCAGGCGACGGGCCATTCCATGGCATCCCCTTCGTCGTGAAGCAGCTGATGGCGGATTGCGCCGGCACATCGACGACGGTCGGTTCGCGCTTCTTCGCGAAGGAACCGGTGGCCGCGAATGACAGTGCGGCGGTGGCGCGCATGCGTCGTGCCGGCCTCGTGATCGTGGGCCGCAGCAACACCAGCGAGTTCGGCCTTGCACCAACGACGGAGCCCGTCTTTGGCGGCGCCACGGTCAATCCGTGGCGCGCCGACCTGTCGCCCGGCGGCTCTTCCGGCGGGTCGGCGGCCGTGGTGGCGGCGCGGGGGCTGCCGATGGCCCATGCAACCGACGGTGGCGGCTCGATCCGTATCCCGGCGTCCCTGTGCGGCCTGTTCGGTCTGAAGCCGTCGCGCGGCCGCATCAGCTTGGCGCCGATCGGCGAGACGCTGGCCGGGGCGGGCGCACAGCTCTGCGTCTCGATCTCCGTGCGCGACAGCGCGGCGCTGCTCGATGTGCTTGCGGGCGGCGAACCAGGCGATCCCTATCGGGCGCCCGAGGCCGGTGGCTCCTTCCTGGAAGCGACTCAACGTCCACCCGGACGTCTGCGCATCGCCTTCCTTCGCAAGCCCGTAGGCTGGGAGACGATGGATCCGGCTCTGGTCGCGGCTGTCGAGCAGGCGGCGAAGCGACTGGAGGCGCTCGGCCATCACGTCGAAGAGGCCATACCGGATTATGATCCCGTCGCTACCGGCATGGCCTTCGGCACGGTCATGTGCGCCAACACCTTCACCAACATCCAGGTGCGCGCCAACGGCCGCGTGCCGGGGCCCGAAGATCTGGAGCCGGTGACCCGGCTCTACGCAGAGCAGGGTGGCAGGGTCAGCGCCCACGACTACATCCGCGCCGTGCAGACCTTCCACCGCACCGGCCGGCAACTCGGCGCCTTCTTCGGAAGGTTCGACATCCTCCTCTCGCCGACGATTGCCCGCACGTCGCTGCCGCTGGGCACGGTGCGCATGGATGGCACTCTGGAGGACTACGAGGCCGGACTCGCGCCGATGGTGGCCTTCACCTCGGTCTGCAACGCCGCCGGTGTGCCGGCCATGTCGGCACCGCTCGAGTGGACCGAAGACGGCCTGCCGATCGGCATGCATTTCGTGGCACGCTACGGTGCCGAAGCCACCTTGTTGTCACTGGCTGCGCAGCTCGAGCAGGCGCATCCATGGTGCGAGCGGTGGCCTGGACGGGTGACGTGATGGCAAGTTCCTGGAGAATGGCGGTTGCGGGATTCGTGGCCGGCGTGCTGAGCGTTCTGGTGTTTCATCAGTGGGGCTTCTACGCCGCCGCGGAACTGGGCTTCGGACGGCCCAATCTCTACAGCCTGCGGCCGGTGCCGCCGTGGGGCGTGCCCACGATCGTTTCGCAGGCCTTCTGGGGCGGATTGTGGGGCATGCTCGGCGCCTTCTGCGTCGCGCGCCTGCCCGGAATCCTGAACGGAGTCCTGGGCTGGATCCTGTTCGCGGTCACATTGGTGCTGGCGGTGAATTGGTTCGTCGTCCTGCCGCTCAAGGGCGCGCCGGTCGGCGGCGGCTGGCGGTTGCCGGGCGTGGCGGTCGTGCCGATCGTCTACGCTCTCTGGGGCTTCGGCATGTGGCTGTTCTACGGGCTTGCCCGCAGGCTGCTGAAGTAGCCGGCCCGAGCGGTGGGCAGCTCTCGTCAGAGCTTGCGCATCACCATCTGCGAGCCGCCGCCCCAGATCGGGAGATAGGCCATCTTGTAGCCGGCACCGCCGGTCACGATCGGATGGATCGCTTCCGGGGAGGCGGCGACGTCCTTGCCCTGGTCGAACAGGTACTGCTGGACACGCCTGATGTCCCAGCCCTCGTGGCGAGCGATCTTCTCGGCGAGTTCGAGCGGCAGCAGAACGACCTGCTCACCGCGCCCGCTCTTGCGGCTCTGGCCCGACATCACGATCTCGGCCCGCATGCCGGCGACGACCGGGTCGAGGATCGCCTCGGGGGTGGCGCCTTCGCCGTCGCCCGGCAGCACCTCGGCGGTCCCTGAAATTCCCATCACCGTGAGGGCGCTCTCGTCTTTGCCAAGGCCGTGGCGCTCGGTGAAGGCGGGGAAGGGACCATCGCTCCGTTCGGCGAAGCACAGCGTGTACTTGGCGGGCTGGCCCATCGTCGCCATGTCGCCCGTGTTCGATCTCGCGCCGCCGATGTTGCGCAGGCAGAGCTGCAGGGCGCGGCCGATGCAGGCATTGGCGCGGTTGCCGGGACCGATGGCGTTGGTCAGCGCATTGACGCCCAGCTGCTGCGCGATCGGGCCATGGAGGCAGAGCGCGACCGCGGCGCTGCCGGTGGTCGTGGCGATGCCGAGGAGATTGAAGTCCGGTTCGAGCATCGCCTGCGCCGCGGCCAGAACGACCCGCAGTTCCGCCGCAACGCAGCCAGCGATCACGCACTGGTAGGCGACGGACTCGGGCGTGATGTCGCCGAACATCGGCGGCATCATGCCGAGGGAGTCCGCCCGGCCGGCGACGCCCGCAATCATGGCGTCGAGCCGCCTTTGGGTGGGCGGCACCAGAGGGAGGCCGTCCGAAAGCTCGGCCTCCGCCAGGATCTGCTGTGCGCTCTCCCAGACCGTCGACTCGTCGACGACCGGCCAGCCGCACCACTCGTTCATCGGGCGATGCGCGTGCAGGCGACGGTGGTGCCGCCGAACGACGGAATGAACGCCGAATGCTTGCCCGGACCGCCCGCCACCGTGATGTGGATGTCCTTCGGATCGCGGCCGATCGACAGCCAGTCACCATCCGGCTTGTGGCCGGTGGTCTCGTACGTCACGAGGTTCTCCCTCGAGACGCGTGAGAGATGGACCCGCGAGCGCTTCCACAGCTCCTCGCGAATGCTCTCGATCGTGAACCCGTCGCGCTTCAGGGTCGCCGCATGCTCGGGACCGATGATGACGAACATCGGGCCCTTGCCGTAGATCGTGTTGGAGCCCGGGTTGGACATGCCGCCGGCGAAGGTGGTCAGCAGCCCGTCGCCGGTGGTCGAGCCATGGTCGTTGAGGTTATGCGGTCCTTCGCCCGACATCACCGTCACGACGGAGTCAGTGGGCGCGAATCCGCGTTGTACGTGATAGGGCGTCCAGGGGTTCTCCTCCTCATTCTCGCCGAAGCAGAAGGTGAACTTGGCGGGATTGCCCTGGGTCGAGCGGTCCATCTCACCCGGCTTGGCGCCCGCGACGTTCAGCAGCATCAGGCCGAGCGCACGCCCGATCGTGGCGTTGGCCTGGCGACCCTGGCCGAAGCAGTTGGTGCCGCAGTTGATGTTGAGCTCATGCCGAATCGGGCCGCTTACCATCACCATCGGCGCACAGGAGTGCGTGGTCGCGAGCGTGCCGTGGAGATTGTAGTCTGGGTCGAGCACGCCGCGCAGGGCGGCGGTCACGACCGGGAAGTACTCGGGCTTGCAGCCGGCCATGACGGCATTTGCGGCCAGTGACTGCAGCGTCGGAACGATCTGGCGCGGCGGCACCGGCGGGTAGGGGCGGTTATCGCCGCGCACCGTCTCGACGAACTTCGCCACCTTCGCCTCGGTGGGCACGAAGAGCGGCATGCCGTCGCCCCAGCCCTGTTCGTTGGCATACTCGTTGAAGGCCTCGACATCCATGTCGCCGATGTCGATCACTTCCTGGTCGGCGATGTCCTTCATTTGCCTGTGGCCTCGGTCAGTCCCTTGGTCGCTGCTTCGATGCGTTCCCGCAGTTCTTCGGCGTTGAGGCCACCGACGGGATGTTTGACCACGATCAGGCGCGGCTCGACCTTGCGGGCTTTCGCCTGCGCCAGGACCAGCGGTTTGAATGTCTCAGTGGCGATCACGAAAGCGGTGATGCCGAGCTTCTCGAGTTCGAGGCTGTCGTGGAAACTCCACGATGAACAGCTTCCTCAATCGCCTAAGGCTAGAAGCGCCGCCTTGTAGTTCTTCGCGACCTTCTCGATCAGTTCCTTCGGCGCCGGCTGGCTGGCGCTGTTCTTGGCATGGAAGTGGATGTTGTCCACCGGGCGGTGCGCGCCCAGCATGGCGCGGACGCCTTCCAGCAGCTCACGGGCATTCGGCTTGGAGTTGGAGATCAGCGCGATGGCGTCCGTGGCCCAGTTGACGGGCTGCAAGGTCACCTTGGCGGGACCGGCGGCGGCCATGCCGAAGCTCGGATTGAAGATGCGCATGATCGTTTCCTCCACGCTATTTGTTCAACGCCGCGACGACCGATTTGGCGACGCGCTGGCCGTCCGCGATGGCATTGGCCAAGTATTCCTTGGAGCCGGACCTGACATCGCCGGCGGCGAACACCAGCGGCTGGGCGGTCTGGCCCATCTCGTCGACAACGATATGCCCCGTGGCGTCGCGTGCAAGCGAATCCGGCAGGAATTCCGCAGCGGGAGACCGGCCCTCGTAAACGAACACCGCATTCGTCGGAATGCGATTTCGCTGGCCGTTATTTTCGATCGTGACCGCCTCGAGCCCGTTGCTGCCTTCGAGCCCGACGATTCGCCCCGGCAGGGCGGTGACGCCTTCGGGCACCGGGCCTGTCGGCGTGCCCAGCATGGTGATGTCGCCGGCGATGCCCACGAGGACGGCGGCCTCGTGTGGCGCCCAGCCGGTGGCGCCGGCGACGATCACAGGCTGGCCGGCATAGAGGGGCCCATCGCAGTTCGCGCAGTGGGAGAGGCCACGCCCTTCATACTCGTCCTCGCCGGGAAGACCGAGCTTGCCCTTGCTCATGCCGGTCGCAACCACGAGGGCCCGCGCCGTGTGGCGCTCGCCTTCGGCGGTCTCGATCTCGAAGGGGCCGTTGCCGGAGATCGCTGTGACTTCGCCGAAGCCGATTTCCACGCCGGCGACGACGGCATCGTCGGTGAGGCGCGAGGCCATCGTCGTGCCGTCGAAGATCTCCTCGAAATCGTGGATCTCGCCGAGGTTCATGATTTCGCCGCCGGGCGCGAGCTTGTCGAGGCAGAACGCCTTCAGGCCCGCACGGGCGATTTCGGTGGCAGCGGTGAGGCCGGCCGGGCCGGCGCCGATGACGATTACGTCGTAGGAAGGGGTGTCCATGGCCGTCTTTAATCGGCACTTGGACGGAGGAGCGCAAGGGACAATTCGGCCCGGCCACACCAGCCCTGCCAAGCCCGGGTGTCGTCTGACGCCCCATTGTGGTCCGCGATTTGCAGGCTGCCCATCTTGAGCTTGCCAGTCCCCGAGAAAGCATCGTAGGTCGCAAGGACAGGGAGACAGAAACAAGGCATGGCGTATTTCACGCAACAGCTGATCAACGCTATCACGCTGGGCGCCATCTACGGGCTGATCGCCATCGGATACACGATGGTCTACGGGATCATCGGCATGATCAACTTCGCGCATGGCGAGGTGTTCATGATCGGCGCTTTCATCTCGCTGATCGGCTTCATCATCTGCGGCACCCTCGGCATCAGCTCGGCGCCCATCGCCATCGTCCTCGTGCTGCTGCTGGCCATGTCGTTTTCCGCCGTCTACGGATGGGCGATAGAACGAACGGCCTACAGACCGTTGCGGGGCTCGTTCCGGCTGGCCCCGCTGATCTCCGCCATCGGCGTGTCGATCGCCCTCCAGAACTACGTGCAGCTGGCGCAGGGCGCGCGTCCCAAGCCCGGCGGACAGGTCGTGTCCGGCGGATTCAACCTCTTCACCGCCGACGGCTTCGACGTGCGCGTCACCTGGCTGCAGATCATCATCGTGCTGGTGACGGTGGTGCTGATGGCAGGCTTCACCTGGGTGATCGCGAAAACCTCGCTGGGACGCCAGCAGCGCGCCTGCGAACAGGACATGAAAATGGCGGCGCTGCTGGGCGTGAATGTCGACCGCACCATCTCGCTCACCTTCGTGCTGGGCGCGGCATTGGCCGCCGTCGCCGGCATGCTGTTCCTAATGTACTACGGCGTCATCGACTTCTTCATCGGCTTCCTGGCCGGCATCAAGGCATTCACCGCGGCCGTGCTGGGCGGCATCGGCTCGCTGCCGGGCGCCATGCTGGGCGGGCTGCTGATCGGGCTGATCGAGGTCTTCTGGGCCGGCTACTTCTCGAGCGAGTACAAGGACGTCGCGGCCTTCGCGATCCTCGTGCTGGTCCTGATCTTCCGGCCGAGCGGGCTGCTCGGCAAACCGGAGATCGAGAAGGTCTGAAGGATGGGCCCGCGTTTCCCTCTCATGTTGAAGGATGCGGGCCTCACCGCGTTCGTTGCCGCCGCGCTCGGCATTTTCATCGTCGGCTTCCGCACTGTCGACCAGGGCGGCGGAAAAGGCCTGGGCTTCGACTATCACCTGGTCGATCTCGCCGTGGCGGTGATCGTCATCTTCATCGGCCGGCTCGGCCTCTCGATGGCGGCGAACGGGCTGCGCTGGCCCGCCATCGTGCTGGGCGTGGTGATGATCGCGGCCGGTGCCTCGCCGATGAAGCTGCCGTCCGGCTTCCTGCACTGGTTCGTGGCGCTGGGCGGCGT
Organism: Rhodospirillaceae bacterium; assembly: GCA_009772935.1. GTDB lineage: Bacteria > Pseudomonadota > Alphaproteobacteria > Reyranellales > Reyranellaceae > Reyranella. The sequence goes on from WOUR01000005.1 coordinate 136,656, forward strand.
GCTGCTGGTGATCCGCGCGGTCTGGCCGTGGGCCAACGAGGCCGTGGGTGCCGCGGGGCGAACGCCGTCCGGCGTGGCCCTGGGAAAGGCCGGCACCAAATGGTTCGGCTGGCTGCTGCTCGCCTTCGCGGTGCTGATGCCGTTCTCGCCCTTCGCCGACCAGAAGACGATGGATCTCGGCGTCCTGATCCTGACCTACGTGATGCTGGGCTGGGGGCTCAACATCGTGGTTGGCCTCGCCGGCCTGCTCGATCTGGGATACGTCGCCTTCTACGCCGTCGGCGCCTACGCCTACGCGCTGCTCAGCACCCAGTACGGGCTGGGCTTCTGGACGGTCCTGCCGCTCGCGGGGATGATGGCGGCACTGTTCGGGATCATGCTGGGTTTTCCGGTCCTGCGGCTGCGCGGCGACTATCTCGCCATCGTGACGCTGGGGTTCGGGGAGATCATCCGCCTCGTGCTGCTCAACTGGCTCGACCTCACCAACGCACCAGCCGGCATCGGCTCCATCCCGGG
>WOUR01000119.1 GCA_009772935.1 Rhodospirillaceae bacterium
CAATGGCCTGCGCGACGAGCCCTGCTCGGAAGCCGACTATGCGCGCGCGAAGGCAGTCTGGGCCGAGTTCGGCTGCCGCACGATGAAAGACTATCACGAGCTCTACCTCAAGTGCGATGTGCTCCAGCTGGCGGACCTGTTCGAGGAGTTCCGCACGCAGTTCTTCGGCCAGTACGGCCTCGACCCGGTCCACTTCATCACGACGCCGCAAATGTGCTGGGCGGCTATGCTGCGCTTCTGCCAAGTCGAGCGCCCGCTCAATCACGACCCGGAAATCCATCGGCGCGTGCGTACCGGAATGCGAGGCGGAATCGCGCAGATCACAACTCGCTACGCCCGCGCGAACAATCCCGAGATGGGCGCAGCCTGGGCGCCAGAGGAGCCGACCAGCTACATCGTGTACCTGGACGCCAACAACCTCTACGGCTGGGCGCTCTCGCAACGACTCCCCTATGGCGTGGCCGAGTGGGTGGACCGCGCCGACTACGAGCAGATCGACTGGCTCACGCTCGACGACGAGGCCGACATCGGCTACATTGTCGAGTGCGACCTCGAGTACCCGGCCGAGCTGCACGACGCGCACAACGACTACCCGCTCGCGCCTCAGCGCCTGACGATCGGCCTGCAGATGCTTTCGGGCAAGCAGCGCGAACTCCGAATCCAGCTGGGCATCAAGGGCAACGGCGACTCGTCGAAGTTGTGCCCGAACCTCATGAACAAGGAGCACTACGTGGTGCACTACCGAAACCTGAAGTTCTACCTGCAACACGGCCTGCGCATGACTCGAGTGCACGCCGTCCTCCGCTTCCCGCAGTCGGCCTGGATGAAGACGTACATCGACAAGAACAGCGAGCTGCGGAAGAATGCCAACAGCGACTTCGAGAAGGACCTCTTCAAGCTCTTCAACAACTCGGTGTACGGGAAGACGATGCAAAACGAGGCCAAGTACACCGACATCCGGCTCGAGATGGACGAGCAGAAGGCGGCGCGTCTGGCGGAGAAGCCCCATTGCAAGAATGTCCGCATCTTCGACGAGAACATGGTGGGCATCGAGATGAAGCGCACG
>WOUR01000054.1:0-7230 GCA_009772935.1 Rhodospirillaceae bacterium
AGCCGAACAGGTCGGAGCCGGGCGCTTCCTCGACCAGCCGCCCGGCATACATCACCGCCACGCGGTCGACGTTCTCGGCGACCACCCCGAGATCGTGGCTGATCAGCACCAGCGCCATGCCGGTGTCGCGCCGGATGGCGCCCAGCAGGGCCAGGATCTGCGCCTGGATGGTGGCGTCGAGCGCCGTCGTCGGTTCGTCGGCGACGAGCAGGTCCGGTTCGCCGGCCAGCGCCATGGCGATCATGACCCTCTGGTTCAGACCGCCGGAGAGGAGATGCGGATAGTCGGACAGGCGCCGGCGGGCGTCGGCGATGCCGACCTGGTCGAGCAGGCGCAGCGCCTCGGCCTCGGCGGCGCGTCCGCCCAGGCCGCGATGCAGGCCCAGCGCCTCGACCATCTGCCGGCCGATGCGATGGACAGGGTTGAGGCAGCTCGACGGGTCCTGGAAGATCATGGCGATGCGGCTGCCGCGCACCCGTTCGAGGTCGCCGCGCGTGGCGCCGACCAGTTCCTTTCCTTCGAGGCGGACCGAGCCCGTCACGCGGGCCCTGGTCGGCAGCAGGCCGAGCGCCGCCAGCCAGGTCACGCTCTTGCCCGAGCCCGATTCGCCCACGATGCCCAGCGCTTCGCCGGGGGCGATCTCGAGGCTTACGCCATCGACGGCGCGCGAGGCCTGCGTGCCGCCCGCGAAATCGACGGTGAGATCGCGCACCGCGACGAGAGGAGCCGTCATGGTGTCTTTCTCAGATCGAGAAGTTGGTGCTGCGGAACTCCATGGCGAAGGAGGGCGAGGCCTTCCACTTGATGTCCCGGCGCTTGGCCGTGAAGGTCGCGTTCTGGTGCAGCACCGTATAGGCAGGGTCTTCGCGCTCGCAGATTTCGAGCATGCGCCTGAACATCGCCTTGCGCTTCTGCATGTCGGTCTCGACCTCCATCGCCACCGAAAGCTTGTTCATCTCCTCGTTGGTCCATTCGCCGACCTGCTGCTGCTGGCCCTGCGGCCCGTGCTGGGCGACGATCGAGGAGATCGGATCGTTGAAGCCGGCGCTGTTGGACCAGTCGCGCACCGCGCGCGGGCTGTTGGCATCGAAGATCTGCTGCCAGTTCTCCTTCATCTCGATCTGCACGTTGAGACCGGCCGCGCGCCACATCTCGACCAGCACCTGCGCCGTCGACACCTGGTTGGTGTAGTAGTTGTTGAGCAGGCGGTAGGGGATCGGATCCCCCTTGTAGTTGGCCGCCTTCAGCAACGCCTTGGCCTTGGCGAGGTCGTAGGCCGGCACCGTCCAGTTCTCGACGAACATCGGGCCGTAGAATTCCCACTGCAAGCCGGCCGGTACGCGCGTGCGGCCCGACCACAGCGCATCGACGATCGCCTGACGATCGATGGCGTGCGTGAAGGCCTGGCGGATGCGCGGGTCGGCGAGGCGCGGGTGGTTCTTGTCGAACACCGTGAGGCGGTGATTGACGATGGTACTGCCCAGCACCTCGAACTTGGGGTTCTTCTCGATGCCGGGGATCTGGTCCGGCGGCACGTCGCAGATGAAGTCGAACTGGCCGGCCAGCAGGCCGTTGATGCGGGTCGCGACCTCGGGCACCACCATGATGCGCACGCTCTTCAGCGGCGGGCGGCCGCCCCAGTAGTCGTCGTGCGAGTCCAGGGTCAGCGTCTGGTCGGGTACGAACTCGCGCACCTTGTAGGGGCCGGTCGAGACCGGCGCGCGCGCCCAGTCGAGCCAGCTCTTGGACTCCTCGTAGGCGCGGCGCGAGACGATGTCGCTGCCGAGGCGCCCGATACGGCCTTCCATGGTGACGTCCGGCGTGCGGTTGACGAAGCGCACCGTGTATTTGTCGACGGCCTCGACTTTCTCGAGCGCGGGGAACAGCCGCTTGGCCACCGCGGGAACCTCCGGCGGCAGGTTCTTGCCCTGCACCGCATCGCGGATGAGGACCGAGGTGAACAGCGTCTTGTTCGAGGAGATGTCGTAGTCCGGGCCGAACATGCGGTCGCGGCTGAAGGTGAACACCACGTCGTCGGCCGTCAGCTCGTCGCCGTTGTGGAACTTCACGCCCTTGCGCAGGGTGAACTCGACGGTGCGGGCGTCGATGCGCTTCCAGCTCTCGGCGAGGCCGGGCACTTCCTCCAGCTTGGCGAGCAGGTCCTGCATGATCAGGCGCTCGAAGATGAAGGAGAAGACGCGCTGGCCGACGTTGGACTGCTCGCGTAGCGGCTCCAGCGCGGCGCTGTTGGCGATCTGCTGCACCGCGATGGTGATGGCCGGCCGGGTGTCGGCCTGACCCAGGGCGATCCGCGGCAGGCCAAAGCTGGTGGCGGCGAGGCCGGATGCGGCGATCAAAGCGCGGCGGCGCAGAAACATGGCGTGAACCCCTTGGACGACGAGGCGGGCACGCTAGGGCGCTTCCGTGAAGGCGGGGTTTCGGTTCGGTGACGCTTCGCGTGTTGCGGCGCGGTCGTTCATCCACCACGGCGCCGGTCCGAGAACTTTACGCATGGGCTGGGAGAATGGTCGGTCGAGGCGTAGAATTATCTTGGCAGCTCGGGGAGAGAGAACATGCCTGTTACCAATCGTCTCTATGCAGAATTTCTGGGGACTGCCTGGCTGGTACTGGGCGGCTGCGGCAGCGCCGTCCTCGCGGCCGGCTTTCCCCAGCTCGGCATCGGCTTCGCCGGGGTGGCGCTCGCCTTCGGCCTCACCGTCCTCACGATGGTCTATGCCGTGGGCGGCGTGTCGGGCGGACATTTCAATCCGGCGGTGACGGTCGGCCTCGCGGTAGCGGGCCGGTTTCCCCTGGGTGAGGTTGTCCAGTATGTCGCCGCGCAGGTGCTGGGCGGCATCGCGGGTGCCGCCATCCTCTATGTCATCGCGACCGGCAAGGCCGGCGCGGAGATCGGCAGTTTCGCGACCAACGGTTATGGCGAACACTCACCCGGCAAATACGGGCTGCCCTCGGCGCTGGTGATCGAAACCGTGATGACCTTCGGCTTTGTGACCATCATCCTGGGCGTCACAGACAAGCGCGTCAGCCCGGCGGTGGCGGGCCTCGCGATCGGCCTCGCGCTCACGCTCATCCACCTGGTGAGCATTCCGGTAACCAATACGTCTGTGAATCCTGCGCGCAGCACGGCGCCGGCGCTGTTCGTGGGCGGCGCGGCACTGTCGCAGCTCTGGCTGTTCTGGGTGGCGCCGCTGCTGGGCGGCGCGATCGCCGGCGCTGCTTACGGCCTGCTCCGCAGCAAGGACTGACGGGGGCGTCCGGACGCTGTAGAGTGGATTCAAGCTCAAGCCAATGAAGGACGACTCCGCATGTTCATCAAGAGACTGGCCCCGCTCGTCCTGGCAGGGCTCATGCCGCTCGCGGCCGCCGCGCAGCAAAATGTCGAAGTGAAGTTCTCTTTCAAGCAGAACCCCAACAACATCTCGGGGTGCATCCAGGCCGATCCGTCTTTCACGCGCGAGCATACGTTCACGATCGTCAACGGCCAGGTCGAGCTGAAGTCGGCCGGCGGCATCGACGTGAAGATGAAGTCGATTCGCGCCAACGTGTATCAGGGCACCTTCAATCTCGGTCGGATGAACCTGATCTATACGGCCGATCTCGGTGCCACGCCGCCGACCCTGGTCGCGCAGAGCCAGGACGGTGGCTGCAAGTGGAATGCGGTGAAGAGCTGATCTTTCGGTTTTCGCATTCGATTGACGAGTGACGTCGGTGTGGCGGTCGATTCCGTTCAGCGTCACGATATTGACGCTGATGGCTCTCGTCGTGGTGCCGCTCACGAGCGTGCTGCTGTGGCTCGGCTGGCGTTCCGTCGATCTGCTCGAACAGCGCAGCGCAGACCAGAGGGTTTCCCATCTCGAGTCGGCGGTGGAAGGCTTCCTCACCGACGGCCTGCATGTGGTGATTTCCGTCGGTCAGACCCTGGCCTATGGCCCCAGCTTCAACGCCACCGAAAATCCGGTGACCGACGAGGAACGCCGGCGCCAGCTCATCGCCCTGCTGGACCGTCATCAGGCGGTTCAATCGGCATTCGTCGGCTATGCCGACGGCAGCTTCATCTATGCGGGACGTCCGGAATCCTTCACCGTCGAGCAGCGCATCGAAATGGATGCTCCGGATGGAGAGTCGATCATCGTGCGGGTGATCGAGGCGGGCTCGGCCCCGCGAACGGAAACCTACTGGTTCTATCTGCCGGACGGCAGCCATGGCCCCGCCCGGACGACGACGACGGGTTTCGATGCCCGCGCCCGGCCCTGGTATGTCGAGGCGATGAAGGCGAAGCAGGCGATCCTCACCGATCCCTATCGCTTCGCCCAGACGCCCGAAGCCGGCATATCCGCCGGCATTCCGCTGCGCACCGGTATCGGCGTGGTCGGGTTCGATTTCACGCTCCGGACCTTGTCGGAGCTCTTGACCGCCTACAAGATCACCGCCAATTCGGTGATCGTGGTGGGTCATCTCGGCGGCGGGGTCGAAATCGAGTCTCAGCCGTGTGCGCCGGCGCTGCCCAACTGTCTTCCGTCCGACTCGCTGGTGCGGCAGTTCCTGCGCAAGGCCATTGGCGAGGCCATTGCTACCGACGCGAAAATCGACCGTCAGGTCGAAGCGGGAGGTCACGTCTATCGGCTGATCGCGCATCGCATGCCCGTCCTGCTCGGCCAGCGCTTCGTGATCGGCGCCGCAGTGCCGGTCCATGAACTCACGGCCGAGTCGCAGGTGTTGCTGCAACGGGCTGCGATTGCGGCGGCGGTTGCCGTCGCGCTTGCCGTGATCGGCGCCTTGGCCGCATCGCTGATCCTCTCGCGCTCGATCGCGCGGATCACCCTCAAGACCGAGCGCATCCGCCAGCTCGATTTCTCGGACCGGCAGCCCGTGCAAAGTCGCATCACCGAGATTGCCCGCCTGTCCGACGCGGTCGAGAACATGCGCTCCGGGTTGGAGATCTTCGGTCGCTACGTCTCCAAGACTCTCGTGCAGCAGATCATGCGGTCGCCGGCGAGCAGCGGCGTCGGCGGGACGCGTCGTGAGGTCACGGTGATGTTCTCCGACATCGAGGGCTTCTCGCGGCTGACCGAGACCATGGAGCCGGAACTGCTGACCAGCCGACTCTCCCGCTACTTCGAGGCGCTGGGCTCGGCCATCACCGCCAATCGCGGCACGATCGACAAGTATATCGGCGACAGCATCATGGCCTTCTGGAATGCGCCCGAGACCGATCCGCAGCATGTCGCCAACGCCTGCCACGCCGCATTGCAGGCCGCGGCCGCCGGCCATGCCCTGTCGGAGAAATGGCGCGAGCGCGGCCGGCCGGGTTTCCGCACGCGCTTCGGCCTGCACACCGGTCCTGCGGTCGTCGGCAATGTCGGTGCGCGCGAGCGCATCAACTACACGCTGGTCGGCCAGGTCGCCAACCAGGCCTCGCGCCTCGAAGGCATGAACAAGGTGTACGGTACCGAGATCCTGGCGAGCGGCGAAGTCGCCGGGCCGACCTCGACACTGTTCGTGTGGCGGCACATCGACCGGGTCGTGGCCGTCGGCACCACGGAAGCGCATGACGTCTACGAGCCAATGGGCGAAGCGGCCAGCCGCGCCGAGCATGCGGACTTCCTCGCCGCCTGGGAGAAAGCCCGCGAGGCCTATGTCCAGGGCCGCTTCGAAGAAGCATTGGCCGGCTTCCGGGCTGCTGCCGCATTGCGCGAAGCCGACCCGCCTTGCCAAGTCTTCATCGGGCGCTGCGAAAATTTCCTGCACGACGGTGTCCCGGCCGGATGGGATGGCACCTGGCACATGGACCGGAAATAGCGTCGAGCTGGCGGCTCAGAATCGGACGGTGACGCCAACCGTAAAGAACTTCGTGCTCAACTCGTCGTAGGTCGTTCCCACGAGCAGATCGAAATCGAACCGTGGGTGAGCGGCAGGCGTGTAACGCAGGCCTATCTGGTTGCCGATGATGCCCGGCTGGCGGCCGAAGGCCTCCATCATCAGGGTGATGTCCCAGCCGACATTGACCTCGACCTGACCGCCCCAGAAAAAAGCGGTGGGATGTTCGGCATTGAGGTAGCTCCAGCCGGCATTCAGGTTGATCCGGAATTTCTCCGTGACCGGAACGGTTACCAGGGCGAGCAGGCTGGCCACACCCAGCTCGCCACTTTGGGCATTGACGGCCGCGTTCATGCCGAGCGCGACACCCACGCCCTCCGACGCCGGCTGGAAATTGATCTTCACCGCTGGCCCGATCAGCGGTGCGGCGGTGGCCTCATCCCAGAAGTGCTGGTAGTTCACGCCGAACTGGAGCCAGGGAATTTTCTGGGCCGTGCAGGCCGGTCCCACATTTCCATACCCGTCGCCCGGCACGAAGCGCGACACCCACAGTTCGAGATGGCAGGTGCCGGGCGTCTCGACCTCGGAATCGTCGACGATATGGGCGCCGCCGGCGGCCAATGTGGGACTGGCAAGGATCGCGGCGGCTACCCAGAGCAGTGTGCCGAGGAAGAGGCCATGGCTGTTGTTTTTCACGCCGCGGGAAATTCGCCCGGGATCGTTACACGCGCAAGTCGGCTTCGGTGCGCATCAACGCTCGCACATGAGCTGCAACGGACTCGGCGAGGGCGGCAAGGTCGTAGCCCCCTTCCAGGACGGATACGAGGCGTCCGCGGCTGTGGCGTTCGGCAATGGCGAGAACCTCGTCGGTCAGCCAGACGAAGTCCTCGGTCTCTACGTCGAGCTGCGCCAAGGGGTCGCGACGATGGGCGTCGAAGCCTGCCGAGACGATGATGAGTTCGGGGGCGAAGGTGTCGAGTGCCGGCAGAAGCCGGTCGCGCCAGGCCGCCCTGAACGCCGCGCTGTCGCTGCCGGCCGGAAGGGCTGCGTTCACGACGTTGCCGTCGATGCCGCGCTCGCGCGGGGAGCCGGTGCCGGGATAGAGCGGATACTGGTGCGACGAGGCGTAGAACAGGTCGGGGTCGGTCTCGACCACGGCCTGCGTGCCCTGGCCGTGATGCACGTCGAAGTCGATCAGGGCGATGCGCCGGAGGCCGTGGGCGGCACGCGCGTGCAGGGCGCCGATCGCGGCGTTGCTGAACAGGCAGAAGCCGCCGGGCACGTCCGGCGTGGCATGGTGGCCGGGCGGACGTACGGCGGCGAAGGCGGTGCGCGCGCGTCCACCCAGCACGCCGTCCACGGCGGCCACGACGGCGCCCGCGGCGTGGCGGG
>WOUR01000054.1:7291-64047 GCA_009772935.1 Rhodospirillaceae bacterium
GCTGCCGGCGCTCATCACCGTGTCGGCATCGACATGGACCAGCTCGCCTTCTGGCGGGCGGATGCCCAGGATCGCCTCGACATAGGCCGGCGGATGGACACGCGTCAGCTGCTCAAGCGTGGCGGCGGGCGCGATCAGACGGGTGAGGCCTTCGAATTCCTCGTCGGCCAGCGCCGCTGTCACCGCGCGCAGCCGGTCGGGTCGCTCGGGATGATAGTCGCCGGTATCGTGCTCGAGGAACGACGGGTGGCTGATCAGCAGCGTCATGCATCCCCCTCTAGCGCGGTTCGGCGATCTGCGACAGAGTCACCCGCAACCCTTCGATTGCTGTGAGGTTGTTTTGTCCAAGTTGAGCTGTCTGGTCGCCGCCGCCCTGGTCCTTTTCGCCGGGCAGGCGTCGGCCCAGGAAACCACCTTCCGGCTGAAGAATTCGATGGCCTATCCGATCGCCCAGCTCTCGGTTTCGCCGACCCAGCTCAACATGTGGGGGCCGAACTTCCTGCGGCCGCCGGCCATCCGGCCGGGCGAGGCCCGTGAAGTCTCCTACCGGGCGCCGACCGACTGGTGCATGGGCGACCTGAAGGTCACCTTCGCCGATGGCGGTCCGCCGGCTGTCTGGGGCTACTTGAACCTCTGTACCCTGAAGAACATATCGCTGCACTACGACCGCATGAGCGGCATCACCACCGCCCGTTACGACGAGTAACAACATGGACGCCTTGCCGGGTCTGCCGTTCGACAACAGCTACGCGAGGCTGCCGGAGCGGTTCTATGCCCGGCTGGCGCCGACGCCGGTGGCGGCGCCGCGGCTTGTGAAGCTGAACGAGCCGCTCGCCCTTCAGCTCGGCCTCGATCCGGGAGCGCTCGCGTCCCGCGAGGGCGTGGAGATGCTGGCGGGCAACCGCGTGGCGCCGGGCTCGGAGCCGATTGCGCTCGCCTATGCCGGCCATCAGTTCGGCAACTTCGTGCCGCAGCTCGGCGACGGCCGCGCCATCCTGCTGGGCGAGGTCGTGGACCGCGATGGCCGGCGCCGCGACATCCAGCTCAAGGGCTCGGGGCCGACGCCTTTCTCGCGCAGCGGCGATGGCCGCGCCGCGGTGGGCCCGGTGCTGCGCGAATACATCGTGAGCGAGGCGATGGCCGCGCTCGGCATCCCGACGACCCGCTCGCTGGCCGCCGTCACCACCGGCGAGCCGATCTGGCGCGACGGCGAGCTGCCGGGGGCCGTGCTGACCCGCGTCGCCTCCAGCCACGTGCGCGTCGGCACCTTCCAGTTCTTCGCCGCGCGCGGCGACACCGAGGCGCTGCGCCTGCTCGCCGACCATGTGATCGCGCGTCACTATCCCGAGGCGCGCGACGGAGCCGAGCCCTATCGCGCGCTGTTCGAGGCGGTGATCGCGCGGCAGGCCGCCCTGGTGGCCAGGTGGCTTCACATCGGTTTCATCCACGGCGTGATGAACACCGACAATTGCTCGATCGCCGGCGAGACCATCGATTACGGGCCCTGCGCTTTCATGGACGCCTACAATCCCGAGACGGTGTTCAGTTCGATCGACCAGCAGGGTCGCTACGCCTATGCCCACCAGCCGAGCATCGCGCACTGGAACCTGGCGCGGTTCGGCGAGACCCTGTTGCCGCTGCTGGCCGACGACAGCGACAAGGCGCTGGCCATCGCCAACGAGGCCCTGGGCACCTATCGCGCGCGCTACGTCGATGCGCTGATCGGCGGCCTGCGCCGCAAGCTCGGCCTGTTCACCGAGGAAGAGGACGACGCCGCGCTGGCCCAGGACCTGCTCAACGCCATGACCGACGGGCAGGCCGACTTCACCTTGACCTTCCGCCACCTGGGCGATGCCGCCGTCGATCCTGCGGCCGATGCCGAGGTGCGTGACCTGTTCGCGAAGAAGCAAGAAGCCTTCGACGCCTGGCTGCCGCGCTGGCGCGAACGGCTGGCCCGTGAGCCGCAGGACGGCGAGAGCAGGCGCGCGGCGATGCATGCCGTGAACCCGATCTACATTCCGCGCAATCATCGGGTGGAGTTGGCGCTGACGGCTGCGGCCGAAAGCGGCGACTATGCGCCGTTCGAGGAATTGCTGGCGGTGCTGGCGAAGCCTTACGAGGAGCAGCCGGAATTCGCTGCTTATGCCGAGCCGCCGCCCGAGGATCAGCGCGTCTACCGAACCTTCTGCGGCACCTAAGGATCCTTACTCGTCCGGCCTCAGAGATTGACCGCGGTCGGCTTCGCATCCTTCCAGTCGATCCACCGGTCGAGATGCATGAAGCGTCCATCGTCGGTGCCGATCTCGCGGGCGATCAGGGCGTTCAGCTTGTCGTTCATCATCGCGATCAGGTCGCGGTTTCGGTCGAAATCGTGGGCCAGGTTCACGATCTCGTCGGGATCGCTCACGAGGTCGTAGAGTTCGAGGTCGTTCTTCGCCCGGAGGTCCTCCAAGGTCGCTGGCATGTTGAAGCCGTGGAACGAGAAGTAGCGGCTGAACTTGTAGCGCTCGTCGACGATCGAGCGGATGCAGACGCGCAGCTTCCAGTCGACCGGGAACGACTCGATCTTCCTGAACTGCTCCGAACGCGCGATCGATTTGTCCTGCAGCGTCTCGTAGAGGGTGCGCGTGAAGTTCGCGTCGTGCACCATCAACTGGCTGTAGCAGAACAGCGTGCCGCCGCGCCTCTGCGTGAAGGCGGGATTCACCGGCTGGCGCAGCAGGGGCGAGAAATCCTGCCCCTTCATCCGCTGCATCGTGTCGGCCACCGGCGCCGTCGACTTGCCCGTCATCGCGACGATGGTGGGCACGAAGTCGAGATGCGAGGTGAGTTCGAGGCAGCGCTGGCCGCCCTTGACCTCCGGATGCACCACGAGCATCGGCACGTGGTTCTGCTGGCGGTAGGTCGTCGTGCCCTTGCCCTGCAGTCCGCCGTGGCTGGCCAGCAGCTCGCCGTGGTCGGAGGTGAAGATCACGATGGTCTTGTCGGTAAGGCCGAGCCGGTCGAGCTGTTCCAGCACCTGCACGATCTGCTGATCGGCGTCGCGGATGGCGTTGAAGTAGTAGTTCTGCCGCAGCCGCATGCGCCATTCCTCCTGCGGGATCAGCCCGGTCAGGATGGCGTTGGCCCCCTTGTAGATGCGATGCGCCGGCACGCGGTCGGGCGTGTCGAGCGACTGCTGCCAGGTCTTCTGCAGCGGGATCTCGTTCCATTCCTGCCGGTAGAAGGAATCGTCTGGCGGAAAGTCGATCCTGAGCCTGGCTTCGACCGCCTGCACCGGCTTCTCGCCGCGCCTGTCGGTGTTCACCCACATGACGTCGTGCGGGTTCACGAGATTGACCGCGAGATACCAGGGCTGCTTCCGGTCGGTCATCGGCCGGCCCTTGGCCTTCAGCCACTGGATCGCCTGCGCCGCCGTGATCTGGTCGTACTGGTAGCCGCCCTGCGCGCCTTCGATGAAGTCGCCGACGCCGGTATAGTCGTAGAACCCGTAGTCGCGATCCATCATGGTCTCGAACAGCGCCTTGATGTCGTCGGCACGGTTCTCCATGGCCATCGCGCCGTTCAGGTGCCACTTGCCCTTGTAGGCGGTGTAGTAGCCCATCCTGCGCAGGATCTTGCCGATGGTCGGCAGGCTTGGATCCAGGCTCTTCATGTAGGGCACGCCGGCATTGTCGAAGATGCCGTTATGCGGCATGTGCAGGCCGGTATAGATCACCGCGCGCGAGGCCGAGCACATGTCCGCCGCGATCTGGTGATTCTCGAAATACGTCCCCGTCCGGCGCAGGCGTTCGTGTCCCGGCAGCGGTATGGGCCAGCCGGGACCCATGTAGTGCTCCTGGTCCGTCAGGATGAAGAGGACATTGTAGCCGCCGTCGTTCGAGCCTGGCGCGTCTGCCGAGGGAAATGCCGATTCCGTGCCGCCGGTGATGCTTGCCGTCTGGGCCCGCGTGTCGCAAGCGGTCGTGGCGGCAAGAGCGGCGCCACCCGCGATGAAGGTCCTGCGCGATGAAATGGTCATGGCTTCCTCGTACCATCGAATCTTGGCACGCGGGCGAGATCGAGCAGCCGCGCGCAGTCGACATGTTTCTCAAGATGATCGGCCAGCCGGTCGAGCGTGTCCTCGATTCCGGCCTCGTAGTCGAGACGGGAACTGTCGGCGCCGATCCATTGCAACCAATGACGCCGTTGTCGATCGTCTGCCAGCAGGCCGTGAACGTAGCATCCGGCAACACGGCCGCTGGCGTCGATCGCGCCATCGGTACCGCCACGATCGAGTTCGAGTAGCGGACGTGCGGCCCTGGTCGTTCGGCCGACATGCATTTCATAGCCCTTGAACGGCACGCCTTCCGTCACGGTCTTCCCGGAGACCTCCACCAGAACCTTGTCGCCGCCGAGAACGGTCTCGGTGTCGAGCAGGCAAAGTCCTTCGACGGTGCCAGGCGGGCCTTCGATTCCTTCGGGGTCGGCGATGCGCCGGCCCAGCATCTGATAACCGCCGCAAATCCCCAGCACGCGACTGCCGCGGCGGAGATGCGCCTTGAGGTCGATGTCCCAACCGGCCTCGCGCAGGGTGGCGAGATCGGCAATGGTGGCCTTGGAACCGGGCAGGATGACGAGCCTCGCATCGCCCGGGATCGGCTCGCCGGGTCGCACGAACACGACATCGACGCCAGACTCCTGACGCAGCGGATCGACATCGTCGAAGTTGGCGAGGTGCGGATAGGCCAGCACGGCGACCTTCGCGGCGCCGCCTGGCGCGTTGCGGCCGGGCAGGCTGAGCGCGTCCTCGGCGGGCAGCCTGACGGCGTCCGGGAAATAGGGCACGAGGCCCAGTGCGGGCCAGCCGGTCCGGTCCGCGATCAACGCCATGCCGTCGGCGAACAGGCCCGGATCACCGCGGAAGCGGTTGACGAGGAAGCCGACGATCATCGCGGCGTCTTGGGGATCGATCACGGCCTTGGTCCCGACCAGGCTGGCGATGACGCCGCCGCGGTCGATGTCGCCCACCAGGACGACCGGCACGTCCGCGGCCCGCGCGAAGCCCATGTTGGCGATGTCGTCGGCGCGCAGATTGACCTCGGATGCGGAGCCCGCCCCCTCGACCAGCACGAGATCGGCTTCGGCCGCGAGACGGCCGAAACTGTCCATCACGGCACCGAGCAGGCCGGCCTTGAGGGCCTGGTAGCCGCGCGCCCAGGTATTGCCGACGACGCGGCCCTGCACGACGAGCTGGGCGCCGACATCGCTCTGCGGCTTCAGCAACACCGGATTCATATGGACACTGACGGCCACGCGGGCCGCCCGCGCCTGCAGCGCCTGGGCGCGGCCGATCTCGCCGCCGTCGGTCGTCACGGCGGCATTGTTCGACATGTTCTGCGGCTTGAACGGCCGGACCTGCAGGCCTCGCCGGACGAAGACCCGCGCGAAGCCGGCGACCAGCAGTGATTTACCGACATCGGAGCCGGTCCCCTGGAGCATGAGTGCGCGTGCTTGCATGGGCCTCCCAAAGAAGGGCAAACTCAGCAGGTAAAATTACACTTTTAATGCGAATAATCGGTTGACGGACGAGAACGCTGGAACCTATCTGGAATGAACGCGCGCCCCAAGAAGCGCCTCCAAGGAAGCGACCCGGTGAGGTGATGTCGATTTCGAACCGATTGTGGGGGGTGTCGTCGGCCGCGCTCGTTGCCGTATGGCAGGTGACGGCCTTCGCCCACCCTGTGGCCGACGAGGACCCGCCCATGACCTTCGCCGAAGGGTTCATGCAGGGCGTCGGTCTTCCGGTGATCAGCCTCTATCATCTCGCCGCGATGATCGGCATCGGCATCCTGGTCGGCATCGCCGCGCGGGGCATCGTGCCCGTGCTGGCGTTCGGACTGGCCGCCATCGCCGGCGTCGCGATACAGCTCAGTCCCTTCGATATCCCGGCCGACGGCGCCTTCGTGGCGCTGACGACCATGGTCATCGGCGTGCTGATCCTGCTGCGCCAGCCGCTGAGCCCCAAGGTGGCGTCGATCGTTTTCGCCGTCGCGGGACTCGTGCACGGCTATTCCCTGGGGTCCGTACTGGTCGGCGCCGATACCGTCGGCATCCTCGCCTATGTCTCGGGCCTGCTGGTTGCCCAGACCGCGCTGGGCGTGGCCTCCTGCGCGATCACGCTGGGCGCAACGAAGTGGCCCGCGCAGCGGACTGCACTGGTGATCGCAGGCTGCCTCGTGATGGTGGCGGGCGGAGTCGCCGCCATCGAAGCGGCCGGCCTGATCGGCTGAACCCGGCGTGCCTGCGAAGGGTATGACCCTCCGCGTTCTTTCGTATATTCGGTGGAGTTGATGACGCATCCGGTTTTCGACGCGGCCTTCCGGGCCGAGTTTCGCGAGCTCGTGCTGTGGCGGCGTGACGTGCGGCGCTTCCGCACCGATCCGGTGGCGCGCGAGCGGATCGACGCCCTGCTGGAAGTGGCGAGCCATGCGCCGTCTGTCGGACTGAGCCAGCCTTGGCGGTTCGTGCATGTCGAGTCGGTGGAACGCCGCCGGGCCGTGGTCGAGAGCTTCACGGAAGCGAACGAGGAAGCGCTTGCCGGTTACGACGGGGAAAAGCATGCGATCTATGCCGGCCTGAAACTGGCGGGCCTCAAGGAAGCGCCCGTCCATCTTGCCGTCTTCTCCGACGACGGCACGCATACCGGCAGCGGCCTTGGCCAGCAGACCATGCCGGAGACGCTGCACTATTCCGTGGTGGCCGCGATCCAGACGCTGTGGCTGGCGGCGCGCGCCGACGGGATCGGCATGGGCTGGGTCTCGATCCTCGATCCGAAGAAAGTGACCCGGGCGCTCGACGTACCCGCGGGCTGGACCCTCGTCGCCTACCTCTGCCTCGGCTTCCCGGCGGAGGAGCATCTCGATCCCGAACTGGAGCGGCATCACTGGGAAGTGCGCAGCGACATCAGTGACGTCGTCTTCACGCGCTGACGCTTTGACACCCGGTTCGCGCCGGTCATTATTGAGCCTCATCATCGGAGGCGGCGGGTGACTTCAGGAGATCGACCGGCAGAGCAATCGATCTCCGATGGGGCGTTGTATTTCCTGGCCGCCCTGTGCGGCCTGGCCACCGGTGTCGTGGGCGCCGCCTTCCATCTCGTCGTCGACACGCTGGTTCACTGGCCGTCCTGGCTCGTCGCGCGTCTCGGTCCTGGCACCCTGACCATCGTCGCGGCGGCAGGGGTTGCCGCCATCGCGCTGGTCGCATCCTTCCTGCTCACGCGCCGCATCGCGCCCGAAGCGGCCGGCAGCGGTGTCCAGGAGATCGAGGGCGCGATGGAGGGACTGCGCGAGGTGCGCTGGCGGCGCGTGCTGCCGGTGAAATTCGTCGGCGGCGTGCTGGCGCTGTCGTCCGGCCTGGTCGCGGGACGCGAAGGGCCGACCATCCACATGGGGGCGTCGATCGCGCAGGCCGTCTCGGAGCGCATGAAGCTCTCGGAGGCGGAGTTGCGCGGTCTGCTCGCCGCCGGTGCAGCGGCCGGCCTCGCGGCCGCCTTCAATGCGCCGCTGGCGGCGATCCTCTTCGTGATCGAGGAGACGCGCAAACAGTTCCGCTACACGTTCCGCTCCTACACCGCCGTCATCATCGCCTCGACCGCCAGCGCGATCGGCATGGAGCTGGTGGGCGGCACGGCGCCGCAACTCAAGCTCGACAATGCCGAGATGCCGCTGTCGATGCTGCCGGCCTTCCTGGTGCTGGGGATATTCCTGGGCGGGCTGGGCCTCGTCTTCAACCGCACGCTGCTCTTCCTGCTGGACTGGGTGTCCGCCACCTTTCGCAAGGTGCCGTTCGTGCCGGCGCTGGTGGTCGGGGCGGCCATCGGCGCGCTGGCCATCGTGCTGCCCCAGGCCGTGGGCGGCGGCGAACTGCTGATTCCCGGCCTTGTCACCGGCAACCTGCCCATCCAGATCCTGCTGCTGCTCTGTCTGCTGCGCTTCGTCGGCGTGATGTTGAGCTATCCGGTGGGCGTACCCGGCGGCATCTTCGCGCCGCTGCTGACGCTCGCCACCACGGTGGGCCTGATCGCAGCGGCGCTGCTGCAGATGGCCGTGCCGCTGCCGCCGCTGGCGGGTGCCGCATTCGTCATTGCCGCCATGGGCGGCCTGTTTTCCGCGTCGATCCGCGCGCCGCTGGTCGGCGTCGTGCTGGCAGCCGAGCTGACCAACGGCTATACTCTCATACTGCCACTGATCGTGACGTGCGTGACGGCCAATGCCGTCGCGCAGGGGCTTGGCAGCCGGCCGCTCTACGAACTGCTGCTGGAGCGCACCCTGCGGCTTGCCGGGAAGACCTCGCCCCCGCCCGTCACGACCGGCGTTCTTTCACCGGTCGGCGTGGACGACAAGCCATAGCAGGCCCTGGAAGGCAGCGGCATGGCCAATAAACGAAACAAACGAATTAAACGAAATAAATGAATCGAATGTCGCAGGTCCTGGATTCTGTGCTGTTGACGCAATAATATTGCGCGGCGGGCCTTCCAAAAGGCCTGGTTCGACGGCCTGCTAGGTCTTGGGCGGCAGGAACCAGTCGAGAATCCGCGCATTCTCGTCGCGCGGATAGGTGTGGGAGAGGTCCGCGATCTCGCGATAGACCACGTCGGCGCCGGCCTGCGTCAGGGCCCGTTCGGCGCCCTGGGCCATTTCCGGCGGAAACATCCAGTCCTGCGTCCCGTGCACGATGTGAACGGGCAGGCCGCGGATCCGGTCGGCGTCGGCGAAGCTCATCAGCATCGGATGGAAGCTCGCGGCGACGGGCGCCAGGTGCGTGAAATGGCAGTCGTCGCGCAGGCCGACGACATAGGTGAAGGTGCCGCCGTCGCTCATGCCGGTCAGGAGCTGGTGCGCGGCATCGATGTTCCAGTCGTTGGCGACATCGGCCACCATGCGGCGGATGCGCGGCCCGTCGACCTCCGGCTCCATCAGCGACCATGTGGCGCCGGATGCCGTGGGCGCCAGCACGATGAAACCGCGCGTGCGCGCCTCGCGCACCCAGCTCCACAGGAAGGCGCCGCCATTGCCGCTGCCGCCGTGCAGCGCCACGACCAGCGGCCAACTCCTGGCGGGGTCGTAGTATTCGGGCACGTACAGCGAGAAGGCGCCGCGTGTGCCGGCGGGGCCGGCGACATGCATGAAGCCCACGCCCTCGCGCGTCGGGTCGGCGGCGGCGAGGCGCGCCTGCAGGGCCTGGTCGCTCCGCGCCGCCTGCTCGAGGAAGAAGTTGCCGACGGGCCGAAGGAACGGCGACAGCGGATAGAGCGCTTCGCAGGCCCGCGGATAGAAGCGGAGGCCGCGATAGGCGGCCACGATCGGCTGCGGCGTCCCGGGAGCGGCGAGCAGTTCCTGGATCGCCTCACCGGCGAATCCTGCCGCCCGCTCGAGATGGTCGCGCACCGGCGCCAGCCTTCCAGGCCAGTCGAGCGCGCGCGAGGCGGCGAGGGCGGGCGCGAGATCGTCGTTGCGGCCGGCCAGGGCCTCGACGACCTGTGGCAGTGTCTGCGGCGAGAGATGGCGGCCGGCGAACTCGATGGCGTGCAGGGCGCGCAGGGTCGCCGGGACCAGCGCGGAGAGGGCGTCGATGGCGGCCTCGTCGGCCATCAGTCCTTCAACATGGTCGCGTCGAGCGGCGCCTTGCCGCGGATCATGTCGGACGCCTTCTCGGCGATCATCAGCACCGAGGCATTGAGGTTGGCGGAGGGCATGGTCGGCATGATCGAGGCATCGACCACACGCAGCCCCTCGATTCCGCGCACGCGCAGCTGGTCGTCGACGACGGCGGTCGGATCGCTGTCCGGCGCCATGCGGCACGAGCCCATCAGATGGAACGTCGTGGTGCCGCGCTCCTTGGCGGCCTGCATCAGGTCGGCATCCGACTGTTTCTCGGCGCCGGGGAATTCCTCGCGGTCGTAGTACTTGCTGAGCGCCTTCGAGCCCAGCAGGCGCCGCGCCAGCTTCATGCCGGCCAGCAGCACGCGGCGGTCGCTCTCGGCGCCCAGGTAGTTCGGCTGGATGATCGGGTGCTCGAACGGATCGGCCGAGCGGGCACGGACATAGCCGATCGAATCGGGACGCTGCTGCCACGAGGCGATGGTCATGCCGGGGAAATCGTCGAGCGTCGACTGAACGCCCTCCTTGTAGCTCGCCGGCGTGAAGGTGAGCTGCAGGTCGTAGTTCTCGATGTTCTCGTCGGACTTCCAGAAAACGTAGATCAGCGTCGGGTTGAGCGTCAGCAGGCCCTTGCGCGTCGTGACGTATTTCAGGACCTCGCCCGCCAGGCGCAGTCCCTTGGAGCGCTCGTTGATGCTGGTGGCATTCTTCACGCGCGCGACGAAGCGCGGCGCGTAGTGGTCGCGCAGGTTCTCACCGACACCCGCCAGCTCATGCTTCACCTCGATGCCGAGCGACCTCAGCAAAGGTCCCGGGCCGATGCCCGACAGCTGCAGGAGCTGCGGTGAGTTCACCGTTCCGCCGCTCAGGATCACTTCCCTGGCTGCGCGGACTTCCATCGGCGCGCCGGTACGGCCGCCCTTGCGATAGCGCACGCCGACGGCGCGCTTGCCTTCGAGGATGATCGACGTCGCCTGCGCGTGGGTGCGCACGGTGAGGTTCGGCCGCGACATCGCGGGATGCAGGTAACCGCGGGCGGCGCTGACCCGGCGGCCGTTCTTGATGATGCGCTGGACGTAGCTCACGCCCGCCTGCTTCGTGCCGTTGTAGTCGGGGTTGCGCGGGATGCCCTGTTCCACGGCACCTTCGATGAACGCCTCGCACAGGGGGTCGCGCCATTCGAGGTCGGTGATCGGCAGGTTGCCCTCGCTGCCGCGGAAGGTCGCGTCGGCGTCGCCCGCCATGCGGTGTTCGCTGCGACGGAAGTAGGGGAGCACGTCGGAATAGCCCCAGCCGCGATTGCCGCGCTGCGCCCAACCGTCGAAGTCGAGGCGCTGGCCGCGATTGTAGATGTGGCCGTTGATCGAGCTCGATCCGCCCAGGGTCTTGCCGCGCGGGGCGGCGATGGCACGGCCGCCGGTCCATTCGCTGGGCTCCGACTTGTAGAGCCAGTTCACCTTGGGATCGACCAGCGTGTACATGAAGCCGGCCGGGATATGGATGAAGGGATGCCAGTCGCGTGGACCGGCTTCGAGCACGCAGACCGTGACGTTGGGGTCCTCGCTCAACCGGTTGGCCAGTACGCTGCCCGCCGAGCCGGCGCCCACGATCACGTAGTCGAAACTCTCCATCCGGTTGCTTTCTCTGTTCTCGAGCCGTCCTAGGATCGGGATTGACCACCGGATTTGGGCAGGAAGCAATGCTCCATCGCGGGAAAACGTCGCGCCCGCACATCGGCTGAATAGGCAGCCGCGGCCTCGGAGATCCTGCCGCCGAGATCGGCGTAGCGCTTCACGAACCGCGGGGTGAAATCGCTGAACAGGCCGAACACATCCTCCGACACCAGGATCTGGCCGTCGCAGGCCGGCGAGGCGCCGATGCCGATGGTCGGGATCGGAAGCGACTTCGTGATGGCGGCGGCGACCGGCTCCAGCGTGCCTTCCAGCACGACCGCGAAGGCGCCGGCCTCGGCCATCGCCTCGGCGTCGCGCGTGACCTGCTGCGCTTCCTCGTCGGAGCGGCCGGTCGCCTTGAATCCGCCGGCCACGTTCACCGCCTGCGGCATCAGTCCGACATGGGCGCAGACCGGGATGCCGCGCTGCACGAGGTAACGAACCGTCCCGGCCATGACCTCGCCGCCCTCGAGCTTCACGCCGCTCGCGCCGGTCTCGGACATGAGGCGCGCGGCACTGTGGAACGCCTGCTCGGGGCTCGCCTGGTAGCTGCCGAAGGGCAGGTCGACGATCACGCAGGCGCGGCTCGCGCCGCGCATCACGGCCGAGCCATGGGCGATCATCATGTCGAGCGTGACCGGGAGCGTGCTCTCGAAGCCGTAGAGCACCATGCCCAGCGAATCGCCGACCAGCAGCAGGTCGACATGCAGATCGAGCCAGCGTGCCATCTGAGTGGTGTAGGCGGTCAGGCACACGATCGGCTCGCCGCCCTTGCGGGCACGGATCTGCGGCGTGCTCACTCTCCTGGCTGCGGTGACGGCGCTCATGATCTCCAGACCTTTCGAAAGCCGGCTAGTGGATGACGAACCGCGGCAGCAGCATGCTGATCGACAGGCCGCCGCCGGGACGGTTGGCGGCACTCACCTGGCCGCCCAATGCCTCGACGTTGCGCCGCACGATCCAGAGGCCGAGGCCCGAGTGTTCGACGGCACGGTCGCTGCCTATGCCATCCTCGGGGCGCAAAGAGAAGTACCGCTGGAAGACGCTGTCGATCTTCTCGGCGTCGATGCCCGGCCCCTCGTCGTCGACCGTCAGTTCGACGGTATCGGCGGAGACGCGCAGCGAAACGGCGATCTTCGAGCCGGCCGGCGAGAAGCTGATGGCGTTCTCCAGCACGTTCTGCAGAACGATCTCCATCATGCCCGTCGCGGTGCGGACGATGGCGCCGCGATCGAGCTTCACGACGAGGCCGATGTCGCGGGCTGCGAGAATTTCGCGAAAGTGCCGCGCCGCATCCTCGATGAGCAGCGCGAGGTCGGTCGGCACGCGCGGCGCATCGATCAGGTCGGCGGTTCCCATGTCGTGGCGCTGGGCGGCATTCACGAGGTTCAACAGGCGCGCCAGCGAGGAATCGACGATCTCGAGCGCGCGGCGCGCGCGCTGGTCTTCCTCTGGGACCGCGCGGCGCACCGGACGCAGCGCCGACTGCACGGCGGCGAGGGGTGTCTTGAAGGAATGCGCATTGTCCTCGGCCGACTGGCGAATCTCTTTCGACACGCGGCGCAGCTCGTGCACCAGCCGGTCGAAGTCGCGGGCCACGCCCGCCAGTTCGGGCACGGTGTTGCGCTGGACGAAGGTCGCATCGGCCGCGCGACCCAGCGCGATTTCGTCGGCGACGTTGCGGAAGCGGCGCAGGCTGAGGCGGATGCCCAGCGCCACCAGCACGGCCAGCACGGCGCCGACCAGATAGATCGCCGCGGCGATGCGGATTTCGCGCGTCTGCCAGTAGGGGCGGCCGATCGACGTATTGAGGAAGTCCGAGGCGACGTGGGTGGTCGTCAGGATCCAGCAGTTGCCGCGGGCGCGGATCGGGATGATCGAGGTCAGCAGCTCGACCGTGCCGTCGGCGCGGCTGTAGCGCATCTCGTCGGACGCGTTCCAGGTGCAGGCTTCCGACAGGCGCTCGAGGATTCCGCGCTGGCCGAGTTCCTCCAGTTCCGCCGTCACCGCCTCCGGCGCCAGCGGCGGCGCCGAGGCGACCAGGAAGAAACGGCTCGCCGAACGGGCTGCCGGCGGCTGGAACATCAGCTTCAGCACCGTGCCGCTGCTCGCATACTTGGCGAGATCGCGGTTGAGGGTCATGGGCTCCGACGGGTCGGTCTCGCGCAGCACCGGCGCGAGCGCCTCGGCGATCAACGCGCTGCGGTCCTGGATGGCGCGCGTCACCAGGACCTGCATCTGGCCGTCAGCGCTTTCGAACTGCCCGTAGAGGACGATGGGCAGCGCCACGAACAGGCCGATCAGGGCCACCAGCTTCAGCGTGAGCGAGGCGGCGAGGCGGCGCAGCACCGGGCCTCGAGCGCGTACCGATTCAGGGTTCGACACGAGAAGCCCCAGTCATCTCGACCGGAACACTTTCGGTGTTCCGGTCGAGATGACGGGATCTACCGAGGCAGCGTGACCTCATCCCGCTCTAGTCCTTGCCCCAGCGGTAGCCGAACGACTGGTAGTTCTGGATCTCGGCAAACTCCGGGTCGATGGCGCGGAACTTGTTGCGGATGCGCTTGATGCAGGAGCGGACGTTGGTCCGGTAGCCGTTCTCACCGCTCCCCGCGATGAAGCCGACATAGTGCATGCAGTCGTAGACGGCTCGGTAGCTCACATAGCTGCCGACGTTGGCGGCGAGCGTATGGACGATCTTGAACTCCGTCACCGTCAGGTTGAGGTCGGTCTCGTCCCAGAAGGCGCGGCTGACAGTGGGTTTCAGCAGCAGGCGACCGCAATGGAAATTGCCCTCGCCGTCCGCCGACATCGGCTTGTCGATGCGATCCGCGATGAGCCGCAGCCGGCGGGCGAGGATCGGCACGCCGCGCGACTTGTCGACGAAGTCGACGGCGCCGCGATCCAGCGCCAGCTGTTCGTAGTTGGGCTCGCTGTGGCCGGTCAGGAAAACCACCGGCAGGTTGATGCCGGCGCGCTGCAGCCTGGGCAGCAGGTCGATGCCGGAGACGCGCGGCAGGCCCCAGTCGAGGACGATGATCTCGATGTCGCCGGCCGTCTCGAGGAACTCCACCAGGCCGGTGCCATCGCGGAAGGCCGCGACGTCGAAGCCGTAGTCCCCGAGTTCGCCCGTCGCGGCCTCGCGGAAATCGTCATCGTCTTCCACAAAGGCAATGCGAACCCGCCGGCCGCCCTCGACCTCAGCGTCCGGACTGTATCCGGGACTGGAGCTGGGCCAGGCAGAAGCGTCGTCCTTCGTCTGTGTCGTCATCGCTCTTCACCTTGTACGAGAGGGTTCCGTACTGCTTGGTTTCGACATCCGGATAGAGCTGGATGTCGAGAGTGCATTTGCCGTCGCGGTAGCGCCACTGCTTGCCGGGAGGACGATCCTCCATGCTGGTCGGCGGTCCGAGCAAGGCGCGCAACTGGGACTCGCGATAGCCGGTCAGCACGGGCGGTGGCGTCTCGGCCGCTGTCGCGGGTGCGGCCGCAACATCGGCCGTGGCTGCCGCCGTTACCGGCTTCGCGGGCCGTGCCGCCGCGACCGGCTGCGGTGCGGCCTTGCGCACGGGCGCTGCCGGAGGGGTCGGCTTCGGCGCGCCGAGGCTGGCGAGATCGTTGCGCGCCGCCTGCATCACATCGCAGCCGGACAGGAGCAGCAGTCCCAATCCGAAGCCGAATGTCCGTGTTGCCAGAGATCCGATCGTCATCCGCATCCAAGAAGCCTGCTGTCAGGCCTAAAGAGGCCATGTGGCGGGTTTGCGGCACAATGCCGTGCCAAGTGCGTGCGATTCCCATGTGATGGTCGCCGTCGATCCCTCAGGATTGCGGCGAACGGTCACTCGGGGCAAGTCCGATTTCGAGGAGCGACGCGGCCGTCGTATGGAGAACCATGGATATCAGCAAGGACATGACCACCCCGCCCGGGACGATTCGCCGTGCCGACTACACGCCGCCGCCGTTCCTGATCGAAACCGTCGACCTCGATGTCGAACTCGGAAAGGAGACGACCGTCGTCGTCTCGCGATTGGCCGTACGACGCAATCCGGCGGCAGCGGCGGCGCCCGCCGATCTGGTCCTCGACGGCAAGAAGATGGAGCTGGTTTCGGTCCAGCTCGACGGCAAGCCTGCGCGCCACGAGGTGACACCGGAGACGCTGACCCTCCACGGCGTGCCCGACAGCTTCGCGCTCGAGATCACCACACGCCTGCGTCCACAGGACAACACCGAGCTGACCGGCCTCTACAAGTCGCGCGATCTCTTCTGCACGCAATGCGAGGCCGAAGGCTTCCGCCGCATCACCTATTTCCTCGACCGGCCCGACGTGATGGCACGTTACACGACGCGCATCGTGGCCGACCGGGCGCTGGCGCCGGTGCTGCTGTCCAACGGCAACCTGGTGGACAGCGGCGCGCTCGGTGACGGCCGGCACTTCGCCAGGTGGGAGGATCCGTTCCCCAAGCCGTCCTACCTGTTCGCGCTGGTCGCGGGGCCGCTCGAGTGCCTCGAGGATCGATTCACGACGCGCTCCCGCCGCGAGGTGACCTTGCGCATCTACGTGCGACCCGGCGATGTCGGGCGCTGCGACCATGCGATGGAGTCGCTCAGGAAGTCGATGAAGTGGGACGAGGACGTCTATGGCCTCGAATACGACCTCGACACGTTCATGATCGTGGCGATCGACGACTTCAACATGGGCGCGATGGAGAACAAGGGGCTGAACGTCTTCAACTCGAAGCTCGTGCTCGCCAACCCGGAAACGGCCACCGATCTCGACTACCATTCGATTGAGGCCGTGGTCGCCCACGAGTACTTCCACAACTGGACCGGCAACCGCGTCACCTGCCGCGACTGGTTCCAGCTCTCGCTCAAGGAAGGGCTGACCGTCTTTCGCGACCAGCAATTCTCGGCCGACATGGGCTCGGCCGCCGATGCACGCATCGACGATGTCCGCCGTCTGCGCGCCAGCCAGTTTCCCGAGGATGCCGGGCCCATGGCCCATCCCGTGCGACCGGATTCGTATATCGAGATCAACAACTTCTACACCGCGACCGTCTACCAGAAGGGGGCCGAGGTGGTGCGGATGATGCACACGCTGCTGGGGCCGCAGCGGTACCGCAAGGGCATAGACCTCTACTTCCAGCGCCACGACGGCCAGGCGGTCACCTGCGATGACTTCGCCAGCGCCATGCAGGATGCGTCGGGTGTCGATCTCGCGCAGTTTCGCCTCTGGTACGCGCAGGCCGGCACGCCGGACGTCAGGGTGGAGGGGCACTACGACCCGGCCGGCCGGCGTTACACGATGACGGTGAGCCAGAGCCTGCGGCCGACGCCGGGGCAGCCGGACAAGAAGCCGATGCACATCCCGCTTGCCGTGGGCCTGCTCGACGGCGCCGGTCGCGACCTGCCGCTGAAGCTTGCCGGCGAGGCGGCGGCGGGCGGCACGACGCGCGTTCTCGACCTGCGCACGGCGCGCGACGTGTTCGTGTTCGAGGATGTGCCGGAAAAGCCGGTCGCGTCGCTGCTGCGCGGCTTCTCCGCGCCGGTGAAACTCGACGCGCCGCGCTCGGACGACGAGCTGACCTTCCTGATGGCGCACGACAGCGATCCCTTCGCGCGCTGGGAGGCCGGGCAGCAGCTCGGCGCCCGGCTGATCCTCGAGCTTGTCGAGGCCCGCAAGGCCGGCAGGCCCATGGTCGTGCCGGATCACTTCGTCGACGCCCTCCGCCGCACGCTCGACGATCAGCGGCTCGACCGCTCCTTCATCGCCGACGCCGTCACGTTGCCCGGTCTCGCTTTCCTCGGCGAATTGATGCCGGAAATCGACATCGAAGGGCTGTGGGCTGCGCAGCAAAGGGTTCGTTCCGTTCTTTCCGACCGGCTCGCCGACCGCTGGAGCTCCGTCTATGACGCGACCCACGCGACCGGTCCCTATCGCTTTACGCCCGACGAGGTGGGCCGCCGGCGCCTGCGCAGCACGGCGCTTCAGTACCTGTCCGCCGACAAGGGCGATGCGGTGCGGCCGCGGGCGGTCGCCTATTTCGAAAGCGCCGGTAACATGACGGACTCCATCGCCGGTCTGGCCGTGCTGGCGGAGCTTGGCGGCGCCGAAGGCGAGGCGGCGCTGGCGGCCTTCCACGAGCGCTGGAAGGGCGAGGCGCTGGTCCTCGACAAGTGGTTCGGAATACAGGCGCGCACGCCGACCGAGGGGACGCTCGAACGTGTGAAGGGTCTCGTCGACCATCCGTCCTACGACCGCAGGAACCCCAACCGGGTCTATTCGCTGATCGGCGCCTTCGCGTCGGGCAATCCGGTTCAGTTCCATCAGGCCGGCGGCGCCGGCTATCGCTTCCTCGCCGACCAGGTCCTGGCCACCGACAGGCTCAACCCGCAGATCGCGGCCCGCCTGCTCGGTCCGCTCGGCTCCTGGCGGCGCTACGACAAGGACCGGCAGGACCTCATGAAGCGGGAACTCCAGCGCATCGTCGCCGAACCAGGCCTGTCGCGCGATGTCTTCGAGATCGCGTCCAAGAGTCTTGCCTGACCCGCGCAGATTATTTCATCGCAGATGACACTTGAAAGATTGCCGTAACGGTGCAATTATGAGGCGTGGGAAGTAGAGACGAGTTCCGGCCGGCGCGTGGGGCGCCGGCTCGGATAACTTGGGGTCTAACATTATGAAAACGAACACGAAATTCATTGTTTCGGGTGTGCTGGCTGTCGTCTTGTCGATTGCAGCCATTGCCTACGCGCAGACCGCCAGAATCCCTGAGTCGACGGGCCCTCAGGCGGCGCCACAATCTGCAGCCATTCCGCAGTCTTCCGTGATGCCCGGTGAGGCTTCATGTGCGTCGCAGCATCTGGAGCAACCCGGCCTGTCGACATCGGACCTGCTGGCAGACAGCTATGAGATCAAGGCGGCGGTTCCGGGCGGGCTCTGGCTGCAGAAGAAGAAGGATGTCTTCTATTGCAACTCCGGCGTCACCCGGGACGACGAGACGATGTGCTGGAAGATCCGGGCGCCGCTCCGGGGGCAGAACTGCAGCGACGCCCAGAACCGGGCCCGGTCGAAGGCCCTCCCGTCCTAGGCGCCGATGCGCGGACGGGACCGTTTCAGCTCGTCCGCCATCTTTTCCGCGATCATGACCGTCGTGAAATGCGTGTTGGCGCGCACGACGGTCGGCATGATCGACGCGTCGATGACGCGCAGCCCTGAGACGCCGATCACGCGGCATTCCGGATCGACCACCGAGCGCGGATCGTCCGCCGCGCCCATGCGGCAGGTGCCGCTGGCATGCTGGGCGTCGGAGCATTCGGCGAACATCCAGTCGTCCAGCGCCTCGGCGTCGAACGGCTCCTCGATCGACTGTCCCGTCGTGCCATATTCGACCCGCGTCGAGATCGCCTTGAAGGCCGGCTGGAGGCAGAGGTCCCGCATCCGGCCTACCCCATCGCGCATGCGAACAAGATCGCTTTCATCCGACAGCATGCGCTCTTCGACCTGGGGGTCGATGCCGGGCTCGTGCGTGGTGATGCGGACCGTGCCCTCGCTGAAGGCCTGGAAGGCCGAGACCGCGAGGCGGGCCCGCGCGGTGCCTCCATCCTCCGCCGGCCTGAGGTTGCCGGCGATCATGATCATGTCGTTGACCCCCGCGCCCGCCAGCTCCGAGGAGTAGCGCAGGCAGCAGTTGGTGTGCCGGTGCATCAGCGTGCTCACGCGCGCGTCGTCGCGCAGGTCGAGCATCAGGCCGAGGATCGGATGGTCGAGCAGGTGCTTGCCGACCGGCCGGTCGGCCACCACGTCGATCCCCAGGGCGCCGAGCCAGTCGCGCGGGCCGATGCCGGACCGTTGCAGGATAGCCGGCGAATGGATCGCACCGGCCGACAGGATGACCTCGCGTCGCGCCCGCACCTGGCGTGCTTCGCTGCCAACCTGAACGCGCACGCCGCTGACATGCGGCCGGTTGCCTTCGAACTGGAGCGTGTCGACGACGGCTTCGCCAACGATCGTGAGATTGGAACGGCCGCGCGCCGGCTCGAGATAGCCGTCATTGGTCGAGATGCGCAGACCTTCACGGCTGTTGATCGCGTAGGGCCCGACGCCGCTGCCGGTCGGCGCATTGTGGTCGTCGCACCAGGGATAGCCGAAGCCAAGCGCTGCCTCCCGCAGGGCGCGGTCGACGGGCCCCCACTGGTCGACGGGCGCGCGATAGACCGGCAGCGGCCCGTGCTTGCCGTGATAGGGCGCATCGCCGAAATCCATGTCGGTCTCTAGTCTGCGGAAGTAGGGCAGGCAGGCCTCCCAGCCCCAGCCTGCGGCGCCCATGGAGGCCCAGTCCTCGAAGTCCTCGGGAATCCCGCGAATGGCGATCTGGCCGTTGATGGTCGAACTGCCGCCGATCGCGCGGCCGCGCCACAGCAGCTTGGGCTCCTGGCGTTCGGTGCGACGCGCCAGAAGCTTCGGGTAGCGGTAATTGTCGTCGCCGATGGCGCGCAACGGATTGGGAATGCGCAGATGATACGGCGTCTCGGCGGTGCGGAAGTCGCGGCCGGCTTCGAGCAACAGGACCCGGATCGCCGGATCCTCGCTCAGCCGGGCGGCGAGGGTCGCGCCGGCCGAGCCGCCGCCGATGATGATGTAGTCGAAATCGTCGTCCATGATTGCTTCTTCGCCTTCGGTCGCTGGCACGCTTCTTGGTTAGAATGCCACCGCCCGTTCAGAAAGCCGCACGCAAAAGGAGCGCCGCATGGTCGCAAACGTCCTCGAGGTAAATCCCGAACGCCTGTGGGAGAGTCTCGAGCGGTCGGCGGAGATCGGCCGCTTCCGCGACGTCGGACTGCGCCGCCTCGCGCTGTCAGCCGAGGACAAGCAGATGCGCGACCTGTTCGTCGACTGGGCGAAGGCGGCGGGTTGTACCGTCGAGATCGACCGGCTCGGGAACATCTTCGCGCGCCGGCCCGGCACCGACCCGTCGTTGCCGCCGGTCGCGATCGGCAGCCATCTCGACACGCAGATCTGCGGCGGCCGCTACGACGGCATCCTGGGCGTGCTGTGCGGCCTCGAGGTCGTGCGGACGCTGAACGACCGCGGCCTGCAGACCAGGCGCGGCATCGAGGTCATCTGCTGGACCAACGAGGAGGGCGCGCGCTTCAACCCGCCGATGATGGGATCGATGGCCTTCGCCAAGGTGATAACCCTGGAGAGCGTGCTGGCGACCACCGACGATGCCGGCATCACTGTCGAACAGGCACTCGACGAAATCGGCTACGCCGGTCCCGCGCCGGTCGGTCGTGAATTCGATGCCTATCTGGAGCTGCACATCGAGCAGGCGCCGGTGCTGGACCGCGAGGGCTGCGACGTCGGCATCGTGGTCGGCGGCTACAAGACCCAGGCGCTGCGGCTCACGATCAACGGCGATACCGGGCATGCCGGCGGCACGCCGATGGCGCAACGGCGCAACGCGCTGGTCGGCGCCGGTTACGTCATCGCCGCGGTCAACGACATCGGCCTCGCCTATGCGGCGGACGAGGGTCGGACGACGACCACGCGCATCGAAAGCTTCCCCAACCTGGCCGGTACCTATGCCGAGCAAGTCAAGCTCACCATCGACTTCCGGCATATCGACGCCGACCGCTTCAAGGCGATGCGCGCCGAGGTCGATGCCGCGATCGCCGCCGCGGCGAAGAAGGCCAATGTCGAGATCGAGGTCGCGGAAGGTTGGAGCTGGGGCAGCGAGCTGTTTGCGCCCGAATGCATCGAGCTGCTGAAGTCGACGGCGAGCGAGCTCGGACTGCCCTATCGCGAGATGAGGAGCCAGGCAGGGCATGACGCCTATGCGGTCGCGACGATGGCGCCGACCGCGATGATCTTCACGCCCTGCTTCGAGGGCATCAGCCACAATGTGAACGAGGCGATCGAGCTCACCCGCTCGGTGCCGGGCGCCAACCTGCTGCTGAACGCCGCCGTGACACGGGCGAACCGCTAGGCCTCCTTCGCGTCACCGGTGGCATGGGTTTTGCCTCCTTTTCGCAAAGACTGTTCGCGTTTCACGGCCCGCAAAAGCGGGTGGGCATGGGGGTGCCGTCGTCGTCCAAGTGTCTTGGGGCACTGGTGATCGGCGACGTGAAGGCGGGGGACGGCATCCTTTCATTCGACGAATGGTGGCGACATGAAGCGGCGAGTTCTTCTGCAAGGTGCGGCGGGTGCAGCGTTTCTGGCGGGTGGGACGTGGCCGGCATCGGCACAGACCCGCGCTGAAACGTTGAGATACGTGACCGGGGCGACCATCAACACGCTCGACACCACGATGCCCGGCGCCACGCGTGAAGCATTCGGCCTCAGCATGAACGTCTACGACCGCCTGTTCAGCTTCGGCCGCAAGAAGGTGGGCGAGAATTGGGCATTCGATCCCGACACGATCCGCGGCGAGCTGGCGAAGTCGTACAGCATCAGCCCCGACAGCAAGGTCATCACCATCACCCTGCGGCCGGATGCGACCTGGCACGACGGCTCGCCGGTGACGGCGGAGGACGTGAAGTGGTCGCTCGACAGGCACGTCACGGCGAAGTCGCTGGCGGCGCCGCAGTTCACCACCGGCTCGCTCACCAAGGCCGACCAGTTCAAGATCGTCGATCCGCAGACGGTGACGGTCACGCTCGACAAGCCCGACCGGCTGGCCCTGGCCAACCTGTGCGTCTGCTACGCCATCATGATCAACAGCAAGCTGGCGAAGAAGCACGCCACGGCTGACGACCCGTGGGCGACGGAGTGGATGAAGACGAACACCGCGGCCAGCGGTGCGTACATCATCGAGAGCCACAAGCCCGGCGAGAGCACCGTGCTTCGCCGCAACGAGAAGTGGGTCGGCGGCGCCGGTGGCGCATTGCCCTCCTTCAAGCGCATCATCATCCAGACCGTGCCGGAACCAGCGACCCGCGCCAACCTGATCGAGCGCGGCGATGCCGACCTCGCCATCGACCTGGCGGCCAGCGATCTTCCGACCATCGAGAAGTCGGCGAAGTCGAAGGTCGTGTCGATCCCGCAGACCAACGGCTTCACGCACGTCTCGATGAACACGCAGATGGCGCCGTTCGACAATCTCAAGGTGCGCCAGGCCGTTGCCATGGCGCTGCCCTACGAGGACATGTTCAAGGCGGCGATCTTCGGCCGCGGCACCAAACTCTACGGCGGCACCTGGGCCACGGTTCCGCCCGATGCGAGCTTCCCTCAGGCGATCCCGAACAAGACCGATCTGGCGAAGGCCAAGGCCCTGCTGGCCGAGGCGGGTCACCCGAACGGCTTCTCCACCACCTTCGCCTTCACCGCGGGACAGACCGCGACGGCGGAGCCGATGGCGGCGCTGATCAAGGAGTCCCTGGGCAAGATCGGCATCCAGGTCGAAATCCAGAAGAAGCCGGACGCCGAGTTCAACACCCTCGAGTCGGAAAAGAAGATGCCGTTCTTCACCGACGGCGCGACCGCCTGGCTGCCCTATACATACTACTTCTTCTATCTCTACTTCACGCGCGACCAGCGTTGGAACTTCGCGAGCTTCAAGAGCAAGAAGATGGAGGATCTGACGCTCGAGGCCCGCTACCAGACCGACAAGGCCAAGTACGAGGAAGGCTGCAAGCAGATGATCGAGCTGTTCAACGCCGAGACGCCGTTGATCATGCTGTGGCAACCGAACCACGACGCCGTGATGGCCAAGTCGGTCGACGGCTATACCTACCAGTTCTACCGCCAGGCCGACTTCCGCGACCTCAAGCGGGTCTAGCCGCGTGCTGGCCGGAATCCTGCGCCGGGTCGCTCGACGCCTGCTGGCGTCGATTCCGGCCCTGTTCGGGGTGGTGGTGGTCACCTTCGTGCTGATGCGGGTGCTGCCGGGCGATCCGGCGGTGTTCTTCTCGTCCGGCCCGTCGGCCGGCAAGGAGGAGATCGAGGAACTGCGCCGGAGCATGGGCCTCGACAAGCCGATCCCCGTCCAGCTGGTGCGGTATCTGGGGGAAGTCGCCACCGGCAATCTCGGCCGGTCGATGACGACCGGCCAACCGGTCGTGCTGGACATGACGCGCCGCCTGCCGGCGTCGCTCGAACTCACCTGTACGGCACTGTTCATCGCGCTGATGTTCTCCGTGCCGCTGGGCGTCGCGGCGGCGCTGAGGCCGGGCACCCCGGTCGATCACATCGTCCGCATGTTGTGCACGCTCGGAGTCTGCGTGCCGACCTTCGTGTCGGGCTTGCTGCTGATCTACGCCTTCTACTACCTGCTGGGCTGGGCGCCCGATCCGACCGGCCGCATCGACATCTTCGCCGCGGCTCCGCCCGACATCACCGGCTTCTTCCTGATCGACTTCGCGTTGAAGGGAGATTGGGAAGGGTGGTGGGCCGCCTTCTCGCAACTGCTTCTGCCGGCCTGCACCATGGCGCTGTTCGTGCTGGCGCCGCTTGCGCGCATGACGCGGGCCTCGATGCTGGCGGTGCTGGGCAGCGACTTCATCCGCACCGCTCATGCCATGGGACTGTCGCGCATTCGCATCATCGTGGCTTATGCGCTGCGCAACGCGCTGCTGCCGGTGCTGACCATCACCGGCATCGTCTTCTCGACCATGCTGGGCGCCAACGTGCTGGTGGAGAAGGTCTTCTCCTGGCCCGGCGTCGCCTCCTACGCGCTCGACGCGCTGCTCGCCTCCGACTACGCGCCGGTGCAGGCCTTCGTGCTGCTGATGGCGATGATCTTCGTACTGGTGAACGTCACGATCGACGTGCTCTACGGTATCGCCGATCCGCGGGTCTCCGTGTCATGAGCGACCTCGTCCTCAACGGGTCCTCGACCGGCCGCCACATCGTCTATGTGCTGCGCTCGAACCCGGTCACGGCGCTGGCGGCGGCGGGCACACTGCTGCTGGTGCTGATCGCCATTCTCGCGCCTGTCCTCGCGCCCTACGATCCCGTCGCCTCCAACGTGCCGCAGGCCCTGCAGCCGCCTTCGTGGGCGCACCTCGCCGGCACCGATCAGCTCGGGCGCGACATACTGAGCCGCATCATCTGGGCGGCCCGACTCGACCTGATGATCGCGGTCTCCGCCGTCAGCCTGTCGTTCGTCATCGGTGCCGTCATCGGCGGCTTCTGCGGCTATCGCGGCGGGCGGCTCGACCGCTGGGTCGGCCGCTTCGTCGACGTGCTGATGGCCTTTCCCCTGTTCGTGCTGGCGATGGCCATGGTCGCCGCGCTGGGGAACCGGGTGGAGAACATCGTCATCGCCACCGCCGTCATCAACCTGCCGTTCTACATCCGCTTCGCGCGCGCCGAGGTGAACGTGCGGCGCAATGCCGGGTGGGTCGAGGCCGCGCGCGCCTGCGGCGACAGCCATCTCTCGGTCGTGCTGCGCGTGCTGCTGCCCAACGTCCTGCCGGCGATGGCCGTGCAGATCTCGCTCAACCTGGGCTGGGCGATCCTCAATGCGGCCGGCCTGTCCTTCATCGGGCTGGGCGTCACGGCGCCGACGCCGGAGTGGGGAATCATGGTTGCCGAGGGCGCGCGCTTCATCACGACGGGCAAGTGGTGGCTGGTGGCGATGCCGGGCCTCGCCCTGATGCTGACGGTTCTGTGCTTCAACCTGCTCGGCGACGGGCTGCGCGACATCCTCGATCCGCGGATGCGCACATGACGGCGGACCTGCTGCGGGTCGAAAACCTTCAGGTCGCCTTCTCGACCCGCCACGGTACCGTCACCGCGCTGCACGGCATCGACATCGCGCTGAAGGCCGGCGAGACACTGGGCGTCGTGGGCGAGAGCGGGTCGGGCAAGTCCGTCACCTCGCTCGCCGTGATGCGCCTGCTCGACCGCGCCGGGAAGATCACCGGCGGCCGCGTGATGTTCGAGGGGCGGGACATCACGCATGCCGGTCATGCCGACCTGCGGCGGCTGCGCGGCTCCGCGCTCTCGATGATTTTCCAGAATCCGCGCGCGGCACTCAATCCGATCCGCACGGTCGAGCAGCAGATCGTCGACGTGCTGGCCGCCCACGGCAAGCTGTCGCGCGCCAATGCGCGGACCCAGGCGCTCGACCTGCTGCGCGCCGTGCTGATCCGCGATCCCGAGGCGCGGCTCAACGCCTATCCGCACGAACTGTCGGGCGGCATGTGCCAGCGGGTCATGATCGCCATGGCCATCGCCTGCGAGCCGGTGCTGCTGATCGCCGACGAGCCGACCACGGGGCTCGACGTCACGACACAGCAGACGGTCATGGAGCTGCTGGCCCGCATCCAGGCCGAGCGTGGCATGGCGATGATCCTGATCACACACGATCTCGGCCTCGCCGCCCGCTGGTGCGACCGCATCGCGGTGATGGAAGCGGGCCGCGTGGTCGAGCAGGGCGAGACCGTGGCGCTGTTCGAGGCACCCGCCCATCCCTATACGAAGCGGCTGGTGGCGGCGTCGCCGACCCGGCGCTCCACCCTGGCCGACCTGGCGCCGCCCGGTCTGGCGCGGGATGCGGCGCCGGTCGTCACGGTGTCGCGCGAGCGGGGGCCAGGCACGCCGCCGCTCCTCGAACTCGTGAATGTGGTGAAGTCTTTCGGCGGGCCGACGCGCGCGGTCGACGCCGTGTCGTTCAGGATCCCGCAGGGCGGTGCGCTGGGGCTGGTCGGCGAATCCGGGTCGGGCAAGAGCACGCTCTCGCGCCTGATCTGCCGGCTGATCGATCTGGACGACGGCGACATCGTGTTCGACGGCGAGTCGATCGCGCGGACTCCGGCGCGCGAGTTCCATCACTCGCCGCGTCGCCGCGACATACAGATCGTGTTCCAGGATCCCAACGACAGCCTCAATCCGCGGCACAACGCGTTCGACAGCATCGCCTATCCGCTGCGCCGGCTCGAAGGCCTGCGCGATGGGACGGCGCTGCAGGCGCGCGTGCGCGAAGCCGCCGCGCGCGCGGGCCTGCCGCTGGACCTGCTGCAGCGCTTCCCGCACCAGCTTTCCGGAGGCCAGAAGGCGCGGGTCGGCATCGCGCGGGCCGTCGCGCCCCGTCCCCGTCTGCTGGTGCTGGACGAACCGACGGCGGCGCTCGACGTGTCGGTACAGGCGGTGATCCTGCAACTGCTCGATCGGTTGCGGCGGGAGGACGGGATTGGCTTGCTGTTCGTCAGCCACGACCTCAACGTGGTGCGCATGCTGTGTGACGATCTGGTGGTGCTGCAGGCCGGCAAGGTCGTCGAGGCGGGGCCGAGCCAGTCGATCTTCCAGCGGCCGCAGGCGGCGTACACGCGTATGCTTCTGGAGGCAGTGCCCTATTTCGATCCGCAGCGCACAGAGCTGTTGAAGACGGCGTGAGGTCATGACGGCAGGCGATCTCTCTTCCCTCGAGGCCCGCGTGAAGCGGGACCTCGAGATGACCGCACATCCCCGCACGGAGTGGATGACGCCGCGACTCTACCGGGGCAAGCCGGCGCTCGACGTGTTGATCGTCGGCGCCGGTCAGTCGGGCCTATGCATCGGCTTCGCGCTGATGCGCGATCGCGTGCACAACATCCTCCTGATCGATCGCGCGCCGGCAGGAAAGGAAGGACCGTGGGTTACCTTCGCCCGCATGCCGACCCTGCGCAGCCCCAAGGACCAGACGGGCCCCGACCTCGGCATTCCCAGCCTGACTTTCGAGGCCTGGTACGATGCGCTCGAGGGTCCGGGCAGCTTCGCCGGGCTGCACCTCATCCCGAGCGGCGCCTGGCACGATTATCTCCAATGGTATCGCCGCGTGCTCAGCATCCCCGTGCGCAACGACGTGGCCGTCACGGCGATCGAGCCGGGCCGGCTCGACGACGGCGGAGCCTGCCTGTTGGTCACCCTGTCGACCGGCGAAGTCCTGGCGGCGCGCAAGCTGGTGCTGGCCACCGGCCAGGACGGCACCGGCGAATGGTGGATGCCCGATTTCGTGCGGGCGCTGCCGCCGGACCGCCGCGCCCATACCTGCGAGATGATCGACTTCGAGCGTCTGCGCGGAAAGACCGTCGCCGTGCTGGGCTCGGGCGCCTCGGCGATGGACAATGCCGCCGTGGCGCTCGAGCACGGCGCCGATGTCCATCTCTTCGTCCGCCGCGCCTTGCCGTCGGTCGTCCAGCGTTATCGCTGGCTCACCTTCGCCGGCTTCCTGAAGCATATTGGCGAGATGCCGGACGAATGGCGCTGGCGGATCATGGGCAACATCCTCACCGCCCGGGAAGGCTTCCCGACCGACACCTACAAGCGGGTCATGGCCTTTCCGAAGTTCACCATGCAGCTCAATCGCGGCTGGACCGATACGCGCATGGAGGAAGGCCGCATCCGCATCGAGACGACGCGCGGACCGTTTCATGCCGACTATGCGATCTGCGGTACCGGCATTCGCCAGGACCCGGCGCAGCGTCCAGAACTGGCCGCCTTCGCCGACAAGATCGCGCTCTGGAAGGATCGCTACACGCCGCCGCCGGGCGAGGAGGACGAGCTGCTCGCGGCCTACCCCTATCTCGGTCCCGACTATGCCCTGCTCGAACGCAGGCCGGGCGAGGCGCCGTGGCTGTCCGACATCCATGTCTTCGGCATCGGCGCCACCCTGAGCTTCGGACCGTCGGGCAGCAGCATCAACGCCATGACGAGCGCCGTGCCGAAGGTGGCGGCAGGTGTCACGCGCGGCCTGTTCGCCGGCGACCTGCAGCGCCACTGGGAGTCGCTTCTGGCCTACGACGTCAAGCAGGTCGAACTGGACTGGAGCCGGATGGCGACGGGCGAGGCGACTACTGGGGAGCCCGAGAACCGGCAATGACGGCGCGATCCGCCTGGTCCAGCATCATGGGCTGGCCGTTGCGGATCATCTCGGCGAAGCCTTCGTTGGGCACCATGACCGTGAGGCAATAGAGCCGTTCGGCGCCGGTGTTCTCGATCACATGCTCGCGGCCGGGCGGCAGCACCAGCGTGTCGCCCTGGCGAATTTCGTGTGTGCGGCCGTCGTCGCAACGGCAGTGGCCGCTGCCGCTCAGCACGTAGAACATCTCGTGCGCCGTCGCATGGAAGTGCGGTGGTGTCTTGCCACCGACCTCGAAGATTTCCACCGCGGAGACGAAGGGCGTACCGTCGGCGAGCGGATCGACGAGCATCGCGAACTTGTTGGTGTCGGACGGCGAGATGCGCGACACGCGGCAGTCAACGGCGCGGCGCACCAGCACTTCTTTCGCAGAGGTCATCGGCTCATTCCCCGGCTCATTCTCCGGTTGGCGTGCCGTAGCCGCCGCCGCCCGACGTCTCCATCACCACCCGGTCGCCCTTGGCCAGGGCGAGGTTCTCCTTGCCCGAAAGTTCGCGGCTGCCGCCCGCGGCGCGATGGAGCGTCACCCTGAACGGTGCGCCGTCGGCGCCGCCCTGCAGACCGTAGGGCGCTATGACCCGACGCTCGAACATGGTGGTGAGCGAGAGCCCGTCCGCCATCACCGTGTAGGCGCGGCGCATGCCGTCGCCGCCGCGATGCCCCCCGGCGCCGCCCGAGTCGCGGCGCAACCGCTGTTCGTCGACCCGGATCATGTACTCCGATTCGACGATCTCGGCCGGCGTGTTCATCGTGTTGGTGAGGTGGACGCGCACCACGGGCGCACCGTCGCGGTCCAGGCGCGCGCCTTCGCCGCCGCCATGGGTCTCGTAGAAGGTGCCTGTCGCGCCGTCGCGACGCGTGCCGCCGAAGATCAGCAGGCCGGCCGTCGTCGAACCACCGGCGGTGAGGCGCTCCGGCACGGCCTTCTCGAAGGCGCGCATGATCGCGTCGACCGCACGCTGCGAGGTCTCGTGGTTGCCGCCGACCACCGGCTTGTCGATGCCGGGCTCCAGGATCGAGCCCGGCCGGGTGCGGATTGCGAGCGGGCGATAGCAGCCGCCATTGGGCTGGATCTCCGGGCCGGCCACCGCCTTGATGGCGTAGTAGACGGCCGCCATGGCGACGAACGGCGTCGTATTGAGCGGACCTGCGACGGCATCGTCGGTGTCGGTGAAATCGAACTTTGCGGTGTCGCCCGAAATCTCCACGCGCACGCGGATTGCGGCGGGCTGTCCGCCCGGCCCGTCATCGTCGAGGAAGTCCTCGCCCTCGTAGATGCCATCCGGCAGGCCGGCGATCGCCTCCCGCATCTGCGCCTCCGAGAGATCGTCGAGCCGGTCCAGGGCGGCGCGCAGGGTGGCGGCGCCATGCTCCTCGCCCAGCCGCAGCAATCGTCCTTCGGCGGCACGCGTCGAGGCCATCTGGGCCATCAGGTCGCCCTCCCGCTCGGCCGGTCCGCGCAGGTTGGCGAGCAGGAAGTCGCGCTTCTCCTCGTCGATCCCGTCGGCGG
Organism: Rhodospirillaceae bacterium; assembly: GCA_009772935.1. Lineage (GTDB taxonomy): Bacteria > Pseudomonadota > Alphaproteobacteria > Reyranellales > Reyranellaceae > Reyranella. The sequence goes on from WOUR01000054.1 coordinate 36,960, forward strand.
TGAACAGGCGCAGCGGCGGAATGCGCACGCCTTCCTGCCAGGTCTCGGTCGCGGCGGCGAAATAGCTGCCGGCCCAGGCGCCGCCGATGTCGCCCCAATGGGCGAGGCTGACGGCAAAGGCGAACAGGCGGCCCTCGAGGAAGATCGGCCGGATCGCCTTCACGTCTGGCAGGTGGTTGCCGCCGACCTCGGGCAGGTTGAGGAACCAGACGTCGCCCGGCCGCAGCCGCTGCGCCGGGACGCGCTCCAGGAACTTCTTCACCGTGAAGCTCATGACGCCGAGATGGATCGGGATGTCCCGGCCCTGCGCGATCAGATCACCCTTATGGTCGGTGAGGGCCGACGACAGGTCGCCTGCCTCGCGCAGCAGCGGGGAGCGGGCCGAGCGCATGACCACGAACGACATCTCCTCGGCCGCCGCGGTCAGCGCATGGCGGATCACCTCGACGGTGAAGGGATCGACGCTGTTCCTCATCGTGCATCCTCGCGAATCCAGAGATGTCCCATCGCATCCGAACTCAGCGTGTAGCCGGGTGGCACCACGATGGTCGACCAGGCATCCTCGACGATGGCCGGACCGGCGATGCGGACGCCGGCCGGCAGCCGGTCGCGGTCGTAACGCGGAGTCTGGTGCGGCGCGGCGGGCTCGAACCAGCAGGGCGCGACCGAGGTCGGCACGGCGCTGTCGCCGGGAACGTCCAGTGGTCCGAAGGTCGTGCGTCGCGCGACCAGGGCGCGCATCCGAAGGCTCTGCATCTCCCAATGCTCCTCGGTCGCGTAGCCATAGATGTCGTGGTGGCGCTTGCGGAAGTCGAAGCCCAGACGCTCGAGGTCGAGCGGCTGGGTGAACGGTACCTCGACGGCGTAGCTCTGGCCGACATAGCGGACGAGGGCGGTGCGCTCCACGTCGATCTCATCGGCGCCGTGCCCGTGGCTGTGCAGCGGCGCCATCAGCGCGGCGAGCATGTCGTCATGCAGCGTGGCAAAACGGCTCGCGTCCCAGCCGGTGCTCAGCATCCGCACGGATTGCTGCTGCGTGTAGCTCATGTCGGCCACGATGCAGCCCAGGGCGGAGAAGCCCGAGGAGAAGCGCGGCACCACGATCTCGGCGATGCCGAACTCGCGCGCAAGGCCCACGGCATGCATGGGCCCCGCGCCGCCGAAGGCGAGGAGGGTGCATTGGCGTCCGTCCACGCCGCGTTCCACGGTAACCCGCGCCAGCGCCCGCACCATCGCGGCGTTGGCGACGCGCGACACCGAGACGCGCGGCGAGCGGCGCGAGGGCGGCTTCGGCGGCGGCCACGTCGAGGGTGATGGCTCCGCCCAGGCGCCGCGTCGGGTCGAGATAGCCCAGGACGGCATTGGCGTCGGTGACGGTGGCGCGTGTGCCGCCGCGCCCATAGGCAGCGGGGCCTGGCTCTGCGCCGGCACTCTGCGGGCCGATCGAGAGGCCGCCGGTTCCCAGGGTCACCAGCGAGCCGCCGCCGGCGCCGATCGATTCGACGGCGACCATGGGCTGGCGCACCGGCCGGCCCGCGAGCTTCGAATCGGTGGAAATCTCGGCCGCGCCATTCAGGATCAGGCAGACGTCGGTCGTCGTGCCGCCCATGTCGAAGGTCAGCACCTTCTCGAGGCCGAGCGATGCCGCGACGCTGGCCGCCGCCGAGATGCCCGCCGCCGGGCCGGACAGCGCCATCGAGAGCGGCCGCTTCGCCGCGGCTTCTGGCGAGGCCATGCCGCCGGCCGAATGCATGACGTGCAGGCGGGCGCCCTTCACCTCGCGCTGCAGGCGATCGAGATAACGTGCCGCGATCGGCATGACGGAGGCATTGAGGACCGTGGTCGCCGTGCGCTCGAACTCGCGCGTCTCCGGATTGACCTCGTGGGAGAGGGAGACGAAGGGAAAGGCCTTGGCCAGCGCCGCGCCGATCGCGCGCTCATGATCGGCATTGGCATAGGCATGGAGCAGCGACACCGCGATGCTCTCGACTCCCATCGCCTTTGCCTGCATCACGGCCTCGTCGATCGCGGCGGTGTCGGGCGTCAGCACGGCAGCACCGGTGAAATCGACACGCTCGGCCAGGGCGATGCGGCGTTCCGGTGGCACCTGTGCCTCGCGGCGGGGCAGCAGATCGAGCCGATAGAGATGCTGGCGCCCGGCGCGGCCGATATCGAGCACATCCTCGAAGCCCTCTGTCGCCACAAGCGCGACGGGCTCGACCCTGTCCTCGACGATCGCATTGGTGACGAGTGTGGTTCCATGGACGAGATCGTCCACGCATTCGGCGGACAGGTCGGCCGCCGCGAGGGCGGCGCGGATGCTGGCGACGGGATCGTTGCGCTGGGTCGGCACCTTGATCGAGCGCACGTCTCCGGTCGACGGCAGCACGGCCACCAGATCGGTGAAGGTCCCACCGATATCGATCCCGACCTGCCAGCCGTCTTTCGGCATATGTCACGCTCCCAAAGAAGTCTCAGCCGCGCTGGAGCACGATACGGGCCATTCCCGACGGTGGGAACGTGCGAGCGGTCAGGTCTGGGTCGGCGTGAAGTGCGCGACCAACTGGTGCGAGTCGCCGGGATAGGTGAGGCGGACATGGGTGACGGGCAGGGCAGCGCGCCAGGTGCGTCGCTCGACGATCAGGCAGGCCGTATTTGCCGGCACCGACAGGAGTGTCGCCCTCTCCTTGCCGGCGCTGCTGGCGCCGATGCGATGCTCTGCCGCGGTCCAGGGCACGCTGTCGAGCAGCCACCGGCCGGGCGCGACATCATCGAAGCACTCATGGACTGCCTGGGGCACTGCCTCGGCATTGATCAGGCGGTCTTCCAGGCAGAAGACCCGGTCGCCCGCGAAATGACGGACCACGAGTTCGACGACGCGACCGGCAGACTTGGAGACAAGCCGCTCCCGGTCCGCTGCAGTGCTTCGCCGGGCGTCGCGGGAGAGCAGCTCGAAGCGATAGGCCTGGCCGAGAGCCTGCACCTCGGCCTTGATGTCGTGGATCTCGAGGACCGCCGCCTGCGACTGCGGCCTTGTGACGAAGGTGCCGGCCTTGCGGCGGCGCTCGACCAGGCCGGCGCGCGCCAACTTGGCCAGCACGTTGCTCACCGTCATGCGTGAACAGTCGTAAGCTTCGGCCAGCTCGTGCTCGGTGGCGATGCGTGCGCCCGGCGCCAACTTGCCCGACAGGATCTTGCCCTGCAGGTCGCCGAGGATCCTCTGATGGAGGGAGGCCGGCGCGGCGGTCACGACGACTGAAGCACCTTGTGGAGCGCCTGGCGGTAGCGTCGGCCGATCGCCTCGCGATGGATGTGGACGCCGTCATTCACGAGCTTCGCACCGGCCCGCCAGACACAATCCACGCTCCGGCGCCCGCCGGCGAAGATCCAGGCGTCGAGCCATTGGTCGCCCTGGCGATGGGCGAGCGCATTGTCGTCGGCCTTCAGGCTCACAAGGTCGGCCGGGTGACCGACGGCAATGCTCGGCGGCGCGCCGAGCGCCTGCGCGCCGCCGGCCAGGGCCGTGTCGAACAGGTTGCGGCCGACCGAAGGTGTTGCGGCCCGCGCCAGCGCGTTGCGCGTGCGCAGGGAGAGGCGCTGGCCATACTCCAGAAGACGCAGTTCCTCCGCGGCATCGATCAGGACGTTGGAATCGGAGCCGACGCCGAACCGGCCGCCGCGTTCCAGGAAGGATTGCGCGGGAAAGAGACCGTCGCCGAGATTGGCTTCGGTGATCGGGCACAGGCCGACCACGGCGCCGCGTGCCGCGATCCCTCTGGTCTCGGCATCGGTGACATGCGTCGCATGCACGAGGCACCAGCGCTCGTCGACCGGTAGGCGATCGAGCAGAAGTTCGACCGGCCGCTTGCCGGACCAGGCGAGGCAATCCTCGACCTCTTTCGTCTGCTCGGCGACATGGATGTGGACGGGCCCGCCCTCGGCCAGGGGCAGGATCTTCGCGATCTCCTCGGCCGTCGCCGCGCGCAGGCTGTGCGGCGCGATGCCGACCAGCGCGCCTGGCAGCGAGGAGACGGATTTGCGACTCGCCTCGACCAACTTTCCGTACTGGTCGACATCGTTGATGAAACGGCGCTGGCCGGGCGCGGCCGGCAGACCGCCGAATCCAGCGTGCCGATAGAAGACGGGGAGCAGGGTCAGCGCGATGCCGGTTTCGCCAGCGGCGGCGGCAATGCGTGTCGCCAATTCCGCGATGCCGGCATAAGGCACGCCGCTCGCGTCGTGATGCACGTAGTGGAACTCGCCGACGCGGGTGAATCCGCTTTCGAGCATCTCCAGAAAGGCCTGCGCGGCGATCGCTTCGACTTCCTCGGGCCCCATATGGTCGACGAAGCGGTACATCGCCTCGCGCCAGGTCCAGAAACTGTCCTGGGTGGCGCCGCGCCGTTCGGTGAGCCCGGCCATGCCGCGCTGGAACGCGTGGCTGTGCAGGTTGGGGAGGCCGGGCAGGCCGATCTCGTGGCGCTCGTCCTCGGCCTCGGCGGCGGCGTCCTTCATCACGGTTTCAATCCGGCCACCCACGATGACCAAGCGCACGCCGTCGGCCCAGCCGTCGGGCAGGAGCAGGGAGCGGAACCAGAGGGCGGTTCTGGACATATTATTATGTATAGTCATAATAAGGGCCGCATGCAATGTGACCGCCTCTGGAAGAATGCACGTCTCGCGACCCTGTCCGGCAACGGGCTGGGCCTGGTCGAAGACGGCCTCGTTGCCGCACGCGACGGCCGCATCGTCTTTGCCGGCGCGGCGACCGATGCGCCGTCGATCGACGCGGCTGAAACGATCGATTGCGCCGGCCGCTGGATCACGCCGGGCCTGGTCGATTGCCACACGCACATCGTCTACGGCGGCAACCGTGCCCATGAGTTCGAGCTGCGCCTGGCCGGCGCCAGCTACGAGGAGATCGCGCGCGCCGGTGGCGGCATCGTGTCGACCATGCGGGCGACCCGCGCGGCATCGGAGGAAGCGCTGGTCGCCAGTGCATTGCCGCGCGTCGATTCGCTGATCGCCGAAGGCGTCACGACGATGGAGATCAAGTCGGGGTACGGGCTCGACCTCGCCAGCGAATTGAAGTCGCTGCGGGCCGCCCGCCGCATCGGGGAGGTACGGCCACTCTCGGTGAAGACGACGTTCCTCGGCGCGCACGCGCTGCCGCCGGAGGCGAATGGTGACAAGGATGCCTATATCGCCACGGTCTGCGACGAGATGCTGCCGGCCGTCGCCAGGGCCGGACTGGCCGATGCAGTCGACGGCTTCTGCGAAGGCATCGCCTTCACGCCGCAACAGATCGAACGGGTGTTCGAAGCGGCGAAGGCGAAGGGGCTGCGGGTAAAGCTTCATGCCGAGCAGCTCTCCAACCTGCACGGCGCGAGTCTCGCCGCGCGTTACGGTGCGCTGTCGGCCGATCACCTGGAGCATGTCGACGAGCCGGGCGCGAAGGCGCTTGCGCAAGCCGGGACTGTCGCCGTGCTGCTGCCGGGTGCCTTCTACTTCGTGCGCGAGACCCACAAGCCGCCGGTCAAGCTGCTGCGGCAATACGGCGTCAGGATCGCCCTCGCCTCCGACAGCAATCCGGGCACCTCGCCGCTCACCTCGCTGCTGCTGGCGATGAACATGGGCGCGACGCTGTTCCGGCTCACGGTCGAGGAATGCCTGGCCGGTGTGACGCGGGAGGCGGCGCGGGCGCTGGGCTGTCTCGACGATGTCGGCACGCTCGAAGCCGGCAAGTGGTGCAATCTCGCCATCTGGGACATCGAGCGGCCGGCCGAGCTGGTCTACCGCATGGGTTTCAATCCGCTGCACGCGCGGATCTGGAGGGGCAGATGAAGGCGGTCGTCATCACACCGGGAACGGTTCCCCTGTCCGCCTGGCGCGATATCTATCGCGGCGCCGCGGTGAGCCTGGATCCCGCTTCCTACGAGGCGATCGAGAAGTCGGCGCAGGCGGTGTCGGCCATCCTCGCGAAGCACCAGCCCGTCTACGGCATCAATACCGGCTTCGGAAAGCTGGCCAGTGTCCGCATCGACGAAGCCGACCTGCAAACCCTCCAGCGCAACATCGTGCTCAGTCACGCCGCCGGCGTCGGGGCGCCGATGCCGGTGCCCGTCGTGCGCCTGATGATGGCGTTGAAACTCGGCGGCCTGGCCCAGGGCGCGTCGGGCGTGCAGCCCGCGACGGTGCGGCTGCTGGAGACGATGCTCGCCGAGGGGCTGACGCCCGTCGTGCCTTGCCAGGGCTCTGTCGGCGCCTCGGGCGATCTGGCGCCGCTCGCCCATATGAGCGCGGCGATGATCGGTGTCGGATCGTTCATCGTCGACGGCGAAGTGGTGCCCGCCGCGAAGGCGCTGGCCGATGCCGGGTTGAAGCCACTGGCGCTGGGCGCCAAGGAAGGGCTCGCGCTGCTGAACGGCACGCAGTTCTCGACCGCCTATGCGCTGGCCGGCCTGTTCGAGGCCGAGAACCTCTACGGCGCGGCGCTGGTGACCGGCGCGCTCTCGACCGATGCCGCGCGCGGCTCGGACGCGCCGTTCGATCCGCGCATCCACCTGTTGCGCCGTCACCGCGGCCAGATCGCGACGGCGGAGGCGCTGCGCCGGCTGATGACGGGCTCGGCGATCCGCGCCTCGCACCTGGTGGGCGACGAGCGGGTGCAGGATCCCTACTGCCTGCGCTGCCAGCCGCAGGTCATGGGCGCCGTGCTCGACATCCTGCGCCAGGCGGCATCCACGCTGGCGACGGAAGCCAACGGCGTCACCGACAATCCGCTGATCTTCACCGATCCCGACGAAGCGCTGTCCGGCGGCAACTTCCACGCCGAGCCGGTGGCCTTCGCCGCTGATATCATCGCGCTGGCGCTGTGCGAGATCGGCTCGCTGGCCGAGCGGCGCATCGCTATGCTGGTCGATCCGGCGCTGTCGGGCCTGCCGGCCTTCCTGACGCCGCGCCCGGGTCTCAACTCGGGCTTCATGATCCCGCAGGTCACGGCGGCAGCCCTGGTGTCGGAAAATAAGCAGCGCGCCCACCCCGCCAGCGTCGACTCGATCCCGACCTCGGCCAACCAGGAAGATCATGTCTCGATGGCCGCGCATGGCGCGCGCCGCCTGCTCGACATGGCGGCCAATGTTGCGTCCGTCATCGGCATCGAGCTGCTAGCGGCGGCGCAGGGCTGCGACTTCCATCGGCCGCTCGCGTCGAGCCCGCCGCTCGAGGCGGTGCGCTCGCTGCTGCGCCGTGACGTGCCTCATCTCGAAGACGACCGTCACTTCCATCCCGACATGGAGATGGCGACTTCTCTCGTCGCCAGCGGCACCATTGTCGCAACCGTCGGCCCCGGCTTCCTGCCCGCCCTTCAGGAGACACCATGAACCGCATCGACAATGCCCGCACCATCCGGGCGCCGCACGGCACCGAACTCACGGCCAAGAGCTGGCTCACCGAGGCGCCGCTGCGCATGCTGATGAACAATGTCGATCCCGACGTCGCGGAGAAGCCGGGCGAGCTCGTGGTTTATGGCGGCATCGGCCGTGCCGCGCGCGACTGGGAGAGTTTCGACCGAATCGTGGCCTCGCTGCGCAAGCTCGAAGCCGACGAGACGCTGCTTGTGCAGTCAGGCAAGCCGGTCGGCGTGTTCCGCACCCATGCCGATGCGCCGCGGGTGCTGATCGCCAACTCCAACCTCGTGCCGCGCTGGGCGACCTGGGAGCATTTCAACGAGCTCGATCGCAAAGGCCTCATGATGTACGGCCAGATGACGGCCGGTTCGTGGATCTACATCGGCAGCCAGGGCATCGTTCAGGGCACCTACGAGACCTTCGTCGAGATGGCGCGCCAGCATTATGGCGGCAGCCTCGCCGGCCGCTGGATCCTGACCGCGGGCCTGGGCGGCATGGGCGGCGCGCAAACGCTGGCGGCAACGATGGCCGGCGCCTCGTGTCTCGCCGTCGAGTGCCGTCCCAGCAGCATCGAGTTCCGCCTGCGCACCGGCTATCTCGACGTCCAGGTCAAGGATCTCGACGATGCACTGGCGATCATCGCCAAGGCGGTGGCGGAGAAGAAGGCCGTCTCGGTCGGCCTGCTGGGCAACGCTGCGGACGTGCTGCCCGAGCTGCTGCGGCGCGGCGTGCGGCCCGACTGCGTGACCGACCAGACCTCGGCGCACGATCCGGTCAACGGCTATCTGCCCAGGGGCTGGACCCTGGCCGACTGGGAAGCGAAGCGGGCGAGCGATCCGGCCGGCGTCGCCAAGGCCGCCAAGCAGTCGATGGCCGGTCACGTGCGCGCCATGCTCGAGTTCCACAAGCTCGGCGTGCCCACGGTCGACTACGGCAACAACATCCGCCAGATGGCGCTGGAAGAGGGCGTCGCCGACGCCTTCAGCTTCCCCGGCTTCGTGCCGGCCTATATCCGTCCGCTGTTCTGCCGCGGCGTCGGTCCGTTCCGCTGGGCCGCGCTGTCGGGCGATCCCGAGGACATCTACCGCACCGATGAGAAGGTGAAGGAGCTGCTGCCGGACAACAAGCATCTCCACAACTGGCTCGACATGGCGAGGACGCGCATCAAGTTCCAGGGCCTGCCGGCGCGCATCTGCTGGGTTGGGCTGGGCGACCGCCATCGCCTCGGCCTCGCTTTCAACGAGATGGTGGCGAAGGGCGAACTCAAGGCGCCGATCGTGATCGGCCGTGACCATCTCGACTCGGGTTCGGTCGCCAGCCCCAACCGCGAGACCGAGGGGATGCGCGACGGTTCGGACGCGGTGTCCGACTGGCCGCTGCTCAATGCCCTGCTGAACTGCGCCTCGGGCGCGACCTGGGTGTCGCTGCACCATGGCGGCGGCGTCGGCATGGGCTTCTCCCAGCATGCCGGCATGGTCATCGTCTGCGACGGCACGCCGGAAGCGGCCAAGCGGGTCGAACGCGTGCTGTGGAACGACCCGGCGACCGGCGTGATGCGCCATGCCGACGCGGGCTACCAGGACGCCATCGACTGCGCCCGCGAGAAGGGGCTCAATCTGCCGAGTCTATAGAATTGGGCTTTCCTCCCCCGTCATACGGGGGAGGTGGATGAATGGAGCCGCCGACATGACCTTCTCGCTCGTCGGACGTTGTGCCCGGACCGGGATGCTGGGGGCGGTCGTCACTACCTCGTCGATCTCGGTCGGCTCGCGCTGCGCGCATGCGCGGGCGGGCGTTGGGGCGGCCCTCACCCAGCATCGCACCGATCCGCGGCTGGGGCCGCTGGCCCTCGATCTGCTGGCTCATGGATTCTCCGCACCCGAGGCGATGCAGGCGGTGGTGGCGGCGACCCCGCACCGGCACTGGCGGCAATTGGCCCTGATCGATGCGTCCGGCCGCACGGCCATCTATTCCGGCGCCAATGTCCGGGCCGAGCGCGGCGAGGCGCAGGGCAAGGACTGCGCCGCCATCGCCAACATCGTGCGATCGGCATTGCTGCCTCAGGCCATGGTGGGAGCCTTCGAGGCGTCTCCGGACCTGCCGCTGGCGCGCCGCCTGATCGATGCGCTGGCAGCCGGGGAAGCGGCCGGCGGCGAGTACCAGCCGGTGACGTCCGCAGCGCTGCTCGTCGTCGACCGGGAGTCTTTCGCTTATGTCGATCTGCGTGTCGACGATCATCCGCAGCCCATCGCCGAACTGGCCCGCCTCTGGGCGAAGTACGAGCCCGAAGCCCACGCCTATGTGATCCGCGCGGTTGATCCGGAAGCCGCGGTGCCACCGCCGGGGATGAAACTCACGCCGACGTGATCATGTAATGCAACTTTTTCCCGGGGCCGGCATTCGTCCGATATGCCCCGCGATGATCTCCGTCCCGAAGACCCGGCCGAAAAGGCCGCCCGCGAACGGCTAGAAGCCGCCCTGAAGCGGGCGCTGTGGGCGCAACAAGCATCCCGGTCGTGGGCGGCCCATACCGCCGCCAAATCGATTCAACCAAACCGCTGATTTCCAACGGCATCGAAGCGGCAGCCCAGCCTGTACCGCGATGACGGGTGCAGGCAGCGCACCATCGTGACCGGGGTCGTGCGCGTCCAGGTCCGCCGGGTCAGCAACAGGCAGGGTTCCGACGGGTCGATCTGCAGGCGGCTCGCCTGTTCGGGCGTCGGCAGCACGGCATCCACGACGTGCTCGATCTCGTCGAACGGCACGTTCTGCACGAGATACTCGCCCGGCGGCACCTCGCTGAAATCCTGATCCAGGAAGTCCGGCACGACCTGCGGGTTGACGTAGCGGTCCTCGAACTGGACCGGCACCTCGTTCTCGAGATGAAGGCACGCCGAATGGAACACCGACTGCCCCGATCGCAGGCCCAGCCAGGCGGCGATGTCGGCGGGAGCCGCGACCCGTTCCGCCGAGAGAAGGGCACAGCGATAGTCGTGTCCGCGCTGCCTGACCTCACGCGCGATGCTGGCGATGTGCAGCAGGGTCGATTGCGGCTTGTCCTCGGCGACGAAGCTGCCGACGCCGGCCACCCGTACGATGCGGCCCTGCTGGACGAGGTCGCGCAGCGCCCGGTTCACGGTCATGCGTGACATGCCGAAACGGCTGACCAGCTCGTGCTCCGAGGGCAGGCGGTGGCCGGGCGGCCACGTTCCGTCCTGGATGTGGCGCACGATATAGTCCTCGACCTGCTGGTAGAGCGCGGTCGGTTCCATCGGTCCCTCAGTGCGCCGCGGCGATGGCTTCGACCCGGATCTCCTCGGTGAGACGGGCCTTGAGCGCCATGAATTCGGGCGAGGTCTTGATCGTGTAGTGCCGCGGATGCGGGAAGCCCACCTCGATCTCGGCCTTGATGCGACCGGGGCGGGCGCTGAACACGACGACCCGGCTGGCCATGAAGATCGCCTCGTCGATGTCGTGGGTGATGAACATCACCGTCTTCTGCGCCTGTTCCCAGATGCCGAGCAGCAGCTCCTGCATCAGCACGCGGGTCTGGTTGTCGAGCGCGCCGAACGGCTCGTCGAGCAGCAGGATCTTCGGGTCGTTGGCCAGCGCGCGGGCGATCGCCACCCTCTGCTGCATGCCGCCCGAAAGCTGCTTGGGAAAGTGATCCTCGAAGCCGCGCAGGCCGACCTGGGCGATGAAACGGTCGCTGATCTCCTTCTGCTCCGAGAGCTTCATGCCCTTTTCGCGCAGACCGAAGCAGATGTTCTGGCGGACGTTCAGCCAGGGGAAGAGCGTGTAGCTCTGGAACACCACGCCGCGATCGGCGCCGGCGCCCACGATCTTCGTGCCGTCGAGCCTGATCTCTCCCGTCGTCGGCGTCTCCAGCCCGGCGACCAGCCGCAGCAGGGTGGACTTGCCGCAGCCCGAAGGGCCCAGCACGGTGATGAAGTCGTTGTCGCCGACCTCGAGGCCGATCGGCAGCAGCGCCTGGGTCGGCGGCGCGCTGCGTTTGTGACCGGGGAAAGTCTTGGAGACGTCGCGGATCGACAGCCGGCTCATCGCAGCAGGCTCCAGGAGAAGAGGTGCTGGTTCACCTTCTTGAACAGAACGTCCGAGAGCAGGCCGACCAGGCCGATCACCACGATGCCTGCGATGATGTGGTCGGTCGCCATCAGCGCCTGGCTGTCGGTGATCATGTGGCCGATGCCCGACGAGGCGCCGATCAGCTCGGCGACGATGATGTAGGTCCAGCCCAGTCCCAGCACCTGGCGCAGCGCCTCGGCGATGTCGGGGGCGGCGCCGGGCAGCACGACCCGGCGGATCACGCCGGTATCCTTGCAGCCCAGCGTGTAGGCGGCTTCCACCAGGTCGCGGCGGGTGCCGCTCACGATCATGGCGATCATGAGGGTGAGCTGGAAGAAGCAGCCGATGAAGATGACGGTGAGCTTCTGGGCCTCGCCGATGCCGACCCACAGGATCAGCAGCGGGATGAAGGCCGAGGCCGGCAGGTAGCGCGCGAAGGAAACGAACGGCTCGAAGAAGGCCTCGATCGGCTTGTAGACGCCCATCGCGATGCCGAGCGGGACGGCGATGACGGCGGCCAGCACGAATCCGCCGACGACGCGCCAGATGGTCATGCCGACGTCGTGGGTGAAGCCCTGGGTGGCGAACAGGTTCCAGGCCGAGACCACCGTTTGCCACGGCGTGGCGAGGAAGTGCTTCGGTACGGCTCCGCTCAGGCTGAGGAAGGACCAGAGCGCGACGAAGACGATGAAGAACGCCACGCCGAGGGCGATGCGACTCTCCCGTCTGACGGGAACCAGCAGTTTCATGATCTCTTCTCAAACCTTCCTCCCCATTCCGATGGGGAGGTGTCGGCGTCCCACGCCGACGGAGGGGTCATGACCCCTCCGCCTCGCAAGACGAGGCACCTCCCCCGCTGAGGGGGGAGGCAAAAGGCTGGTTACTTGATGTACGTCGTGTCGAAGAGCGTATCCATGTTCTCGGGCTTGCTCTTGATCACGCCGATCTCGAGGAGCAGCTCGGCCGCTTCCTTGTTGAAGGCCTGGATCTCGCCGCTGAAGAACTTCTTGTTGGCTTCGCGGTCGGCCCACTTGATCTTGGACTGCGACTTCTCGAACTGCTCGGCCGTCTGCTTCACGTCGGCGCCCATGATCGTGAAGGCCTTCTGCTTGTCCTTCTCGATCATGTCGAGGGCCTGGAAGTAGCTCTCGACCAGCGCCTTCACGGCCTTCGGGTTCTCCTTGATGAACTTCGGCGTGCAGCCGAAGGAGTCGAACACCATCGGGTATTGCAGCGAATCGGCGATCAGCTTGCCGGTCTCGGGCTTGTCGCGCACCAGGCTGAGATAGGGTTCGTAGGTGACGGCGGCATCGAGGTCCTTGCCGGTGACGAAGGCGTTGGCGGCCGGCGCCGGCTCAAGCGTGACGAGCTTCACGTCCTTCAGCGACATGCCGTTCTTCTTCAGGATCCACGCCAGGGTGAAGTGCGGGTTGGTGCCCGGCGCCGAGGCGGCGACGGTCTTGCCCTTGAGGTCGGCGACCTTGGAAATGTCGTTGCGGGCGACGATGCCGTCCGAGCCCATGCCCTGATCCATCTTGAACAGCTGGGTGGTGGCGATGCCGTTGGTGTTCCAGACGATCCAGGTCTCGACCGTGGTCGCGGCGCACTGCAGGTCGCCCGAGGCGATCGCGAGGTGGCGGTCCTTCTGCGGGATCTTCTTGATCGTGACGTCGAGGCCGTTGGCCTTGTAGATGCCGGCTTCCTTGGCCAGCGTGATCGGCGCGAAGCCTGTCCAGCCGGAAATGCCGATGGCGACCTTGGTGTCCTGCGCCTGGACGACCGATGCACCGCCCGCGACGGCGGCCGCCGCGACGACGGCGGCGAATGTTGAGAACCTGGCCATTGAAGAGCTCCGTTTGCAGTGAGAGTTACGAACGATAGACGACGGGAAAGAGCGGGACTTCGAGCGGATCGCCGTCGTGCAACCCGAGATCGGGGAAGGGCGGCGAGGTCCGGCCGGCCCGCTGGGCAAAGACCGCGTCGTCGCCGACCCAGCGCGCGGAGAAGACGCGGCGCGCGCGCGGCGACGTATTGGCCGGCGCGCCATGGACCGTGCGGAAGTTGAAGGCGATGGCGTCGCCCGGCTGCATGTCCCAGCCCGCAATGTCGAGCGTCGGGCGCATCGCCTCGATGTCGGGCATCACCTCGAAATCGTCGTTGGCGTAGAGCCGCGTGCCGTCGAAGCGCATCGGCCGGAAGCCCCTGCCCCATCCGTGCGAGCCCCTGATGCATTCCATCACGACATCGCGTGGCACGGGATCGAGCGGGATCCAGAAGCTGACACTCTGCTGGCCCTCGACGCAGTAGTAGGGCTGGTCCTGGTGCCAGGGAGTGACCGTGCTGCCGCCCGGTTGTTTCACGAGGACATGGTCATGGAAGAAGCGGGCGGTGCGCGAGCCCATGAGGCGGGCCGCGATCTCCGCGGCCGGCGACTTGTAGACGAAGGCCTCGAACTCGGGGATGCGTTGCCAGTTGCACAGATCCTGGAAGAAGGGCGCCGAGCCGTCCGCCGGCCGGACCGTCCGCTCCAGCGGGCTGGGACTGGCCATCAGCGCGTCGACGCCGGCCCGCAGCGGCTCGACCCAGGCATCGAAGGCGCCGCGCAGCAGGAGGACGCCGTCCTGGCGGTAGCGTTCCGCGGAGTCGTCTGTTTCCTGGGGGGTGGGATCTGTGTGCATACCTAGCCTGTAGCCTGTCTATACAGGTCGAGTCAGCAGATTCTGTGCCATTCGGAGCCGGAATCTCCCGAAGCCCGAGCGCGACGGCTGGCATGACGCTTGCTGCCAGTCCGGCATCAAAGGCAGGTGCAGGATGGAAATCGGTGTCTTCATTCCCATCGGCAACAACGGCTGGCTGATCTCGTCGACCTCGCCGCAATACACGCCGAGCTTCGACCTCAACCGCGAGGTCGTGCAGCGCGCCGAGCGCTACGGCTTCGACTTCGCCATGTCGATGATCAAGCTGCGCGGCTTCGGCGGCAAGTCCCGCCACTGGGACGACAATCTCGAATCCTTCACCCTGATGGCGGGCCTCGCGGCGGTGACGACGCGCATCGACCTGATCGCCACGGTCGCCGTTCTCACCCTGCCGCCCGCGATCACCGCGCGCATGGCGGTGACGATCGACAGTATCTCGCATGGCCGCTTCGGCGTGAACCTCGTCACCGGCTGGCAGAAGGCCGAGTACGACCAGATGGGCCTGTGGCCGGGTGAGGAACATTTCAAGCAACGCTACGAGATGGTCACCGAGTACGTGACGGTGATGAAGGAACTCTGGGAGAAGGGCCGCTCCGACTTCAAGGGCGACTATTTCAAGATGAACGACTGCCGGCTCTCCCCGCTGCCGTCACGGCCGATCAGGCTGATCTCGGCCGGCACCAGCGACGCCGGCATGAAGTTCGCGGCCGAGCACTGCACCTACAATTTCTGCAGCGGCCAGGGCGAGGCCAACGATCCGCGCGACTGCGCCGACGCGGTCGGCCGCCTCAAGGCCGCCTGTGCCGCGGCCGGGCGCGACGTGAAGGCGCTGGCGCTGACCATGATCATCGCCGACGAGACGGACGAAGCCGCGATGGCCAAGTGGGAGCACTACAAAGCGGGTGTCGATCTCGACGCCATCGGCTGGCGCTCCGACCAGGCCGCCTCCGACAAGTTCGCCGCCGAGAACTCGACCGCCGGCCGCATCCGCCGCCGCGAGCCGCTGCCCAACAACGGCTCGCGCCTGATCGGCTCCTACGCCACGGTCGCCCGCCTGCTCGACGAGATGGCCGAGATCGACGGGCTGGCCGGCGTGATGCTGACGTTCGACGATTTCATCATCGGCATCGAACAGTTCGGCCAGCGCATCCAGCCGCTGATGAAGAGCCGCATAAAGTTCGCTGCCGCGGCATCGTAGTCATTGGACCGCGCCATTCCAGTGGCGCTCAAGCTTCTTCGATCGGCAAGACATGAGCGCCGCTGAAGTGGCGCGCTCCGGTCGAGACGACGGTGCCTTCTAGACCACGCACCCGTAGTGCGCCGACGAAACCAGCCTCGTGTACTTGTCGTGCACGGAGCCGGGGCGCGGACGGTCTTCGGCAGAGGGTGGGCGCCAGTCGGCCATGCGGCGGGCCAGCTCCTCGTCGGAGATTTCGAGGTTCAAGGTACGCTTGCCCGGGTCGATGACGATCGTGTCGCCGTCGCGCACCGCCGCGATCGGGCCGCCGCGCGCCGCTTCCGGCGAGATGTGGCCGATCAGGATGCCGTGGCTGACGCCCGAGAAGCGGCCGTCGGTGATCAGCGCCACGTCCTCGCCCAGCCCGCGGCCCTGAAGCTGGATCGTCAGCATCACCATCTCCGGCATGCCGGGTCCGCCCACCGGGCCGACGTTGCGCACGACGACGACGTGGCCGGGCACGATCTCACCGGCACGGATCGCCTTCATCGTGTCGGCCTCGGATTCGAAGACGCGCGCGGTGCCGCGGAACTCGCCCTTCTCCAGGGTCTTGCCGCTGAGCTTCAAGAGGCAGCTCTCCGGCGCGAGGTTGCCCTTCAGCACGCTGATATGGTTGTTCGCCGGCGCCGCCGGCTTCGACACCGGCAGCACGATGTCCTGCTTTCCCAGCTCTTCGAGGGTCGGCACCGATTCCAGGTTCTCCGCCAGGGTCTTCCCCGTCACGGTCATGACGTCGCCATGGAGGAAGCCATGGCGCAGCAGCTCCTTCATCACCACCGGCACGCCGCCGATCTCGTGCAGGCTCACCATCGCATAGGGGCCGTGCGGCTGCAGATTGCAGATCAGCGGCATGCGCTCGCCGACCTGCTGGATGCGCTCGATGGTGATCGGCACCTGCGCCTCGCGCGCAATGGCGAGCAGGTGCAGGTACATGTTGGTCGATCCGCCCATCGCATAGACCGTGGCGATGGCGTTCTCGAAGGCCTTCTCCGTCATGATGTCGCGCGGGCGGATGCCGGCCTCCATAAGCCGATAGAGCGCGTCGACCGATGCCTTGGCCTGGGCGCGCACGTCGGCATGGATGTCGCTGCCGGCCTTGTAGTCGGCCGGATGCGAGGCGCCGCGCGGCAGCATCATGCCGATCGCCTCGGCGATCGTGCTCATCGTGTTGGCGGTGAACATCGCGCCGCAGGTACCGCTGCCCGGCATGACGTTGCTTTCGAGTTCGAGCAGCTCCTCGCCGGAGATGCGGCCGGCTTCGTTGGCGGCGCGGCCCTCGACATAGTCCATGATGGTGAGGTTGTTGCCCTTGGCCGCCCAGGCGCCGAACGAGACGCGGCCGGGCGAGCTGGTGCCGGGATAGAGGACGAGCCCGAAGGCGTTGGTGCGGGCGAGCGGCATCAGGGCGGCGGCGCCGGTCTTGTCGCAGCCGGAGATCACGATCATCGCGTCTCCGTGATGAGCGTAGTGGCCGATCTCGAAACAGTCGGCCACGACGTCGCGCGACACCAGGCTGTAGCCGGCGGTCGGCGTGCCTTGAGTCAGTGCATCCGACACGGCGGGCGCCCCGACGATCAGCCCGTTGCCACCACGCTCGGCCAGCAGCTCGACCAGCAGATCGCCGATCGTGCGCACCCGGTTGTTGCAGCGATGGGCGTTGGTGTAGGCGCTGGCGATCGTGACGACCGCGCTGGACGTCGCCGTCTTGTCCGGTTCAAAGCCGGCGGCCCGGAGTTCGACCCGCGACTTCTTCCAGAAAGTGCTGCTGTCTTTTTTCATCCCGTACCCGTCCGATTTTGCCCGGCACTTTAACCGCAGGTGCGCGCCGCCGGCTATGCGCGGGGCGTCGCGAGGCGAAACCTCGCCCTGCGACGACACCATCAACCGGATGATTGCCGACGTCGCGCGGCAGGGTCTTTAATCGACCGAGTCGCACACACGAAATCAGCAGGAGCGATCGCATGGCCAGCAGCAGCATCACCGTGACGCCGATCGCCGGCTCCCTCGGGGCGGAAGTGACGGGTGTCGACCTGCGCACCATGGACAATCACGCCTGGGCGCAGGTCCATCAGGCGTTCCTCGACCACAAGGTGATCGCGATCCGCGACCAGGCGCTGTCGCCGCAGGACATGATGGTCGTGGGCGCGCGCTTCGGCGAGCCCAACCACTATCCCTTCGTGAAGGGCATGGACGACTTCCCGTTCCTGTTCGACATCGTCAAGGAGCCGTCCGAGACGCGCAATTTCGGCGGCGGCTGGCATTCCGATACGACCTACATGAAGACCCCGCCGCTCGCGACCCTGCTCTATGCGCTGGAGACGCCGGAGCGCGGCGGCGACACGCTCTACTGCGACATGGTTGCGGCTTACGAGAGTCTCTCGGACCGCCTGAAGGAGATGTTGGGGACGCTCAAGGGCGTGAACAGCGCCGGGTTGAAGCATCTCGGCGGCCGCAAGGCGCACCATTCGGTGGTCGGCGGCATGAAGATCACCGGCACCGAGGATGCCGATTCCTTCGAGGCGGTGCATCCGATCGTGCGTACGATCGAGGAGACCGGCCAGAAGGCGCTCTATTGCAGCATCGGACATACCATCGCCTTCGAGGGCATGACGCCCGAGGAGAGCAAGCCGATGATCGACTGGCTGCAGGCGCACGCCACGCGGCCCGAATTCACCTGCCGCGTACACTGGAAGCCCGGCACGCTCACGATCTGGGACAACCGCCGCACGATGCACAACGCCGTCAATGACTATCACGGCATGCGCCGCCACATGCGGCGGCTGACCTCCGGGCCGACGAACCCGGTCTGATGCGGCAAACAGACTTCTGCCGTCAGTGGATTTCGATGGTCGGCTGGCCATGCTTTCGTTGTGGCGTGCGCTTGTCTATCTGAAACGTCGAATCGACCATCCGTGGGATTTGCAATGACCGAGGCAACCGGGCCGCTCGCCGGCATTCGCATACTGGACCTGACGACCGTGCTCTTCGGTCCCTTCGGCGCCCAGACGCTGGGCGACTGGGGCGCCGAGCTCATCAAGGTCGAGGGGCTCACCGGCGACCAGTGGCGCTACACCGGCCAGTTCCGCAACAGGGGCATGAGCGGGCAGTTCATGGCCGCCAACCGCAACAAGCGCAGCGTGGCGGTCGACCTCAAGACTCCCGGCGGCGCGGAGGTGCTTCGATGCCTGATCGCGCGGGCCGACGCGCTGGTGACGAACATCCGTCCGGCCGCTCTGGAGCGGCTCGGCTTCGGCTACGAGGCCTGCAAGGCTCTCAATCCCAAAATCATCTATGCGGCGGCGACCGGCTTCGGCCAGGACGGGCCCTGGGCCAGGCGGCCGGCGTTCGACGAGATCGTCCAGGCCTCCTCCGGCCTTGCCTCGTCCATCGGGTCCGACGAGGAGCCGGCGTTCGTGCCCAGCCTCGTCGGCGACAAGCTCTGCGGTCTGGCACTCGCCGGCGCCGTGGCCGCCGCGCTCGTCTATCGAGAGCGCACCGGCAAGGGCCAACTCGTCGAAGTGCCGATGCTGGAGACGGTCGCGGCGTTCAACAGCATCGAGATGCTGGGCGGGCATGCGTTCGTTCCCCCGATCGGGCCGGTGGGATACAAGCGCGTCAAGGAACGCAAGCCGGTCCGGACCAGGGACGGGTGGCTCACCATGCTTCCCTATTCGGGCGAAAACTGGTGCACCTTCTTCGAAACGGTCGGCCATCCCGAGTGCATCGAGGAGTTCTCCGTCCGCGACCCGATCAAGCGGGCGGCCAACATCGATGCGATCTACGCGCGCATGAAGGAGATCGCGCTCGAGCGGACCACGGCGGAATGGGAAGAGCTGCTGCTGCGCATCGACGTTCCGCATGCCTCGTTCGCGAAGATGACGGAGATCGGCGAGCAGCCGCATCTCAAGGCCGTCGGCCTGTTCCAGAAGCTCGAGCATCCGACGGAGGGGACGATCCAGCAGGCGCGTCCGCCAGCGCGCTTCTCGGAAAGCCCGGCCGCCATACGCCGCCTGCCGCCCCGGCTGGGGGAGCACACACGTGAGATCCTCGCGGAAGTGGGTTACAGCGAGGCCGACATCGACGCGCTGGTCGGCGCCAAGGCCATCGGCGAGTCCGAACCCGTGTAGGGGGAGTGATAAGTGGGGAAGCTCGTCGGAATCCTCATGGTTCTCCTGATCGGTCTCGTGGGGCTCGGCCTGTACGTGGCGCCTGGCTGGATGGCGGCCCAGATCGTCGCCGTGTTCGGCGTTCCGCCGCCCGATGACCGGAGCCTGATGCCCCGTTTGAAGACAGTCGTGATGGAGGCGCTGGTCAAGGTCGGCGCTCCGTGCGCCGGTGTTCACCGGATCGAGGCTCCGCGACAGGTCGACTATGACGCGATACTGAGGGCCGTGTGCATGAACGGCGCCGCCTACGATGTCCGGTTCAAGCCCACGGGCGAAATCATGCTCTCGCCGAACAGGTGATCGCCGTGGTCAGCGACGGGCCGGGCAGAGCGACAGGTAAAGGAAGAAGGCCAGGACCGGCAGCGTGAGCCAGTTGAGCGCGGCGCCCGGGGCCGTGCCCATCGTCGTCACCGGCTTCAACTGTCCCGCCAGTCCGCGGAGTACCGGCTCGACCGTGAAGACCAGCAGCACGAGCGGCACCGTTCCGCGCCAGCGCAGCAGCAGCACCCAGAGCAGCAGGGCGAGGAGGAGCTGGATCGCACCCCACTGGCCGAAGACCGCCACGATATTCGAGCCGCCATCCAGGCCCGCGACGTCGATCGTGGCGATCGACTGCGCGCCCCCGTCCGGCGCCAGCAGATGGATACAGGAGCGCACGGTGATCACGGCGAGCCAGATGATCGCCACCCAGAACGACAGCAGCGGTCCTTCGTAGAGCGCGGGGTTGGCGGGCAGAAGCCGCGCCGGGGAAGGCTGCCACGAGGAGGGCATTCGAGCCGTCAGCCGTCCATGATCCAGTCTGCGCCCGAGGCGACCGCGATCTCCTTGACCTTGGCGAGCAGGTTGGGACCGACGGGAATGCCGGTCTTCATTCGCGCCGCGGCGATGCGTCGTTCGGGATCGCCCGCGACCTGCACCGGCTTGGCCGGATCGGCCGGCCGGGTGGCGCGCAGCGTGTCGCAGAAGGCGGCGACGTCGGCCTGGAAGTCGGCGGTGTCGCGGAACATGCCGGGGTCCATCGCCAGGAAGAAATGGCCGATGTCGATCGGGCCGGGCCGCGTGTTGCGCGTCGGGTCCGTCACCATCGCCCCGCCCGACAGCGCCGAGCTCAGGATGTTGACCATGGCGCCGAGCCCGTAGCCCTTGTGGCTGCTGCCTTCGGGCGTGCCGCCGAGCGGCGTCATGTAGCCGCCCTTGCTGACCTCGTGCGGGTCGGTGCTGGGCAGGCCATCCTTGGTCACCAGCCAGCCGGTCGGAGTCTGCAATCCCTCGTTCGCCTTGTTGCGGATCTTGCCGGCGGCGACGGTCGTGGTCGCCATGTCGAGCAGGAACGGTTCTCCCGGCTTTCCAGGCGCGGCGAAGGCGATCGGGTCGGTGCCGAGGCGGGCCTGCGCGCCGTTGGTCGGCGCCATGTTGATGCCGCTGGCCGAGGTCGTGGCCATGCCGATGAAGCCGGCATCGACCGCTTGCAGCACGTAGAATCCGCAGGCGCCGAAATGGCCGGAGTTGCGCACCGCCGCCGCGCCGATGCCGGTCTTCTTCGCCTTCTCGATGGCGATCTCCATGGCGCGACGGCCCGTGGGATGGCCGAGGCCGCCGCCGCCGTCGACCAGCACCGACACCGGCGTCTCCTTCACGACCTTCGGTTCGGCGCGGACATTGAGCTTGTCGGCGCGCCGGCGCTCGTCATAGGGCGGCACCATCGAGATGCCGTGGGTGTCGATGCCGTGCAGGTCCGCCCAGCTCATGATCTCGGCCGTGCCGGCCGCCGTCGCCTTCGGCATGCCCCAGGCCTCGAGGATCAGCTCGAGCTGCTTGCGGTGGGTCTCGTACGACGCCGGCATTCTTCATCTCCGTTTTTTCCGGCGTCATTATTGCCGGGCGGAGAGGTCGGCGTCACTCGGCCGTACCGGTGGGCGATACGGCGAGGCGGGGCGTCGTTACTGCGGCGCGAGCCGGACGGCCTTCAGATAGCGGGTGTTGTAGTAGTCGGCGTCGAGCGACGTCACCATGACCGGTGAGCCGCGATGCGTGGCGTGCACGAACTGGCCGTTGCCGCTGTAGATGCCGACATGGGTGATGGCGCCGCGATAGCCGAACATCACCAAGTCGCCCTTCTGCAGGTCGCTGCGGGCAACCGGCGTGGCCTCGCGCACCATGTCATGCGGCATGCGCGGGATGCGCTGTCCGAAGACCGCGCCGTAGAGGTAGTAGACGAAGCCACTGCAGTCGAAGCCGGTCTTCGGCGAGGTGCCGCCGTAACGATAGGGCGTGCCGAGATAGTTCATCGCACGGGAGACCAGACGGTCGCCCCACTCACCGGTGCCCTGAGCTGCTGCGGAGGCTGCCGGGCCGGTCGAGAAGGCGGCCGGAGTCACCGAAGTGTTGGTGCCGGAAGCAGGAGCGGGCGTCGCGGCATTGAAACCGGAGAACGCGGCGCTGTTCTCCTGCTGCCATTTGGCATTGAGCTGGTCGGCCATGCGATCCGTGGGATCGGCCGGGGCGGCCTTGGCCACCGGCTTGATCTTGGCCTTGGGAGGCGCCTTGCTGGCCTGCGCCAGGGCGGGCGACAGGGTGCCTGCCGCTCCGAAGAGAGCCACGGCCGCCAGGACCGTGATGGAGTAAGTCGCCGCCTTGAGGATCGTCTGTACGTTTGAGGTGGTGCCGCGCCCGTTTCTCAAAGCCATGAATTCATCCCCTTGGAACCTTCGCAGGTGGCCGACGGCCAAGGGCATAGTGGCGGCGCTCGCCTTATACGTCCAACAAATGTTGCATATTTGCCACAATGGTCACAGGAGGGTTAACTCTCTGAATCTATTGGCGTTTTTGCCAGATCGCGGCGTTTTTCCCCCGGATGATCTCCTTCGGGTGCCCGTTTGGATCGTTCAATCCGGCCGTGGGCGCGGCGAGGGACCCTTAACGATGACGACGGGGCTTCCCTCGGTCAGCTGATCCTGGCCGTCGATTATGACGATGTCGCCAGGCTCGAGTCCGTCTTGGACGACCACGATGCCCTCGGAAACCAGGCCCACGGCGATGGGGCGGGCATGTGCGGTCCGGCTCTCCGTCACGAGATAGGCAAAATAGCCGGTGGCGGATCGTTGGACGGCTGCCAGGGGAATGGTGAGGGCGGCACGATCGCCATTCCCCCGGACCCGGATATCGACTCGCATTCCGGGCGACAGCGCGTGATCCCCGTTCGGAAACGTCGCCTCCAGCTTTCCCCGGTCCGTCTTCCGCGGGTTTCCGTCTTCGGCAAGCAGCACGTTGCCTTCGGCCAGTGGATGCAGCTTGTCGTCGCCGTAGGCCCATGCCTGGATGTGGCGCTCTGTCCCTTCTTGCCGAACCACCGGGAGGACCGACGCGGGCAGCGTGAACTCCACGGAAATCGGTTCGACCCT
Source organism: Rhodospirillaceae bacterium (assembly GCA_009772935.1). Taxonomy (GTDB): domain Bacteria; phylum Pseudomonadota; class Alphaproteobacteria; order Reyranellales; family Reyranellaceae; genus Reyranella. The sequence continues at coordinate 59,955 of WOUR01000054.1, forward strand.
GCCGATGGCAACGACCCCCGTCTTGTCGGCAGGGCCGATGATGTCGCCGACATGGTGCAGCGGACTTCCTGCAATACCTGAAACGGGGGATCGGAGTTCGATGGAACCACGACCGGCTTCGTCCGGGTGCGCCCGGTGGCCGCGGGACTCCACCCGCGCGAGGAGGTCGCCGACCTGCACGTGCTGGTGGCCGGTGAAATCGATCTCCGTGAGTTCGCCTTCGATCCCGCTTCGAACGACGATGCTTCGGCTCACGACGGCGGTGCCGATGCTCTTCAGAGAGGCCGGCACATCGCGGATCACCGCGCTCGCGGTGGCGACGGGCGATTGCGCCCATGTCGCGCACGCCTGGAAGGTCATCAAGGCGGGTATGATCAAGGCGGCAAGTGCCTTGCACGTCTTTCGTCCGGCCAGACGGAGAGTTGACGACTGCATGATGCGGCCTCGCGAGCAGGTTCGTTGCTGCGTAGCGCATTGCGCGTCCGGGCGTGCATCACCCGAAGGTTTGGTCGTCGGGATCGTTCGTGTAGTCGGTCCATACTTTGGTTTGCCATCGAGAACGCCAATCAAACGCGGGACAGCCTGCGATGGTCGATCGGATAGCCCGACAACCCGGGTGTGACATTCCTGCCCTGAAGCGCTGACGTGCGATCACGCCCGGTCTGTCGATAGGGTCGCATGAACAAGGCGCTTGAAAGTGCTATGTTGGAATGGGCTTGGCGAGTTTCTCCAGGCGCGTGAGTACGGGGGATGGGGGCTGTCGATGGTGAATGATCTCGTCGTGGACTTGTCGCGCGCGCAGTTCGCCGCCACCGCCCTCTACCACTTCCTGTTCGTGCCGCTGACGCTCGGTCTCACCGTACTGCTGGCCGTGATGGAGACGATCTACGTCACCACGGGCCGCGAGATCTACAAGCAGATGGCCCAGTTCTGGACGCGGCTGCTGCTGATCAATTTTGCCCTGGGCGTCGCCACCGGGCTCACCATGGAGTTCCAGTTCGGCACCAACTGGTCCTTCTATTCGAGCTTCGTCGGCGACACGTTCGGTGCGCCGCTCGCGATCGAGGGCCTGATGGCCTTCTTCCTGGAGTCCACATTCATTGGGCTGATGGTGTTCGGCTGGGACAAGATGTCCAAGGCCCAGCATCTCATCGTGACCTACGCCGTCGCGCTGGGATCGAACTTCTCGGCGCTGTGGATCCTGGTGGCCAACAGCTTCATGCAGCATCCGCAGGGAGCCGAGTTCAATCCCATCACCATGCGCATGGAACTGCAGAACTTCGGCGCGCTGTTCTTCAACTCCGATGCGCAGTCCAAGTTCGTCCATACCGTGCTCGCGGGCTACGTGACGGCGGCCATCTTCGTCTGCGGCATCAGCGCCTGGTACATGCTGAAGAACCGCCATCTCGATCTCGCCCGTCGCTCGTTCCGCGTCGCGGCGGTGTTCGGCATGCTGGGCGGCGCCGGCGTGATCACGCTGGGCGATGCGCTGGGCTATGTCGGCGCCAAGGTCCAGCCGACCAAGCTCGCGGCCATGGAGGCGCTGTGGACCGCCGAAAAGGCACCGATGGCCTTCAATGCCATCGCCTTTCCGAACCAGGCCGAGCAGAAGAATTACTTCACGGTCCAGATTCCCGCGATGCTGTCGATCCTGGTCACGCATTCTCTCGACGGTGTGGTGCCGGCGATCGACCAGCTCCAGGTCCAGGCGCAGGAACGCATCCGCAACGGCATCCCGGCCGTCCAGGCGATGGAGAAATTGAGTGCCAATCCGCGCGACGAAGCCGCGCTCGCCCAGTTCAAGGCGCATGGCAAGGACGTCGGCTACGGTTTCCTGGTGCTGCGCTACGCACCTCAGGGCGATCTGACGAAGATCACCGACGCCGACATCGCCCGCGCCGCACGCGATACCATTCCGGACGTCGCGATCGTCTTCTGGTCCTTCCGCATCATGGTGGCCTTCGGCCTGCTGATGCTGGCCTACCTCGTGCTGGCGACGCTGATGACCCTCGCCAACCAGGTCGAGCGGCAGCGCTGGTTCCAGTGGGCCGCCCTGCTGATGGTGCCGGTGCCGTTCCTGGCCTGCGAGTTCGGCTGGCTGGTCGCCGAGGTCGGGCGCCAGCCCTGGACCGTGAACGAGATGCTGCCGACCTGGCTCTCGGCGTCGACCCACAGCGTCGCCTACATGGTGTTCTCGCTGTCGGGCTTCATCCTGCTCTACACCGCCTTCGCGATCGTCGAGATCTACCTGATGCTCCTGTTCATCCGGAAAGGACCGGAAGAGCACGGAGCCGGGCCGGGCGCGGTCGAAGGCCTTCCGTCGGCCGGCCGCAAGCTCGCGGCGCAGTAAGGGAGACGCATCATGGAAACCTACATGATTCTCCTGGTCGTCTGGTGGGTCCTGCTCGGCGTGCTGCTGACGGGCATCGGCGCCATGGTCGGCATGGACATGGGCGTCGGCACCCTGCTGCGCTATGTCGGGCGCACCGACTCCGAACGACGCGTGGCGCTGAACGTCATCGGCCCGCACTGGGACGGCAACCAGGTCTGGTTCATCCTCGGCGGCGGCGCGATCTTCGCGGCCTGGCCGCTGGTCTATGCGACCGCCTTCTCCGGGTTCTATATCGTGATGCTGCTCCTGCTCTGGAGCATGATCCTGCGGCCGCTCGGCTTCGAGTATCGCAGCAAGCTGCCGTCGCCGACGTGGCGCGCCGTCTGGGACGTCGCCCTGTTCCTGAGCGGCCTGCTGCCGATGGTGGTGTTCGGCGCGGCGATCGGCAATGTGCTGCAGGGCGTGCCGTTCCATTTCGACTGGCGCCTGACGTCCTTCTACACTGGCAGCTTCCTGTGGCTGTTCAACCCCTTTGCCATCCTGTGCGGCCTGATGTCGGTCGCGCTCGCGGTCTATATGGGCGGCTCCTGCCTCGCCAGCGGTGCGGACGACCCGATCGGCAGTCGCGCCCGACGCGCCGCGATCGTCGGCGGCCTCGCTGCGGTCGTGATCTTCACCGTCGGCGGCTTCTGGGTATCGGCGATCGAGGGCTTCAAGCTGGTGGCGGGACCCGATCCGGGCGTGGCGCAGACGCCGCTGCACCAGCAGGTGACGCGCGCCCCGGGCGCGCTGCTGGCGAACTACGCCGCGCATCCCGCGCTGTGGGTGCTGCCGGCGCTGGTCTATGCCGGACTGCTGCTGGGAGCGCTCGCCCATACGATCAGGCGGCCGATCCTCGCCTGGTGGCTGGGGACCCTGGCCTGGATCGGGGTGATCGGCACGGTCGGGGCCGCCATGTTCCCCTTCATCATGCCCTCGTCCAGCAATCCCTCGCATAGCCTCACGGTCTGGAACTCGGGTTCGAGCCTCGTGACGCTGACCTGGATGGTGGGCTTCGTCGTGATCTTCATGCCGCTCATCGTCTGGTACACGAGTTGGGCCTTCTGGGTGATGCGCGGCAAGGTCAGCGTGAAGCACGTCGAGACCTCGGACCACGCCTACTAAGGGGGATCGGACATGTTCCTGCGCTACATCATCGCCATGGCGCTCGCGGCGCTGGCCATCCTGTTCGGCATCATCCTCGGCGACTACGGGCCCTGGTACCTGTCGTGGTTCCTCGGCACGGGCTTCATGGTGCTGGTCGCCGTCTCGGCCGGCGTCCTGTTCGAGGCGCAGGAGGACGCCGCCCGGTCGGCTCGCAGCCCCGGCACCACGCTGGACATCTCCAGCGCCGTTGACGCGCCAACGCCCACGCGTCCCGCGCGCTGACCTGACCCTCCGTCGCCCATGACCGGGATCGAGGCGGACGCGCCTGGGCGTCGTCGCGCCGGCGTCGAGCGCTGGTTGCGGGCCGAGATCGCCGAAGCCGCGAAGAGCGGCGTGCGGCGCGCGATCGTGCTGGGCGCCCTGGCGGCGGCCCTCGCCGTGCCACAGGCCTGGCTGCTGGCCCATGCCATCGCCCCGGTCGTCATGGACAAGGCGCCCGTCTCGTCGGCGGTTCTCTGGCTGCTGCCGGTCCTGCCGCTGCTCGGGCTGCGCTTCGTCCTCGCCACCGTGTCGGGGCGCGCGGCCCTCGCGGCCGCCGGTCGCGTCAAGGCGCGC
>WOUR01000120.1 GCA_009772935.1 Rhodospirillaceae bacterium
CCTGCGCCGCCAGTGGGTGCGTCGTCTCGATCGGATGCGCTTGCAGGTATTGCTCACGCGCTCGTTGTTCCGTCTCGTCGAGTTCACGTCGATGCGCGTCGCGTCGCTTGAGAAGAGCAGCCTTGACCTCTGGGGCGAGTCCGCTCAGTTCCGCCAGAGTCTCGATTTCTTGCTCTAATCCATCGTTGAAGGTTTCCCAACGCGCTCGTCTTCCAGCTTCGTCGGCTGCCTTGAGACGTTCGCTCCGCGACGTCAATTGAGTCTGCTGTGGCGTTGCAGGACTGGCACTCGAACTCGCCTGAGTCAGAGTCCGTGAGTCCGAGCCGGTTGGTCGCATCGGAGTGATCGCGTTCGCACCTGCTGCCGGCAACGTCGGCGGCGTTTCTGGGTGCGCGTCTAGGTATTGCTGGTACGCATCGCTCGAGATGACATCGAGTGTGCCTTGGCGGTCGCGGCGCGCGCGGGTTTTCTCGGCAGGGGTCGCCTGACTGGCGGCCGATTCTTGCTGCATCTTGGTCAACGCTTCCTGTCGTGCTTGCTCGGCGAACTCTGCTGCCGCATCCAGGCGGTCTTGTCGCGCTGCGGCGGCTTGCCGGTCCGCGAACTCGGTGAGGTCGAGCCCTTGTCCGCGAGCTCTGCTCTTCTCTCGGTCCGCGGCCTCTTTCTCGAGCTGCTGATGAAGGATTTCCATCTGATTGTCGAAGTGCTTGCGCTCGTCCTCCCGTTCGCGTTCACGTGCGAGTCGCTCGTCTTCGCGGAAGCGGCGCAAGATCTCTTCGAGCGTTTCGACGTGAGTGGTCGTCGTCGTGCTGGTTTCGCGGACATGTTGAGCGTGCTGGAGGGCACGAGTCAGTTCCGGTCGCGTGACGGACGCGGCTAGGCCGGCCGCCGAGCCGAACGGTCCGAGTCGATCCTGCAGCTCCTTCACATAGGCAGGGTCGTTCAAGCGGTCATACTCGACGAGCACAGTCCGCGAAGGGGTTTGCTTCGTGAGATCGAGGTAGCCTTCGTGGGACCTCTCTTCTCGACGGCGTTTACTCGGACTGCCGGTG
>WOUR01000055.1 GCA_009772935.1 Rhodospirillaceae bacterium
CCACCAAGGAATGTCAATGCCCCGTCCTTCTACCCATCTCGAACCAACACGCCGCGCGTGTGTTGACTTACCCAACCCACTCGTTCTTCAAAAGAGGCAGAAATCTTTATCGCGTCATCATTGGAGAGGACGGCGTCACGCTGGCTGAGACAGACGCAGCTCTTGCCGCTGCGAGCCGGGCTCTCACTTCCGACATTACCGCCTCCGGACGCGCTCTTCTCACCCATGTTTCTGGAGGAATGCAGCTCGACACTTTCATTGCATTGCCGATTGCCCCTGACATTGATGTTCAGATCGTCAATCAAGAGAGGACGGTAGCCGCAGTTCGGGAAGCCAGCACACTGCGGCAACGTGCGTCTCTTACGGAATTTCCACTCTATCCGTTGCCTACCACATTCCGTGCGCTTTTGGCGAAAACCATTGAAGACATCGCACAGGATTCCGAAGAGAAACTCGCCGAACATCTCGCCGCCCATGACATGAGGTCCGATGGTGCCGACTGGATTGCTATAGGCATGGACCATTTGAAAGGAGATGCTTGCCCCTTCTGCGGACAGAGCGTCGGCGGCCTACCTTTGATCGCTGCATTCCGTTCAGTCTTTAGCGATCAGTACAGCCAGCTTAAGGACGAGATCGCTGATATGCAGGCCCAAATTGATCGCGTATTTGGCGATGGACCAATTGGCCGTCTGGCGACCCTCGCTGAGCAGAACAAGAGCGCCACTGAATTTTGAGAGCGGTACTGCACGCTCTCAGCCATTCCGTTCACTTTGCTTCCCGACATTGCGGCAGCCGCCCGCCGCCTAGGGCAAGCGTCGCTATCACTGATCGGCCGCAAGGCTAGTGCTCCTTTGGATGTGGTCTTGGAAGATGAGGAGTTTGCCGCCGCCCTTACCGAGCACGCGGCCTCACAGGTCCGCTTGGGGGCCATCAACATTGCAATCCGAAATGCAAACGACATCATTGCGGCAAAGAAAACGGAAGCCGAGGCAGCTGACCTAACGAGCGCGGAGGCTGAACTCAATAGGCGCAAAGCCATCAAGGCTCGACACACGGACGAAGTGGCAGCTCTGTGCGCCGCCCATGGCCAACTGGTCGCGGAGAAGGCGAACACAGAGGCGCGAAAGCGGGAAGTCAGAAGGCGGCTGGATTCGCATACGCAAGCCGTAGTGGCGCCGTATGAGCAGCGCATCAATGATTATCTGACTGCCTTTAACGCAGGCTTCACTATAGCGGAGACAAAGCACAGCTATCCGGGTGGTGTCGCAACGTCTAGCTATCAACTTGTAATTAACAATGTTGGAGTTGATGTGGGTGATGGCAAAACCCCATTGCATCAGCCGAGCTTCAAAAATACTCTCAGCTCAGGGGATAGAACTACGCTAGCTCTGGCATTCTTCTTTGCTCACTTGGAGCGAGACCCGGCAATCGCCTCAAAGATCGTCGTCTTCGATGACCCCTTCAACAGTCAAGACGCCTTTCGCCGCCGCCAGACGGCGCATGAGATCACAAAAATTGGCGGGCGATGCGCACAGGTGATCGTGTTGTCACATGATGCGACTTTCTTAAAGCAGCTATGGGACAAAGCTCCGACGGCGGGTCGCGTAGGCTTGGTAATCGCCGACCAACGCGCCCAAGGCTCGAAGTTTATCCCGGGCGACTTGGAACGTGCCTGCCAAGGCCGGACAGCGACCGACATCGATAACTTGCAAACCTACTTAACGACCGGGGCTGGCGGACTTCTCGACGTCATTCGCAAGATGCGTGTCGTTTTGGAAACCTACTGTCACACGACCTATCCAAGCTCTTTCGTCGAAGGGGACTGGCTAGGCGACATTGTCAGAAAGATTCGAGAGGGTGGTGACGCCCATCCTGCCCATGCGCTCTATGACGAGTTGGATCAAATTAACGACTATACTAAGCAGTATCATCATGGTGAGAACGTCGCGGAGGCAACGCCCGACAGCATTGACGCCGCCGAACTTACTGGGTTCACAAGGCGCACTCTCCGCATCGTCAACGCCCTACAGGCCTGATGGCTAAGAGGCGCTTTATTTAGCGCAACAATGTGGTACAAACTGGTACAAGCGCAGCTCTTTGAAAGCTTGTTTTGCTGCCTTTTGCCGCTGACCATGGGCAATCCCGCCCTGTCCGCCATTGCTTGAAGAAAACGGCCGGCAAACTGGCCTTTTTCTTCCTAGCGGCGACCGCGTGCCCACCCGTTTACCCACCATTTTGACGGCGACTGGAGTATGCCTGAACTGCCAACTGATGCCTTCCCTAAGGCATGTTGACGGTGAGTTCGGCACCGAGCTCAGGCGCATCCAAGGCCACTGCGCCCGCATCGACGCGAGGTGACAAGCAAGGGCATGTTTCCCAGTGGTCGGCACCTAATCCTGAGCAATTGCGTACGCACAGGGCGTTCAGCGACACCGTAGAGCGGCCTTCGAGCTCCGGACGACTAAGCTACCGTGTCGGCGGCTCGAACAGAGACGCACGTCCTACGGGTTAACGACCAGCAACTCGCGGATTACCTTGATCTTCGCCAAGCTGCCGCACGGATACGCTGCGTTCGGCAGACCATTTGCTGCTCGCTCCACCAGCTTTCCCAGTTGCACCTCATCGAAAAGCTCAAGCTCCGTTTGTGAGCGGGCCTCGCCAAGAAATGCGGAGAAATTCGCTGCGCGATCTGCGAGCGCACCGGTCGGCATCGCTAGCCCCCAAATCAAGTACACACATCGAGCCACTTTCTTGTCGGTCCCATTGTCAGTGCGACTCGCAGGCGGCGCGATATGTCTCATCAACCTCTGCGCATCGTCGTGGCGTTTCTGAACAATCAAGCCCAATGCCAAGTTTTGCCGCGTTAGATCGTCTTCTTGAAATGCATGGGCAGTGGCGAGATCGGCTAAAGCACCGACCGTGTCGCCCACCTCCCACTTGGCGAAAGCAAGATTTCCCACCAAGCCGGCATACTGATACGGCTCGATGAGCGCCCTTCCAGAGGTTGCGGCCCAGTCCTTTGCCCGCTCGCCCTCTTGAATTGCCTCGACTGGTCGGTCCAGAAGAATCAACGCCGCGACTATGTTGCTCCACGAGCTCAGGTTAGTTCGGCCGAACGCAGGCGAGTTGGCCTGCCGCCAAGAGGCAAGGGCGCGCTCGTTCTGCTTCATGTAGTAGAACGCGTTGCCCAAGTTGTTCGTCGCGCTTGCCTTGAGCAGGCCGGGGACCAACGAAGAATTTGCGTCGCGTACTTCTCCAAGGAGAGCGGTGGCGCGCTGGTACGCGGCATCGGCTGAATCTGGGCTCGCAAAACCTTGCCCCGCTTGCTCAATGCTTTGCCCGTAGAGCACATATGCTTCTGCCGCACCGATCTTTCGTAATGGATGTTGCTGCCATTCGGCGGTGTCGAAAGACTCTAGTGACCGAACCAGAACCTTTGCACGCTCTGATTGGACTTGCTTCTTTCCGGCGTTAACTGCGGACCTTTCCGCAAACACTTCCACGACCTTCGTGAGCTGGGCGGCGAGTGCGGGGTTGCTTTTTCGTATCGCATCAATCTCATTCTTCACGAGCTGCGACTCGTCTGAGCTTGCCCCAAGCAGCGCACTTAGCAATCTGGCATAGGCCGGCGGAGTGGTCTCATTGACGTAAACTGCACAGCTAGTCGCGATGATCAGCGACGCCACGACTACAGCGCTCATTCCCGCCGCAGACTGAAGCAGCCGATTCCGGCAAAATGCAATGGCTAGCTTTGAAGTGTCAGCAAGCGCGGTCCCCGTAACGAAGGCAATCACATAGCTTGCCAGAAAGATCGCAAGCGGCGGCAATGCTATCTTAATCGAACTTAGATAGTTAGGCAGTGGCATAAAGTAGTCATCTGTCTGATGCCAGAGCACAACAGCAAGGCTGACGACGACCATCACGACAGAAGCCAAGGTCGCAATCTGCAGTATGCCTAGCAAGGACAGCGCGCGGCGCAGCATACTCCCCCTCCCTACAGGGCAACCGCCGTCAGCAAGCTGACTACAATTATTGATTGTATCCCATCCAGACCCTATCGTCATCTTGGTAACATTTCCCGGTGGAGACTGCCGCCGTCGCCCGGACCATGGGGCTCTAGATGGCCGCTTCCCCGCCAATAGGGTGGTTACACAAGCGGATAAGGGCGGACACGCAAGGACGGGCGGCGCCCAATAATTCTTAGAAGTCGGGACTGTTTGATTGCCTACGGACAGCGTCGGTCACAATTTGCGGACACCACGTCCGCCAGCAATTCCGCGCCTTCTTCTCCCAGACAATCCGCCCAAGAGTAAGACGCGATTCCGGTGGAACGACCACAATCCGCCGTAGTGCGTAGTCCTGAAGGATACTAAGCCCTTGCACACCCACCCCGTCGCCCAGGACACTCCCCGCATGAACGACATCACCCCCGCAAACGAACTCTCCGAACGCATCTCCGCCGCGGCCCTCGAGATCGAGGACAAGGTCATCGCATGGCGGCGTGACATTCACGAGCATCCGGAGCTTTCCTATCAGGAGACGCGCACCGCGGCGCTCGCCGCCGCGCACCTGGAGAAGCTCGGCTACGAGGTGAGGACGGGCGTCGGGATCACCGGCGTCGTGGGCGTGCTGAAGGGCGGCAAGCCCGGCGGCGTCGTGGCGCTGCGGGCCGACATGGATGCGCTGCCGGTCGAGGAGAAGGTCGATCTGCCCTTCGCCTCGAAGGCCACGGCGCAGTATCTCGGGCAGACCGTTCCGGTGATGCATGCCTGCGGCCACGATTGCCACGTCGCCATCCTGATGGGGGTGGCCGAGATCCTGGCCGGCCTGAAGGACGAGATCCCGGGCACGGTGAAGCTGATCTTCCAGCCCAACGAGGAAGGCTCCAACGACGGCCGCCCGAGCGGCGCCCAGGCGATGATCGCCGACGGCTGCATGGAGAACCCGGCGCCGTCCGCCGTGTTCGGCCTGCACGTCACCTCGGGCATCCGCTCGGGCGTGATCGCGCTGCGTCCCGGCGGGCTGATGGCGAGCGCCGATCGCCTCAAGATCGACGTGGAGGGCCGCCAGACTCACGGTTCGCAGCCGTGGCGCGGCATCGATCCCGTCGTCACCTCGGCGCAGATCATCCTGGCGCTGCAGACCATCGTCAGCCGTCAGCTCGATCCCACCCTCTCGCCGGCGGTGATCTCGGTCTCGACCATCCATGGCGGCGTGCGCAACAACATCCTGCCCGACTCGGTCGCCATGGAAGGCACCATCCGCACCCACGACGAGGGCGTGCGCGCCGAGATCAGGAAACGCATCGACAAGACCGCCGGCGCCATCGCCGAGGCCGCCGGCGCCAGGGCCACCGTCACGGTCTTCGACGGCGTGCCGGTGACCTACAACGATCCGCCGCTCACCGACTGGGGCACCACCAGCCTGAAGGACGGCCTCGATCCCCAGCGCGTGACCGAGATTCGCCCGGTCATGGGCGCCGAGGATTTCTCCTATCTCGCCCAGGTCGTGCCGGGCATGTTCTTCTTCCTGGGCGTCGTGCCGCCGGAGGTCGACCCGCTGCAGGCGCCGGCCAACCACTCGCCGCTCTTCCGCGTCCACGAGCCCGCGCTCAAGTACGGCGTGCGCGCGCTCAGCTATCTCGCGATCGACTATCTCAGGCGGAAGTAGCGACGAACCAAGCCGGGCATCCCAACACCGAGGCAACGGCGGGGACCGACATCAGTTCGCTCTCCCACCGGATCGCAAGGGCGGCCCCGCGCTCCGAAGGGACGGTGGCGGGGCCTCGGTGAGGACGCGGCAGGTGGCATTGCCCCCGACATAGTCGTCGATCAGCGGCCAGCCGCGATCGCCGCGTGCGGGCAGCCGCGAGAGAAGGCGCATCGACTCGGGGCGCTCCGGGAAGCGGGCGCGATAGAGTTCGGCCCAGGCCATGTAATGGCGGCCGTTGCCGCGCGGCACGAGGAACCCCAGATCCTGCCGGTCAGCGTCGGCGCCGGTAAAGGCCGCCAGCCGCCGGGGATCGTCGATGGCATCCAGCAGAAAATCGACGGCGCGATGCAGGTCGGCGCCGTCGGAACGGGGCCGCCAGAGGTCGTGGCCGAACGGCCGCAACAGCTCGGCGATGTAGACCAGCGAGGCGATCGCATGGCGCTGGTACCACAGCGCCCGCGGCCCACGCTCCATTTCCAGCGGCAGGCTGCCATCGGCGTCCATCCCGGCAATCGCCGCCCGGGTGGCCTCCTCCGCGGCATCGGCGTATTCGCCGCGGCCGGTCAGCACCGCCCATTGGGCCGCGACGGTGGCGCGCAACAGGGCATGATTGTTGCGGTTGCTCATCGCCTCGCCTCTGGCGCGACGCTTCTTCCCGCCGGTATTCACGTCCTGGAGCACGACGAGACGGGAAAGCCAGCGCTCGATCTCGTCCGCATGCGCCCTTCCGGCTGGCGTGTGGCGCAACTCCATCCACGCGCCGAGCATGGCAATCAGCGCGCGACGCAGGGAATAGATCGAATTGGTATTGCTGGAGCCAGGCCCCGCATCGACGATCTCGGAAAGCGCACCGGCACGCGCCCAGCGCAACAGGGAAGCGACCGCCCGAGCGGCGGCGTCCTCGTCGCGACTCCCCCGCCAGGCGGCAGCGGACTCCATTTGCAGGAGGGCGAATGGCTCGATCCGGCGGTCGGTCCCCTTGTGAGCGGGCCCTTCCACGGCAACGATCGGCGCCGGATCGAGCCGAACCGGTGGCGGGCGGCAGGCATCCTCCGCCGGCGACCGGGCATGTCCGGGCCAGGCGGCAAACACCAGCAGGACAATGACGATGCAACGGGTCATGGCAGCACCGCCATTTTCAACTCGTGCAGCGTATAGAGGCTCGGCAGGCGCAGGACACCCGCATAGCTCACGATGGTCAGCACGAGGACCGACATGGCGACGGCCGTCAGGTAGAAGGCGACGCCGTTGCGAACCTGGTCGGCCAGGCCGCCGCCGAAGCCCGCCTTCTGGTCGCCACGATTGGTCCAGCGCTGCTTGGACAGACGGAACAGACAGTAGACTTTCACCGCCGCGTTCACGAACTGGTTCACGTAGAGCAGCAGCGGGTAGACGAGGTGGACTTCCCGCGAGTAGCCGAACAGGACCATCGCCTGCCAAAGCCGCGTGATCGCGATCCAGATGAAGTACGTCACAAGGAAGGCCGGCGACACCAGCAGGGCGCCCATCACGCCGAGGATCGGGCTCACCAGCATCGTCCACATCGCAATGCGCTGGTCGACGATGCACCACCAGATGAAGAAGCCGGTTCGGCGGGGGCCCAGCGCAATGGCGCGGGCGCCGTTGCGCAGCATGTTGCCCGACCAGCGGCGCAGGTTCTGCACCATGCGCTCGTAGCCCGAGCCCTCGATGTGCTCGACGGTGTAGGCGATCGTGTCGGGCACGTACATCATCTTCGCGCCGACGCGCAGCATGTAATACCAGGTGGTCTTGTCGTCCCCCGACAGGAAGCGGAAACGACCCCACAGCCAGTGTTCGAGGTGGTCCTCCTCGACCAGCTCGTAGAATGCCGGCCGGATGACATGGTTGACCCGGTACAGCGACAGCCGCCCGGTCAGGGTCAGCACCTTGCCCGAGAGCGAGTGGCTCTGCATGGCGATGCGGCGCTGCGCGAATCGCATGGTGAGCCACAGCTGGATCCACCGCGGGCCGAAGCAGACGACCTCCTCGTCGGTCGTCATCGCCTCGAGGGCCGGATCGGCGACGAAGAGGGAAGTGCACTTGGCCAGCATCCCATCACCGATGATCGAGTCGCCGTCCATGAACACGACGACGTCGTCCTCGCGGACCTCGCCGCGCTCGTGGCCCTTCGCCATGGCGCGGAGCGACGCGCCGATGCCGTAGCGCTTGCCGGGCTTGATCTGGCGGGCGATCTCGAAGCGGACGTCGATGTCGGCCGCATGCTCGGCCAGGAAGTCGGCGATGATGATCTCGTCGCTTTCGTCGCCGGACCCCAGCCAGATCGTGCCGGGCAGGCCGGTCGATCGCAGTTCGCGCACGATGCTGTCGACCACCGCGTGGGTGATTTCGCGCTTCTCGCGGAAGGTCGTCATCATGAAGTGGACCCGGCGTGGGCGGTGGCCGTCCCGCCAGGCCTGGTCGGCGAGCAGGCGCAGCGCCGGATAGCGCACGAAGGCGTAGATCCACGCGCGCACGACATGGGTGGTCCACCAGCCGAACCGCCACAGGCCGAGCCCGCCGATCACGATGGTGACGTGACGCGCCGCCGGGTCCCACAGCGTGTTGGGTACCGTCAGCAGCAGGACGATGCAGAGCGCGGCGTACGCCACCAGGCCGCCGAGCACGGTCGGATTCCACTTCGCCCAGAAGCCGGGTCGGGGAAGCATGTCGGCATACTGGATGACGCCCGGCGTCGGCGGGGCTGCGGGCGCCACGTTCACAGCCGCTTCTCCGCCGGTTGATCGGCGGGCCGATGCGCCACCGTGCGGAAGTCGCCCAGCACCGTGTCGAGGGAGCGACGCTGGAAGGAAACCACGGCCGGCGTGCCGGGTTCGAGTTCGCCACGCAGCCGCTCGGCCTGGTCGCCGTCCAGGCGCAGGACCACGCGCGCCGTGCGGTCGAGATCGCCCTGTCGGATGCCACTGTCGCGCGCCTGGCGCCAGGTGTAGCGGCTCTCGACATCGTCGAGGAAGCCGGCTGCGCGGTCGATGGCAACGACGTGCGCGGGCAGGCGCAGGCGCAGCGCGGGAATGTAGATGGTGGCGGCATCGCCGACGCTGACGCGCAGGATTTCGTTCTGCGTCAGGAAGGCGTTGATCGTACGCTCACCCTTGCGCTCATAGACCGCGACCGTGTCGCCGGCCCGGACGGCGCTGCCTTCACCGTGGAGCACGCGCATGATGCGGCCATCCCCCGTTGCGGTGACGACGGCGGCGGCACGCCTCTCCTGCCACACGCGCAACTCCTCGGTGGCCACGTCGATCTCGGCGCGGGCACGCTGCACGGCGGCCTCCAGCTCGGCGAGATTCCCGGTGATGCGATTGCCATCGAAGAAGCGGCCCGCCGCCGCCGAGGCGACGAGGGCGCTGCGCTGCTCCTCGACGAGGCGTGCACGCTTGAGCTGTGCATTGAGGATGGCGTGCTGATTGGTATGGTCTTCCAGCTTCTGGCGGGGGGCGAAACCCTGCGCGAACAGCCCGCCGACGCGATCCACCCGCGCCTTTGCGGTGACGAGCTGTTCCTCGAGCGAGGCGATCTCGGCCTGCACCGCCTTCAGCTCGGCCTGCGTGATGATCAGCGTATCATCACGTTTGGCTTTCTCGGACGCGAGATGCGCCTCGTGCTGCCTGAGTGCATGGCGGGCCCGCTCGAGCTGGACGCTGGCGAGCGACACCTGACGCTCGACCTCGGGATCGTGGATCTTTGCCAGTTGGCCGCCGTTCGTCACCGTGCTCCCCGGCTTGATGCCGACGCCCAGCATCACACCGTCCGACGGCGCGCGGATGGGCTCAACGGCGCCGGCGATGACGGCGGCGTCGACCTCGAGCCGAACCACGTTGGCATAGACGAGGGCCCCGCCGTAGACGATCGCGGCACCGCCGGCGGTCGCCCACAGCAGGCCCATCGTCATGCGACGGACCAGGCTGCGCTTGGTGGTGGTCGGCTTGGACATGGCACCGATCCTTCGGATCCCGCGGCTTACCAGCAGACGCCGCGATAGCCCGGCTCGGCCTGGACGGCCGTCGGAAGGCGTACCAGGTCGATGATGGTGCTGTCGGGATGGCGTGCCTCGAGGGCGGCGATGAAGTCCGGCGTGGCGTGCGACACGACGATCACGTCGCAGGCACGGACCAGCTCGCCGGCCGTGTCGGTCAACAGGTCCGGCAGAACCTGCAGCGCGACCCGGGTCGCGGGATTCGCTGCCTTGAGGTAGCCGCCAGCCAGACGGACACCCGCGGTGTTGACGTTGCGGTCATGCGCCAGGACCTTGTAGCCGGCGTCGATCAGCCGGCCGAGCAGGTCGATCTGGGGGCTCTCGCGCAGGTCGTCAGTGCCGTCCTTGAAGGTCACGCCCAGAAGACCGACCCGCTTCGCGCCGGTCTCGGCGATCAGACGGAAGGCGTGGTCGATGTGAGAGTCGTTGGACCGCAGCAGGCTGTCGATCAGCGGCACCTCGACACCATTGTTGTGGGCGAGCCCGGTGATGGCCCGCACGTCCTTGGGCAGGCACGAGCCGCCGAAGGCGAAGCCGGGCTTGAGATAGTACGGCGAGAGGTTCAGCTTCCGGTCCTGCACGAAGATGTCCATGACTTTGTGGCTGTCGACCTCGGCGGACTGGCAGATCTTGCCGATCTCGTTGGCGAACGCGACCTTCACGGCGTGCCAGGTGTTGTCGACGTACTTCACCATCTCGGCCGCCTCGATCGAGGTGCGCAGCAACGGCGCCTCGATGGAGCGGTAGACGCGCGCCAGCATCTCGCCGCTGCGCTTGTCGTGTTCACCGATCACCGTCTTGGGCGGCGCGTAGAAGTCGGCGATGGCCACGCCCTCGCGCAGGAACTCAGGGTGGAAGCACAGGCCGAAGTCGCGGCCGCAACGCTTGCCCGACACGCGCTCGATTTCCGGCAGCACGATACGGCGGGTCGTGCCGGCCGGCACGGTGCTGCGCACGACGACCAGATGATAGTCGCTCTTGAGGGCGAGCGCGCTGCCGATCTCGCCCGCCACCGCCTTGAGGGCCGAGAGATCGACGGTGCCATCGGCGCGGCTCGGGGTGCCGACGCAGACGAAGGTGATGTCGGTCTCGAGCACGCCATCGAGGGCATTGGTGTGGGCGGTGATCAGGTCTTCGGCGACGCCGTCGGTCAGGGCTTCACCGAGACCCGCTTCGACGATCGGCGAGGCGCCCGCGGCGATCTGCTCGACCTTGCTCAGGTCGAGGTCGATGCCGACGACGCGATGGCCCAGCTGGGCGAAGCAGGCGACCGAGACGGCGCCGACGTAGCCGAGGCCGACGACCGAGATCGCCGGCAGCGTGAGCGCTTCGTCGGCGGTCGACATAGCCGAGTTGAGGGTGGTGAAGGTGCGGGTCTCGTAAAGCATGGCGTTTCTCCAAAAGGGTGGCCGGCATTGGCCTGTGCCAACCCCTTCCCAAGACGCGTGCCAACGGTGCCAGAAGGAGAAAACGTCAATAATTCAATGACTTAAGAAATTGATACCGGATCCGATCGTCGCGAATTGCAAATCGCGGCGGGCCGGCGGGCGCGTCGCGCTTCGCAGGTTGCAAATCGCGCCGCGCGAAGGTCAGGCCTGGTCGGCCTGCCAGGCCTGGATACGACGATAGAGGGTCGAGGGGCTGACCTGCAGCGCGGCGGCCGCCTTGGGGATGTTGCCGTCGCACTGTGCGATGGCGCGCTCGATGGTCCGGCGCACGACAGCATCGAGAGGCTCGATGGGCATCGTTGCTTCCGGAAGGGGAGCCGCGATGGATCGCACTCCCGCCATCGGCACGCCCCCGCCGGCCCCCTGAAAGGCGCGCGGGAGCATGTCCATTTCCACGGTTTCGCCTTCGTTCAGCACCACGATGTTGCGGACCGTGTTCTGCAGTTCGCGAACGTTTCCCGGCCAGCCATAGCCGAGCAGCACCGCCTCGACGGCCGGCGCGAAGGCCGTGAATTTCTTGTCATCCTCCATCGAGAACTGCCGCAGGAAATGCCTGGCGATCAGCAGCACGTCATGGTCGCGCTCACGCAGCGGCGGGAGATCGACGGGTATGACGTTGAGGCGATAGAAGAGGTCCTCGCGGAAGCGTGCGGCCGCGACTTCCGCCTGGGGATCGCGATTGGTGGCACAGACGATGCGGACGTCGACCGGGCGGGGCTTGTCCTCGCCGACCCGCTGTACGGTGCCGGTCTGAAGGAAACGCAACATCTTGGCCTGCAGCCCGAGATCCATCTCGCAGATCTCGTCAAGGAACAGCGTGCCGCCATTGGCCTGCAGG
The DNA here is from genome assembly GCA_009772935.1 of Rhodospirillaceae bacterium. Lineage (GTDB taxonomy): Bacteria > Pseudomonadota > Alphaproteobacteria > Reyranellales > Reyranellaceae > Reyranella. The sequence goes on from WOUR01000055.1 coordinate 12,014, forward strand.
GCGGCGCCGGCACGGTCGGCGGTGGCCCCCGTGAAAGAGCCCTTGGCATGGCCAAAAACCTCGCTCTCCAGCAGGTCGCGCGGGATGGCCGCGCAGTTGATGGCGACGAAGGGCTTCTCGCGTCTTCGGCTGAGCTTGTGCAGGGCATCCGCGCACAGTTCCTTGCCGGTGCCGCTCTCGCCGGTCACGAACACGGTCGCCTTGCTCGCGGCCGCGTTCTGCAGGATGCGATAGATCGATTGCATGACCATCGACTGGCCGATGAAGCTGCAGAAGCGGTCGCGCCCGGTCTCCTCCTGGATGGCGGCGACCTGGGATTCGAGCTTGCGGCGCTGCAGAGCGTTTCGCACGGTGACGCGGAGACGGTCGGCACTGAAGGGCTTGGTCAGGAAGTCGAGGGCGCCTTCCTTCATCGATTCGACCGCCAGCCGGACAGAGGCCTGTCCGGTCACGATCACGACCTCGGTCGGCAATCCCCGGCTGCGGACCTCACGCAGCAGATCTATGCCGTTCATATCGGGAAGATTGACGTCCAGAACCAGGACATCGGGAGGCAGGACGGTGATGGCACCCAGCGCCAGCTTGCCGTTGCCGACGATCTCCACGCTGCAATTCTCGCTCTTGAGATACTCGGCGTAGGTTTCGGCCAGGGCCGGCGCATCCTCGACGATCAGGACCCGGCCACGCGGGTTCGGCATGGGGCCCCCTTCCCCTGTTCTCATCCTCCTAGTTAGTCGATTGCGGCGGAGCGGGCCAGCGGGTCCGTTACACGGTTTGGCGAGCCCGATGCATGACCGCGAGACCGAGAGCCGTTGCATGCGGCATGAGATTGAAGCCGTCGTGACCGACATGCAGGGCGAGCTGGTCGAACGGCAGCAGCAGGCGCCGGGCGCCCTCGAGATCGGTTTCGGTCGGGGTGCCGGTCAGGCGCGCCCCGGTGCCATAGAACATGTGTGCCTTGGCGCAGCGCTGGTTGCCGTTCACGACGAAGGAGCCGAGCGACACGATCTCGCCGCACTCGAAGCCGGTCTCCTCGCGCAGTTCGCGGCGCGCGGCCGCTTCGGGGTCTTCGCCGGGTTCGAGCAGGCCGCCCGGGAACGTGAGGCACGGGCGCCTCGCACCGTGCTTGTAGCCACGAAGCATGACGGCGCAGTCGTCGGCGGTCAGGGCGACCAGGACGACGAAATCCGGCAGGGCGACCTGGAAATAGTCGTCGATCTCGCGCCCGTCGGGCAACAGGACCCGCTCACGCCACACCGACAGGCGCGGACCGGCGTCGAACGCCAGCGAACGATCGAGGACGCGCCAAGCGGTATCAGCACACATGGAAGTCTCTTTCAGGAAATGGCCCGGCGAAGCAGAGCGCCGCCGGGCCCGTACCAGATCAAACGATGAAGATGTCGTGATCGATGTTTGCCAGCATGTCCTGCGGGCCCTTTATGGTGGCAATGTCGACGGACTGGTGTTTGCCCATGTCGAGCACGACATGCAGGCCGTTGTCGGCCATGACGAAGGAGATATCCTTGGCTCCGTGCTTCAGCATGTAGGCTGACACGTCGATGCGATCGTGTCCGACCTCGAAGTCATTGATCAGGTCGCCGGGGGACTTGCCGTCGGCCGGCAGGAAGACGAACGTGTCGTTTCCGGCGCCGCCCGAAAGCGAGTCCTTGCCCGCACCGCCGATCAGCACGTCGTCGTCGCTGCCGCCCTTGAGCGTGTCGGTGCCCGAGCCGCCAACCAGCCGATCCTGGCCGACGCCGCCGTCAAGAGTATCGTTGCCCGTCCCGCCATCGAGAGCGTCGTTGCCCGATCCCCCGGACAGCATGTCATTGCCGTCGCCGCCAGCGAGCTTGTCATCGCCCGTGCCGCCGTCCAACGTGTCGGTGCCGATGCCGCCCTCCAGCGCATCGTTGCCTGCGCCGCCGGACAGGCTGTCGTTGCCATCGGCGCCGATCAGCGCGTCGCTGCCATCGCCACCGGCGAGCTTGTCGTCGCCCGTGCCGCCGGCAAGGCGATCATTGCCGGACCCGCCGTCGAGCGTGTCGTTGCCCGCACCGCCGTCGAGCGAGTCATCGGCCGCCCCGCCACTCAGCACGTCGTTGCCGTCTTCGCCCAGGAGCTTGTCCTGGCCGTCGCCGCCCTGGAGCTTGTCGTTTCCCGTGCCGCCGCTCAGCACGTCGTCGCCCGACCCACCGTCGAGGAGGTCGTCGCCGATATCGCCATAAAGCGCATCGTTGCCGGCCTCGCCGTAGAGCTTGTCGTTGCCCGCCCCACCAGCGGCTGTGTCGTTGCCGGTGCCACCGTAGAGCGTGTCGTTGCCGTTATCGCCCTGGAGCTTGTCGTCGCCGGCGCGGCCGTAGAGCGTGTCGTCGCCGTCTCCACCGGAGATATTGTCGTTTTCCGTACCCGAAACGTAGAGCTTGGGCGAACCGCTCCCCGCCAACTGCGAATCGCCTTCCGGCAAGCCCGTCTTGCCGTGCGCGTTCAGCACCTTGACGTTGGCAGAGCCGATGTCGACGGTGATGACCGAATCGTCGAAGTCGCGGTCGCCGCCGCCCTTGAGATCCTCGAAGCCAATCTTGACGACGCCCTTGTCGGCATCGACGGTGCCGACCGTGTGCAGGATGCCGTCATTGTTCAGCGGAAGGGTCTTGTCGTAGGCGGCGCTGTGATAGGGGTCGCCCTTGACCTGGATGGCTTTGCCGTCGACGCCGACGAACCAGAGCTGCGGATTGTTCGACGTCAGCGTCGCGACCTTGCCGCCGGCATCGCGGAACTCGAAGTGGCCGTTGGCCATCTTCGAGAAGTCGTTCTGTGACGCGCCGTTGGACACGACGAAGAAGCCGATCTGGTCGCCGGCCCGCAGATCGAGCGCCTTGCTATCACCGGGAGCCAGTGTGCCGCCGCTGCCCCTGAGACTGGCGTTGGCCCACAGAACCTGGACGTCGGCGATCTTGCCGTCGACGACCTTGTACCAGCCGAGTGTGTTCAGGTAGCCCGCGGTCTCGCCATTGAACGTCACCGCGCCCTTATAGTCCTGATCGACCACGAGGCGGTCGAGCTTGGCGATCGATGGTCCGGAGCCGCCACCGTACAAGACGTCGTTGCCAATCTGGCCCGACAGCATGTCGTTGCCGCGGCCGCCATAGGCGACGTCGTTGCCGGAGCCGGCGTAGACGGTATCGTTGCCCTGTTTGGCGAGGAACAGCTCGTCGATCGAACCTCCTCGGAGCGTGTCGTCCTTTATCGTCCCGACGACGGGGCTTTGCATGAGTTCAGACACAAGCAGTCTCTTTTCAAGTGAAGGCGCGCGCCGCGTTCCCGCCCCGAGGGAGACGCGCGCGGTTCAGGAGCGAATGGGGCGATTACCGTGGGCCGGATCAGACCCGGCCGTAGACGTCGTCGAAGCGCTCGATATCGTCTTCGCCGACATAGTCGCCGCACTGGACCTCGATCAGCACGAGCGGCCGGTCCGTGCGATTGGTCAGGCGATGGATCGCCCGCAACGGGATGTAGACGGACTGGTCGGGATGCAGTTCACGTTCCGCACCATCGATCTCGACAATCGCGGTCCCTTGGACCACGACCCAGTGCTCGGCACGCCATGAATGACGCTGGCGCGAAAGGCTGCCGCCCGGGGCAACGACGATCCGCTTGACTTGGTATCCGGGGTCGGCGGCAATCGACTCATAAGCTCCCCACGGCCGTAAGACCGGCGTGGCAGCGGGGCGATTTTGGATGGCGCTGGCTTGCATGATGTCCTCGCGAAATGTGGCGAGGCGCCAGACTGCAACCGACAGGCCAGCGGACTGGACGTCGTCAGGACGTTGAAAACAAACGACAATTTGGGAAGCGTCCAAGATTTCGGCCATCGCGTTTTGCAACGGGGCCGCCGGCCGTTCGCGAATTGCGACGCGCTATGGCCGTTCCATCGCAGATAGTGCCCGCCGGCCGGTCGTGAGCAGCAAAGTCACCTGCCCTGCGATGTCGTCGTCGGAGGCCAGTTCCGTCGCGACGGCCGCGTTGGCTGCACCTGTCGCACCGAACTGACCGAACAGGCCGACGAGGCGATGCGCAGCCTTGCGAAGGCGTGCTGGATCCCGCGCATGAGTGGCAGCCTCCAGTTCGCCCAGCGATTCATCCGCATCCTGACGAAACCGCATCAGGAGCCTCGCAAAGGCTTCCTCACCGACCGAATGACGCAGCTCGGCAAGGGCGACACGATCGATGTCTTGGGCCGCCGCCGGCGCGACCGACATCGTCCGCGCCGTCATGCGCTCGATGACCGCCGCAAGCTCGAGCGGTCGTATCGGCTTGGCAAGACACTCGTCTGCTCCCGCCGCCAGGGCGAGTGCGCTGTCCTCGGGCTGGCCGAATGCCGTCAGTGCTACGATGGGCAGCGCAGCCGCTGGCCCTTCCAGAGCACGGATCGCCCGGCTCGCCGCCAGTCCGTCCATGACCGGCATCCGTACGTTCATCATCGCGATGTCGAAATGCCCCGTCCTCGCGGCGGACAGGGCGGCGGAACCGTCAGCAACGATGTCCACGCGATGCCCCATCTTCTCCAACAGCGCACGAACCAGAATCTGGTGCGACGGCACATCCTCCGCCACCAAAACCCGGAGTTGCCGTTGCACAAGGCTGTCCGGTGCGGCGGCCGCTGCCACGTCGGCGGCAGGGAGCGAGAATTCTAGTTCGAACCAGAAAGTCGAACCCGCCCCGGGGGCACTGTCGACGCCGATGGTCCCGCCCATGCTGTCGACGAGTTGCCGGGAAATGGCCAGCCCCAATCCGGTGCCACCGGCCTGTCGAACGGCGGCCTCCGCGCCCTGCTCGAACGGCAGGAAGAGGCGGCTTCGCAACTCGGGCGAGATGCCGATCCCGGTATCCTGGACGGCGAAACGCAAGCGAACCGAGCCGCTGCGCCGCTCGACCAGTCCGCAGGACAGGGTCACGGCACCGGCATCCGTAAACTTGACCGCGTTCCCCAGCAGATTGAGCAGGATCTGGTTCAGGCGCCGCGCATCGCCTTTCAGGCGCAGCGGGACGTCGGGTGCCAGTTTGGACGAGATCTCGAGCCGGGCAGCGCCGGGCAGGCTGCGCGCCACCGCGACGGCACCTTGCAGGAGGAGCTGCAAATCGAGAGGGCGGATCTCGAGATCGGAGCGGCCGGCGTCGAGGCGGGAGAAGTCGAGGATATCGTTGATCAGGGAGAGCAGGTGCGTCGCCGACTGCTCGATCATGTCGACGTGCTGTTTCTGCACGTCATCCAGCGGCGTGTGCACCAGCAGGCTCGACAGGCCGATGACGGCGTTCATCGGCGTGCGGATCTCGTGGCTCATGCGAGCGATGAAATCCGACTTGGCGCGATCGGCGATCTCGGCGGCTTCCTTGGCCTGGCGCAGTTCGTACTCCCGCTGCTTGCGCGCGGTGACGTCGCGCAGGCAGCCAACGACCAGATGCCGTTCCGGCGATCGAGCGGCCGCAATGGTGACCTCGCAGAAGAACTCACTGCCGTCGGCTCGCAAGGCCTTCATCTCGTGGCGCGCCCGTGCGTCGGGAACCTCGCCGGCCTCGACGTAACGCCGCAGCCCCTCCTCGAGCCCAGGACGGAAGCGCTCGGGAATCACGATGTCGACCGGACGCCGGCCGATGATGTCGGCACGATGATAGCCGAACACGGTTTCTACGGCCTGGTTGACGTCCACCGCCCGCCCCGTTCCATCGACACAGAATATGCAGTCCGGGGTGGCATCCATGATCGCTCGCAACCGCTCTTCGCTCCGCTGCAGCGCCTCTTCGCGTTCCTTGATCTCCGTGATGTCGACGCGGAGGCCGACCGTTTCGCCCGTGGGTGTGCGGCGCTCGAGGATACGCACCCAGCGGCCGTCCGCGGTGCGCTGCTCGATCGGCCCCTGCGGATCGCGATGCTGGCGCAGTCGCTCCGCAATCCACGCCTCTTCGCGGCCCAGCGCCTCCGGATACTGACCTCGCCGCACGCCTTCCCGGAGTCCGTGCTCATAGGAGGCACCGACCGCAATCAGGTCGGCACTGCCGCGATAAAGCTCGCGATAGTGTTCGTTGTACAGGGCGATGCGGTCGTCGGCGTCGAACAGCACGAACCCGTCGGGCAAGGCTTCGAGGGCCGCGAGCAGCAGCGCACGGTCGTGCGGCACGACTCGCGGCGCGGACGCCGGCTCGGGCTGCACAGGAACCTCTCCGTCCGGGGAATTGCTCGGCGTTGTCATGCGCTACCCGATCGGACCGCATGGACCGACAGAAGGGCGGCATCACCGGCGGACAGGAGGATACCTACGCTCGCCCGCACTTCGTCGTCGCCGGCCCGCTCGACGGCGACTGCGGCGTCGGCGGCCTCCGTGGCGCCGAATTGGCCGAACAGGCCGGCAAGGCGATGGGCGGCCGTGCGTAGCCGGGCCGGTTCAGTCCCGGTGTCGCGCAGTTCGTCGAGCGCGCGAGTGGCGTCCTTCGAGAAGGCATCGATCAGCCGGCCGAATGCCTCCGGGCCGACCGCATCGAGCAACTCGTCGAGGGCGGCCCGGTCCAGCGCACCGGCGGACATCGGTGCGACATCGCCGCCGGGCACCGCGTTTCGCTCAATCGCTGCGTTGAGCTCATCGACGCGGATTGGCTTGCTGATGTGGTCGCTCATCCCCACAGCTATGGCCTTTTCGCGATCGCTCGTCTGAGCAAACGCGGTCAGCGCGACGATGGGTATCCCCGCGACCGGGGTGCCGAGGTTCCTGATGCGCCGAGTGGCCTCGTAGCCATCCATACCCGGCATCTGGACGTCCATGAGAATCAGGTCGAAGGCGCCGTTTCGCGCCGCGGCCACCGCTTCCCCGCCGTCGGACACGACCTGCACGCGATGCCCGAGCTTCTCGAGCATGGCGCGCGCGACGATCTGGTTGGCCGGCGTGTCTTCGGCCACCAGGATTCGGAGGCTTCTGTGGACGTGGGGCCGGAGCTGCTGGACGCTCCGGGCACGTCCAGCGGGATCGATCGCCCGACCGAAGGGAAGCTCGAACCAGAAGGTCGATCCTTGCCCGAGATTGCTCACGACACCGATCTCTCCCCCCATCAGGTCGACCAGCCGCTTGCAGATCGCCAGCCCCAGCCCGGTGCCGCCCTTCCGGCGCGCCAGATGGAGGTCTCCCTGCTCGAACGGCTGGAACAGCCGGCCCTGGACCTCTGGCGCGATGCCGACACCGGTGTCCGTGACGGAAAAGCGGATTCGCAGGGTCGCATCGTCCTGATCGACCACCGTGCCCGACAGGGTGACGGCGCCGCGTTCGGTGTACTTCACGGCGTTGCCCAGCAGGTTCAGGAAGATCTGGTTCAAACGGTCACCGTCCCCCGAGACGATAGCCGGGATGTTGCCTGCAAACGCCATCGCGATGTCGACCCGCTCGGCGCCCGGCAGGCCGCGCGCGATGTCGATGGCACTCTCGGCCAGGCGGTGCAGGTCGAAGTCCGCCTTCTCGACAGTGAGGCGCCGGGCCTCGAGGCGCGAGAAGTCGAGGATGTCGTTGATGATCTGCAGCAGATGCGCCGCCGAATCCTCGATGATGCGGACGTAGCGCTTTTGCGTTTGCTGAAGCGGGGTGTCGGCCAGCAGGTTCGACATGCCGATGACGGCGTTCATCGGCGTGCGGATCTCGTGACTCATCATCGCGAGGAAGTCGGTTTTGGCCTGCGTCGCCTCCTCGGCGTGACCGCGCGCGCGCCTCAGGTCGGCCATGGTCGCCTCCTGGCGGGTCAGAAGCGCGGCAATCCAGCCGGTCAGGCCGAGCAGCAGAAGGGCGAACAAAGCGGTGCCGAGACCGACGAACCAGGCCGTCGTGTACCAGAGTTCGAGGATCAAGCCCTCGTTCGCCGTCACGTTCACGACCAGCGGGTAGTCCTTCAGTGTGCGCGGTGCAACGATCCGCATCTGGCTGGTCGAGTTGTCGGCGAGGCGCGGTCCGCTCGTGACGATGGCGCCGGCTTCGTTGCCGCGCCCGATGATGTCGCGGAACACGGCCTGCTCGCGAAACGACTTGCCGATCAGGTCTTCCCGCGTGGGATAACGCGCGAGCAGGATGCCGTCGCTGCGGAACAGGGAGATCGCGCTCTCCTCGCTGATGTTCACCGCCTTGAAGAAGTCCTCGAAGAAGCTGCTCTCGATGCCTGTCAGGACCAGCCCCAGCACCTCCCCGGTCCGGCTGCGGATCTTGCGGGCGAGGTAGAAGGTCCATGTGCCGGTTCCGCGGTTCTTGACCGGCGCACTGAGAAAGACGTCGAGCCGGGGATCGGCCATGTGGGCCTTGAAGTAGTCACGGTCGGCCAGGTTGATCCGGGGCGGCGGATAGGATCGCGTGAAACTGATGACGTCGCCGTTCAGCGCCACGATTGTGGCCACATCGACCTGGGGCACGCTGCTCGCCTTGTTGCGCAGCATGTCGAAGATCTCGCGCGTGCCCATCTCCCGCCGCAGCTCGTCCTCGTTGGCGATGTCGGCATCGTGTACGCGGTCGCTGATGCTCGTGAGCACCAGGTCGGCGGCCTTCATGGTCTGGTTGATCGAGGCCGCCAGGATGGTCGACAGGTTGGAGAGATTGGCCTTCCACTCCTCGATCGTGGTCTTGCGGGCCTGCCACAGCATCAGGGTCGCACCCATCACCACCAGGCAGACGGTCAGCACGCCTCCGGCTATCGCCACGCGGCCACGCGGGCTCAGCCGGTTCCGGAATGGGTGACTTGCGGTGGCAGTTTCGGGCATCTGTCCTGATCCAATCGGAGCTCAGACCGCGGTTGCAAAACGGGAGCCATGCGAACATTCGCCGAAAAGCTGGGTTTCCGCCATCCGAGAGGAGGATCGAGGCCGTGAACACGATTGGCTTTGCAAATTGCGACGCAATTCCGAACTCTCCCAGCCCTCCTTTGCAATTTGCAACAGGCGTCGCCTCCGGCCGTTCGCTCCGGTGGCGCGATTCATCTTCGGCTACAGCTGCAAGAATGTGGAGCGTAAGGCGCGACGCGAATGGCTGGTCACCCGCCGGAAACTCGATACCAGCATCCTTTGGGTTAGCGCCACCGGACGTCGACCGTCTGCCGGCGCCGCCAACCACTCGAGGCCGGCCCGAGTCCACGAGCCCGCGCTGAGGTCGATTATCTCAGGCGGAAGCAGGCCTAGGTCTTCGCGTAGGCGATGCTCATGGTCTCGGCGACGCAGGCCGGGCGTTCCTGGCCCTCGATCTCGACGGTCCATTGGTAGGTCATGCGGATGCCGCCGTTCGGCATGTCGTCGGCGGCCAGCAGCTTCTGGCGGCCGCGGATGCGGGCACCGACCTGCACGGGGCTGGTGTAGCGGACCTTGTTCGAGCCGTAGTTGATGCCGTTCCGCATGTTCTCGATCCTGAGCACGTCGCGGGCGAAGGTGGAGATCACGGAAAAGGTGAGATTGCCGTGCGCGATGGTCTTGCCGTCCGGCATGTCGGTCTTGCAGCGCTCGACATCGACATGGATCCACTGATGGTCGCCGCTGGCCTCGGCGAAGGTGTTGATGCGCTCCTGCGTCATCACCAGCCAGTCGCTCACGCCCAGCTCCTGGCCGACCAGCGCCTTCATCGCCTGCGGGCTCTCGACGATTCGTTTTGCCATGGTGTCCTCCCTTATCAGCCGCCGATGGCGGCGCGGATGCGGTCGACCGCGGCGTCGGGCGCGGTGAGCACGGGCGTCTTGACCGCGGCGCCGACGGCCGCCAGCGCCCGCGAGGTCGAGAAGTGCGCGAGCATGATGGCGTCGCAGTGCGCGAGTTCGGGCGCCCGCGCGGCGATCAGCGCGTTGTGCCGGTCGGCGTCGCCCTTGCGCAGCGCGTCCATGGCCCCCTCGACGACGATCGTCTCGAGCGTGGCTTGGGCGCCTGCCTCGGCGACGAACTGCTCGAACTCCTCGGTCATGGTCAGCACCGACGGCGCGAAGGTCGCGAGCATCCCGATCCGCCGTCCCCGGCCGATCGCTTCCCGGAACATCGCCTCGTTGGGCTTCAGCACCGGCACCGGCAGTTCCCGCGCCATGCGCTCGATCGCCGGGCCGAAGGCCGAGCAGGTGACGAGGATCGCCTCGGCGCCGATGCGATGCGCGTAGCCGCCCAGCTCGACGAAGCGCTCGAACATGCGCGGCGTCAGGTCGTGGTCCTTGGCGCGATCGATCGACAGCGAGGCGTCGAGCAGGTCGACGGCCTCGGCCTCGGGCCACCGCGTGGCGAAGGCGCGCTGGATGGGTTCCACGGCGACGGGCGTGCCATGCAGGAGGACGATGCGGGGCTTCTTGGACATGCGACGGTCTTTCGACAGGAGGGCGTTCTCAGGAAGGCGCGAGGCGCGAGACCAGGCCACCATCGCCATAGGCCTTCGCCGCTTCGGGCGAGGCGAGCAGCGCCATGAACGCGGCGGCACCTTCTGCGTTCTTGGCATCGGCAAAGATGGCGGCATCGAAGGTGGAGACGGTCTGGACCTCCGGCGGAAACGGACCGGCGACGGCGACGCCGGGGACCGACATCAGCTCGCTCACCTGCTGGATCGCAAGGTCGGCCTCGCCGCTCGCGACCTTCTCGCCGGTGAAGCCCATCGGGATCGTGACGGCGCGCGCGTTGACCTCGGCGGCAATGCCCAGCCGCTCGACCAGCCCGGTGAAGTAGATGCCGCTCGCACCCGCCCGCGAGTAGGCCACCGCCCGCGCAGACACCAGCGCCCGCTTGAATGCCTCGACCGTCGAGACGTCGGGCTTGGGCGTGCCCTCGCGGACGCCGACACCCAGGATCGAATCGGCGAGACAGACACGGGTCTCGGGACGCACGATGCGGTCGGCGCAGAGCTGGTCCATGGCGCCGTCGATGGCGATGATGACGTCGGCGCGCTGGCCTTCGGCGATCGACTTCATGAGAGCCGTGGTCGGACGCCAGTCGATCTCCAGGCGATAGGGGGATGTGGCCTCGAAGGCCGGCTTCAGCCAGCGATTGACGGCCACCTCGAGGGCGAGACCGCTCATGACGGCGACGGACGACGGCGATGCCACTGGACCTCACTCCTCGCACAACGGACGTCGCCACTATAGCGGGCTACCGCCGTGGTCGACGGTAAAATGTGCTATCGGTCTACAAAGATCCGGAAGACAGGAGGAAATCGCGTGAGCTTTCGTGCCTCGGGCCATAGCTGGCGTCTGTACTGCGGAACGAACGTCCTCGAAGGTTCCCTCAAGGAAGTCGCCGCCCGCGCCGGCGCCAAACGCGCCTTCGTCATCTGCTCGCCGTCCATCAAGGCGCGAACCGACACCGTTCGCCGCATCGAAAGGGCTCTGGGTTCGACCTTCGCCGGCGTCTTCGACCGGATCGAAAAGGACTGCCCCTACCCCAACGTCTGCGCCGCCACGGATGCCGCGCGCGAGGCGAAGGCCGATCTCCTCATCGCCGTCGGCGGCGGAAGCGTGCTGGTCGCCACGCGGGCCGTCGCGATCTTCCTCGGGGAAGATCGCGATCCCTTCGAGCTCATGACGCAGTACCCGGCCGGCAAGCCGGCCTACAGCCCGCGCCTCGCCGCGCCGAAGATCCCCATCGTCAACATCCCGACCACTCCCACCAGCGCCATGAACCGCGCCGGAACGGGCCTGAAGAACGACGACCTGGATCATCGCATGGAGTTCTTCGATCCCAAGACCCGACCGCAGGCCATCCTGCTGGACCACGACGTCCTGATGACGACGCCGTCTTCGATGCACCGGTCGACCGCCACCACGGTCTTTTCCAGTGCCGTTGCAGCCATCGCCGCCGCCGAATCCAATCCGCTGGTCGAAGGCGATCGCCTGCAGGCCTTCCGTCTCGCCTTTCGCGCCTATTCGGGCCTTGCGGAGAATCGCGACGATGCGGCCTCGCGCGCCGACCTCTGCATCGCGGCCTTCCTGCAGAACCGTGCCGAGGACGACGGCGCCCGCATGGGCGCGAGCTCGTCCTTCGGCGGAGACTATGCCGTCTCCACCGCCCTGCATGTCCAGTTCCCGCATGTCGGCCAGGGCGAGTCGATTTCCGCCATCCACGCCACCAGGATCCGGTTGGAAAAGGATGACGACGCGGCCGCGGCGCAAGTCGTGGCGGAAGCGCTCTGCCTCGGCCGCAGCACCCAGCCGATCAGGCCGGCCATCGCCGATGAGCTGGAACGGCTGTACCGCTGCGTGGGAATGCCGGTTCGCCTCGGCGAGCTGAACATCCCGCGATCGGCGATTCCCCTCATCGCCGGGCAGACGGTGAAGAACTTCAACGCCAACGCCGGCGTCCGATCCGACAGCGAGCGCATTGCCGCGGCCGAGCGTCTGCTGGAGGCCGCTTACTGAATGCGTGGAGTGGTCGCCCATTGATCCAATCCGGAAGCAGCGCCAGCACCGCGCCTTCCTCGCAAGCACCTGATCCACAAGGCGTTTCCCGCCCGACTCGTCACTGCACGCTTTTGTGAGAGAAAGCGGCACGACCGAAATCCCTCCATTTCGGATGAGTTGTTGCGCGACGCCGCGCCGATCCGGGGCTACGCCCGAACCGGCTTCCGTTTCCATACCAGGACAGACCATGCTGGCCGTCGCCCGCTGCATCGCCACAGAACACGATGCATCCATGATCGCCCTCGCCGTGCTGGTGTGCAGTCTCGGCATCGTGGTCGTCACCCAGATGTTCGAGCAGGCGCGGGCCTCCCGGGCGATGGCCCGGACGTGCTGGATCGTCCTCACCGGCGTCGCGGCCGGCGCAACGATCTGGTGCACCCATTTCGTGTCGATGATGGGCTATGCCGCCAACGCCGCCGTCCGGATCGATCCGTTGCTGACGGTGTTCTCGCTGATGATCGCGGTCGCCGGGACTTCGCTGGGCTTGTGGGTGGCTCTTGCCGGCGCCACCCTCCGCTCCGCCGCAATCGGGGGAGCATTGGTCGGCGCCGCCGCTGCTGCCATGCACTTCCTGGGTATGGCGGGGTATCACATAGACGGCTTGGTCCATTGGAGGCTGGAATACGTCGCCACCGCGCCCCTTCTCTCGATGGCCCTGGCGGGCGCCGCCCTGGTGGTGCTTTGTGGCGAGCGGCTCGGCCGCGCGCGCGTGCCGGTTGCCGCCGGTCTTCTCGTGGCGGGCATCCTGTCGATGCACTTCACGGCCATGACGGCCATGCAGGTTGCTTCGTTCGCACCCGACGAATCCAGCGCCAGTTCCGACGACAGACATGCGCTCGGCCTGGCAACGGCGCTGGTTGGCGTGCTCGCCATGGCTGCCAGCATAGCCGCCGCCCTTGTTGACCGCCGCACGAGGGCGGAAGCGTTTCGCCATCTTCGTCGCCTCGCCATGACCGACGCCCTGACAGGCCTCACCAACCGTTCAGGCTTCGACGAAGCCCTGAAGAGCCGGCTGGCGGCCGCCGAGCGCGCCGGAACGAAGCTGGCTCTGATCGCCATCGACCTCGACCGCTTCAAGGAGGTGAACGACCTGTACGGCCACAAGGCCGGGGACGACCTTCTGGCCACGCTGGCACGCCGGATGTCGGAGCAACTGCGCGCCGAGGACCTGATAGCCCGGCTCGGCGGCGACGAATTCGTCGCTCTCGTGGAATGCCGCAGTCGGGAAGAACTCCTCGTGCCGCTCGGGCGCCTGGACGCCGCGCTGACGGCCGAGGTCAACCTGGAGGGCTTTGCCGGCTCGGTGGGCGCAAGCATCGGTGTCGCGGTCTACCCCGACGATGCCCCGACGGCAGAGATGCTCTCGACGAATGCCGACCTTGCCATGTATCGCGCCAAGCGCGAGGGGGCGTCCGAACCCTGCTTCTACGACGCCGGAATCGACGAGGTTGCCCGGCGCAGGATCGAGCTTGCCCATGACCTTCGGATGGCCGTGCAAAGCGGCAAGCTCGAGCTGCACTACCAGCCGCAGTCCAGGGTCCGGACGGGCGAGGTGATCGGGTACGAGGCGCTGCTGCGATGGAAGCATCCCACTCTCGGCGCGGTACCTCCCTCCGTCTTCATTCCGGTCGCGGAGGAACACGGATTGATGGTGACGCTCGGAGAATGGGTGCTCCGGCAGGCCTGCGCCGACGCGACCAAGTGGCCCCGTGCCTGGAAGCTCTCGGTCAATGTCTCGTCGCAGCAGCTCAACAAGCCGGGCCTGCTCGAGCTTTGCGAGCGGGTTCTGCGGGAGACCAGACTGCCGGCGCACCGTCTCGAGCTCGAACTGACGGAGACCGCCATCATGGAGAATCGCGAGCGCGGCCTCGAGGTCCTTCGTCAGATTCAGGGGCTGGGCGTCAGCGTGGCCCTGGATGATTTCGGGACGGGCTACTCGTCCCTGGAGATCATGCGCCGCTTCCGGTTCGACAAGATCAAGCTGGACCGATTCTTCGCTTCCGAGCTCGGCGACAGCACCCAGGCACTCGCCATCGTTCGAGCCGTCCTGGAATTGGGGAGGAGCATGTCTATCCCAGTGCTTGCGGAAGGGATCGAGACACGAAAGCAGCTCGACATCCTTATTCGCGAGGGCTGCGAGGAGGCACAGGGCTTCCTGCTCGGCCGCCCGGTACCCCTCCAGTCACTCGTCGTAGAGGATACGGTGAGATCCGGGCCACGCGGGTACTCGATGCCCCATTGCCCGTCTCAACCGGCAGCCGCCCAGTAGGCCACCGGCGCCGACCGGGGCGTGTGGCAAGGGATCGAGCCGACCTCACCCCACGATCCGCCCACCCGCCATCTGCACGATCTCGTCCGTGAACTGGGCGGCCGCACGGGGGTCGTGGGTGATCAGGATGACCGTGCAGTGCGCCGTGGCGGTGCGCAGCGAGGCGATGAGCCGGCGCGCGGTGCCGGCGTCGAGATTCTCGGTGGGCTCGTCGAGGATCAGGATGCGGGGATCCCGAAGGAGCGCGCGGGCGAGGACCAGCCGGCGGGCCTGGCCGGCCGAGAGGCGCGCCCCCGCCTCGCCGATCCACGTGTCGATCCCGTCGGGAAGGCCGCGCACGAACGCGGTGAGCTGCACGACCTCTAGCGCCTGGTCCATTGCCGCGGCGTCGGCCTGCGGCGCCGCCATCAGGAGATTGTCGCGGACCGAGCCGTTGAAGAGCTGCGCATCTTGCGTGGCGATGCCGACGAGACGGCGCAGGTCGTCCGGGCGGTAGCGGCGCAGATCGTGGCCGCCCAGCCGGATCTCGCCCTCGTAGTCGCAGAAGCGCACCAGGAGCCGGCCCAGCGAACTCTTGCCGGCACCACTCGGTCCCAGGATGGCGAGGTGCCGGCCGTCGGGAATCGCGAGGTCGAGCCCGTCCAGGGCGGGCGACAGATCGGGCGCATAGCGCAATCGCACCGACGAGAAGACGATGCTGGCGTCCTGTGGCACGGGCGACGGGTCGGGACCGGCAACGATGGAAGGCGTTCGATCGGCGAGATCGAAGATGCGGCGGGCCGCCGCCCTCACCTCGCCCCAGCGTTCCATGGCGGCCGGCAACGGCGCCACGGCTTCGAAGGCCGCGAGCGCGGCCAGCGCCAGAGCCGGAACGAGCGCCGGCGCGACCTCAGGCAGAAAACTGCCCGCGGCGACACTCGCCGCGGCCAGCAACGCGGCGCACCACAGGGCCAGGCCGGCCGCGAGACCGACCGCCGCCTCCGCCATCACCCCCGCGTTCGAAGCGCGGCGCTGACTGTCGACCAGGCGCTCGCCCAGCCCGTCGAGGACGGCGAGTTGGCGTTCGACGGCGCCCGCAACGCGGAGATCCGTCAGGCCCTGCAGAAGATCGACCGTCGCCACGCGCAGGGCCGCACGAGAAGCGACGGCTTCCGCACCGGGCAGCGTGGCGGCGCGGCGCGCCAGCGCCGGCACGATGCCGCCGGCCACGATCAGCAGCACGGCAAGGGCCAGCGCCGTCGGCGGATGCAGGACGGCCACGACCAGCACGACCGCAATACTGCACACCAGCGCCACGGCAATCGGCGAGGCGAGGCGCAGATAGGCATGCTGCAGGGTATCGACGTCGGCCTGCAGGCTGCCCGCCAGGTCGCCGCCGCGCCGCGACTGGAGCTGGCCCGGGGACAAGGGGATCAACCTGCGGAACAACCAGAGGCGCAGACCGGCCAGGAGCCGGAAGGTGGCCTCGTGGCTCAGCAGCCGCTCGCCGTAGCGTCCGCCGGTGCGGACGATGGCGAAGAAGCGGATGCCCGCCGCCGGGAGGAAATAGTTCATCATGCCGGTGGTGACGCCGGCGATTCCCATGGCGGCGATGAACCAGCCGGCGATGCCCATCAGCGCGACGCTGGCCAGCACCGTGGCGCAGGCGACGAGGACCGCCAGCCCCATCCAGCCCCGCCAGGGCCGGGCGAGCCCGAGCAGGCGGCGAACGAGCGCCATGTCGTTCATGGTGCGAGCCCCGCATCGCGCAGGAGGCTCGTGAAGCGACCCTCGTCTGCCTGCAGCGCCGCGCGTGGCCCCTGCTCCACGATGCGCCCTTCCTCCAGGAAAACGACCCGATCGGCGAGACGGACGGTGGCGAGGCGATGGGTGACGATCAGCGTGGTGCGACCCGCCGCGAGACGACGGATGGCGTCGGCCACGGCCGCTTCCGTGCCGCGGTCGAGCCCGGCGGTCCCTTCGTCGAGGAGCAGTACGCCGGCCTGTTGCTTGAGGAAGGCGCGCGCCAGTGCGAGACGCTGGACCTGGCCGCCCGACAGTGTCTCGCCGTGCTCGCCGAGCGGCGTGTCGTAGCCTCGCGGCAGTGCCGCGATGAACCCGTCGGCCGCCGCCAGCCGGGCCGCGCCTCGCACGCGGTCGAGGCCGGCGTCCGGATCTGACAGCCTTATGTTGTCGAGCACGCTGCCCTCGAACATGTGCGGCCGCTGCGGCACGACCGCGACATGGTCGAGCCAGTGCGCGGGATCGAGGGTGGCGAGGTCGTGGCCGTTCGCGAGAACCCGACCCGAGTGCGGGCGCAGAACCCCCATGAGCAGCGCGAGCAGCGTGCTCTTGCCCGCGCCGCTCGGCCCGACCAGGGCCACGATCTCCCCCGGCACGAGACGCAGGGAGAAGTCCCGGAGGGCAGGCCGCTCCGGCTCCCAGGCGAAGCTCACGCCTTCGCATTCGATCGTGAGGGCCGGACCGAGGACGGGCCGCTCCCCTCCGGCCGGCAGTGACGGCTGCGCGTGCAGATCGAGGATGCGTTCGGCAGCGGCCAGGGCTTCCATGCGCGCGTGATAGTCGAGGCCGAGCTGGCGCAACGGCGCGTAGAACTCGGGCGCCAGCAGCAGGACGAAGAACGCGGCTTCGAAGCCCAGGGCGCCGTCGAGCAGGCGAAAGCCGATCAGCACGGCGACCAGGGCGATGCCCACGGTGGCGAAGAACTCGAGCGCGAGCGCCGACAGGAAGGCGACCCGCAGCACCGCCATCGTACTCCTGCGATAATCCTCGGCCGCCTCGGCCAGGCGCCAGGCTTCGCGGTCGCCGGCATTCAGCAGGCGCAAGGTCGTCAGCCGCTGCAGCCCGTCGAGCAGCCGGCCGGACAGGCGCAGGAGGCGCAGCCACTGCCGGCGATTGAGCTTCTCCGCCCCGAGCCCCAGCAGGATCATGAACAGCGGAATGACCGGCGCGGTCACCAGGAGCACGAGTCCGGAGATCCAGTCGCGCGGCAGGACGACGACCAGCACGAGCGGCGGCAGCACGACGAGCACGCCGAGATGGGCCTGGAAGCGCGACACATAGGCGTCGAGCGCATCGACGCCTTCGAGCACGACGGTCGCGGCTTCGCCCGTGCTGCGGCCCGCGCTCGCCGCCGGCCCGAGCGATGCAAGATGGCGCAGCAGCGCCGGCCGGACGCGCGCCTTGACGCGACCGGCG
>WOUR01000121.1 GCA_009772935.1 Rhodospirillaceae bacterium
TGGGCGATCCGTTCGGGCAGGTGTTCGATGAGAAGCAGGTGAAGTACCTGCGGAAAGTGATGGAGGTGCTGGAGAAGAGAGTGGCGATCGGGAAAGGCGTGCATGACGTGGTACTGAGCGTCCACGTGCATGGCGTCCCGCGGCGAGTGTTCGCAGTGGCGGCCGACAAGCCGCGTCTGTTGCTGCCGCGTACGATGGAGGCGTTGCAGTACCTGTCCACGAAGATCGCTGCTGGCAGATACAGTGTGCAACAGCTGGTGCACCGCCACTCGACGCAGGGCTATTACCGGCCGATGGAGTGGCTGTCGACGCGCCTGGACCCGTCGCAATTCGTCTACTACGGCAAAATCGAGAAATTCGAGTACGTGCCGTCGAGTCAAGTTATTCTGCTCGAGACGCGCGGCATCCGTGCGATGTGCGTCGTGTTCCAGTTGCTGTGGACGGCGATCGACGAGTTCGCACTGCCGCCCCCGCGGGTGTCGGCGCCGGTGGTCGGAGGTGACCCGACGGTGTTCCTGGCGATGGCGCGCGAGGTCGAGCAACACGGCGTCACGGCGGCGCAGGTGCTGCGGGCAATTAGCGTGTCGGAGGCGGGCATGGGCCCAGAGGATTGGGAGAAGGTCGAGGCGAATACCACGGCCGTGGACCCGCGCTGGACCGGCAAGAATCAGTGCGCGTCGTCGGAATCGCGAATTGACCGTGTCCAGATCCACATCTCTGGCCGCCTGTGTGAAGTGCGCGGCACGGAGGGCGTCGTGGAGATGGTGTTCTGGGAGGAGATGGACGGTCGCGCGGCGCCGTTGACGATGTTGGCGCGCGCGGCGCTGCAGGAAGAAGAGCTCCGGAAGAAAACGGACGACTGCGTGGTCGACTGCATAAATGCTCGACACGGCGTAGCAGTGACCACGGTGTTCGCCGAGGAGGAGTTGAAGGCAGTTCAGTTCAAAGCGAGCGAGCCGTCGTGCGTGGTTCGACCGGAGGCGACGGCGGCGACTGGTTTCGACTTGTGGAGCGTGGCGGACAACGTCGCGCCGGTGCGTG
>WOUR01000056.1 GCA_009772935.1 Rhodospirillaceae bacterium
CAAAAACCCGCGCCGATCAAAGACCAGAAAACCCACTATCCACAACCTTCTTGCCGTGTTCCCCCTCCAAAATCACCCACTCGATTCCCGGAAGAGGCAAAAGATAAGCTATCTCGCATGCGACCAATGTATTGACCGCGACGGTTCGTGCAGTCTCCAGGCTTGCCCCCGTGGCAATCTCCAATTCGAAGAGTCCAAAGGTGGCGACGAGCATTAGAACCGATACGAAGGCAACTCGCCACATGAAGTATCCGGACGCGATCGGCTCTTTTGGTGGCCGCGGTGGCCGGGTCATGATGTCGGGCTCGGGTGGTTCAAAGGCCAACGCCAATCCGAGGGTTACGGCGGTGACGAGATTGACCCAAAGTATCTGGACCGGCGTCACAGGCAGCACGTTGCCGAGTGCGATGGCGGTGATGACAGTGAGGGCCTCGCCGCCGTTCGTTGGAAGAATATAGAGGATCGTCTTTTTCAGGTTGTCGTACACCGCGCGGCCCTCGCGCACGGCATGCACGATCGAGGCGAAGTTGTCGTCAGCCAGCACCATCTCGGCAGCCTCTTTGGCCGCCTCGGTCCCCTTCACGCCCATGGCGATCCCAATGTCCGCACGCTTGAGGGCAGGCACATCATTGCCCCCATCCCCGGTCATGGCCACGATCTGACCATGGCTCTGCAGGGACTTGACGAGACGCAGCTTGTGCTCGGGACTGGTGCGGGCGAACACGGTCGAATTTACAACAGTGCCGAGCAATTCCACATCGGACATCCTGTCGAGGTCTCGGCCGGTCAGCACCCTGTCGGGAGTCGTGAGCCCCAACTCGCGAGCAATAGCACCCGCCGTCACAGCGTGATCGCCCGTGATCATTTTCACGCCAATGCCCGCGGCAAGACATTGTTGAACCGCAGCGATGGCTTCGTCGCGCGGTGGGTCGATCAAACCGAAAAGGCCCAGGAAGGTGAGTCCTTGCTCTACGTCTGCAAACGCGAGCTGCCGATGGCCAGCAACTGTTCGTTTCGCCGCCACGGCCAACACTCGTTGGCCTTTTGCTGCGATATCGTCGATAAGCCGAAGCCAACGATCGGCGACGAGTGGACGTTGCTCGTCACTGCGATCTCGCTCCCAGCGGCACATCTCAAGCAGTCGCTCGGGAGCGCCCTTCATATAGATTAAGGCCGTTCCCGAAATGGTCGTGGTGCAGCGTGGCCATGAAACGGTGTTGAGCCTCGAACGGGATCTCGTCCGTCCGTGGACGTTCCTTTGTCTCCTCGCGAAGATCGAGGCCGGCCTTAAGAGCTGCCGTCAGCAAGGCGCCTTCAGTCGGGTCGCCCTCGATACTCCAGACGCCTTCTTTGTCGGCCAGGACAGCATCGTTGCACAGGGCGGCGGCGCGTAGCGCTTCGGTAAGGTCCGGGGTGTCGTTGGTTGAAATGTCTCTCCCATTCTCGCTGAAGCCGCCGTGTGGGTCGTAACCAGTGCCGGTGGTTTCGTAGATCGAATCCGCGGTGACGACGGTGCGGACCGTCAGCTCATTGCGCGTCAGCGTACCCGTCTTGTCCGAACAGATCGTCGTGACCGACCCGAGTGTCTCGACGGCGGGCAGGCGGCGGATAATGGCGCTGCGCCGCGCCATCCGTTAGACGCCGATGGCCAGGGTGATCGTAATGATCGCCGGTAGGCCTTCCGGGATGGCGGCGACAGCCAACCCGACCGCCGCCATGAACATTTCAGTGGCCGGAAAGTGCCAGACCCACGTGCCAATCGCGAATACCACCGCCGAGAGTGCAAGAATGACGACAGTGAGCCATCGTCCGAAAACACCCATGCGTTGGAGCAGCGGTGTGGTCAATGTTTCGACCTCGGATAGCATGGTGCTGATCCGGTCGATTTCCGCGGCCATGGCGGTCGCAACGACGACGCCCGTACCCTGGCCATAGGTGACCAGGGTGCCCGAGTAGGCCATTGACGCCCGATCGCCGAGCAGCGCATCGGGCGCCATTGCGGCGATATTTTTCTCGACCGGCACCGACTCGCCGGTCAGCGCGGCTTCCTGGACTTGCAGCGATGTCGCCCGGCACCACCGACTCGGCGTGCACGACGATGCGTTGTCCCCCGCGTATGACGGTCGCTTGGAGCGACAGCATCTTCCGAACGGCGTCCATGGCCTGTTCGGCCTTGCCTTCCTGAATGAAGCCGATGGCAGCGTTGATCACCACCACCGCAAAGATCACGCCGGTATCCACCCAGTGGCCCAGGGAGGCCGTGACCAAGCTCGCCGCAAGCAAGACATAGATGAGGACGTTGTGGAATTGCAGCAGGAACCGGAGAAGCACGCTGCGCCGCCTCGTAGATGGCAGCCGATTGGCGCCGTACTGCGCGAACCGCCGAGCGGCCTCAGCATCGCTCAAGCCCGTGTTGGATGACTCTAACTGCCGAAGAACCTCCTCGGCGGGCAGAGCGGACCAATTCTCTCGATGATCGATGGGTTTGTTCATTTATCGAAGCCCTTGATTGCGGATTAGGTCTCGCCATCGTCAGCGACCCCGCACCGGGCAACGCTTTGAGCGTGGCAATGTCGCTGAGTGTGTTAAGGCCAGTCAACCGAACCCAAAAGACGTAGCTGACCCGACCAGTCCACGCCGAAGAACTGTGACCGGTTGTTGTAAGACTTCACATCGACAAGCACATGGCGGCAGCCCATCTGATTCCCTATTGCACGCCAACGTTTGAACGTTCTAAGGCTACGTGGCGTCGATTCAGTCTAGCGGGGTTTGTTCTCCGGGAAGGTCCCGGCACCACCTGAACCGCCGCGCGATGGCTCAGGTTCGTCGGATGGCCGGTTCGCGTGTAACTGGAGAAACCGCTCGAGGTCTTTCGGTGCGATTCGCCACTCTCGACCGACGTTGATGGCACGCAGACCGCCGTCCCTAATCCAGTGTCGGACGGTCACTTCGCCCACCTTGAGGAGTTCAGCCACCTCCTTCACTGAAAGAAACTGACGAGTCAGCATCCCTTAAGGCCTTCTCAATGCCATTCAAGGCCTTTCAAGCTATCCGAGCGTCGTTGACGCTGCTTTGATCCATCTCAAGGTATTTGGAGGCATTCCATGAGATTTGGGCACGCTGCGATGTCAGGCTGGAATACACTCGGCTCCCAACGATCAGGACAAGACCCATGCGAAGCTTACTCGTCGCCCTTGATGACACGCTCGCCGGTGATGCGGCGGTTAAGTTCGCACTCGCTCTTTCGACAAAGCATGGAGCGGCGCTCACCGGCGTGAACTTCGTCACCACGGACTATCTCCCCACGCTTGCACTCGTGCCCGCTGAATTGAACGTCGCATATTCTAACCTTCAAGCCGACATGGATCGACTGGAGCAAGCGCATCAACGGAATGAGAGGTTACGCGGAGGGTTCCTGAAACGTTGCACGACCCAGAACGTGAAGGGCGATATCCTAACGCTGGAAGGTAGCCCCGTGGCGGAAGTGCGTGGCGTCGCTGCCGTACATGACCTGATCGTTATCGGCCGCGACGGCGATTTTCATGGCGCGCCCGGCGGTGGCCTGGCCAAGGCCGTCGAACAGATCCTGAAAGACAGTCCGCGGCCGCTCATCATCACACCCGAGGCAGTCCGAGATCCGTCACGCATCGTTATCGCCTATGATGGCAGTATTCCCGCCGCGCGGACCCTGCAGGTTTTCACGCTTCTCGGACTCGCGAGCAAATCCGAGATTCATGTGATTTCAGTTGCATCGGAGCAAGATGTGGCAGACCGCTCTGTCCGTCAGGCGCGTGCATATCTCGGGCTCTATGGCATTGCCTGCACGGCCCATCCATTCACATCGGCCTCTGACCCAGCTGAGTTCGTGATCTCCGGAGCGAAATCGCTCGGTGCAGACCTGCTGGTGATGGGAGCCTACGGTCATCGCGGCTGGAGAGAGACCCTGCTCGGGTCCGTCACGACGCGCTTGCTGTCCGAATGCCCGACAGCACTCTTTATTCACCACTAAGTGGCAGGCGTTTCCGAAATGGCGAATGCACGAGATACTAAAAAGAAGAAACCCAACGGCAACTTGCGCCGTATACTTGTTGCTTCGGACCTGACGGCCTATTCAGACCGTGCCTTCGATCGCGCCGTGATGCTGGCAGTGGAGAACAAGGCAGCCGTTCACTTCCTTCATGCCATTGAACGGAACCTTCTCCCTGACGGTTATGTCCGCCAAAACATCCGTGAAGCGCAGGCACGTCTTGAACATGAAGTGCGAGACAGTGGCATCGGCACACACCTCGACGTGTCCGTGAAAGTCGCAATGGGTGACGCGGATAAGACGATCGTCGAAGAATCGCGGGTGATGCAGTCCGATCTTATTGTCATGGGTCTGTCTCATGACGCAACGCTGGCCGGCATGGTTCGGGGCACGACCATCGAGAAGGTGGTGAGGCGTACGCGTTGTCCCGTCCTTGTTGTCAAAACGCGCGCGCGACGTTCTTACGTGAAGATCGCAGCGGCTGTCGATTTGGCAGAGCCGTCGCGCCAGGCGCTGGACTTCGCGTTACGCGTGTTTCCGAGTGCAAAATTCACCATTTTGCATGTGGACGAAACAACGCGGGTAGGGCGGCGTGCAGACGCTGTGGGTTCCGCGGCCGGGATCGAGAGACGGCATCAGATCGAAGACATGGTCGCCGCCAGGTTCGAGTCCGCCGGTCGCGGCAAGTTGGGAGCCACGAATGGCCCGGCGCTGATTGTCGAGAACGGAAAGGCTGTGAACGTCTTGCAGGAACAAGTCTTGCGTTTGCATCCGGACCTTGTCGTGTTGGGCACGCACGGTCGAACCGGGGTCTCCGACATATTTCTGGGAAGCGTCGCGGAAACCTTGCTTGAAGTGCTGCCTCATGACGTACTCGTTGCGCGAGCCTGAGGCGCCTCGACTAAATTGGAAGCGCCTGGGCGATCGTAGATCGGGGGCTCTGGGAGGCAGTAGACGACGCCAGTCGCGGATGATCGGAAAGAGAATCGACGAGGGCTATGGTTCATGACTCAGCAGGCGGCAAAATGACAAGCGAACGAGCATCGGCCGTACTCTCCAAAGTGTTGGTGGCAACTGACCTCTCCGCGCGGTCCGACCGCGCGGTTGAGCGGGCTGTCATCTTGGCCAAGCAGACTGGTGCAGCCCTGACGATCCTGCATGTTGTCGACGCTGACCTTCCAAGCAGGATTAGGGATCGTTTGCGTGATGATGCGGGTTCGTTGATTGCCGATCACCTCATCTCACTACCCAATGCATATGTAGGATCTGCGGACACCAAAATTGTCCTTGGCAAAGACCATAGTGACATTGTCGATGTTGCCAGGACGGTAGGAGCCCAGCTTCTTGTTCTCGGCGTCCATCGAAACGAGTCGCGGGAGTTCTTCCGGGGAACGACCGCCGAGCGCGTGATCCGGGCCTTTGGCCGGCCTGTCCTGATGGTTAAGGCGAGGCCGCAGGCCTATTATCGGCGCGCGATTGTGGGCGTTGACTTCTCTATCTGCTCACGCCGCGCCATCGAGTTCGCGGCGCGGCTCATCCCGGACGGTGAGTTTCATTTGGTTCATGCCTTCGAGGTGCCCGTCAAGGGGCCTCTGTTCGCTCGCAATTCTCGGCGCGAAGTGCCGACGATCCTTCACGAGCAGATGAACCAGTTGGTCGGATCGGATATCGTGGAGCTGAAGGCAATACTGCAAGCCACGCCATTTCGCCTGTTCCAGATCATCAGACCAGGATCCGTCAGGGGCGTGATCCAGGAGCAGATCGATCAGCTGAAGCCGGATCTACTTGTCATCGGCACCCATGGGCGTAGTGGTGTCGCCCACGCGATATGGGGCAGCGTGGCTGAAGACTTCTTAAGCCGCCCGCCTTGCGACGTCCTGATTGTACCAACTCCCACGATACCTGATCTTACAGCCTGATACACATCGACCATTGCGCCGCATGGAGAAGCCGACATGCCTCAGCCCTTTCTAGCCCCAGGAGTGGTCTAAGATGTATCAGGTGCTCGCTGCGCATGATCTTGCGGCCCGGTCGGATGTTGCGTTGGTTCGTGCCGCCCGTCTTGCATTTGATCGCAAGGGTCATCTGACCATCCTTCACGTTGTTGACAGCGATCTCCCGGCACATGTCGTTGATGCCCAGCGGATGCGCACTGAGAACGACCTCGAGATTGGGGTGCGGCGATGGCTGGGGAACGATACACCATCGTATCGCATCGAGATCGTTTCTGGGGACCCTGCCGCCACCATTGCAGCCGAGGCCGATGCGCGCGCTGTCGATCTCGTGGTGACGGGGCGGCACCGGAGGCGTCCGGTCGCCGATTTGTTCGTTGGCACCACGGTCGAGCGTCTGCTGCGGCTGACCCGCCGGCCAATCCTGGTGGTCAACAATCCGAACCAGGCACCCTACCAAAGCGTACTCATACCGGTCGACTTTTCAGACGCCTCCACGGCGGCAATCCGCTTAGCAGCGACCTTTCTTCCCAAAGCGAATCTCCATCTTTTGCACGCGTACAAGGGCGCGTTCCAGGATTACGTGGCAGCGCTCTCCTTGACGTTCAGCCGCGAGGAAAGGGCCAAATTCGCCGGTCCTATCGGCGAGCAGGCGAAGCAGGCGATGTCCCGGTTGATCGACACTCTGGGGTTGGGTGCACGAGGGCCCTCCATAACGATCAAAAACGGGGATGCCTCGGCGCTGATCGAGGAAGAGCTGGCCTTGCAGAAGACCGATCTTGTGGTGATGGGAACCCATGCGCGGTCGGGCATTGCGCACGCTCTGATCGGCAGCGTGGCGGAGACCGTTCTAGGATTGACGACATGCGACATGTTGGTGGTTCCAGTTCCCGAGCCTAGTTGGTCGTCTGCGCATCAGGACCTCACGTGAAAGCTAGGGCTTCGGGCTTAACGGCATTTTTGTCCCGCGGGAGCCAGGGAGACCAAATCATGGAACCTCTCTGCCTCTATCGTGGGAATTGCGGCGACGGGTTCGGCGCGGCTTTGGTCGTGCGATGCGTCCAAGTGGTGATTGGCCGGGTAAGCGACAGAAAGCATAGCGGTCAAAGGTGAAACCAAAGGTCGCGTAGGAGATACAATTATGGATGCGGGTTTATTGCAGGCGCTCTCGAAAGTGCTGGTAGCAACCGATCTCTCTGCCCGGTCGGACCGGGCGGTTGAGCGGGCTGTCATCTTGGCCAAGCAGACGGGTGCGGCGCTGACGATCCTGCACGTTGTCGACAGCGACCTTCCGAGCCGGACTGCGGATCGTTTGCACGACGATGCGCGCGCGTTGATCGCCGACCACTTCGCGGCATTGCAAGGCGCCGACGTGATGGCTTCGGACATCAGGGTGGTTTTCGGTAGAGACTACAACGACATTGTAGATGTCGCAGAGAAGGCGGGAGCCGAGCTCATTGTCCTGGGAGTCCACCGCAACGAGACCCGTGAACTCTTCCGCGGAACCACCGCAGAGCGCGTTATTCGCACCGCAGCGCGTCCGGTGTTGATGGTCAAGGCGAGACCGCGATCTCCCTATCATCGGATCATCGTGGGGGTTGACTTTTCCGAGGGCTCGCGGCGCGCCATCGAGTTTGCGGCGAAGCTCTTCCCGGAAGGGGAATTCCATTTAGTCCATGCGTTCGATGTCCCATTCAAGGCGTTTCTAACCGGCGACAATAACCGTCGTGAGGCCTCGAAGGGCCATCAGGAACAGATGGACCAGTTTGTCGGAGGGGATTTCACGGCGCTCCAGACGATCTTGCTGACCGCACCAACTCGCTTGTTCGAAGTCGTCAGGCAGGGACCGGTTCGGCAGGTGATCCAGGACCAGGTCGATCGGCTGAAGCCAGATCTTCTTGTCCTCGGGACGCATGGACGTAGCGGCATCGCACACGCGGTGTTGGGCAGCGTTGCCGAGGATTTCTTAAGCCATCCTCCCTGCGACGTCCTCGCGGTGTGTCCTTGATGTATCGGTTGGCCGCGATGGCAATGGAGGGGCGGTTGTCTTTGGAGAATCCAACATCGCGTGGACCCTTGAACTTTAGACAGGCTTGAAATGTATCAGGTTCCCGCAGCACGATATCCTACAGCGCGACGGGACACCACCCTTGTGCGGGTCGTCGACCATCTTGGTCGAGTGCTGCCCAAGCAACCTTTGCGTTGTCGTCAACGGTCCAGAGCTATCTGTTATAGCGCTGCATCGGGCGTGCACGACGAGCTGCCTGAGGGACAAGGGCCGAGTCTGTCTCCCGCATTCGTTTCGATATTCACCCGCGCCACTGGCCAAATCATTCTGCTTGTCGGAGGGGCGCAACGGTGACTACTGTTCTGCTCTCGCTGCGCTGGACGCGATCGAGGAGGCGATGATGCGCTTCCGACGCATTGGTTTGATTTGCTCATTTCTATTCGTGGTCGTCACGGCTGTGCATTCTTACGCACAATCGGACCCTGGACAGGCGGTGACGA
Organism: Rhodospirillaceae bacterium; assembly: GCA_009772935.1. Taxonomy (GTDB): domain Bacteria; phylum Pseudomonadota; class Alphaproteobacteria; order Reyranellales; family Reyranellaceae; genus Reyranella. The sequence continues at coordinate 8,488 of WOUR01000056.1, forward strand.
CGCGTGCCGAGCCCGCACCAGTCATCGTGCTCGACGTCAAAGGTGCGATCGGGGTCGGCACCGGGCACATGCTGGAAGAAGCCTTCGCGCGTGCGCATGCCGAGCGGGCCGGACTCATCATGCTGCGCATGGATACGCCGGGCGGGCTGGTATCGGCGACGCGCGACATCATCCAGGCGATCCTCGCTTCGCCCATTCCTGTCGCGGTGTTCGTCGCCCCCGGTGGCGCGCGGGCGGCCAGCGCCGGTACCTACATCATCTATGCCGCCCATGTCGCCGCCATGGCGCCGGGCACGCATCTCGGCGCCGCCACGCCGGTCCAGATGGGTCCGCCCGGTGCGCCTCCGCAGCGTCGCGACAACGACAAGCCGGCAGAGGGCGAGGGCGGTGCGATGGAACGCAAGGTGCTCAACGATGCCGTTGCTTACCTACGCAGCCTGGCGCAACTGCGCGGCCGCAACGCCGAATGGGCCGAGAAGGCCGTGCGCGAGGCCGCGACCCTGACGGCTGAAGAAGCCGCCCGAGAGAAGGTCATCGACCTGCTGGCCGGCAGCGTCGACGACCTGCTCGACCGTCTCGATGGGCGCACCGTGCGCACCGTTGAGGGCGAGCGCACGCTTGCGACGCGACATGCCCGGGTGATCGTCGTTGAGCCGAGCTGGAAGACCCGGCTGCTCACCGTCGTCACCGATCCGAACATCGCCTTCATCCTGCTGATGATCGGCATTTACGGCATCATCTTCGAGTTCTGGAGCCCGGGCCTCACCGGTCCTGGGATCGTCGGCGCCATCTGTCTCCTCGTCGGGCTGATGGCGCTGTCGATGATGCCACTCAACTTCGCGGGCGTGGCGCTCCTGGTGGCTGGCCTGGCGATGATGGTGGTGGAGGCCTTCACGCCAGGGTTCGGCGTGCTGGGCCTCGGCGGGATCGCGGCTTTCGTCATCGGCGGGCTCTTCTTGTTCGACCCGGCAGGCGCCGATATCGACTTTGCCGTGAGCTGGCCCGTGGTGCTGGCTGCGGCGGCGACCAACGCACTGCTGGTCGTCGGCTTGCTGGGCATGATCCTGCGGGTGCGCCGGCGCAAGGTGGCGACGGGATCGGAAGAGATGATCGGCCTCGAGGGTCGGGTGCTGGACTGGCGGGACGGCCAAGGACACATCCGCGTTCACGGCGAGGTCTGGTCGGCGCGCGGGCCGGGCCCGCTTGCGCCGGGTACGCCGGTGCGTGTTGACCGGCGCGACGGACTGACCTTGCACGTGGACCCCATTCGGGAAGGAACCTGACCATGCCAAACCTCGATTTCCTCGCTTACCTCCTGCCCGCTGTCGTTCTCGTGGCCCTGGTTTCCTACTCGATCCGCATCCTGCGCGAATATGAACGTGGGGTCGTCTTCACGCTCGGCCGGCTGCAGGCTGTGAAAGGGCCGGGCCTGATCCTTGTCATACCCGTTGTGCAGACGATGGAACGGGTTGACCTGCGCACCCGCGTCCTCGACGTGCCGCCGCAGGACGTGATCTCGCGCGACAACGTCTCGGTGCGCGTGAACGCCGTGGTGTATTTCCGCGTCATCGATCCGGAGAAGGCGATTATCCAGGTCGAGGCCTACAACCAGGCGACCAGCGAGCTGGCGCAGACGACGCTGCGCTCCGTCGTCGGCCAGCACGAGCTCGACCAGATGTTGGCTGAGCGCGACAAGCTCAATGCCGATGTGCAACGCATCCTCGACGAGCAGACCGACGCCTGGGGCATCAAGGTCTCCAACGTCGAGCTGAAGCACATCGACCTCGACGAAAAGATGGTCCGCGCCATCGCCCGCCAGGCCGAGGCCGAACGGCTGCGCCGGGCCAAGGTGATTGACGCCGAAGGCGAGCTGCAGGCGGCCGAGAAGCTGGTGCTGGCCGGCGAAATCATGGCCCGCAGCCCCGAATCGATGCAGCTCCGCTATCTCGGAACGCTTGCCAACATTGCCGGCGAGAAGAGTTCCACGATCGTCTTCCCGCTGCCGATCGATCTGCTCAACCTTCTACGGGGCAAGGGCTGACAATCTCTGTGCTTCTGATCAGTTTGGAGCGCGCAGCCCACCCATCGTCTCAAGGACCGTATCGTTGATTGACATCAAGGCAAGCTGTGCGCATGGCAGTGTAGCCAATGCAGCTAGGAAATCGGGGAGGTCTATGTGCGCTCAATTCTCGTCACCGTGGACGATACGCCATCGTGTGTCGCCGCGAGGGTGCTTGGAGTGGCACTGGCTCGGCGGACGGGAGCAGCGCTTCGCGGCGTAACTGCGATCGAAGTCAGCGACATCAACCACGTCGAACCGTTCCCCGTTGGTGGCGCCGAGTACGCTTACGCCCGCCTCAAGCACCGTGAGCAGCAGGCCAAGGAGCGCCGCTCGCGCATCGCCGACCTGCCGACTGCGTTTCGGGCCGCCGTCACGAGTGAAGGTATCGAGGCACCATGTTCGACAATTGAGGGGGATATACGAGGTGGGCTACTTCGCATGATCGAAACATGCGACCTGTTGGTTACTGGTCGCGACGCTGAATTCCACCTTGAACCGCTCGACGGAGTGACGCCCCTTGTCGAGCACGTTATTGCCCGCGGATGCCGCCCGGTCGTGGTAACCGGTCCGACGGTGATCGAGGATGGCCCCGTGCTGGTCGCTTATGACGGTAGCGCACCGGCCGCAAGGGCACTGCAGCTCGCGGCGGTACTTGGCATGTTCGGGTCTTCTTCGGCGCACATTCTGACTGTCCAAGGCGAGGGTGCGAATGCGTGGCAGATCGCGGCCCGGGCGCGGGACTTTCTGGCGCTACACGACGTGAAGGCCGAGATCGAGGCCTGCGTTTCGTCCGACGATCCGGCCGGCATCTTGATGAAGCATGCGGCGGAGATCAAGTCGCGGTTGCTGGTGATGGGTGCCTTCGGTCACCGCGGGTTCCGCGAGATCCTCTTCGGCTCCTGCACTCGGCGACTGTTCGACTCCGCTCCGTTGCCACTGTTCATCTATCACTGACCAGGGCACGGATCGTCGAGACCGACTCCGTCCGGTGAAAGCGAGCGACACGCGACGTCCAGTCAGGCCATCGAACTTGCGTCGAGGCAATGCTGTTTGGCTTCATTTGGCGGATATGCCGGCAGTTGCTTTGCATCTCGCCAGCCTTGCCTTCTGAATGAGGATATCGTGGCTCACTAGAGCTACCTTGGTTCCGGCTAATGCGCCACTGCCCGTATCCAAACGATAGGATACCAGGACGGCGAAGCCCTCCGCCATCTCCCACGACGACAAACCATGTTCTTTGCTTGATTGCGCGCCGACAACGTCACCACCGTCGCTTGATGCGGGTCAAAGCGCAAGACGAATATGTCTAGAATAGTACTTCTAGGTCGGCAAGCAAGCTGACTCAACGCGAGGAGGGCAACAGTGGGCAGCGGGCGGTGATCTGGCACTGGGCATCCTCTAGGGGTCCAATCGGCCATCAATCCATGGCCGCGGGACGGCGGAAGGGTCGCGCCGGTCAGTTCGCATGGGCGCTGTTCGACTGGGCGAACTCGCCGTTCACCACGCTGATCATCACTTTCGTCTTTCCAGCCTATTTCGCGACGGCGATCGTCGGTAACCAGGTCGAGGGCCAGGCAATCTGGGGTTATGCGATTGCCGCGAGCGGACTGGTCGTCGCCCTACTGAGCCCGCCGCTGGGCGCCATCGCCGACGTCGGCGGGCGCCGCAAGCCGTGGATCATGGGCTTCACAATGCTCTGCATCGGTGGATCCACGCTGCTTTGGTTCGCCGCCCCTGTTGCCGGCTCGGCGCCTTTTGCCTTGGTGTGTGTGGTGATCGCCAATCTCGGCTTTGAGTTCGGAGCCATGTTCAACAACGCCATATTGCCGGACATTGTGGTTAAGGAACGGCTCGGCCGGCTCTCCGGGTGGGCCTGGGGACTGGGTTACGCGGGCGGGCTGACGGCGTTGGCCGTAGCGCTGGTCGCGTTCGTGCAACCGGAGAGGGGCCCCTTCGGGCTTGACCGGGAGCAGGCCGAGCATGTCCGGATCATCGGACCCTTGGTGGCCGTTTGGTTTGGCCTATTCGTCTGGCCGCTATTCGTCTTCACGCCCGATCGGCCGGGGCGCGGTCGCACTATCGCCACCGCCATTCCCGAGGGACTGCGCAGCTTGCGGGAGACGCTCAAGGGTCTGAGGGCGCGTCGTGAGGTACTGCTCTTCCTGCTCGCACACATGCTGTACGCCGATGGCTTGGTCACGCTCTTCGCATTCGGTGGCGTCTATGTGTCCGGTACCTTCGGCATGAGCCTGTCCGAAGTCATCGTCTTCGGCGTGGTGTTGAACGTCGCGGCCGGGCTCGGCGCCTTTCTCTTCGGCTGGGTCGACGACTGGATCGGGTCCCGGCGCACGGCGGCCCTTTCGCTGGCCGGCCTGATCCTTGCCAGTGTCGCCGCAGTGTCGGTACAGACAGACATGTGGCTCTGGGTTTCCGGCTGCTTCATCGGTCTCTTCGTCGGCCCCGTCCAGGCAGCCAGCCGGTCGCTGATGGCTCGGCTGTCACCACCCAACCAGCAGGCCGAGTATTTCGGGCTCTATGCGTTGTCGGGCAAGGCGACGGCCTTTGCTGGACCGATTTTCGTCGCCGTTGTCACCGACGCGACCGGCAGTCAGCGCCTGGGACTCGCGACCATCATCGGATTTCTGATCGCCGGCCTGATTTTTTTGCAGGCTAGCGGTGCACGCGATAGTCGGTCGAGAACAAGCGCCGGAGGGGACAGTGCCTGAACCCGTCGACCTCACAGCCCGGCCACCCGCTGCTGAACGATCTAGGGCCGGGATCCCGGAGGTGGCGCTCCTAAAAATCGCCCGTGACCTCGCCCGCGAACTCCAGCCCGGCCGCAGGGTGGTGGAACGCGCCGGCCTCGACCACTCCCTCGACCAGGACTGGGGCTTCGACAGCCTGTCGCGGGCCGAGCTGCTGCTGCGCATCGAAAGGGCGTTCGCGACGCGGCTCCCCGAGCGGCTCTTGGGCGAGGCCGAAACGCTGCGTGATCTGTTGACCGCTCTTGCTCACGCCCAGGCCGTGTCCTTTACCCTTCCGGACGTCGTGCCGCGCGTACCCGCGCTGGAACAGGCAGAACCGGCACCGGATACGGCGACGACTCTGATCGAGGTGCTCGACTGGCATGTCCGGCAACATGGTGATCGCGTTCATATCGTGCTGGTCGAAGGCGACGGCAGCGAAAGTTCCATGACCTACAGGCAACTGGGCGAACGGGCGCAGGCGGTCGCGCTTGGCTTGCGCCGGCGCGGGCTGGAACCAGGCGAAAGGGTCGCCATCATGCTGCCGACGAGCGCCGCGTTCTTCACCGCCTTCTTCGGCGTGCTCTACGCTGGCGGCGTCCCGACGCCGATCTATCCGCCGGCACGTCTCTCTCGGATCGAAGAACATCTGCGCCGGCAGGCAGGCATCCTGCGCAATGCCCACGCCGCCATGTTGATCGCCGCGCCGGAGGCCTCCGCCGTGGGCCGGCTGCTCAGCCTCCAAGTCGAAAGCCTGCGCAGCATCGAGACGGTCGATGGGCTCGCTACAGGCGTGGTGGGCGCTCCGCCGTCGGGAGCGCCGCGCGCGACGAGCACGGCGTTGGTGCAATACACATCAGGCAGCACGGGCGACCCCAAGGGAGTCGTGCTGACGCACGCCAACCTGCTGGCCAATATCCGCGCCATGGGCGAGGCGATGGAGGTTGGCCCGTCTGACGTCTTCGCGAGCTGGCTGCCCCTCTATCACGACATGGGCCTGATCGGCGCATGGCTGGGAAGCCTGTACTTCGCGGCGCCGCTGGTCGTGATGTCACCACTCGCGTTCCTCGTTCGGCCCCAGACCTGGTTGTGGTCGATTCACCGGCATCGGGCGACGCTGTCCGCCGCGCCGAACTTCGCCTTCGAGCTTTGCCTGCGCCGGGTCGAGGACGCGATGATCACCGGCCTCGATCTCAGTTCCCTGCGCATGATCGCCAACGGATCGGAGGCGGTAGCGCCTGAGACGGTCCGTCGCTTCGCGACGCGGTTCGCGCCTTACGGCTTTCGTCCCGGGGCGATGGCGCCGGTCTATGGCCTCGCCGAGAATGCCGTCGGCCTCGCCTTTCCGCCGGTGGGCCGGCCACCCATCATCGACCGGATCGATCGCACCGAGCTGGCCCGGCACGGTCGCGCCACCAGGGCCGCGGCGGAGGCGGCCGATGCGCTGGAGTTCGTTGCCTGCGGCCGGCCGTTACCGGGCCATCAGATCCGCATCGTCGATGCCACGGGCGAGGTGGGCGAGCGACAGGAGGGCCGGCTTCAGTTCCGCGGCCCCTCGGCGACCTCGGGCTACCTCGACAACCCCGCAAAGACCCGCGAGCTGTTCGACGGCCCGTGGCTGAACAGCGGCGACCTCGCCTACGCCGCCGGCGGCGACGTCTTCATCACCGGCCGGTCCAAGGACATCGTCATCCGCGCCGGCCGCCATATCTATCCGGAGGAAATCGAGACGGCGATCGGCGACCTCGAGGGCATTCGCAAGGGCTGCGTTGCCGTCTTCGGTGCGGCGGACCCGCGCGCCGGCACCGAGCAGCTCGTCGTGGTCGCCGAGACGCGCCTGACGGAAGCCGCCGCACTGGCTGCTCTGCGGCAGCGTATCGGGGAAACGGCCGCTCGGCTGCTCGATGCGCCGCCCGAGCAGATCCTGCTGGTGCCGCCAGGCAGCGTGCCGAAGACGTCAAGCGGCAAGCTGAGGCGGGCAGCGACACGCGATCTCTTCCAGCAAGGTCGCTTGGGCGAGCGACCGCAATCGGCCTCCCGCCAGCTCGCCCGGCTGGCGATCACGGGACTGAACACCCGGGCACGGCAGTGGATGCGGGCGATCGGCGGGCGCGCTTATGCGCTGTGGTGGTGGGCCGTTCTGGTGCTCGCGGCAGCGATCCTGTGGCCGCTCGTCGTGCTCGTTCCGGGGAGAGCGCGACGATGGGCCATCGTCCACCATGGGGCGCGCTTGCTGCTGCGCCTCATGGCGATCCGTGTCGCGGTGACGGGGGCGTGGCCGGCGACGGGAGCGAGAATCGTCGCGATCAACCACAGCAGCTACTTCGACAGCCTGGTTCTGGCCGCCGTCCTGCCGGATCAACCCGCCATCGTCGCCAAGAGGGAACTCGACGCGCAGCTCGTCGCCGGCCCGTTCCTGCGGGCGCTCGGCACGCTGTTCGTGGAGCGGGGCGACCCCGAAGGCGGTGTCGAGGATATGCGCAAGGCGCTCGAGGCCGCGCAGTCGGGCCGGACACTGGTGTTCTTCCCGGAAGGCACGTTTACGCGAGTCTATGGCATGCGGCCTTTCCGCCTCGGAGCGTTCGCGATCGCAGCCGAGCAACAGATCGGCGTGCTCCCGGTCACGGTGTGCGGCACGAGATCGATCCTGCGCGACGGTCACTGGCTGCCACGGCACGGCGACGTGTCGGTGCATGTCGGCGAGCTTCATAGCCCCGACGGCCACGACTTTGCCGCCGCCGTCCGTCTGCGCGATCGGGTCCGGGTAGCCATGCTCGCTCATACAAATGAACCGGACCTCATACGCGACTGAGGGAAAATCCATAATCTGAACGCGAGGGCTCCAAGAAACGACAAGACCTGGACCAGTTGATGTGATCCCAGACGATGCCAAAGTGTAGCCGGTGATGGCCCCTACCTCGTCACTGGAGCTGTCAGTACCGCGACAATTCCGAACCGCCTCGCTCCCTCGTTTCCCGGCGCCGCGACTTTAAGACCGATGCCTGTCGTGCGCCACGTCTTCGGCTTGCTTTGCTTCCGCGGCCGCGACCTTGCGTTTGACAGCGATGAAGCTGTCGGGAGTGACGGAAATAGAGTCGATCCCGCAAGCAACAAGAAACTCCGCGAACTCCGGATGGTCACTCGGGGCCTGGCCGCACAACCCGATCTTGGCACCGGCCTTGTGCGCTTCACGGATGACGCTCTCGATCATCCACTTCACCGCGTCGTCCTGCTCGTCGAATAGTTCGGCGAGCTCCTCCGAGTCGCGATCGACACCGAGCGTGAGCTGGGTGAGGTCGTTGCTGCCGATCGAGAACCCGTCGAAGCGCTCCGCGAACGACTTCGCCAGGATGACGTTCGAGGGGATCTCGCACATGACGTAGATTTCGAGTCCGTTCTTGCCACGCCGCAAGCCGTTCTCGGCCATGACGGCAAGAACGCGGTCGGCTTCCCTGATCGAGCGGCAGAACGGAATCATGACGATGACGTTGGTGAAGCCCATCTCCTCGCGCAGGCGCCGGATGGCTCGGCATTCCAGCGCGAATCCGTCACGGTAGCGCGGCGAGTAGTAGCGCGAAGCCCCGCGGAACCCGATCATCGGATTCTCCTCTCTGGGCTCGAACGCGGCACCGCCGATGAGGTTTGCGTATTCGTTGGTCTTGAAGTCGCTCATCCGGACGATGACCGGCTTGGGATGCTGCGCTGCAGCGATGCGCGCCAGACCGCGCGCTAGGCGGTCAACGAAGTATTCTGTCTTGTCCTCATAACTCGCCGTGAGTTCGGTAATTTGCCGCCTGGCATCCTCGTCCTGCAATTCGTCGAAATGCGCCAGGGCCATGGGATGCACCTTGATGTGATTGCTCACGACGAATTCCATGCGCGCCAGGCCGACGCCATCGGCGGCGATCCGCCACCAGCGGAACGCGGCTGCCGGATTCGCCAGATTGAGCATGATCTGCGTGCGTGTCACCGGAACATCGTGCAGATCGAGCTTTTCGGTTTCGTAGTCGGCAATCCCCTCGTAGACGAAACCCTGATCACCTTCGGCACAGGACACCGTGACTTCCTGCTCGTCATGGAGGAGGTGTGTCGCGTTCCCGGTCCCGACGATGGCGGGTAGGCCCAGCTCACGACTGACGATGGCGGCGTGCGAGGTGCGTCCGCCCCGGTCTGTCACGATCGCCGCGGCCCGTTTCATGATCGGTACCCAGTCCGGATCGGTGTTCTCCGTGACCAGAACGGCACCGTCGACGAAGCGATCTATGTCACGCGCGCTTTCGATCAGGCAGACGCGCCCGGTGACAACGGCCTCGCCGATTGCCAGGCCAGTCACGAGCTTTCGGCCTTTGGATTTGATGGAGTAGGAGTGGTATTCGGCTATGTTCGTGCGCGATTGCACTGTCTCGGGCCGTGCCTGGACGATGAGCAACTGGCCGTTCTCGCCGTCCTTCGCCCATTCGATGTCCATCGGACAACCATAATGGTCCTCGATGACGCAAGCCCACCGGCCGAGTGTCAGGATGTCCGCGTCCGACAGCACGAAGGCAGCCCGCTCCACCTTGGAAGTCGGCACGGTGCGGGTCGGGCGATCGCCGCCCTTGGCATAGATCATCTTTTGCGCCTTGCCGCCCAGTCTCTTCTCGATGATCGGCGCGAGTGATGAGTCTGAAAGCAGTGGCTTGAAAACTTGATACTCATCAGGGTCGACCGTGCCCTGCACCACGGTCTCGCCCAGCCCCCAGGCGGCATCGATGATCGCCACCTTGTCGAAACCGGTCTCAGTGTCGATCGTGAACATGACACCCGCGCCGCCAAGATCCGAGCGAACCATGACCTGCACACCGACGGACAGCGCGACTTTCAGGTGATCGAAGCCTTTGGTCTGCCGGTAACTGATGGCGCGATCGGTAAAGAGCGAAGCAAAACACCGCCTGCAGGCATCGAGCACGGCCGCTTCACCGCGAACGTTGAGAAAGGTTTCTTGTTGGCCGGCGAAGCTCGCATCGGGGAGATCCTCGGCTGTCGCACTTGAGCGCACCGCGACATCGGTGTCGGCCTTGCCGATGCGACGGCACAGATCACGATATGCAGTCTGGATGGCTTCTGCCGTTTCTTCCGGCCATGTACCCCGCAGGATGGCGCGGCGTATCGTCTGCCCGGTCTCGGACAGCGGCGCCGTGCCGTCTTGCAATTCCTGGTGAGCGGCGGCGATCGTGTCTTTGAGCTGGTTGGCATCGATGAAGTGCCAATAGACGTCGGCCGTGGTTGCGAAGCCCGGCGGAACCGTCACGCCCCGTTGACCGAGATGGCGTACCATCTCGCCGAGTGACGCATTCTTTCCACCCACGCGGGGGACGTCTGCGCGACCCAACTCCTCGAACCAAATCACCTGTTGCTCACCTGCTGTCATGGTCGTCTCCTTGGAATTGGTCTTGGGCCACTGATGTTCTCGGCTGGCAGATATGAAATCGTCGAGGCAACCAAGCTTCGCCCACCGGGTAATCGGGGCCACAGCGCTATCCAGGGGCTGGAATCTGACATGACGCGCCGATAATGATTCAGCTATGTGTATCCATTATCGACGACGACCACTTTTCAAAACTGAGCCTCTTCCGGGAATCGAATGGGTGACTTTGGAAGGGTAAAGCGACGGGAAGCTTTTGGATAGGGTGCTTTCAGGCCTTTGGGCGGTTCCGATTTTGGCATGTTGAATGATGCGCAGAGATCGGTAGCGGCTGCGCCGCCATTTGCCAGAAGTGAGAACGGCAGGTGACGAAGGCTTCCATCGCCGGCGGCAAGGACAGGGTGGGCAGCAGCAGCGCCGAGTTGAAACTTTCCTGGTCGGGCAGCCGCCACGCGAACTGAAGTGCGGCAAGAACCATCAGCCCGGCGACCGGCAGGTTCGAGGCAATCCGGCCGGCGGCGATCGAGGTCACGCCGAGCGAGCTGAGCACCGTCGCCCAGGCATTGAAGGTCGGTGGACGCGTATCGCTGAGCCAGCCGTCGCGGATCAGGTTGGCGAGTCCATCGTCGCTGTCCGAAAGATGTGGAGTCCAGAACTTCGTCGAGCCAGGGGCCACGCAGCGCGGCATTGGCGACAGGATCGTGCCGGCGGCGATGGCCGTGACGCTGGAAGCGGAAATCCCCAGCCAGATGAATATCACGCCCGCAGAAGCGCTCGCATCGACTTGATCGGTGCTCAGCGGATTCGAGGCTCCTCGCGGCGCTCGCGATGACAGCTCTCTCACGAGCTCGCCGCAAAGTTGCCGTCATTCCGCGAATGCGACCGGCGACTGCCCTGGCGCTCCAGCAGTGGGGTATGCAGCCGCGGAGCGCGCGCCCAACGAGCGTCGAGGGCTCAACCATCTGGCGCTTGCTGGGCGCGCTCCCGGCAATGAGATTCATGTCTCGCGGTCGGGCCTGCCCGATGGACCGCTCCCCGGATCGACCTCCAGATTGCCGGGAGCGCGGATCGCCCGGATGACGTTGGCGTACCAGTGCGCCGACGCCTTCGGGATTCGCCGTTGCGTCGGATAGTCGACATAGATCAGTCCGAACCGGTTGCCGTAGCCGGATCCCCATTCGAAATTGTCGAGCAGCGACCACACGAAGTAGCCGCGGACGTCGGCCCCGGCGGCGATGGCGGCGTGCAGCGCCGCCTGGTAGACGGCGAGGTAGCCGACGCGCTCGAGGTCGACGACGTTGCCCGAGGGGTCGAGCTTGTCGGCCGCGCCGGCGCCGTTCTCGAGGACATAGATCGGCAGGCGATAACGCCTGTCCAGCACGATCAGGACGTCGCGGAAGGCATTGGTATCGACCTGCCAGCCCATCTGGGTTTTCGGCACGTTGTCCGGCGCATCGGCCCAGGCGAAGCCGAGCGGAGCGCCTTCGGCGGCCCTGGCATAGAGCGGCGAGTAGTGGTTGACCCCGAGCCAGTCGACCTTCCGGCAGATCCGCTCCATGTCGCCAGCCTGCACATGGGGCTCGATGAGGCGCGCCAGGGCGGGCGGATAGTGGCCGAGGATCTGCGGCTCAGGAAACGCCTTGTTCCAATACTCGTCGAGCAGTCCCGCGGCCGCCTCGTCGCCCGCCGTCGGCGTGAGCGGGCGGGCCGGCTGCACGTTGTGAATGGCCCCGATCGAAGCTCTGGGCGCATGCGCGCGCAGCGCGTCGACGCCCGCGCCATGCGCCAGGTTCACGTGATGAATGGCCTGGTGCAGGGCCGCCGCATCGGTGAGGCCCGGCGGATGCCAGGCGAAGCCATAGCCGAACAGCGTGAACACCGACGGCTCGTTGAACGTGGCGATGTGCGGCACGCGGTCGCCGAATCGGCGGCCGATCAGCGCGGCGTAGTCGGCGAACCAGCCGGCAATCTCGCGATTGATCCAGCCTCCCTGATCCTGCAGCGCCTGCGGTAGATCCCAGTGGTAGAGGCAGAGCCAGGGCTCGATGCCGGCCGCAAGCAACCCGTCGATCAGGCGATCATAGAAGCTGAGCCCGGCTTCGTTGACGGCGCCGCGACCGGCAGGAAGGACGCGCGGCCACGCCACGGAAAAGCGATAGGCCCTGATGTTGAGCTCGCGCATCAGGGCGATGTCCTCGGCGTAGCGGTGATAGTGGTCGCAGGCGACATCGCCGCTGTCGCCGTCGGCGATGCGGCCGGGGCCCCGGCAATAGTGGTCCCACACGCTGGGACCTCGCCCGTCCACTGCCGCCGCTCCCTCGATCTGGTACGCCGACGTCGAGACGCCCCAGACGAAGTCGGGCCCCAACACATGGCGCTCGGCCTCGACCTGGGCGGTGAGCGAGTTGGGGCCGGTCGATTGCGACGGCTTCGTCATGTCTCGGCTGTCTCCCCTGGCAGTAGCCATCGATCTTTGGGACTCATTTCTCTAACACATCGCCCCATGGAGTCATGAACCCTGAGTGGAGCGAAAGACCTCATCACCGCTTTCTGCAGGTAAGGGCCAAGAACTCTTCGATAAGAAAATTGCACGGGCTCATCCAGGATGCGTCTTTGATCCAGATCAGTACCCCCACGCAGGTTGGCGTTGTCAACATACAAAAGCTCTCTCGCGGCTGGGAAACGGAACACGGTGTCAGAGAGGCGAGCGTTCCGTTTGCTGCGACCACTCGGCGGTACTGGTGAGCCAGCTAATGGTGCCCGGGAATCTCCACTGCGCTTCAGGTTCGCTTCCCCCTCCCTTGCAGTTTCTCGAAATCGCTGAGCCATTTTCGCACGTTCGACCGTCACTGATGTTGCATTGACTTGGATCAAGGGAGTGAGGCGCGATCTGTGGAACTAGGTTTTGCGGGGAATACACGGGTGAGTAAGAGAAGCGTCAGCGAGCGGATTCGGGCACATGGGAGAGGCCGACGTTACTTGGGCTGGCGCGCGGTGACAGCACAGCGCTGGTTACCCGGTGCAGGTCGTAGGCGACGAAACGAGGCCAATTGAGCCATGACGGAGCAGCATGAAGTTTCCTCAGCGACTCCTTAGCGGCTATCATGCCTTTCGCAATACCCGCCTTCGCGTCGAGCAGGAACGTTACCGGGAACTCGCCGAGACGGGGCAACAGCCTGATATCATGGTTATCGGCTGCTGTGACTCGCGAGTCTCCCCTGAGGTCGTCTTTGACGCCCGTCCCGGCGAACTGTTTGTCGTGCGCAACGTCGCAAACCTCGTTCCACCGTATTCCCCGACCGGTCTGGTGCACGGCGTGTCTGCAGCACTTGAGTTCGCGGTTCAGGCGCTCAAGGTAAAGCACATCGTTGTGCTAGGCCATGCCCGTTGCGGCGGCATTCGCGCGTTTGGCGAACAGGGAGCGCCGCTCTCTGCAGGTGACTTCATTGGCAAATGGATGTCTTTGATCGAACCAGCCGCGGAAGCGGTAGGGCCGCGCGGCGATCGACCACTCTCCGATTATCTGACACACCTTGAACAGGCGTCGATCATGAAGACGCTCGATAACTTGATGACCTTCCCCTGGGTTCACACTCTCGTGCAGTGTCAACGTCTACAGCTCCATGCCGCCTACTTTGATGTCGCGACTGGAGTATTGTCCGTTCGTGAATCGGAGGCGGAAGCGTTCTTTCCGATCACCGGCGACAGGCCGTGAAGGTTGATGAAGATGGCTGTTTCGGTTCGAGGGACGAAAGATTGACGCGCGGCAGGCGCGGTTTTTGTGGTCGCCGCTGCCGACATGCTAGTTGCGCCCACGTCCGCGAAAAGGCGGCGGCTGCGTATCTGGTTGTTGCGCACTCTGATCGGGGGGGCCATTGTTCTTGCCATGTTCCGGAGCATGGAATGGTGAGAGAGGCGGTGCTCAAGTCTCGGACTTTTGTAGCGATCGGGTGTCGTGGCGGGGACGGCCGGCAACTCGCGACTTCTAAGGACAAATCTGTGGGTTGATGGGCCCTGAACTTCCACATGAGGTTGGCGTAACGATCTGATTTCGAGGCGCTGGGCGATGCCAGCCACTGTCCAGTCCGCGATCGCATTGCCAGCTGACGGAACCAGATCGCTACCCCTGCGAATTGAATGAAATAGCCGAATATAATTGATGCATTCGGGAGGATGGACTTGATGGCAGGCAGGTCAGGAAATGGCACGCTGCCCCTTGCCGCCTTGACCGTGGACGGGTTGCAGGCGTTGCTGCAGGCGTTCCGTCAACATGGCTACCGAATTGTTGGCCCGACCGTGCGAGACCAAGCAATCGTCTACGATGATATCGAATCGGTAGAAGGCCTGCCGCGTGGGTGGACCGACGAGCAGGACGGGGGCCGGTACCGGCTTACCCAGCTTGGTGACGATGCGCTGTTCAACTACGCCGTTGGCCCTCACTCGTGGAAGCAGTTTCTTCATCCTCCTCTATTGCGACTGTTGAGTGTGGAGCGAGACGCGGCCACCGTGCGTGTTGTGCCCGAGATCCCGCCAACCCAACGCTTTGCCTTTGTTGGCGTGCGGGCTTGCGAACTCCACGCGATCGGCCTTCAGGACCGGATCTTGCTCGGAGGCCAATACGTCGATCCACATTATAGCGCTCGGCGGGAGAGTACCTTCATCGTTGCAGTCAACTGTGGCAAGGCCGGTGGGACGTGCTTCTGCGCGTCGATGAACACCGGACCAAAGGTAGAGAAAGGTTTTGATCTCGCGATCACAGAGCTCGTCGGGGAAGGCCCGCACGTCTTTCTCGTCGAGGAGGGGTCGGATGCAGGAAGCGCAATGCTCGACGAGGTGCCTCATCGCGCAGCGACACAGGACGAGATAGAGGCCGCCCAAGCCGTCGTTGCTCGAACCGCCGTCGCCATGGGGCGAGAAATCCGGTCGGGCGATTTGCGTGAGCTTCTCTTGGGAAACCTCGAACATCTGCGGTGGGAGGAGGTGGCATCCCGTTGCCTGAGCTGCGCTAATTGCACAATGGTCTGCCCGACCTGCTTTTGCACCACCGTCGAGGACACGACAGACCTGACCGGTGACCATGCCGAGCGTTGGCGGCGCTGGGACTCCTGCTTCACCATGGATTTTTCTTACATGCATGGCGGAAGCGTGCGTGCCAGTGCGCGCTCGCGCTACCGCCAATGGATGACCCACAAGCTCGCGAGCTGGATCGATCAGTTCGGCACGTCAGGTTGCGTCGGCTGTGGTCGGTGCATCACATGGTGCCCGGTCGGCATCGATATCACCGAGGAGGTACGGGCCATCCGCGAATCCCCTGCGACCACGGAGGGTTCATCATGAAGGGAATCGAGGAGTTGCTTCGCCAACATCCTTTCGTGCGAGGGCTGGAGGACGGTATCATCACCTTGATCGCTGGTTGCGCAAAGAATGTCGCCTTTCAGGCGAACGAATATGTATTCCGCGAGGGCGACGCTGCTGACGAGTTCTATCTTATCCGGCACGGTACGGTCGCGCTCGAGATGTTTGTGCCCGGCCAGGGTCCCTTCACATTCCTAACGGTCAAGAACGGTGAGATTCTCGGTGCCAATTGGCTAATTCCGCCATACCGATCGTCCTTTGATGCAAGGGCTGTCGAGCTAACCCGGGCGATCGCATTCGATGGCAAGTGCCTGCGCGACAAATGCGAGTCGGACCATCACGTAGGCTACGAAATGATGAAGCGGTTCATTCCTCCTCTTGTCGAACGGCTGCGGACGGCGCGCCTGCAGAATGTTGAGTTATGCGACGACGGCAAACACCAGAGACAATAGCTACGTTGTGGTGAATCCTGATCCCCTGGTACCGCGATTTTTGCTCGTGAGGCGCCGCGTCCGAGAAACTTCAGACGTGGTATCGCTCGAAATCGCGGCCGACGGTTCCGACAATCCACTGTCACGGTTCAGGCCCGGGCAGTTCAACATGCTCTATGCCTTCGGGATTGGGGAAATTCCGATCAGCATTAGCGGTGATCCAGCTAGTACCGATCGGATAACGCACACTGTCCGTTCCGTCGGGCCGGTGAGTGCGGCGCTCGCAAAGCTGAAGCGCGGCGATCATGTCGGCATTCGCGGACCGTTCGGCAGCAGTTGGCCGGTCGACGAAGCTGCCGGCTGTGACGTTCTGCTCATCGCTGGCGGCATCGGTCTCGTGCCGCTGCGGCCTGTGCTGTATCACTTGTTGAAGCACCGCGAGACATACGGCCGCGTCGCCCTTCTCTATGGCGCACGCACCCGAGATGATCTGCTCTACCGCCCAGAGCTCGATACCTGGAGGCGGACGCCGAATTTCCAAGTGCGCGTGACGCTTGACCGGGCTGGTCGGGACTGGGTCGGTGACGTTGGCTATGTCACGGGCCTGCTGCCCAAAGTGCGCTTCGATCCTGTCGACACCATTGCGATGATCTGCGGGCCAGAGGTGATGATCCGATCTACCGCCCTTGCGCTCCTGGACATCGGTGTGGCAGCCACGCAGATATTCATTTCCCTGGAGCGCAACATGAAATGCGCGGTCGGTTTCTGTGGTCGTTGTCAGCTCGGTTCGCACTTTATTTGCAAAGACGGACCTGTCTACCGGTACGACCGTGTTCACGATCTGTTGGCCATACGGGAGCTCTGAGATGCCGAAGCCCCGCCGTCTCAAATTGGCCGTCTGGAAGTTTGCCTCTTGCGACGGCTGTCAGCTCAGCCTCCTCGATTGCGAGGACGAATTGCTGGCGGTGGCGGATGCTGTCGAAATTGCTCATTTCCTGGAAGCCACGCGGGCGAGGGTAAACGGCCCTTACGATCTCTCGCTGGTCGAAGGATCGATCACGACACCACACGATGCCGAACGCATCCAACAGGTCCGCCGATCGTCGCGTTTTCTCGTCACGATCGGCGCCTGCGCCACGGCGGGAGGCATTCAGGCGCTCCGTAACTTCGCTGACGTTCGAGAATATTTGTCGGTCGTGTATGCCCGGCCAGATTACATAAATACGCTCGCGACCTCGACGGCCATCGCAGATCACGTCACCGTCGATTTCGAGTTACGCGGCTGCCCCATCAACAAGCGTCAGCTGCTGGAGGTCGTGTCGGCCTTTCTCGCTGGTCGTCGTCCGGTGACGCCGCCGCACAGCGTCTGTGTCGAGTGCAAGCTCGCGGGCAATGTATGCGTGATGGTTGCTCATGGCACGCCATGCCTCGGCCCGGCCACCCATGCCGGATGCGGTGCGCTGTGTCCGACCTTCCATCGTGGCTGCTATGGCTGCTATGGGCCGATGGAAACGCCCAATGCATCCTCGCTCACGAACTGGCTGCACAAGCTCGGCATGGATGACCGGGCGCTGCAGCGCATCTACCGTACCTTCAACGCCAATGCCCAGGCGTTCCGCGAAGAGAGCGAGAAACATGACCCGTAGGACCATAAAAGTTGAGGGTCTTGCCCGCGTCGAGGGCGAAGGCGCACTCAAGGTTGTGGTGCGTGACGGAGCAGTCGAGACGGCGGAGCTCAAGATCTTCGAGCCACCGCGCTTTTTCGAGGCCTTGCTGCGCGGGCGCGCCTATTCCGAGGCCCCCGACATCACGGCGCGGATCTGCGGCATCTGTCCGGTCGCGTACCAAATGAGCGCCGTGCACGCGATTGAGAATGCCTTCGGCGTCACCGTCACTGGACCGCTCCGAGACTTGCGGCGGCTGCTCTATTGTGGCGAATGGATCGAAAGCCACACGCTGCACATCTATATGCTCCACGCGCCGGACTTTCTCGGCTACGAGGGGGCTATCGAGATGGCCCGCGACCACCCGAAAATCGTGCGTCGGGGACTCGAGCTCAAGAAGGCCGGCAACGCCGTCGTGTCGCTCCTGGGCGGCCGCGAGATCCATCCGATCAATGTGCGCGTCGGCGGTTTCTACCGCACGCCCCGACGGCGTGAGCTCCAACCGCTCGCCGACCAGCTGAAGTGGGCACGAGATGCGGCGCTTGAGACGGTTCAGTGGGCGGCTGGCTTTGACTTTCCTGAATGCGAGCGCGACTACGAATTCGTCTCCCTGCGACATGGTGACGAGTATCCCTTCAACGAGGGCCGTATCGTCTCCAGCCGTGGGCTCGACATCGCGCCCTCCCAGTACGACGAGTATTTCGAGGAAACGCAGGTCGAGCGCTCCACCGCCCTGCATGCGCGCCTCCGAGGAGGCGGGCCCTATCTTGTCGGCCCATTGGCCCGCTACAGCCTTAACTTCGACCGGCTTTCGCCGCTTGCGCAGGGCGCGGCCCGCGAAGCCGGCCTCGGGATCACTTGCACCAACCCGTATCGCAGCATCGTCGTCCGGGCCGTCGAGGTGCTTTATGCGTGTGATGAAGCTCTCAACATTATAAATGCCTACGAGGAGCCTGAACGGCCCGCCGCTACGGTGCAACCTCGCGCCGGCATCGGCTATGGGGCAACTGAGGCTCCGCGCGGGCTCCTTTATCATCGCTACCGGTTGGAAGCCGACGGGACCATTGCAGAGGCGAACATCGTGCCGCCGACCTCGCAGAACCAGGCGAGTATCGAGGAAGACCTGAGGCGCTTCATCGGCAGCTGGCTCGACCTACCGGATGAGTCCCTGCGCCATCGCTGCGAGCAGACAGTGCGCAATCACGATCCCTGCATTTCCTGTGCGACCCACTTCTTGCGGCTGGAGCTCGACCGTGCCCAGTAGCATGACCAATCGACACCTCCGGCGGATCGTGCTCGGTATCGGAAATCCCGAGCGGGGCGACGACGCGGCTGGCCGGGCGGTCGTACGGCTTCTGCGCGGTACCTTGCCGGATGATGTCGAGCTCGTCGAGCAAGATGGCGAAGCGACGGCCGTTCTGGCACACATTGAGGGCGCAGCTGCTGCATTCATCGTTGACGCCTGCACCTCGGGTGTGCCCGCCGGAACGGTACAGTGTTTTGACGTAGGAGCGGGGCCGTTGCCCCAGGCGTCATTCGGCCTGTCCACCCACGGCTTCGGCCTTTCCGAGGCCATCGAGTTGACCCGCGCGCTCGGCCAATTGCCGCCGTGCTGCGTGGTCTATGCGATCGAAGGAAGCTCGTTCGACGTGGGCGCGCCGCTGTCGCCATTGGTTGCAGCGGCCGTAGCCGCTGTCGCTGAGCAGATGCGCGTTGAGATTGCCGGCAATACGGGACCGAGGGCAGAGGCAGCATGCATGAAGCTTCACTGATGGCGAATCTGCTACACTGGATCGAGGATATTGCGAAGACTGAGCACGCCCGCCGGGTGACTGGCGTTTCGGTCTGGCTTGGCGCGCTGAGTCATATGTCGTCGGAGCACTTCAGAGAGCATTTCGAGCGCGTCGCCGCCGGCACAATTGCTGAAGGGGCGCGGCTCGACGTGACGCTCTCCGACGATCCCAGCCACGCTAATGCTCAGGATATCATGCTTGAGCGCGTCGAGGTGGAGGTCTGATCGGCCATGATGGTGTCCGTCCCTCTGAGCGAAGCCAATGCCCCCGCGACACGGCTGCATATCCTTATACGCGGAGCCGTGCAGGGTGTGGGCTTCCGGCCTTTTGTATACCGGCGAGCGACGGAACTTGGCCTGACCGGATGGGTCGGCAATTCGACCGAGGGCGTTGTGCTGGAGGCAGAGGGCGGCTCCGACAGCATCGCTGATTTGGTCGAGGCGCTCCAGAAAGAGCCACCGGCCAACGCTACGGTCGACACCATCGAAATGAGGGAGATAGCACCATGTGGCGACGCCGGCTTCGCGATTCGGCCGAGCGAGGCGGCCGGTACCCGCACGGCCGAGGTGTCGCCAGATCTTGCAACTTGCCCGGACTGTCTCGCCGAGCTGTTCGATACGTCCGACCGACGCTACCTCTATCCTTTCATCAACTGCACGCAGTGTGGTCCGCGCTACAGCCTCATCGAGGATGTCCCATACGACCGCGAAAGGACCTCGATGCGGCGCTTTCCGATGTGTCGCACCTGCCGGGCCGAGTACCAGAATCCGTTGAACCGTCGCTTCCATGCAGAGCCAATCGCCTGCCCCGAGTGCGGACCGCGCATCGCTCTGTGGGACTCGGCCGGGAGGACACTGGCCCGAGACCAGGATGCATTGCTTGCCGCCGCCGCGGCGCTACGCGACGGCAACATCGTTGCCGTCAAGGCGCGAGGAGAAGCCTTTCGCCGTGATGTTCCCGGCGCTGTCGGACGTGATAGCGGGCTGCCGGATGACGGCGGTGGAACAAAGCTTGCTGACAGGGCCGGCGCGGCCAATCGTGTTGTTGCAGTTGACCGGCCCGTGCGTTGCGCCCGTGGTGGCACCTGGAAATCCTTGGATCGGTGCACTGCTTCCGTATTCGCCACTCCATCATCTCCTGATGCGCGAGCTCGGTTTTCCGCTCATTGCAACCAGCGGCAACGTCACGGATGAGCCCATTGTCATCGACGAGCATGAGGCGCTTCGTCGGTTGGCTGGAATCGCGGACCTTTATCTCGTCCACGACCGGCCCATCGTCCGGCCGGTCGACGACTCCGTGATGCGGGTTGTCTGCGGGCGCGAGCTCATGCTGCGCCGCGCCAGGGGCTATGCGCCCGCTCGAGTCGCCGGAGGGGAGATGCCCTCAGGGATTCTCGCACTTGGCGGTCATCTCAAGGCGAGTGTGGCGCTGACCCATGCCGGGGGTGTGGTGCTCAGCCAACATATCGGTGACCTCGAAACAGTCGACGCCCGGGTCGCTCACGCCCGAGCGGTTGCTGACATGGGTTTACTTACGGGACGCCCCCCCCGGCTTGCTGTCCGCGATCTCCATCCTGACTATGCTTCAAGTCGCACCGCGGAGGCACTTGGTCTTCCCGTCGTCTCTGTCCAACACCATCTAGCTCATGTCGCCGCCTGCATGGCCGAGAATGGCGTTGCACCGCCGGTCCTCGGCGTTGCCTGGGACGGCACGGGTCTTGGGCCGGACGGCACGGTCTGGGGTGGGGAATTCCTGTTGGTGACCGAGGCTGGCTGGCGACGCGTCGCTCACCTGCGTCGGTTTCGGCTGCCCGGTGGCGACGCCGTAGCGCGCGAGCCGCGCCGCGCCGCGCTGGGCCTCCTTTACGAGGCTTTTGGTGAGAGCGCCTTCACCATGACCCACCTGCCGCCGGTGGCCGCGTTCTCTGACACCGAGCGTGCAATTCTACGCACCATGCTTGCGCGCGGGCTCAACGCGCCGCTCACTTCGAGCATCGGACGGTTGTTTGATGCCTTCGCCGCACTTTGCGGATTGCGCCAACGCGCGAACTACGAGGGCCAAGCAGCGGGCGAGCTAGAATGGGCGGCGGGGGATCGCGCGAGTGGGCGCAGCTATGATTTTCCACTGCTTGACGCTGTGGGTGTCGGTGGAGCCCACGTGCTGAATTGGCAGCCGGCGCTCGAGACGGCGCTGACTGATCTGAGTGCAGGCGTCCCACCGGGTTCAGTGTCGGAGGCCCTTCATAACGGCCTCGCTGCGGCGATTACTGCGGTCGCTGAGGGCATCGGGGAGCGCCACGTACTCCTCACCGGGGGCTGCTTCCAGAATGTACGTCTGACCGAGGGGGCGGTGGATGCGCTGCGTGCCGCCGGATTCGCGCCTGTCTGGCACCAGCGCATTCCGCCCAACGACGGCGGCCTCGCCCTCGGCCAGGCGGCGTGGGTGGCATGGAGCGAACAAAGGGGACAGGTGCCATGTGCTTAGCGGTTCCTGGACGCATCCTGAGCGTTCGCGGCGAGGACCCGTTGATGCGAGCAGGACGGGTCGATTTCGGCGGGATCATCAAGGAGATCAACCTGGCCTTTGTTCCGGAGGCTTCTGTCGGTGACCATGTCCTCGTGCATGTCGGGTTCGCCATCACCGTGATCGATGAGACCGAGGCCCAGCGTGTGTTCCTGTATCTGCGCGAGATTGGCGAGTTCGTCGAGAACGAAGCGGTGAAACTATGAAGTTTCGTGACGAGTATCGCGACGGTGTCACCGCGCGGCGCTTTGCCGCCGCGATTGCCCGCGTCGTTACGCGCCCCTGGACACTGATGGAGGTTTGCGGCGGGCAGACACATGCCATTGTGCGATTCGGCATCGACGAACTCCTGCCGCCGGGCCTTACCCTCGTGCATGGGCCGGGCTGTCCGGTCTGTGTCACTCCTGTCGAGTACATCGATAAGGCGATTGAGATCGCTAGGAGGCCGGAAGTGATCCTGTGCTCCTTCGGCGACATGCTGCGGGTGCCGGGCACCGACGGTGACCTTTTCACGGCCAAATCGCGGGGCGCCGACGTGCGCATCATATACTCCCCACTCGATGCCCTCGCGATTGCCCGGGCGGCGCCTACTCGCGAGGTTGTGTTCTTTGCTGTCGGCTTTGAAACCACAGCCCCAGCGAATGCGATGGCCGCCTATCGTGCCAAACAGGAGAACTTCAGGAACTTCTCCATGCTGGTGTCGCACGTGCTCGTGCCGCCAGCGATGTGCTCGCTTCTCGAAGCGCCGGGTACCCGAGTCCAGGGCTTCCTCGCCGCGGGTCATGTCTGCACGGTGATGGGGTTCCGCCAGTACGAACCGATCGCCGCACGCTTTGGCGTTCCCATCGTCGTGACCGGATTCGAGCCGCTCGATATTCTGCAGGGAATCTTCATGTGCGTCTGTCAGCTCGAACGAGGCCGCGCCGTGGTGGAGAACCAATACAGTCGCTCGGTCCGCCGCGACGGCAACGGTCCGGCGCAGGAGATCATGCGCGAGGTCTTCCAGGTGGTCCCACGGCGTTGGCGTGGCATCGGTGACATCGTCGAAAGTGGCCTCGGACTTGCAGAATCCTACGGTGACTTCGACGCCGAACGTCGATTCGGCACCGTGATAACCGACGAAGAGATGGCAACTGAATGTATCAGCGGCCTCGTGCTCCGCGGCGAACACAAGCCGCCCGATTGCCCAGCCTTCGGTACCCGTTGCACACCGGAGCGGCCGCTGGGTGTTACCATGGTCTCTTCCGAGGGGGCTTGCGCCGCTTACTACCGCTATCGCGGAGCGCGCATTCCGACGGTCGGGGGCAGATAGTGACATACGGGGATGACGTCAGACTCACTTGCCCAGCACCGGCCACAGACCGAGAAACCGTGCAGCTCGCGCATGGCGGTGGCGGGCGCGCCATGAAGCAGCTGATCGATTTGATCATCAGACCGGCCTTTGCCGACCCTGAGCTCGATCGTTGCCACGACGGTGCCGCGTTGGCGGTGGATGGCCCGGTTGCCTTTACGACCGACTCCTATGTGGTGCGTCCGATCATCTTCCCCGGTGGCGACATCGGCTCTTTGGCGGTCAACGGTACTGTCAATGACCTTGCCATGTGCGGTGCGCGCCCGCTTTATCTGAGTGTTGGCTTGATCCTTGAGGAGGGTCTCCCGATCGACACGCTGCGCCGTGTCTTGGCGTCCATGCACAAGGCCGCTTCCGCGGCCGGCGTCCGTCTTGTCACCGGGGACACCAAGGTTGTCGATCATGGCAAAGCCGACAGGATATTCGTCAATACCGCTGGCCTTGGCCGCATCGTCGCGCCTACGCCGATCGGACCCTCAAGCGTCCGCGCCGGCGATGCTGTGATTCTCAGCGGTGACATCGGCCGGCACGGCATTGCCGTGATGGCTGCGCGCGAAGGCTTCGGATTCGAGACGACGATCGAGAGTGACTGCGCGGCCGTCACCAACCCTGTACTTGCTCTTCTTGAGGAGGGAATCGCAGTGCACTGCCTGCGCGATCTTACCCGCGGTGGTCTGGCGAGCGCAGCAGTCGAAATCGCAGAGACTGCGGGATTGGCCATCGTGCTCGACGAGAGAGCAGTCCCGGTTCGAGACGACGTGGCCGCAGCCTGCGAGCTGCTAGGCTTCGACCCATTGCATGTGGCCAATGAAGGCCGTTTCATCGCCTTCGTCGCGCCGGAGGACGCCGATCGCGCCGTCGAAGTCCTCCGCCATCATCCAGTTAGCGCTGAAGCCCTAGTCGCCGGATGGGTCGAACACGGTCCTTCAGGCCGCGTTTCCTGCCGCGGTGCGCTCGGTGTGATGCGTGCCATCGACATGCTGAGCGGCGAGCAATTACCTCGAATCTGTTAAGGGGAGACCGTTGGCGTGCAAACGCCCCTGTTGACTGACCGTGCATCCTTCAAATCAGCTCCCAAGTTCCATGACCGCAGTGCGCAGAGCATCCGCAATCGCCTGCCTTGGGTTGGGTTCTTTTCGCGAAGCTTCGCTCAGCAACGAAGCAGGCATAGCCATACCGAATGTCACGTGGACTTTGCGCGGTCGGGGGACGCGGGCGCCGCGGGGCATCGCTTCACGCGTACCCGAGATCCGTACCGGCACGCAGGGCGCACCGGTTCGCATCACAATGGCGCCGATTCCGGGCAGGAACCGCTGAATACGCCCATCCGGCGAGCGCCAACTCTCGGGAAACCACACCAGTGCGTCGCCGCGCTCGAGTATCGCGACGGCAAGTGCCAATGATGCCTCCGGCGCTTGCTCGTCCAATGGGAAGACGTTGCCTGCACGCATCACCGCCGCATGCGCCCGCGTCCTGAAAAGACGCTCCGCCACTCCGCTCCACCACGTGTGTCGCAGCACACGCAAGGACTGACATGCGCCCAGAACCAACGGGTCGAGATCGCTTGCATGGTTGGCGACGAGAATATACGGACCGCGATCAGGTATATTGGCAAGTCCTTTCGCCTCAACACGGAAAAACACGCAGCATACGATACGGTTGACCGCATAAGCGAGCGTCCCGAGCGCGCGCTGCCACGGGCGTGCGGGCGCCAAGTACCGTTCCTCGGGCGACAGAGCCGCATCGGCTTCCTGCGGCGTCGGCTTTCCATTTGCTTCGATCGCGGCTGTGATCAGGTCGCGCAGGGTGGAGATGCCGGCAATCCGACCTTCGCTCAGGTGGACCCCGAACCGCTCCTGGAGCTTGAGCGACAACGCGATCCACTCCAGGGAGTCGATGCCCAAATCCAGACTGGGGCTCAAATCCAGCGAAAGCGGTCGCACCGGATACTGTTTGCCGAGCCAATCCCAGATCGCGCGCGCCGCCGGGCGTGACAGCAGCGCCTCATCGGCGGAACCCAGCGCCGGGCCTGCATCATCGGACATAGAGCCGCCAGCGCGTGCCCGTTCGTACAGTTCATGCAGGAGGTGGCGGCGCAGCTTGCCCAACCGCGTGCGCGGCAACGGCGCGCGCGCTACAGCAAAGCCGGCAGGGCGCTCGTGCAGTGGGAGGGCCTGCGCCAGCTCGGAGAGCGTGACGCGCACGACATCGTCGACGCGCCGATGACCCGCCCCGGCGATCCGCGCGAAGTCCGGCTGCACGAGCGCAACGATGCGACCCTCGAACTCGAGCACCGCAACCTCCTTGAAGAAGGGGCTCTTGTCGAGTTGTGCCTCGATGCTCTCCGGCAACACCTTCTTGCCGCCGCCCAGGACCATCACCTCCTTGAGTCGGCCAGTGACGTAGAGGTATCCGTCCGCGTCGACATGACCGAGATCTCCTGTGCGGAACCAGCCATCAGGCTCGAACGCCTGTCGCGTCACCGCCGCGTCGTCGTACCCCGCGAACACACCCGGCCCTCTGAGCTGGACCTCGCCGACGCCGTCGCGATCGGCATTGGCGATGCGGAGCTGGCCGCCGGGCAGCGGCAGGCCTTCGCTGCCGATTCTTTGTCGGCCAGGGAGGTTCCCAGTGAAGATCGAAGCCGTTTCGGCGAGTCCATATCCTGGGTAGCAAGCCCAGCCGAGCCCCTCGAGCTTCCAGACGGAGGACGCGGCGAGATGGGCTCCGCCGCACGCCAGAAACCTGAGCCTGGGCCCGAGTTGTCGGTGCAGCGGCGCGAACAGCCACCGACCGACATGCCAGCCGGTCACGCGGCGCACGCCGATCGAAATCGCCAGCAGGGAGCCGAAGAGGCCGCGCGCCAGGCCGCCATATCGTGCCACCCGCGACTCAGCTCCTCGAATCAGTGCCTCGTACAACCGCGGGACGCCGACCATGGCCGTCGCGCGCCCGAGCGCGAGGGCTGCCACAATCTCGGGTCCTTGCACGGCCTCGGGCAGGACAATGCCTGCACCGCAGCGCAGAGGAAACAGCACCCCCACGATGAACGGATACGCATGGTGGAGCGGTAGCGGCGTCAGCACGCGATCTGAACCGTCAATCAACCCCTGCTCGGCGAGCACAAGGACGTTGTGAAGGATGTTGGCGTGGCTCAGCCTGAATGCCTTGGGTGCCCCCGTGGTACCCGATGTGTGCATGAGGACGATCGGGTCTTCCGGTACCAGCGCCGGCAGTTCCACCGGCCCGCCCGCCGCCAGCGTTCGCCAGCCGGGCACGGGCCCGTCGCCGTCCAATGTCCAGACGTCGGTATCCTTATCTTCTAGCGCAGCCCTCACTGCCGACAAGTGCGCCGTGCTTGTGAAGGCACGGCGCGCCCCGCTGGCCCGAACAAGGGTCTGGACCTCGCCGGTACGCGCCGCATTGTCGATGGGGACGCAAAGCGCTCCCATCGCCGCAAGGGCTAGGCGGATCACGATGAGCTCGAAAGCGTTTGGGCCGATGGTGACGACGGGCTCGCCCTTGGCGACGCCGGCTGCAACGAGCCCGGCGGCAGTTTTCAACGCTAGTAACCCGACTTCCGCGTATGTCCGCGTTGAAACGGTGTCTTGGTTGACACTGATGATGCAAGGGGCGTCGCCACCCCTGGTCACGGCCTCGACGAGGTGCTGGAGCGTCCGCACTTCAACGGCCATCGTCGATGGTCTGCCAGCGCCTTGCGGTGCTGCAACTCCGCCCGCGCCCATGGTTGATCACGAGGGTGTCGTCCGGACGCATTCGCGCGCGCGATGGGCACCATGCACCACCTTCACCTTGCCCATCCGCCGACTTTCCCGCTCGATGGCGTCGACGAGCAAGATACTGATCTCGGGCGGCACCGCACCCAAGTCTCGCAAGCGAGCCCGAATTCCGGTCTCGAGGGCGGCTGCCAGCGGGCCCGGCACAGCCCCGATGCGGGCCACGGCCTCGACCCGCATGTGCGCTCGATCGTGGGATATCCGGTACTCTGAGACCCCTTCGGTCTGGTCGAGGAGCGTGGTGACCGCCATGGGCGGGACGACCACTTCCCCACCCGCGAGGCCTTTCAGCGTCATGCAGTCTTCGCGGCGTCCTTCTATGCGATCGATCACCGGGAACGGTCGTCCGCAGGTGCAGGGCGCCGCCGCCATGACCAGCATGTCGGAGATCTCGTAGCGGATGATTGGCTGTGTGTAGTTGTAGAGATTGGTGAGGAGCACCTTCCGACCGAGCTCGCCCGCTGCGACCGGCCTGTTGTCGTCGTTCACGACCTCGGCGATGAAAAGATCGTTGAGAGCGTGGAGAGAGCCTCTCTCCTTGCATGCCGCAGCAAAGGTCGAAAGCTCGGTGAGGCCGTAGTGATCCAGCGCATCCACTCCCCACGCTTCGCGAATGCGCCGCCGTGTTTCCACCGTCAGGGGTTCGCTGTGGGTGGAGACCACGCGCGGTTTGATGTCCAGGCGTCGCTCGATTTGCTCGAGCGCCAACAGTCCGGCGACCGTCGGATAGGGCAGGAGCACCTCGGGTTGGAAGGCATTGAGTTCATCTACGAGTTCTACGATCGGCCGTGTGACGGCAAGTTGCTGAAGACGGAACAGGCCCACATCGCCGCTCTCTGTCAGCCGGCGGCTGACGTGCTGTGGCGTATCGGCCCCGATGGTGCTTATCTTCACGCGCCGGGGCAGGCGTGGCTGGACACCGATCATGTGCTGCCATCGCAGCGCATTGGCAAGCTCGGTTGCCCACTCCCGCCGATTGAATACAAAGGTGCCGCGAAAACCGCTCGTGCCGGCGGTCGTGATCACGCGGTATTCGCCGAGATAGTAATCGTCCCGCCTTATGCGGTGGAGATGAGCTTCGATCTCCGTCTTCTTCAAGCGCCGGTCGGTCACGACGTCGTCGAAACTGTCCATGAGGCGCGGCTTGTCGATGACGGGCAGCTGGCTGGGCCACTCCACCTCGTCCAATCTGATGCCCCGATAGAGGTCGCGGTAGAAGGGCGAGTTCGATGCTGCAAAGGAGAGCAGTCGCCTGAAACGCCTCAGTTGCTCGCTGCGCACCCGAACAGGGCTCCAGCGGTCGTGCGTTGCCAGCATTTTCGACACCACGAACGCGACGCCCAGATCAATCGCCTGCTTCAGCCTGTACGAAACCAGCATCGATGGCCTCCGCCAATTCGATCCAGTTGTTGGATAACATCTGCCGACTCCTGTCTCCTTGAGGCAGATCAAACGACTGGTAGCTGCCATTTCCTCGGGCAGACGGACAGCGCGGCGATGAAACGGCCGGTTGCTGGGTACCGGGCTTCGCCATCTTGCGTTTCGGGTTCCGCTCCAGAGCGGCTTGTGACCTTCTCGGAGCGGGTTTTCGGGGAGCGAGGCTCCCCTGAAGCGTTCAGTCGACGATGACCTCCGCGACATGCCGTGTTCGAGGGCGAGGGGGTCTGCGCGCGCACTCCCAAACTTCACTCATCTGCATCATGTTTTCGTCAGTCAAGTATTCTACTCATGAATCTCTGCGGCCGTGGTGACAAGGATGTCTTTGCCATCGCCGAGCGTCTTGGAACGAAGATCTGAGCCGCATCGAAAAGCACTTCATTGCCGTGCCACACAGACCGAGAGTTTACCCTTCTTGGCAAAGCCGGTGTCGTCGACGATCCAGGCCTCGATCGGACCATGACGTTGCATCGCCGGCACCACCCTCTTGCACACCTTCGCCAGCATCCTCTCGTCCGACCATGCTGCCTGGCCGACAAACTGTAGCGGCGATTGATGCTGCGCTGCCGTCCGGGCTGGCGCGGTGAACTGATAGTTGCATACATAGGAATCAAAGAAGCTGATCAAACTGCACCGCCGCGAGAATCCAGCCGAGCATCTCGGCTCCGAACAGGATGAGGATCGCGGTCCAAACGAGTGCGATCACGCTGAGACCGAGCGCCGCCAGGATCGCCAGCCCGTCGCGCTCGATGAAGCCCACCGCGAACACCGTGAGTGCGATGGCCGGCAAAGCATTGCCGAGCGGAATCGGCAGGGCGAGCGCCAGTGCCATTAGCAGGAGTGGTCCGCCGAGGGCGACGCGCGCGCCGCGCCCGGTCAGCGGCAGCCACCGGCGCGGTGTTGAATAGCGTTCGGCCCAGCGCAAAGGGGCCGCGAAGCGGCGAATGGCGACGGCCACGGGTGTCGATGGAATGGTGCGAACCGCCAGGAAGCGCGGTAGACGCAGCCGGGTTTGACCCGCCATCACCTGGATCGCGATCACGGCGATCATCGCCCCCAACACGATGCCGAACGGTCCGGGCAGCGGGATCAGCGCCAGCAACGCCGGAACCATCAGGCCGAGCCCCAGCGCCGAGCGTCCCAGCCCCTCGAGCAGTTCGCCGATGCTGACCCGGTCTGACCTGCCGGCAAGCTGCTCGCTCATGATCAGGAGGCGCGCCGAGGCTCCCGCCGATTGACCGTGCGATGCCGCCGTCATGGCCGCTCAACCGGCCGACTGCGGCCGGCCGGCGCGGGACCGCCACAGGCTGTAGCCGACGCCGCCGGCAAGCAATGCCAATGTCATCCCGAGCGAGATCACGGGGATCGCGAAATAGCTGAAGATCAGCGAGATCACGAACACGTTGTCGGTCGACAGAGCCTTCGATGGCATAGTCCGTAAAGCACTCCATGCCCGACTCGGCGCCCATTGACCACCAGACCCACACACCGAAGGCCAACGCCATTGCGATGTAGACACGGACAGCTTCAGGCTCTCCGCGGCACCGAGTTCCCTGTCATGTTTGTTCAGAATCGCGAGGTCGAAGGTGAGCCGCACGACAACAAGGCTGATGAAGGCAATCCAGAACCAGGCTGGCCAGAACCAGGCTGGAGTGCCGAGAAAGTCGTTGTTCACAAATTCCATTGTTCTACCTGGTGCCTGCCATGACCTGTTCGAAGCCGCTACCTACCCGAAAAAATCCATCAGCCGGGAAAGCTGACTTTGGTGCCGTCTGTCATCGGGGCCGCGCTTGCCATGGTCGTCGCCGTCGAGCGACGCGGCAATTTTCTCCGGTTCGCCGCGATCCAGCCAGACGCCGCGGCATTCCAGACAGGTATCGATCAGCACACCCTGGTGATTGATTGCGCACATGGGTTTCCGGCACGCCGGGCAATCGAGCATTGTCATGGCTCAGACTCTCGCGAATGCCAAGGAGGTCTGCGGCATTGGCGGACGCAGCGCCGCGGCCGACAGCGCCTCCAGCCGGCTCTTCAGACGCAGACGCAACAGCTTGAGGCGCAGCAGCATGATCCAGTCGGGCGTGGGACGACCGCGCTCGCGTTCGATCTTCGACTGGATAAGAGACGACTTGATCAGCAGGGAATGAAACGTGCGGGACATGAGGCCACCTCCATCGACATTGTTGGAGGCATGTTCCGGGGCCAACGCAAACGAACAGCACCGGGACATGCCCGATGCGGTACGACATCGCGACCCGATTGGTCGCCAGAGGGGCCCGTCCCGCTATCTACCGCCTATATGGGCTGCGCGGACGTTTCGTCAAGGGCCCGACGTCACGCTCCGCCGACGTCTTCCAGGGAGCGCACGATGTGCTCGTGCAGCCGCCGCGCCGGCGCCGACAGCTTGCGCGCCGACAGCAGCGCGATCTCGGTGTCGTGCAGATCGGGCAGATCCTCGCGGCGCTCGATGGCGGCGAGCCCCGCCGGCACCATGTCCTTGGGCAGCACGGTCATACCGAGCCCGGCCTTTACGGCGGCATGCTGGCCGGCCAGGGAGGCGCAGCTGTAGGCGACGCGCCATGGCCGCTGCGCCGTGTCGAGCGAATCGGTGGCCCGCTTGCGGTAGACGCAGGGCGGCGGCGACAGGACCAGGGGCAGTGCTCCTTGCGCCGGTACCGCCAGCCGTTCCGCGGCAACCCAGACCAGCGGTTCCCGCCATACGCGAACGCCGCGATCCGAGCGTTCGGGCTCGCGCTTGACCAGGACGAGATCGAAGTCGCCCTGTCGGAAGCGGGCCACCAGATTGAGCGTAAAGTCGCAGGTGACCTCGAGCTGCACCGCCGAATAGGCCTGGGCGAAGCGCGACAAGACCTGCGGCAGGTGGGTGGTGGCGAAGTCTTCCGGCGTGCCCAGCCGCACCGTGCCGGCCAGCGCCGGCTCGTTGAGGCGGGCCACGAGGCGATCATTGAGTTCAAGCATATGGCGGGCGTCGGCCAGCAGCGATTCGCCCTCGGCGGTTAGGCGCACACGGCGCGACGTGCGGTCGAGGAGGCGTCGGCCGAGGGCGTCTTCCAGCCGCTTGATCTGCAGGCTGAGTGTCGATTGACGACGCAGAAGTACATCCGCGGCGCGTGTAAAGCCCCCGATCTCGGCCACGGTCACGAAGGCGCGGAGCAGGTCGATATCGAGGTTTTGCAAGCGAGCCATGAGTCACTCTATTGATCAATTTTATAAATGTGTAGACTAAAACTATCAATTTGTAAGTGGGGTCGGCGGACCTATCTGGGGATCACCACAACTTGCCCCGGAGATCGCCATGAACGCCGTCGTTCAGACCCTGCCGCTTATCGAGCCCGCCACCCTGCTCGACAGCCCGGTGCCGATCACCGTGGCCTACGGCGACGGCATCGGTCCCGAGATCATGAAGGCCAGCCTCAAGGTGCTGGAGGTCGCCGGCGCTCGCCTGGCGATCGAGAACATCGCCATCGGCGAAGGCGTCTATCTCGCCGGCGACAGCGCCGGGATCGAGGCGTCGGCCTGGGACTCGCTGCGCCAGACCAAGGTGTTCTACAAGGCGCCGATCACCACGCCCCAAGGCGGCGGCTACAAGAGCCTGAACGTCACCGTGCGCAAGTCGCTCGGCCTCTTCGCCAATGTCCGCCCCTGCGTGGCCTACGCGCCGTTCGTGGCGACCAAGCATCCCAAGATGGACGTCGTCATCGTGCGCGAGAACGAGGAGGACCTCTATGCCGGCATCGAGCACCGGCACAGCGACGAGGTCTACCAGTGCCTGAAGCTGATCACGCGGCCGGGCTGCGAGAAAATCGTGCGCTATGCCTTCGAGTATGCGCTTGCCAACGGCCGCAAGAAAGTGACGTGCTTCACCAAGGACAACATCATGAAGATGACCGACGGTCTCTTCCACAAGGTGTTCGACGAGATCGGCGCTGAGTATCCGGCGATCGAGCAGGAGCATTGGATCGTCGATATCGGCGCCGCGAAGCTCGCCGACACGCCGGAAGTATTCGACGTGATCGTCATGCCGAACCTTTACGGCGACATCCTGTCCGATGTGGCCGCCCAGATCGCGGGCTCCGTCGGCCTTGCCGGCTCGGCCAATATCGGCGCGCACGCCGCCATGTTCGAGGCCATCCACGGCAGCGCTCCGCGTCTGGCCGGCAAGGACAAGGCCAATCCGTCGGGCCTGCTGCTGGCCGGCGTGATGATGATGCAGCATGTCGGGCAATCGGCGGTCGCCGAGTCCGTCCACAATGCCTGGCTTTGCACCATTGAGGATGGCGTTCATACCTACGACATCTACAAGCTAGGCTTCTCCACCCAGCTCGTCGGCACTCAGGCCTTCGCCGATGCCGTGATCGCCAGGCTTGGTCGCACGCCCAGCCGGCTCCTGCCCGTGTCCTATGACAAAGCCGCAAAGCCCATAGAGCTGCCGGTCTACGCGCCGCGTCCGCCGGCCCGCAAGGAACTGGTTGGCGTCGATGTGTTCGTGCACTGGGCCGGACATGACCCCGACCTGTTGGCGCTGCGGCTGGCGCCGGTCGTACCCCGCGGAATCGACCTCCAGGTGATCACCAACCGCGGGGTCAAGGTTTGGCCGAACGGTCTCCCCGAGACCTTCTGCACCGACCACTGGCGCTGTCGGTTCGTCATGGACCAGGGTCTCGCCGGCAACAACACGATGGTTGCGCATTTCCTGCTGCGCCTGGCGACGGCTGGCCTCGACGTGGTGAAGACCGAGAACCTCTACCTGTTCGACGGAGAGCGCGGCTTCTCGTTGGCGCAAGGACAATAACAACGGGAGGTGGTATCGTCAGGGAGGCCGCGCGCGGCCGGTTCCGGCAACGGGGCCGGCCGTTTCTTCGCACAAATACGCCCGTCACATTTTTGTCGTCGGATCGCTCCTTGATAAAGCCAATATGCCTCTTTTGAAGAACGAGTGGGTTGGGTAAGTCAACACACGCGCGGCGTGTTGGTTCGAGATGGGTAGAAGGACGGGGCATTGACATTCCTTGGT
>WOUR01000122.1 GCA_009772935.1 Rhodospirillaceae bacterium
GATCCAGACCGCCGTGCTGATCGAGACGCTGACCGCGCTCGGCGCCGAGGTCCGCTGGGCCACCTGCAACATCTTCTCGACCCAAGACCACGCCGCCGCCGCAATCGCCGCTGCCGGCATTCCGGTCTTCGCGGTCAAGGGCGAAAGCCTTGCCGAATACTGGGACTATGTCGGCTCGATCTTCGATTGGGATGACGGCAACGGCCAGACCGCCAACATGATCCTCGACGACGGCGGCGATGCCACCATGTTCGCGCTGTGGGGCGCGCGCGTCGAAGCGGGTGAAAAGCTGTTCGAGCCCAGCAATGCCGAGGAAATCGAGTTCGTCCGCGCGCTCACCGCGTTCCTCAAGAAGAAGCCCGGCTACCTCACGGCGTCGGTCAGGAACATCAAGGGCGTCTCGGAAGAGACCACCACGGGCGTCCACCGCCTCTACCAGATTGCCAAGGACGGCAAGCTTCCGTTCCCCGCGATCAACGTGAACGACTCGGTGACGAAGTCGAAGTTCGACAACCTCTATGGCTGCAAGGAATCGCTGGTTGACGCGATCCGCCGCGCCACCGACGTCATGCTCGCCGGCAAGGTCGCCTGCGTTGCCGGCTTCGGCGACGTCGGCAAGGGTTCGGCCGCCTCGCTGCGCCAGGGCGGCGCGCGTGTCATGGTCACCGAGATCGATCCGATCTGCGCGCTGCAGGCGGCGATGGAAGGCTATGAAGTCGTCACGATGGAAGAAGCGGTCAAGCGCTGCGACATCTTCGTGACCGCGACCGGCAATGAGGACGTGATCACTGCCGACCACATGAAGGCGATGAAGCCCATGTCGATCGTGTGCAACATCGGCCACTTCGACAGCGAAATCCAGATCGCCGCGCTGTCGAACTACAAGTGGACCGAAGTGAAGCCGGGCACCGACCTCGTGGAGTTCCCAGACGGCAAGCAGATCATCGTGCTCGCCAAGGGCCGCCTCGTGAACCTCGGCTGCGCCACCGGCCACCCGAGCTTCGTCATGAGCGCCAGCTTTACCAACCAGAC
>WOUR01000057.1 GCA_009772935.1 Rhodospirillaceae bacterium
CTGCTCAAGGAAGCGCGCGCCCGCCTCGCGCAGGATCCCAACGACGCCGACGCGCTGGCCGCGTTGGCTGAGGGCCTGACCCTGGAGGCCGGCGGCACGGTCACGCAGCCGGCGCTGGAGGCGCTGCAGCGGGCGCTGAAGGCGCGGCCCGACGATGCGCGCATCCTCTACTATCTCGGCCTGCACGAGGCGCAGAGCGGCGATTCGAAGGCCGCGATCGCCCGCTGGCGCGACCTCGAGGCCGCGAGCCCGCCCGACGCGCCCTGGCTGCCGATGCTGCGCGCCGAGATCGCGCGCGTGGCCAAGGCGGCCGGGATGGAAGTGCCGCCCACCCAGACGCCGCCCTCCGGCCTGCCGACGCCCAGCCGCGAGCAGCAGGAGGCGATGGCCCAGCTCACGCCGGAGCAGCGCCAGCAGGCGATCCGCACCATGGTCGAGGGGCTGGCCGCGCGCCTCGCCGACGCGCCGCAGGACCGCGCCGGCTGGCTGCGCCTGGCCAATGCCTGGAAGGTGCTGGGCGAGAACGAAAACGCCGCCGACGCCTATGCCCGCGCCGACAGGCTAGGTCCCGTCGACGCGCGCATCCTGGCCGACTGGGCCGAGGCGCATGTGCGCCAGCTGGCGCCCGGCGCCGTGCCGTCGCCGCAGGCCGTCGCCGTGCTGGAGCGGCTGGAGAAGGCCGAGCCGCGCAACGCGCTGGCCCTGTTCTACCTGGGCGTCGCCGCCGAAGCCGCGGGCAACAAGCCGGCGGCGCTGCAGCGCTGGAAGACGCTGCTGGCGCTCCTTCCGGCGGATGCGCCGATCCGCG
The DNA here is from genome assembly GCA_009772935.1 of Rhodospirillaceae bacterium. Taxonomy (GTDB): domain Bacteria; phylum Pseudomonadota; class Alphaproteobacteria; order Reyranellales; family Reyranellaceae; genus Reyranella. The sequence goes on from WOUR01000057.1 coordinate 809, forward strand.
GGATGCTGGAGGAGAGGATCAAGGCGGCGGGGGGATGAGGTCGCTTCCGAACTGTTGAACGCAGATGACCACCCTGCGCGATGGCAAGGGCATCATGTGCGAATGCCTTGAGCGGCTACCCGACGTTCCGGACGTACCGGCACGACGGAAACCGGCTACATCCATAGAACTGGTTTCCTGCATTGCTGCCGGACTTGGCCGTCCTGAGGACCAGCGGGCTGCCGCACCTGCCACAGGTCGTGGTGCTCTCGAAGCGTTGTCTCAAATGATCGATGTGCTTCGAGTGTGTGGCGTGTGTCTTCGGCAGCATCCCTGCTTTGATGGCTTCCACGATCCGCGTCACCTCGGCCTCGGTGAAGACCACCTGACTCTTGCTCTTGACGTAGGTGATGTACCCGCCCGTCAAGACGTTTGGAGGCAGTTGCGTCCTCAGGCTGCAATCGCCCCGGAATACCACGACGGAATGCATCCTCTCGGGCGGGATCCTAGCCAAGCTTGAAAGCGCCCGAATGTGACCCTCGTTTTGATGCAGGGGATTCTGAAACCTGAGCTTGTCTCCCCTGTTTGTCTTCGTCCAAAAGGGAGCGTCCTCACTCCCGAATATCCATCCACTCATGTTCTTGGTCTCGACGACGAACACGCCGTAGCGAGAGACAATCACATGGTCGATCTGCGTCGTGCCTCGACGGGTCCTTATCGTTACGTTGTTTAGATCAACGTACTCCGACGGCAGGAAGAGCTTCTGCGCAAAGACGGTCTTTAGCTCGCCGAACCAGCCTGTGAACCGCGGACCCAAAGACATTTCGAGCGACATTCCCCGGATGAGTGCCCGCAAATGCCTAAAGGCTAGCAATCCGCTAGATTTTCGGCAAACTACCGTAACAGCGCTTCAACCGTGCGCACCATCCGAGCCGCCCGGCAGATAGTGACAGAGCTTGAACACACTGATCAACGATAGCTGTCCTTTCTGTGATCCGGGGGATGGCAGAGTTGTCCTCAAGACAGAACATTCTATCGCGATTTGGGATGGGTATCCGGTCACAGAGGGGCACATCCTCGTCGTTCCTAAGCGACATACCCCTGTTTGGCATCAACTGAGCCGGGAAGAGTTAGCGGATATCGGCGAGGCCATCGCCCAAGTACAGCGCTTCTTGCGAGAACGTTACACCATCGACGGGTTTAACGTGGGCTTCAATGAGGGAGCTGCCGCGGGCCAGACCGTTCTCCACTTCCATGTTCATGTCATACCGCGTCGCGTTGGCGACATGGCTGATCCACGAGGTGGCGTTCGTCATGTCATTCCGGAAAAGGGAAACTACGTTCGTCGCAGAGGACGTGACGTTCAGCAAGCAGACATGACTCCGCATAGTCGGGCTTTGATCGCGGGTGGAGAAGATGCCCTTCTTCCTCATCTGATTCCTCATATCCAGCAGGCCAATGCGATCGACGTCGCGGTGGCATTTGTGCTCGATAGTGGTGTCCGCATACTGCATCCACACTTGCAAGAGTTCTTGGATAGGCAGGGGCAACTTCGCATTGTGGCTGGTGACTACCTAGACGTAAGCGATCCCACCGCATTGCGCCGTCTGCTCGATCTTGATGGCAATGTTCAACGATGGATGTTCGAAGCGAACCTGCTGAGTTTCCATCCGAAGTCGTGGATCTTCCACTATGACCATAGCGGTGTGGCGATCGTTGGAAGCTCAAATATCTCCGAAACCGCTTTGCAATCTGGCATCGAGTGGAACTACCGCGTGTTCGATGAATCGAAGTCCAGGGGCTGGGCTGACGTCCTTAGTGGTTTCGAAGCCCTCATCGAAAGAAAAGAGATCGCCGTACTAACCAACGACTGGATTGACCGTTACGAACAGCGACGCGTGACCGTTCCCACGCGTCGCGGCTTTGCTGAAGTAGCGCCGGAGCCGCCTGTTCAAACGCCGACGCCCCATCCCATTCAGCAGAGAGCGCTCGAGGCGCTCCAGGCGACACGTCGCCAAGGTTATACTGCGGGTCTCGTTGTCCTTGCGACCGGTCTTGGCAAGACTTGGCTAAGTGCCTTCGACAGCGCCTCTTTTGAGCGTGTGCTGTTTGTGGCGCATCGAGAAGAAATTCTCTCCCAAGCTATGGCGACATTTCGGGCTATGCGTCCCAATTCGCGCCTTGGACGATACAGCGGCGCAGACAAAGACGTTGATGCTGAAGTCTTGTTTGCATCGATTCAAACGCTGGGGCGGTCTGCTCACCTACGACACTTTGCCCCGGATGCTTTTGACTACGTCGTCGTTGATGAATTCCATCACGCCGCTGCTCCGACCTATAGAACACTCATTCAGCACTTCACGCCGCGATTTCTCTTGGGGCTCACAGCAACACCTGAGAGAACGGATGGCGGTGACCTGCTGGCGTTGTGTCAAGAAAACCTCGTCTTTCGTTGCGATGTCTTCGAGGGAATCGAGGCTGAACTTCTCTCGCCATTTCACTATTTTGGTGTGCCGGACGAAGTCGACTATGAGCAAATCCCCTGGCGCTCTTCTGCATTTGATGAAGAGATGCTGACCCAAGCTTTAGCGACACAAGCGCGAGCGCAGAATGCGTTCGAACAAATGCAAAAGCATGGCGGTAGCCGAGCGATTGGCTTCTGCTGTTCGCGCCTCCACGCGGACTTCATGGCTGCATTCTTCGCTGAGAGAGGGCTAAGAGCGGCTTCGGTTCACTCGGGTGATACATCGGCGCCGCGTGTTCGCTCCCTTGAACGCTTGCAAGCAGGTGAACTGGACGTCGTCTTCGCTGTCGACATGTTCAACGAAGGCGTTGACGTTCCTGAAATCGATACCGTTCTGATGCTGCGCCCAACTGAGTCTGCAATAGTCTGGATGCAGCAATTTGGTCGGGGATTGCGGCGTTCTACCGAGAAGAGCCACTTGGTCGTCGTAGACTACATCGGCAATCATCGGATCTTTCTGTCCAAGGTTCGATCGATGCTGAGAGCGACGGAGGGTGATCGAGCGCTCGCTCTCAAGCTTGAAGCCGTTCGAAAGAAAGAAATCGAGTTTCCGCCTGGTTGCGAAGTCACGTACGAGCTGAAGGCATTAGAGATCCTAGAGGGCTTGCTTCGGTCTACAAAGGATGCGGACGCCTTGGAGGCATTCTATGCCGACTTCAAGCTGCGCCATGACACAAGGCCAACCGCTACCGAAGTATTCCATGCCGGGTTCGATCCAAAGGCAACTGGACACGGAGGATGGTTCTCCTTCGTTCGGCATATGGAAGATCTAGACGAGCTACAGAAAGGCGTTGAGCAGCGCCATGGTGCGTTCTTGCAGAGCGTATCGGCAACTCCAATGAGCAAGAGTTACAAGATGCTCGTGCTTGATGCCTTGTTAGCTGCGGAAGACTTGATGCAGGGTATGAGTGTCGACTCTCTTGCTCAAAGTGTCGTCAGATCTGCTTCTCGCAACCCACGATTCGCAAGCGATTTGTCCGTGCCCTTGAATGATGTTGATGGTGTCCGAAAGCTGCTCATCGAGCATCCAATTGCAGCCTGGGTTGCGGGAAAGGGAACTGGAGGTGAGCGTTACTTCGAGTTTGAGCAATCTGTCTTCCGTCTAGTATTCGACGTGCATCCTGCGGCCCAGGCGACTTTCAAGCAAATGACCGGTGAGATTGTAGACTGGAGGATCGCTCAGTACTTGGCTCGATCTACCCCGCCAAGTGTGCCTGTCGCCGGTTCCCCCAAGAATCTCGATCTCTGGCAAAGCTACTCTCGAAGCGACATTCCGCCGATGTTCAGGGCCGTGTTCAATACAGGCAGCTGGAACAGCGGGATGGTCCTTACCGGCCAGAGCCTTATTTTGTTGGTGACCCTCACCAAGGGCAACCTTGCGGCTGGTAACGAGTATCTGGATCATTTCATCGATAACCAAACATTCGAATGGCAGAGTCAGAATAAGACCACGCAAGCCTCGAAGCATGGCCGGATCATCAATGGGTCTCTGCCGGGCTATTCGGTTCATTTGTTTGTTCGACCGACAAAGCTAAGAGGGGGCGGCGGTGCACCCTTTATCTACTGCGGAGCACCGCAGTTTGTGGATTGGAAGGGTGAGAAGCCGATCACGGTTCGGTGGAAGTTGCAGGCGCCAGTCCCAGAACATTTGAGGCGGCTGTTTAAGATTGATGGCTAGTTTAGAGGCGGGATTTTAATCATCGCGGCCGAGCCTTACTCCATTGTAACGACGGCCCCTCATTACCTCCCAGACAATCGCCGCCTCGCCTGGGCTGGCCTATCTCCCGCGTGGATCAACCATCCGCAGGAGGAAGCCATGTCCCATCCCACCGCCACGCCTGACGCCGTCGTCGAGGCCTACGTGGCCACCTGGAACGAGACCGATCCCGCGCGCCGCCGCGCCGGCCTGGCCGCGGCCTGGACCGAGACGGGGATCTACCGCGATCCGGTGATGGCGGGCGACGGGCCGGCCGGGATCGACGCCATGCTGGCGGGCGTGCAGGCGAAGTTCCCGGGCTTCGTGCTCGCGCGCACCTCGAAGGTCGACGCGCACGGCGGTTCCCCGGGCGGTCCCGCGGGCGGCCCCTCCGGCGGCGCGGGGGCGCGCTATCTGCGCTTCACCTGGTCGCTCGGTCCGGCCGGCGGGCCCGCGGTCGTCGAGGGCGTCGATTTCTGCACCCTGGCGCCGGACGGCCGGCTCGCGTCCGTGGTCGGCTTCATCGACAAGATGCCGGGGTGAGACGGCACGCGGGGGTTGCCGTCCGCCGGAGGACGGCAATCCCTCATCCGGTCCGATGTGCTATACTCAGGTCGGTCCGATGACGGGATGCTGTCAGTGCCAGCACGCCGCGCCCGAGGGGCAAAAAGGCCTTGCAAACGAAACGGTCGAAATAAACGAAACAACTGAAACGAATGTCGCACCCCCGGATCGGCGGGATCTTCGCGTAAGAAAATTACCCGTCGTCTCGACCGGAGCACCGAAGGTGCGGAGTGGAGAGACCTTCTTTCCACCAAAAGCCGTCAAATGGAGGAGAAAAGGTCTCTCCACTCCGCCTCGCTGCGCGAGGCTCCGGTCGAGACGACGGGCTTGGGCGTGTTGGCCTGAGTATCAGGCCGCTTCCTTCACCTCGACCGGCTCGCTGCGGATCAGGTGGTCGAAGGCGGAGAGGGCGGCCTTGGCGCCCTCGCCCATGGCGATGACGATCTGCTTGTAGGGCACGGTCGTGGCGTCGCCGGCGGCGAAGATGCCGGGGAGCGAGGTCTGGCCCCTGGCGTCGACCTCGATCTCGCCGCGCGGGCTCAAGGCGATCGCGCCCTTCAGCCACTCGGTGTTGGGCACCAGGCCGATCTGCACGAAGATGCCCTCGAGCTCGATCGCCTTCTGCTCATTCGTGGTGCGGTCCTTGTAGGCGAGGCCGGTCACCCTGGCGCCGTCGCCGTGCACCTCGGTGGTCTGCGCCGAGACGATCACCGTGGCGTTGGGCAGCGAGCGGAGCTTGGCCTGCAGCACCGCGTCGGCGCGCAGCTGGCCGTCGAACTCGATCAACGTGACGTGGCTCACCAGGCCGGCGAGGTCGATCGCCGCCTCGACGCCGGAATTGCCGCCGCCGATCACCGCCACCCGCTTGCCCTTGAACAGCGGGCCGTCGCAGTGCGGGCAGTAGGCCACGCCCTTGTTGCGATACTCGGCCTCGCCGGGGACGTTCATCTGCCTCCAGCGCGCGCCGGGCGACAGCACGATGGTCCTGGCCTTGAGCGTGGCGCCGTTCTGCAGCTCGACCGTGGCCAGGCCGCCCGGCGTCGCGGCCGGCACCAGCCTGGTGGCGGTCTGCAGGTCCATCACGTCGACCTCGTAGTCCTTCACGTGCGCGGCCAGCGCCGCGGCCATCTTCGGGCCCTCGGTGTGGGAGACCGAGATGAAGTTCTCGATGCCCATCGTGTCCAGCACCTGGCCGCCGAACCGCTCCGCCGCGATGCCGGTGCGGATGCCCTTGCGGGCGGCGTAGATGGCCGCGGCGGCGCCGGCGGGGCCGCCGCCGACCACCAGCACGTCGTAGGGCTTCTTCGCGGCGATCTCCTCGGCTGCGCGGTCGGCGCCGCCGGTGTCGAGCTTGGCCAGGATCTGCTCCAGGCTCATGCGGCCCTGGCCGAACGGCAGGCTGTTGAGGAAGATCGAGGGCACGGCCATCACGCCGCGCTTCTCGACCTCGTCCTGGAACAGGGCGCCGTCGATCGCGGTGTGGCGGATGCGCGGGTTCAGCACGCTCATCAGGTTCAGCGCCTGCACCACGTCGGGGCAGTTCTGGCACGAGAGCGAGAAATAGGTCTCGAACGTGTAGTCGCCGTCGAGGCCCTTCACGCGCTCGATCGTGTCCTGCGCTTCCTTGCTCGGATGGCCGCCGACCTGCAGCAGCGCCAGCACCAGCGAGGTGAATTCATGGCCCATCGGGATGCCGGCGAAGCGGACCGAGATGTCGGTGCCGGGCCGCACGATGGCGAAGGAGGGCTTGCGCATGTCCTCGTCGGCCTCGGCGAAGGTCACCTTGTCCGACAGGCTCGCGATCTCCTGCAAGAGCTCCTTCAGCTCGACCGACTTGGGGCCGTCGTCGAGCGACGCCACCAGCTCCACCGGCAAGGTCAGGCGCTCGAGATAGCCCTTCAACTGCGTCTTGAGGTTGGCGTCCAACATGGGAGGTACTCCTACTGAAATGTCGCGAAGCGGAGTGGAGGGACCTCCCGTGAGGCCCCTCCGCCCTTGGTTTAGATCTTGCCGACCAGGTCGAGGCTGGGGGCGAGGGTCTTCTCGCCTTCCTTCCAGGCGGCCGGGCAGACTTCGCCCGGATGGGCGGCGACGTACTGGGCGGCCTTCACCTTGCGCAGCAGCTCCTGGGCGTCGCGGCCGATGCCGCCGGCGGTGATCTCGACGATCTGGATCTTGCCGTCCGGGTCGACCACGAAGGTGCCGCGATCGGCCAGGCCCGCTTCCTCGATCATCACGCCGAAGTTGCGGGTGATGGTGCCGGTCGGGTCGCCGACCATGACGTACTCGATCTTCTTGATCGCTTCCGACGTGTCGTGCCACGCCTTGTGGCTGAAGTGGGTGTCGGTCGAGACGCTGTAGATCTCGACGCCCAGCTTCTTGAACTCGGCGTAGTTCGTCGCCAGATCCTCGAGCTCGGTCGGGCACACGAAGGTGAAGTCGGCCGGATAGAAGAAAACGACCGACCACTTGCCCTTGCCCTTCAGGTCGGCGTCGGTCACGTCGATGAACTTGCCCTTCTGGAAGGCGGTGGCCTTGAACGGCTTGATCTCGGTGTTGATGAGGGACATTGGCTTGAAACTCCTTGGTTAACTCGTCGCAACGGTTACTTAGGGGCATTCTAAGATCGTTTGAAGCGCAAAATACCGAATTGAATAATCGGTAAAAGCGATTACATGCCCCCGATGAAACCTACCCCCACACTGCGACAGCTCCGCTACCTCGTGGCGGTGGTCGATCGCTGTCACTTCGGGCAGGCGGCGGCGGCCTGTAGCATCAGCCAGTCCACCTTGAGCGCCAGCATCCAGGAACTGGAGGATCTGCTGGGCGCCCCGCTGCTGGAGCGCACCAAGCGCACGGTCGTTCCGACGCCGTTGGGGCGTGCCGTGGCCGACCGGGCGCGCGGGCTGCTGAAGGGGGCGGAGGATCTGGTGGATCTGGCCCAGGCGGCGCGCGATCCTCTATCCGGCCCGCTGCATCTCGGCATCATCCCGACCATCGGCCCGTTCCTGTTGCCGCGCGCCATGCCCAGGCTCCGGGAGACCTTCCCCAAGCTGCAGCTCTACCTGCGCGAGGACCAGACGGCGCGCCTGCTGGAGCGGCTGGAGTCGGGCGAACTCGACGCCGTGCTGCTGGCGCTGCCCTACGCGCTGGGCGACCTCGAGGTGATGGATCTCGGCGAGGACCGGTTCTCGATCGTCGAGCCGGCGGGTCATGTTCCGGCGGCGAGCCTCGCCGACGAGAACCTGCTGCTGCTGGAGGATGGCCACTGCCTGCGCGACCAGGCGCTGGCGGCCTGCGAGCTGGAAGGCGCGCGACGCAATGCCGGCTTCAACGGCACCAGCCTGCATACCCTGGCGCAGATGGTGGCGAACGGTTTGGGCGTCACGCTGATGCCGCAGATGGCGCTCGATGCCGGGATCCTGCGCGGCCTCGACGTGACGGTGCGTCCGCTGGCCGGAGCGGTGCCCCATCGCCGCATTGGCCTGGTGTGGCGCCGCTCCTCTGCCCGCGCCGAAACCTTCCGCGCGTTGGGCGACGCGCTCAGGGCTGAACTCGCGGAGTCATGAAGAAGTGCAGGTCAGCTCTGCAGGATTGAGTCGACAGGTCCCACAGTCAGCTGTGCTACTTCGAGAATGCAGAGATTAAAGGCCTGTGCGCCCGACCGCGGATCTCGCGGTCGGGCTATTTTTTTGTCGAGGCGCCGCCGTCGTTACGGCTGCTGGCCGGGGGCCGGCGTGACCGGTTCCGGAGTCGGCGTGGCCGGGATCGGCGCCACCCGCGGCACGGTGGGAGTCCGGGTCTCGTTGGTCCGCGCGTCGATCGAGGCCGGGTCCGGAGTGCGCGCCAGCTCGCTCTGCTCGGCACGATCGCCCGAGAAGAACATCAGGCCTGCTGCCGCCACGACCGCGGCCACCACGCCCACCACCACATAGAGTCCTCGGCTCGGGGTGCGCGGCTGGAAAGCCACGTCGTCGTAGACGGGTTTGTCGAGCTTGGGGTCATAGTCGCTCATCGCCCCTTACTCCTGAGGCGCCGCCGGCGTCGGGGCCGGGGTCGGGTTGGCCGGAAGCGGAATCGTGCGGTCCGCGTTCGGAGTCGCCGGCGTGTCGGTCACCGTGCGCTCGACCGGGGCCGGCGCCTGCGCCTGCTCGGGGCCGATGGCGCCGTTCTGCGGATTACCGAAGTACAGGAAGCCGCCGACCAGGGCGACGCCGGCCAGCGCCGCGAGCAGGATGTAGCCCGGACGGCCGCTGTCGGGGGCGCGATAGGGATCGGTGGGATCATAGCCTGGACGGCCCGGCCCCAGGTTCGGATCGTAGTTGCTCATCTGGTCCTCCTTTTGCTGTGGCTGAGGGACAAACGGCTCCTCGCGCCAGATGGTTTCGCCGGAGGGGGGTGCCTGCTACCCTGCCTTGCAAATTCCGGAGGTCTAGGAAATGCCCGATTCACTGCCTTTTTCGGCTGCCCCCACGCAACCGGCGTTGCTCGATGACGATGGCGCGCGGGCGCTGGTCGCCTCCTACGCGCCGGTCAGCGTGACCGCGGCGGTCAAGGACATCGGCCGCATCGACGCGCACATGGGCCGCTTCATCGGCCTGTCGCCGATCTGCCTGATCTCGACCGCCGATGCCTCGGGCAAGCAGGACGTGACCCCGCGCGGCGACCCGCCGGGCTCGTTCAAGGTGCTCGACGAGAAGACGATCGCGCTGGCCGACCGGCCGGGCAACAACCGGCTCGATACGCTGCGCAATCTGCTGGAGAACCCCGAGGTCGCGCTGATCTTCCTGCTGCCGGGCGTCAACGAGACGGTGCGGGTGGCGGGCACGGCGCGCCTCTCGGTCGATCCGGCGCTGCTCGCCTCGATGGCGGTGCAGGGCAAGGCGCCGAAATGTGCCATCGTCGTCTCGGTGCGCCAGGCCTACCTGCACTGCGCCAAGGCGCTGCTGCGCTCGCGCCTGTGGTCGCCGGACTATGTCCAGCCCAAGGGCGCCTTCCCCTCGATCTCGCGCATGGTCGGCGACCAGATCGGCCTCAGCGAGGACGAGAAGAAGAAGCGCGAGGCGGCCACCGAGCACGCCTACAAGGAAGGCCTATGGGCGCCTATACCGTAACCGGCCAGCGCGCCCGCCAGATGCGGGTGGTGCCGGCAGAGGTGCTGAAACGCCTCTATGCCCGCGACGATACCAAGGGCCTGATCCAGACCGGGGCGCATCTCGCGCTGCTGGTCCTCGGCGGCTGGCTGGTGCTCGAGACGCGCGGCACCTGGTGGGTGCTGTCGGCGCTCCTGCTGCAGGGCATCTTCGTGAATTCGCTGTTCGGCGCCATGCACGAGTCGGTGCATTACGGATCCTTCAAGACCCGCTGGATGGCCGACCTGCTGGCCTTCTTCTCGGGCGCGGCGATCCTGAACAATGCCGGCTTCTACCGGCACTATCATCTGGCCCATCACCGCTACACCCAGGATCCCGACCGCGATCCCGAACTGATCACCTCGGGGACCCCTCGGACCTGGAGGAACTACCTGTTCCGGATCAGCTCGATTCCGTTCCTGATGATCCGGGTGCGCGACATCTTCCTGTTCCCCTTCGGCTTCAAGGGTGACGTGACCTACATCCACGAAGCGGCCTGGCCCGAGGTGCGACGCTGGGGCCGCTCGCTGCTCGCCTTCTATGCGGTGCTGATCGCGGGCTCGATCCTGCTGCGGACCGACGTGCTGCTCTGGGTCTGGTTCATCCCGTTGCTGGTCGGCCTGCCCCTGCTGCGGCTCTATCTGCTGACGGAGCACACGCTGTGCCCCAACAGCGACGACGGGTTCGCCAACACCCGCACGACCCTGTCCAACCCGATCGTGCGTTTCCTGATGTGGAACCTGCCGTACCATGCCGAGCATCACCTGCTGCCCAACATCCCGTTCCATCACCTTCCCGAGGCGCACCGGCACCTGCGGCCGCACCTGAAATACGTGGCGAGGAGCTATACCCAGACTCATAGGGAGATCATCCGCAGCTTCGGCTAAGGTCGGGCGATGCGGACGAACGAAGGAACCTGGGCGGCCGACAATGTGCGGCTGCAGCGCGGCGGCACCCTGAAGCAGGCCCGCATCGTGTGGAAGACCTACGGCACGCTGTCGCCCAGACGCGACAACGTGATCCTCTACCCGACCAGCTACGGCGCCCATCACACCGACATCGAATGGCTGGTCGACGTGCGGCGCTGCCTCGATCCCAGCCGCTACTTCATCGTCATCCCCAACATGCTGACGAACGGCCTGTCCTCGTCGCCGTCGAACACGCCGGACTTCCCCGAGGTCACGACCTACGACAATGTCATGCTGCAGCGGCAGATGCTGGTGGAGCTGTTCGGCATCGACCGGCTGAAGCTGGTCTATGGCTGGTCGATGGGCGCGCAGCAGGCCTATCACTGGGGCGCACTGTTCGGCGAGGCGGTCGAACGCATCGTGGTCAATTGCGGCTCGGCCCGGACCGCGCCGCACAATTTCGTCTTCCTCGAAGGCATCCGCACGACGCTGCAGGCCGCGGCGACGCCGCAGCAGGGCCTGCGCGCGATGGGCCGCATCTATGCCGGCTGGGCGCTCAGCCAGACCTTCTATCGCCGCGAGATGTGGCGCGGGCTGGGCTTCGCCAGCCTCGAGGATTTCCTGGTGCGCTCCTGGGAAGCGAACTTCCTGCGCCGCGACATGCGCGACCTGCTGGCCCAGCTCTGGACCTGGCAGCACGGCGACATCTCGGCCAACGATCTCTATCGCGGCGATCTGCAGATGGCGCTGGCCGGCATCAAGGCGAAGGTGCTGCTGATGCCATCGGCCACCGATCTCTATTTCCAGACCGACGACAACCGGGAAGAGCTGCCGTATCTGAAGTACGGGAAGCTGGTCGAGATTCCGTCGGTATGGGGTCATCGCGCCGGCAACCCGCGCGACAATCCCGAGGATGCCGCGTTCATCGATGCCCAGGTGGAGGCTCTGCTGAATGATTGAGGTGCTGCCCGCGGACGGGCTGGTGATCGTCGCCAAGCGCGAATGCCATACCTGCGTGCTGGTCGAGCCGGTGATGCAGAGCCTCGACAGGGCCGGCCCGCTCACCGTCATCACCCAGGACGATCCGGCCTTTCCCTCGGGCGTCGGCCGCGTGCTCGACGACCAGCAGCTCGAGCGTTCCTTTCATCTCAACATCGAAGCCGTGCCGACCCTGATCCGTTACGAAGGCGGTCGCGAGGTCGGCCGCACCGTGGGGTGGGATCGCGCCGAATGGACCCGCCTCGCCGGCGATGCGGCGGCGGGCGAAGGGCTGCCGGCCTGGCAGCCCGGCTGCGGCTCGCGCAGCGTCGAGCCCGGCGTGCAGGAGGCGCTGATCGCGCGCTATGGCGATCCCGGCCTGGCGTCGCGCGAGATTCCGGTGGGCGAATGGGACGATCCCATCGAGGCCTGCTTCGAGCGCGGCTGGAGCGACGGCCTGCCCGTGGTGCCGCCGACCGACGAGCGCATCCTGCGCATGCTGGGCGGCACAGATCGCAAGCCCGGCGAGATCGTCGGCCTGATCCCGCCCAACCTCGCGCCCTGCACGGTCGAGAAGGTGGCGATCAACGCGGTGATGGCCGGCTGCAAGCCGGAGTACATGCCGGTCGTGCTGGGTGTGCTGGAGGCCGCACTCGATCCCCTGTTCGTGCTGCACGGGCTGCTCTGCACGACGCATTTCTCGGGCCCGCTGGTCATCATCAACGGACCGGCCGCGAAGGCGGTCGGCATGAACTCCGGCATCAATGCGCTGGGCCAGGGCAATCGCGCCAATGCCACGATCGGCCGGGCGCTGCAGCTCATCGTGCGCAATGTCGGTGGCGGCCTGCCCGGTGGCATGGACCGCGCCACCTTGGGCAATCCCGGCAAGTACACCTTCTGCTTCGCCGAGGACGAGTCGGATCCCGATTGGGAGCCGCTGGCGCAACGGCGCGGCATTGCCGCCGGCAAGAGCGCCGTCACGCTGTTCCACGCCGAGGGCGTGCACGGCTTCATCGACCAGAAGTCCCGCACGCCGGAGGAGCTGACACGCTCGTTGGCGATGGCCCTGTTCGGGGTCGGCCATCCCAAGCTCTGCGATTCGGGCAATGCGGTGCTGGTGCTCTCGCCCGAACACTACAAAATCTTCAAGGACGGCGGCTGGAACCGCCGGCGCATCGAGGACGCGCTCTATCAGGCCCTGAAGCGGCCCGGCCGCGACCTGATCCACGGTGCGCAGGGCGTTCCGGAAGGGCTGCCTGCCTCGATGGCCGACAAGATCGTCGACAAGTTTCCGCCTGACGGGCTGCTGATCGTTCGCGCCGGCGGCCCTGCCGGTCTATTCTCCGCCATCATCGGCGGCTGGCCCGGACAGCGCGTGCGCGAGGAATGCCAGGCCGTCACCCACGAGATTCGCTGAGGAAGGTCGTTCATGAACCATTCGAGCAAGCTGCGCGATCCCACGGCTGAGACCTCGCCGACGCGTCGCGCCCGCCTCACCCCGCCGCCCTCGCTCGACGGCAAGGTCGTGGCGCTGATGGACATCGGCAAGTCGGGCGGCGCGGTGTTCCTCGACCGGCTCGAGGGCCACTTCAAGTCGGCCGGCGTCGCGACCAAGCGCTATCGCAAGCCCACCAATACCAAGGTGGCGCCGCCTGCGGTGCTGCAGACCATCGCGGCCGAGGCGCAGCTCGCGGTGATCGCCTTAAGCGATTGAGGCTCCTGCACATCGTGCAGTCTGCACGACCTTCATAGTCTCGACGGCCGCGGCCTGCCCGGCGTCAACATCGTGACCACCGAGTTCGTGGACGGCGTCACCGCGCAAAGCGATGCGCTGGGCTTCGAGCCGGCGGTCGTCTACGTGCCCCATCCCATCCAGAACCGGACGAAGGCCGAAGTCGAAGAAATCGCCGACCGCGCTTTCGGCGAGGTGATGGCGCTGCTGAAGAGCGCTTGATCAAGATCATACGCCTCCCCATTCAAATGGGGAGGCAACTTATTCCTTCTCCGGGACCACGGCCGGCTGCACCGTCTCCTCGGCGGTCGCCTCCGGCTCGGCTTCCACGGGGGCGCTCGACTGCGGCGGCAGCGGGGCGTTGGCGATGAAAGCCGCGACGACGGCGGCGGTCGCGCGGGGCGCCTCCTCCATCGGGTTGTGGCCGAGATTCTCGAAGATCTCGAGCTTGGCGCCCTTGATGTCCTCCTGGAAGCGGAAGGCGTCGGCCACCGGCACCCAGCGGTCCTTGGCCCCCCAGATGATCAGGGTCGGGACGTCCATGCGCCTGAGCGGCGTGGGATCGAGCGGATCCTGCGTGCGGGCGCGTTGCAGGGTCGCCTCGCGGTTGCCGGGGAAGCGCTGCAGATCGGCATGGCGCTTGACCCGCTCGGGCGTCACCATCGCGGGATCGGCATAGGCCTCGGCGAGCGACCGGCGGACCAGACCCTCCGGCTTGAAGTAGATTCCGAGGTCGCCGACGAACGGCGTGCGGGCAAGCCGCGTCGGCAGCGGCGCGTCGCCGCCTAGTCGGGGATAGCCGGCGGCGTCGACCAGCACGAGCTGGATGACGCGATCGGGCCGGGTGGCCGCAAAGGTCCAGGCGACAGCGGCGCCCAGCGAATGGCCGGCCACGACGACCTTGTCGAGATGCAATGTGTCGATCAGCACTTCGATGAAGTCGGCATAGGCTTCGACCGTGTATTCGTCGCGCGGCCAGGCGCCGGTCAGGCCATGGCCCGGCAGGTCGACGGAAATGACGCGCGCCTCCTTGCCCAGTTCGCGCGCCCAGCCTTCCCAGACGTGCAGCGAGCCGTTCGAGCCATGGATCAGCACGATGGGCACGCCGTCGGGATTGCCCTGCTCGCGGACATGGGCGTTGACGCCGCCGACATCGACGAAGCGCGAGCGGTCGTTGGCATAGCGCGCGATCAGGCTCTCGGGCGGCAGCGACGGCGCGTAGGCCCACATCGCCATGCCCGCGAACACCGCCGTCGCGAACAGCACATAGAGTGGCCAGCGCCGCGGTGGCGCGTCGTCCCTACGCCGCCGCGGGGCCATCGCCGGGCCTGTCCGTGGAGTTTTCCTTCGCTTCCGGCGCGGGGTCGGCGTGCAGGGAGAAGTTCACCTTGTCGAGGCCGCGCAGCCTGATTTCCGGCACCGCGGCAGGATTGAGGATCTTCTGCCCGATCAGCTTGGCCAGGATCGCGCGGTTGAGGTCGTTGGTCACGATCAGCCGGTCCTCGAGCCGGGCGACGAACACGAACAGCTCGAACTGGAGGCCGTCGGAACCGACCTTGACGAAGCGCACGATCGGCGCCGGGATGCGCAGCACGCGCGCGTGCGCCAGCGCGGCCTCGCGCAGGATCGCCTCCATGGCGTCGACGTCCGAGCCGACCGGCACGGTGAGCGTGATCTCGATGCGGCTCGACGTGTCGGCATAGGTGCGGTTCACGACCGGATTCTGCAGGAACAGGCTGTTGGGCACGATCACGTGCGTGCGCTGGAACGTCTCGATCTCCGTGGCGCGGATGTTGATGCGCCGCACGAAGCCCTCGTGGCCGCTCACCGTCACCCAGTCGCCCGCCTTGATCGGCCGTTCGACCAGCAGGATGACGCCGGAGATCACGTTGTTGGCGATGTTCTGCAAGCCCAGGCCGATGCCGACCGACAGGGCACCCAGCACGATGGCGAGGTTGGTGAAATCGACGCCCAGCGCCCCGATCCCCACCAGGATGGCGATCATCACGCCGGCATAGTTGAGGCCGGCATCGATCGACTGGCGCAGCGGCATCGGCGCATCGACCGTCGGCATCACGCGGTCGCGCACGATGCCGCGCACCAGGCGTGCCAGCAGCATGCAGACGAAGAAGGCCACGATCGCCATGCCGACATTGCCGAGCGAGATGGTGACGCCGCCCACCTTCACGCCCCTCACGAGCTGGCTCAGCCCGTCGATCATCGCATCCGTGTCGACGTTCCAGGCCGCCGGAATGGCGATCGCCAGCAGCAGGACCAGGGCGGTGTCGAACAGCAGCAGCACCAGGTACTGGCCGCGCAGCGTGCTGTCCGCGGGCAGCCCGAACGTGCGGCGCACGAAGGCGCCGGAGGGGGAACCCGGGGCGGCCGCGGCGTCCAGGAGATCGTCCACCAGCTTGTGAAGCAGGAAGGCGATCGCGATCAACAGGCAGGTCGTCGAAATCGCGGTATGCAGGTGCGCGCCCAGGGTCGCGTAGCCGATCAACGAACAGACGATCGACGACAGGACGGCGACGACCAGCAGCAGACGCGTGACCGCCCACCAGGTCCCGCCGATCATCGGCGGCAGCTCGGAGCCCTCGGGGCGGTCGGCATGCCAGGCGCGGTTCGACAGGGTCGGCAGGCTGAGCATGGCCACGACGGCCGTGAGTACGACGGCGCCGACCGAGGCGACGGCATCGCGGCCCTCGCCGCGGCTGAGCGCGAGGTAGATGAATTCGAGCGGCAGGCTGACCGAGTAAAGCCGCCTGAGGGCCCGGGACAGGTAGAGGGCGCTGTCGTCGCTGAACGGCAGGGCGCGCCATTCGGGGCGCGCCGGCGACAGGGCAGCGGCGGTCATGCCGAACACCAGCAGGAGCAGAATGAGGCGCCCCACGGCTTCGGGGATCAGCACGTCGATCGGCGCCGGCGGATTGCCCGCCAGCAGCAGCTTTCCGATCAGCCACACCGCCAGGATGGGGACGAGCACGAGGCCTAGTCCGTCGATGGCGCTGACGATGGTCTGGTCGCGCCGTGCGTCGATGTGCGTGCCGCCCCGGCCGAAGCGGCGGCGCAGCGCGCGCCCGACCCACCATAGCATGATCGTGAGGGCGGCCCACAGGCCGAGCGGCACCAGTTCGGGGCTGCCGGCCCTCAGGGTGAGGAAGCCTTCCTGGCTCCAGCTCGCCATGGCATCGGTCAATGTCTTCACCGATGCCATGAACTGCGGCCCGATCTTGTGCCACACGCCGGGCGAGAGCGGAGACGGGTCGCGACGCAACAGGGTCCGCAGCACCAGCTCGCCGCGCAGCTTCGTCAGGCGCTCCAGCAGCTGGTCGGCGCGGGCGATCACCACCTCGCATTGCTTGACCCGGCTCTCGGCCACCGTGGCCTGTTCGGTGAGCCTTTCGCGGTCGGCCTTCACGGCATCGGTCTCGGGCGGCGCGTCGGTCCCGGGCTTCAGCTCGAGCGGCGCCAGCAGTTTCTTGGTGTCGGCCAGGTCGTTGCGCGCGAAGGCGGCAGCGGCCATCGCGGCCGTGCGGACGTCGGTCGCCTGCTCGCGCAGGCCGTCGATCTCGACCGGCAGCAGGTCGGCCTGCTCGGTGCGGGCGGCGATGCGGTCGAGCTGACGCCCCCAGAGTTCGACGAGTTGGCTGAAGGGCCGCTGTGGCGGCGGCACACTCTGGGCCGAAGCCGCGACGCTTGCGAACAGCAGCACGAACCATGCGAGGCGAGCTAGAGACCGCATTCGGTGCGCGATTCCCGGAGACGACGAAGGGCTTTGCAAGGTCACTACCACGGGTGGCCCGGAGCAAGCCACGTCGCAGACGGTCTGACCGCGCAGAAGGGCGAAATCAGGGCGCCGCTTCGACGTTGACAGCGTCGTGACGACGCGGAACCTTGCCGCCCGAATGTAAAGGGGAGACGAGAGATGGCCGAAGGGCAAGGATCCGTGGGCGAAATCCGCATCGAGCCCGACCGCCTGCACGGCTTCACCATGGCCATTTGCCGGGCCGATGGCAGTTCCGCCGAAGAGGCGAAGCTCGTCGCCGACCATCTCGTGCTCGCCAACCTGTTCGGCCATGACAGCCACGGCGTCGGCATGATGCCTTCCTACATCCAGAACACGATGAACGGCGCCTGCCGGCGCAACCACCACGCCACGATCGACCGCGACAACGGCGCGGTGATCGTGGTCGATGGCGGCGCCGGGTACGGTCAGGTCATCGCCAAGGAGGCGATGGACATCGGCATCGAGCGGGCGAAGAAGCATGGCGTCTGCGTCGTCGGCCTGAAGAACTCCCACCACATCGGCCGGATCGGCCACTGGGGCGAGCAGTGCGCGCGCGCCGGCATGGTAAGCACGCACTGGGTGAACGTGCACGGCCACAAGTCGCTGGTGGCGCCGTTCGGCGGCGCCGAGGCGCGCTTCACGACCAACCCCTACTGCACGGCCATTCCCCGCAAGGGGCAGGAGCCGATCGTGCTCGACTTCGCGACCAGCCAGGTGGCGATGGGCAAGGTGAGGGTCGCCAACAACAAGCAGATCCAGATGGAGGAAGGGCTCCTGATCGATGCGGCCGGGAATGCAACCACCGAGCCGGGCGTGATGTACAATGCCCCTTACGGCGCCATCCTGCCGTTCGGCCTGCACAAAGGCGGCGGTCTGGCCGTGATCTGCGACCTGCTGGCCGGCGCGCTGACCGGCGGCCGCACGCACAGCCCGCGCACGATCAAGAAGGACGGCACCGACATCATCAACAACATGCTGTCGATCATCATCGATCCCGACTCGATGGGCGGCACCGCCTTCTTCGAGGACGAGGTCGATAATTTCATCGGCTGGGTGAAGTCGGCGCGGCCGCAGCCCGGCGTCGACGAGGTGCTGGTGCCGGGCGAGCCCGAGCGGGCGCGCAGGCTCGATCGCGAGAAGAACGGCGTGCCGATCGACACGACCACGTGGCAGCAGCTCGTCGACACCGCCCGCAAGGTGCGTTTGAACGACACGGATATCCCGCAGATGGCCGGCGCCTGACGCGACCGGATAACAGGAGACCGACCATGGCCAAGATGAAGCTCTACTATTCGCCGGCCTCGCCCTATGCCCGCAAGGTCAGGGTGCTGGCGATCGAGACCGGCCTCGACAAGAAGATGGACATGGTGAACGTGGCCCTGACGCCGGTCGCGCCCAATGCCGACGTCGACAAGCACAATCCGATCGGCAAGATCCCGGCCTTGTCCACGAAGAACATGGATCTCTTCGACTCGCCCGTGATCTGCGAGTATCTCGACAGCCAGCACAAGGGCCGCAAGCTGTTCCCGCGCAAGGGCCGCGAACGCTGGATGGCGCTGCGCCAGCAGGCCATGGCCGACGGCCTGCTCGATGCCGCGCTGCTCGCCCGCTACGAGGGCTTCCTGCGGCCCGAGGAGAAGCGCTGGCCCGACTGGTCGAAGGGCCAGATGAAGAAGATCGACGGCGTGCTCGACCAGCTCGAGGCCGAATCCAAGGCGCTCAAGGGCAAGCCCACGATCGGCACCGTCTCGATCGGTTGCGCGCTGGGCTATCTCGACTTCCGCTTCGGTCATCATGACTGGCGCGCGAAGCGGCCGAAGCTCGCGAAATGGTTCGCCACCTTCGCCAAGACACCGTCGATGAAGGCCACGGTTCCGCCGCCGGCCTGACGTCATGAGGACCGCCGACCAGATCATCGCCCGCCTCGGCCTGCAGCCGCATCCCGAGGGCGGCCACTACCGCGAGACCTTCCGTGCCGCCGCCGGACAGGACGGGCGCGGCGCCAGCACCGCGATCTTCTTCCTGTTGAAGGCCGGGGAGCGCTCGCACTGGCACAGGGTCGATGCCGACGAGGTCTGGCATCACTATGACGGCGCGCCGCTCGAGCTTTCGATGAGCGACGAGGGCCGCACGGCGCGGCATCTGCGCCTCGGCTGTGACTTCGGGCTGGGCGAGACGCCGCAGATCGTCGTGCCGCGCGGTGTCTGGCAGGCGGCGCAGTCGCTCGGCCACTGGACGCTGGTCGGCTGCACCGTGGCGCCGGCCTTCGACTTCGCAGGCTTCGAGCTCGCCCCGCCCGGCTGGCAGCCGGGCGTCTAGCGTTTCCAGAGCTCGCGCGAGGCCAGCACGGCGCCGACCGTGACCAGCAGCGCGGCGGCGATCAGCGTGCCGGTCGGCTCGGCAAGCCCGAAGGCCACCAGGATCGCGGTCGAGAGAATGGGCGTCGCATAGGAAATCGCGCCGAGCGCGCGAATGTCGCCACGCTTCACAGCATGGTCCCAGAAGTAGAACGCCGATCCGGCGGGGCCCAGGCCCAGCGCCAGCACCGCGAGCCAGGCGATGCCGCTGGCCGGCCAGACGGTGCGCTCGAAGACGAGATGGCAGGCCAGCGATAGCAGGGCCGAGGCGGCACAGAAGGCGGCGATGGCGTCGGTCGGCGTTTCCCCGAAGCGGCGCGACAGGACCGAGTAGATCGACCAGGCGAAGGCGCAGCCCAGGGCCAGAAGGTAGCCCAGCGCATGGCTGTCGGCGAAGCTCAGCCCACGGCCGAAGGCCAGCAGGGCGACGCCCGAGAAACCCAGCGCGGCGCCGGCAAGATGCGGCCAGTGCAGCCGCTCGCCGGCCAGCGGCGCCGAGAGCAGCACGATGAGGAGGGGCCACAGGTAGTTGATCAGGTTGGCCTCGGCCGGCGGCGCGAGCTGGAGGGCCGCGAAGTAGAGGGCGTGGTAGCCGAACAGGCCGCCGATCCCGAGCAGCCAGACGCGCGCCGGCCAGCCCACGAGGCCTGCCCAGCCGACCCCGTTGGCCCGGGCGCGGACGATGCCGATGGCGGCGCCGACCGCGAACGTCATCGCCACCATCTGGAAGGGCGGGATCGGTCCGGCCGACACCGAAAGGAGCGCGAGCGAGCTCCACAGGCAGATCGAGATCAGGCCGGCCGCCATGGCCCGGCGGCGGACGGTGTCGGCTGTCGTCATCGTGGCCGCATAGAGAACGGGACGGGGATTGTCGAGCAGATGCGCGGGCGCCGATTCACGGTTACGATACGATTGCAGCGGAGCCTGAATGTTCGTTAGGCCGACCAATCCGATCAGTCATCGACTGGCGCGTATCGCCTTCATCCTGGCGACCGTCGGTTCTCTCATCGTAGCCGTTTCCGGTCCTCTCCACCGCTATCTCGGCCTCGACATCGAGGCAGTGATCGCGGTCTTCCGCTACGGATTCTATCTGACGGTCGCCGGCGTCGCGTTGGGACTTGCCACCATCGTGCCGGCCCGTCCCGGTGATCGGCGCCGCGGCAGTGTCGCTGCCTTCCTCGCCATCGTGATCGGCGGGGCCGGTGCATGGGTCCCGCTGCACTGGTTCCTGCAGGCGCAGCAACGGCCCGCCATCAGCGACATCACGACCGACACCGCCACGCCGCCACCGCTCGTGGCGACGGCACAGTTGCGACGGGGGTCCCCCAATCCGCCGGCCTATCCGAAGGAAAACGCCGCCCTCCAGCGTGCCGCCTTCCCCGACATCGAGCCCGTCCTGCTGGCCGTGCCGCCGGCCGAGGCCTTCAAGCGCGCCGAGCGGGTGGCCACGGCACTTGGCTGGGAGATCGTGGCGCGGGTCCCGGCGGACGGTCGCCTCGAAGCCGTCGTGACCAGCCCGTGGTTCGGCTTCCGCGACGACGTCGTCGTCCGCGTTCGCCCCCAGGGGACCGGCAGCCGGGTCGACATCCGCTCGAAGAGCCGCAACGGCGAGGCCGATCTCGGCGGCAATGTCGACCGCGTCCGCACTTTCCTGGCGCGGCTGAAGAGCGAGGGGTGATTCAGGTGATCGGCAGGGTGAAGCCGAAGAGCGTGCCCTGTGCGGTCGATTCGATCAGGGTGATGTCGCCGCCGTGCAGGCGCACCAGGTCACGGGCGATCGCAAGGCCGAGACCCGTGCCGCCCTGCCGGCCGCCGGTGGTAAAGGGCCGGAAGAGTTGTCTGGCCACGGCGGCGGGCACGCCGGGCCCGTTGTCGGCGATTTCGACCAGCAGGAAGCGGCCGCTGCGCCGGGTGCGTATGGTGACGCTGGTCGCGCCGGCCTCGAAGGCGTTGCGCCCGAGATTGACGAACACCCGGTAGAGCAGGTCGCGGTCGCAGCGCGCCAGGCCGCCGGTGCCGATCTCGTTGATCCAGCTGCGCAGGAGATTGGGATCCTTTTCCTCCCCCTGCTCCTGCAGCGCAATTCCGACTTCGTCGACGAGGTCGGCAAGGTCGACCTCGGCCAGCCGGGGCGAGGGCTTCTCCCGGACATACTCGATGGCGTCGCTGGCCAGCCGGGCGGCGCGGTCGATCGTATTCAGGATGGTCGGCGCGAGCGCGCGCGTGCGCTCGTCGTCGCTGCGCGCCAGGCGATCCGACAGCAGGCGCGCGGTCGAGAGCATGTTGCGCAGGTCGTGGTTGATCTTGTTGGTCGCGGCACCGACCTCGGCGAGGCGCGACTTCTGGCGCAGCGAGGTGCGCAGCTCGCGCTGCAGGATCTGGAACTCGTGGTCGACCAGGCCGATCTCGTCGTTGCGCCGCACCGGGGCGCGGTCGGTGCCGGCCTCTTCCGGCGCGCGGCGAAAGTCGATCATGGCGCGGGACAGGTCCTGCAGTGGCCGGATGACCAGCCAGCGCAGCGTAAGATAGAGCAGGGCGGCGGTGAACAGCGCAATGATGACCGACAGGATCAGGATGCGGCTCGTGTAGCCGTACATCGCGGCGCGCATCGGCATTTCGTCGACGACGATCCAGACCATGGCGCCGGGCAGGCGCATCGATTCGCCGCCGACGCGGATGTATTGCGACCGGTTCGGCACCATCGCCTCGAGCGCGTCCCAGATCAGTCCGAGCGCGCCGCGATCCTTGAGATTGAACCCCGGCATCTCGGGCCGCGGCTCGATGTTCATCAGCGCACGCTTGGGCTTGTTCGGCTCGACCAGCACGACCGCCTCGACGCGGGCATGCGCCAGCAGCGAGCCCTTCACCTGCTCCGTCACCATGTTGTCGGGCGTGGCGTCGAGGGCGAGCGCCGCCAGGGTGCCGCTCTCGATCAGCTGCTCGAGATAGACCAGCCGGAAGCGCGCGATCGAGGGCAGGAAGATCGCGACCTCGGCCGTCATCACCGCGACGATCACGAGGCCCAGGATGCGCCACGACAGGCCGAAGGTCGCGGTCCGCCGGCGCGCGGGACGGGCGGTGTCTGCCGGCAGGGTGACGTCGGCGCTCATCGAATGCTTCTACCAGACCGGCAATCGCGCGAGAAACCGCACGAGGAACCGCGTCCGGGCGCCGAACACGGTTTCCGTGTAGTAGCTCCCGGCGGCTCGCTTGGCGGTCTCGCCGAGCGTCGGATAGGGCGGGACGAAGCTCGCCAGGGTCGAGATCTTCAGGCGGCCGGCCAGGGCCAGGCACCAGCTCTGGATCAACTCGCCGGCCTGTGGGCCCGCGATGCCCGCCCCCAAGACGTGGCCGCGTCCGTCGGTGACCACCTTCAGCAGCCCGTCGGTTTCGCGCTCGGTCTGGGCGCGATCGTTCTCGGCGAAGGTCCAGCGCAGCACCTTGATGCCGTCGCCGTGCTTCGCCCGCGCCTCGCGTTCGTTGAGGCCGACCTGCGCCAGCTCGGGATCGGTATAGGTCGCCCAGGGCACGGTGTCGGCATCGAGCTTCGCCGGGGCGCGGAACAGGGCGCCGCGGATGAACAGCGAGGCCTCATGACCCGCCATGTGGGTGAACGCGTAGCGCCCGTTGCAGTCGCCGATCGCCCAGACGTTGCGGTTGGAGGTGCGCAGTGAATCGTCGACCGTGATGCCCCGCTTGTCATGGACGATACCGGCCTTCGCGAGATTCAGCCCGTCGGTCGTCGGCGCGCGACCGGCCGCCACCAGAAGGTGCGAGCCCTCGACGCAACCGCCCTCCTCGAGCACGGCCGCGATGCCGTCCGATGTACGCTCGATGCGTGCGACCCGTGTCTTCTCATGCAGCTCCACGCCTTCGCGGCGCAGCCGTGCGACGACGACCGCGGCGAGTTCGGGATCGTCCTTGGCCAGGCAGGTTGCCGCTTCCAGCACGGTCACGCGCGCGCCGAGGCGCCGGAAGGCCTGCGCCATCTCGAGCCCGATCGGGCCGCCGCCCAGCACCACGAGGTGCGACGGCAGCGTGCGGTTGGCAAAGATCGTCTCGTTGGTGAAGTGCGGCACCGCGTCGAGGCCCGGCACCGGCGGCAGGGTGGGACGCGAGCCGGTCGCGAGCACGATGCGCTTGCTGCGGATGCGGTAGGGTCCGGCCTGCAATTCGGTGCGGCCGGTGAAGCGTGCCTCCTCCTTCAGGACGCGCACGCCGAGCTTTTCGAACCGCTCGACCGAGTCGTTGGGCGCGATGGCGGCGATCACGCCGGCGACATGATCCATCACCTTGCCGAAATCGACCGTGGGTTCCACCGGCGCAATGCCGAAGGCCGCGCCGCTGCGCTGCGCCTGCGCCAGGCGGGCAGCCGCGATCAGCGCCTTGGAGGGGACGCAGCCGAAGTTGAGACAGTCACCGCCCATCAACCCGCGCTCGACCAGCACGACGTCGAGACCGAGCTGCGCGGCACCGGCCGCGACCACCAGGCCGGCGGAGCCGCCGCCGACGACGCAGACGTCGGGGGTGAGCAGGCTCATGTCAGGCCGAGGGCTGCCGGCGCAGGCGGGCGAAGACGACCGGCAAGAGCGCCAGCGCGGCCAGCCCGAGGAGCGGCAGCAGGATGTGCCATTCGAAGATGATGCCGAGATCGGGCTGCTCGCCGCGTTTCAGCACCGCCCCGAGGCCTGCCCCGACGCTCGCATAGACGATCGACGCCGGCACGATGCCCAGCAACGTCGCCAGCGCGTAGCGCTTGAGCTGCATGCCGAGGAGCGCCGGGACGATGTTGATCAGCCAGAAGGGAAAGACCGGGACGAGCCTGAGAAAGAGGAGGTAGCTGAAATCGTTGTGCCGGAACCCCTCCTCGAGACGCGCCAGCGTGGCCCCGGCGCGGGCCCGGAAGAGATCGCGAAAGGCGTAGCGCGCAGACAGGAATACGGCGAGCGATCCCAGGGTGGCAGCAACCACCGACAGGCCGGCGCCGGTCCAGGTGCCGAACAGGAGGCCGCCCGCCGGCGTCGCCACCACGGCGACGGGCAACGAGAAGGCGACCATGAGGGCATAGGCCAGCACGAAGGTCAGGCCGGCGAGGAGACGATGCGCGGCGACCCATGCCGTCAGCTTGGCCTTGTGACGGGCCAGCATCTCGAACGAGAAATAGCGCTCGAGCCCGAGCAGCAGGAAAATTGCCAAGCCCGCCAGCAGGATCGCCACTGGCAGCAGCCGGCGCAGTGTCGATGCGTTCATCTGGCCCTTCGTCTCGTCCCGCCCCGATATTGACCCTGTGGCGACGATCCTCAAAGCACATGCTGTCACGCCTGAGTGACCTATCGGGCAGGGACGGGAAGACCGGGCTCTGTCGCGGCGACGCTCGGGCGGGCGCCCAGTCGTCGCCACCAGGCGGCGAGCCGGGGTCGTTCGGCCAGGAGCTCGGCCCCGCGCGGGGACTGCGCGAAATAGGCGACCATCGCACCCAGATGAAAGTCGGCGAGCGAGATGTCGGGGCCGGTCAGCCAGGAATCCGCCGCGCCCAGGGCCTCCAGCGCATCGAGCACTTTGGCGGCGGCCTCGAGACCCTTCGCCAGCTCCGCGGCATCACTGGCCGTGCCCATGTTCGGTCGGATGACATCATGGACGAAGACCTGCCGCACCAGCGGCCAATAGGCGTAGGCGTCGACCACGCCCATGATCTGGTCCATGCGCGCGAGCCGCTTCCGGTCGGCGGGCTGGAGGGCCGGACCAGGAAAGGAGCGATCGACGTATCGGGTGATGGCGCCTGTTTCGTAGAGGACGAAGCCGCCGTGAACGAGGGTCGGCACCCGGCCGAACGGATGCAGCGCCAGATAGTCGGCCGGGACGTCGGCTGCGAACGGGTTCACTTCGACCTGCTCGTAGGCCAGCCCCTTCTCCGCCAGCACCAGCCGGGCGATGCGGACATAGACGCTGTAGCGGTAGCCATGAAGAATGAGGGCCATGCGGCATCCTAGCCCTCGTTGACTCTGAAGGGTCACGCGCTTATTACCCTCGCCCACGGAATTTGCCCCCGGCGCACCGCGCGGGGGCCTTGTTGTGTTTTAAGGAGTTGCGTCATGAAACGCACTTATCAGCCGAGCAAGCTGGTCCGCGCCCGTCGGCACGGCTTCCGGTCCCGTATGGCGACCGTCGGTGGCCGCAAGGTCATCGCGAACCGCCGCCGGTCCGGCCGCAAGCGTCTGTCGGCCTAGTCCTATTGGCCGCGGCGCGCCTCGGGCGTCTGCCGAATCGTAGCGACTTCCTGCGCGTCCAGGCCGGGCGGCGATGCGCCATGCCCGGATTCGTGCTGCAGACGGCGCCCGTTCCCGCCGAACTCGCCGGTCCCGCCATCCGGGTCGGCTTCACCGTCAGCCGCAAGGTCGGCAATGCCGTGGTGCGCAACCGGGTCCGCCGACGCCTGCGCGAGATTGCCCGCCAGGTCATTCCGCAAGCGGCCCGGGCCGATCATGACTATGTGCTGGTCGGTCGCCAGGGCGCGCTCGGCCGCGATTTCCTTGCGATGCGGGGAGAGTTGCAGGAGGCCCTGCGGCGCCTCAAGGCGCTCGCCACGCCCGCAGCGACGCCATGACGTGCATTGGCAGCTTGCGCCGGGGCGCTTAAATCGCCAGTTTCCGGGCCGCATGATGTCCAAGGTCCTGCGCGGCGCGATTCGCTTCTACCAGCTCACGCTCGCCTACTTCT
>WOUR01000006.1 GCA_009772935.1 Rhodospirillaceae bacterium
GGCGTCGAGCACGGTACCGACGGCGGCCTGGTTGGACGTCTGCGCCTGGCGGGCGAACCCGCCGACCTGAAGAGTGAGATAGACGTTGTTGGCATCGTAACTCAGGCTGGGCAGCAGGAACGGCAGGGCGCTGGCGACCGACGAATAGGCGCCGGCGACCCCTCCGCTGGCGTTCAGGATCGTGTAGCTGGTGCGGGGCGCGTACGGGCCGGTGGCGGCGGGCGCCACGAAGACACGGGTCCCGGCGGCGATGGTGGCGGTGCCTGGCGCGCCGCTCACGTTGAGACGGTCCGCCTGGCCCTGGGCGTTGGCCTCGACCGCATGGAGGCTGCCGGCGGCCTGCGTGTAGCTGCCGTTGACCGCAAGGGTGCCGATGGAGTTGCCGGGGGCCAGGGCGCCGTTGTTGACGACGTTGCCGAAGATGGTGCCGGCGCCGCCGAGACTGCCGCCGGGTCCGACGGTGACATCGCTGGTGATGCTGCCGTTTACCTTGAGCAGTCCGTTCGAGACGGTGGTGGGGCCGGTATAGGTGTTGATGCCGGTCAGATTGACGGTGCCGCCGCCCTGCAGCGCAACGCTGCCCGTGCCGGACATGTTGCCGGCGTAGGTGCCGGCCGTATCCTGGTTGAAGGTGACGCTGCCGTTGTTGGCGATCGCCCCCTGCAGGCTTGTTGTCGTGCCAATCAAGGCCGCCCCGCTGCTCACGAACGTACCGCCTGTATAGGTGTTGGCGCCGCCCAGCGTGACGCTTCCGCTGCCGATCGTAAGCCCGAAGGCGCCCGCAATGGCGCCGGCGATCGAACCGGAGCCGGTCTGGGCCAGCGTCGTGTCGCCGATCAGGAACACTGGCAGGTAATTGGAAAAATTGGGCGCGAGGTCGACCTGGCCGATCAGCGCGACGCCGGGATTGACCGATCCAGACGCACCCAGCGCCGGCTGGGCAGCGTACCCCACGTAGCCGCCCACCGAATCGTAGAGATACTGAAAGCCGAGAAAGAACTCGCGGCCGGTATTCACGAAGGGCGATCCATGCAGGGTGGCGACGGCTGCAGGTTGGACGACATTGCCGCCGGCACCGCCGACCGTGAAGCTGTATTGCGCCAGGCTACTCGCAGCGCCGTTTCCCGGTAGCGATATCTGGACCTGGGTACCGTCGGGCAGGCAATTGCGCGTCCCGCCGGACAGCGTGCAGGGCTGCGTCACGACGTTGCCGGGCACGGGCGACAGGAACATGTAGTTGATGCCGGCATCGGGCAGGACGCCGCTGCCGCCCGGCGGGTTGCCGCCGCTGCTCGCCGTGCTCGTCGTGCCGCCGTTGGTCACTGTTACGCTCATCGGCGCGGTATTCCAGTTATCCAGCGACCCGCTCGCATTGGCGCCGAGCTTCACGAAAGACATGCCTTGCGTGTTCGTTTGCGTCAGCCCCAGGGTCACGCCGCCCGTGGCCCCATTGGCGGTGTCGATGATGTAGCCTTGGCGGATGGTGCCGGCCGGCACCGCCTGCCCCGCGATCTGCGTAATGTTGAGGAAGGGGTTCAGGGTCTGGCCGTTGACCTGCTGGGCATTGGGCGTGACGAGGTTCTCGCCCGCGGTACGATTGAGGCCGACGCCCATGTAGAATATGCTACCCGGATTGTTGACCGTCGTGCACACGGTGCTGCCGGGCGGGCATATCTTCGATTGGGTCACGACCAGCACGGGTACGTTGGCGGTGGCGACGGGCATGCTGCCGCGCGTGTCGTCGCTGAAGAAGTTCACGGGGACGCTGTAGAAGTTGCCCGAGTTGGTGACGCCGCTGCTGTTCAAGGTGATGCTGCCGGCGCCGATCGGCGTGAGGCTGCCGGGGTTCCATATGTCGGTGCTCACCTGGAGGCCGATCGAGCCGGTATCCATGGTTATCGCCTGCGGGCGCGCCATATCGCCCACAGTCAGATTCACCTCCGCACCCTGGGTTGAGCTCAGGGAGCTTACGAAGGGGACAAAGGTCGAACTCGTGTACGGCTGATACATGCTCCAGGACGGCACCTGTGCATTCGCGCTCGTGGCCCCAAGCGCAAGCGCGCAACTGGCCGACCAAAAGCCGGCCTCCAGTTTGCAGATCAAGACGTGCCCCCGTACCCTTCTGCGCCCAAGGCGGACCTCAGTCGTTCCGCCAGCGTCTGCCCCAATCCGCAAATTTTCTCGCATTCGCATGAAGATGCAAGAAAACTCGGACGGAGTGCGGCTCGGGGAGACCAACGCGGATTCTGCCGAACACTTGTTTCGACTCGCCTTCCCTCCGTTTCGGTCGAACGGCACGCCGCTCAAGGTGCTCGTAGCAAGAGTGGCGAATGTAGCCGTAGCAACAGGCCGAGAGCAGGGGCTGAGCGCAGGTGCTTTGTTCGCCTGTGACCTCCTGCTACCAACGGCGAAAGGCTGGCGCGGCGCCACCAGGCGGGTGTTCGAGCGGGGGCCACGGCAACATGCCGGGGCATCAAGTAAAGTAGTATCAATGGGTTAATGGCAACTATGCTTTTCTGTACCTACAACATCCACTACGGCGTCGGATCCGACGGCCGCTATGACGTCGCCCGCATTGCCGACACGGTGGCCGAGGCCGATATCATCTGTATCCAGGAAGCCGTCTGCGGCTGGCCGCAGAACGGGTTTGCGGACCAGACCGCCGAGATTGCCTCCAGACTCAACCGCTATCACTGGTATCACGGCGCGATGGAGTCCGACGCCAGCGAGGTCGACGCCGCCGGGCGGATCGCCAACCGTCGCCGCAGCTTCGGCAACGCGGTGATCTCGCGCTGGCCGATTACCTGGGCGCGCGGCCATCTCCTGCCCAAGACGGCGCTGGTCGATCGCTTCGACCTGCAACGCGGCTTCGTCGAGGCTTCGGTCGCGACGCCAGCGGGACCGTTGCGCGTGTACAGCGTGCACCTCAGCCATGTCGGCCCGCAGCAGCGCCTGCCGCAGGTCCGCGCCCTGATGGACACGGTGCTCAACGCCGAGCGCATCGGCGCGACATGGGACAGTGCGGCCGGCTCGACCTTCATGTTCCAGGAACGCAGGCCCGACGTGGCGCGCTCCGCCATCCTCGCCGGCGACTTCAACTTCACGCCGGACCATCCCGAGTACCCGCTGGTCTGCGGCGAGACGAGCTACTACGGCCGCCTGGGCACGACAATGCACCTGGCCGACGCCTGGATCGCCGCCGGCAACAGCGAGGAGGAGGTGGAGTCGTTTCCGCGCGAGGGCCGAATCGACCATGTCTTCGTCACGCACGACCTCGTACCTCGAGTGAAGAAGGCGTGGATCGGCTATGGCATCGTCGCCTCCGACCACTGGCCGGTGTTCGTCGAATTCGACCTCTAGCCGGGTCAGCGCACCTCGAACGGGTAGATCACCTTCCAGTCCCGTTTCATATCGACGATGGTCCAG
Organism: Rhodospirillaceae bacterium; assembly: GCA_009772935.1. Taxonomy (GTDB): domain Bacteria; phylum Pseudomonadota; class Alphaproteobacteria; order Reyranellales; family Reyranellaceae; genus Reyranella. Next base: position 3,427 of record WOUR01000006.1, read on the forward strand.
TGGCGGCGCAGCGCCTCGTCCCAGGCCTTGTCGAACTGGCCCACCGGCGATGGCCGGTCGTAGGCATATTCGCGGGCGGCGTCTGTATGATGCACGAGGCCCATGAAGCGGGCGCCATTGCCCGCCGCGGTCCATTGCAGCATCTGCTGGTCGCCGTCTGAGTTGCCGAAGGCCAAGACAGGGCGCCGGCCGATGAAGCGGTTGATGCCCACCGGCTTGCCTGGTCCGTCGTCGATGAATTCGATTTTGGCCTCCTTCATCAGGACGGGCGTGCCGTCGGGCCTCAGTTCGAACCTGGTGACGCTCGACGTTCCGACGACCTGCTCTGGCGGAATCCCGTAGATGCGCTCTGTCCAGGGACGCATGAACTCGATAACGCCGCCCGACACGATGAAGGTCTTGAACTGGCGGGCGCGCAGCAGGGCCAGCAGCTCGATCATCGGCTGGTAGACGAGGTCCGTGTACGGGCGGTCGAAGCGCGGATGACGCGCCGTCGCCAGCCAGTCGACGACCGTTCTGTTGAACTCCTCCGTCGTCATGCCGGCATGCGCGGCTTCGATCACTTCCACGATGGCCTTGAGGCCCAGCGCCGCCAGGGCGGGGCGGTCGTCGGCCAGCACCGAGCGGAAGGGTTCCTGCGTGCGCCATTCGGGGTGGCCGACGGCCAGCGCCTTTATGCGGTCGACCGCGAAGGCGACCTGGAAATAGACCGGCTGCTCCGTCCACAGCGTGCCGTCATTGTCGAAGCAGGCGATGCGCTCCGGCACGGGCACGAAGTCCGGCCCGCCCGCGGTCGTCGTGCGCGCGATGAAATCGAGGATCGACCGCTTCACCGGCCCGTCATTCCAGGAGGGCAGCTCGTCGGTCTGCGCGAATCCCGGCCGGACCGTCGCCACAAGCGCGGCCGCGCCCACTCCCGTCAAGACTCTCCGGCGCTTCATCGCAGGCTCCCGCTCTTCGCGGCGATCCTACTTCGCCAGCCGTTCGGACGCGACACGGATGCGGCCGGTGCGGCGGGCCTTGTCGAGCGTTTCGTGATCGCGCTCGGTCTGGCGGGCATAGGCGAGGGAGAAGCGGGCGATGGCCTCGTCGAGCGCGGCACTGTTGCCGCAGTATCCCGCAATGGCGGCGGCATCCCCCGACTTGGCATGGGCCAGCGCGAGCGCCCAGCCGCACAGTGCACAATATTCCAGGAAGCCGGCGATCCCTCCGGTGTTGCCTTCCTCCATTTCGATGCCACCCTTCATGTCGGCCAGTTGGCGAACATAGAAGTCCCGGTCGTTCAGCTGTCCCCAGCCCAGGAAGATGTCGGGTGATCCCTGGATCATGCGCTGGCCGACCACGACACGGCGGCCGTGGTTCTCGAACGGCATCCGGTAGTCGGAGTAGGCCGCCAGCACGGACGGCTGCGCCTGCTTCACCTGCAGGAAGAGCGGATCGTCTCCGTCGTTGCCCATGAGCAGGACGACCCAGCAGCCGGTGCCGACGCTGCCGACGCCGACGACCTTGCGGGCGACGTCGATGATGCGATAGCGCGACAGGAGGCGGCGGCGATCGTAGGTGAGCGACTCCAGATAGGAATTGAGCATCGCATCTAATGCCTGCTCGATGGGAGTTCCGTCGTCGGTGTGGCTCTCGCGGACCACGAGGGGAACCGATTCGACGATGCGATGCTCGCCTTCCACCAGCTCGGCCAGCTTGCCGAGAACACGCTGGTGACCCTTGGCGCGGGCCTTCTCGATCAGTTTCCGGGCGTTCTTGCGCGCCTGGGGCGACAGGCTGGAAAGGACCGCGTGTTCATCGATCCGGTCGTACCAGGTTGCGAGATGGCCCATCTCGGCATAGCGGGCGACATGTTCGCGGTAGGATCTCACGGTTTCCGCCGCGGCCTCCGCGGCCTGGTGCTTGTCGCCGCCCATGAAGCGCACCGCAACGGCGGCGCTGGCCGTCAGGCGCTTGAGGTCCCACTCCCAGGGACCGGGGAAGACTTCGTCGAAGTCGTTGATGGCGAACACCAGGTCGCGCTCGGCTGAACCGAAGACGCCGAAGTTCGAGACATGCATGTCGCCGCAGGCGTTCACTTGGATGCCGGTTACGGGCGTCGTGGCGAGGTCCGAGGCCATCACCGCAGCCGAGCCGCGCAGGAAGGCGAAGGGCGAGGCCAGCATCCGCGCGAAGCGGACCGGCACCAGTTTCTGGACTCGGCTGAGGTTCTGCGCCTCGAGGATCGCGACCGGATCGGGCCGGTCGGCCCCCTCGCGAAAGAGGGAATGGCTCTCGCGCGGCACCGTCTTGCGCAGGCTCTTGCCGGCCGCCTTGCGTTCGCTCACCGAGCGTCTCGGCTCGGTGAACCGTCCCAGCGTCTCCCCCGGCGACGCCGAGATCATCCGGTTGAAGGGCGCATCGATGTCCGGGCGTGCGTCAGCCATGCTCATGTCGAAACTCCAGGCGGCCCGTCGCCGCGTCCGGCAGACTAGCCGATCGGGGGATGCGCGAAGCGGCGAGGTCGATGCGGTTTTCGCATCGAGCGTTTCGCGGTCGTGCCGAACCGGCGTAGAGTTGGGCTCCACGCAAAGGGAGACGAGAATGGGCGCCAAGATCCGGACCACTGCGGGACGTGGCAGGCTTTACGACAGCGTGCTCGACACGATCGGCGACACGCCCTGCATCCGCATCAACGCCCTCGCACCGAAGGGTGTTACGATCTACGTCAAGGCCGAGGCCTTCAATCCCGGCGGATCGGTGAAGGATCGCCTGGCCGTCAACATCATCGAGGCGGCCGAGCGTAACGGGACGCTGAAGCCGGGCCAGACGGTGGTCGAGGCGACCAGCGGCAATACCGGCATCGGCCTGGCGATGGTCTGCGCCCAGAAGGGCTATCCGCTGGTGGTCACCATGGCCGACAGTTTCTCGATCGAGCGCCGCAAGCTGATGCGCATGCTGGGCGCGAAGGTCGTGCTGACCCCGCGCGCCCAGAAGGGCTTCGGCATGTACCAGAAGGCGGTCGAACTCGCGAAGGCCAACGGCTGGTTCCTGGCCCACCAGTTCGAGACCGATGCGAACGCGGAAATCCATGAATCCACCACGGCGCGCGAGATCCTGGCCGACTTCGCCGGCGGCCGGCTCGACTATTTCGTGAGCGGCTACGGGACCGGCGGCACCGTCACCGGCGTGGCGCGGGTGCTGCGCAAGGAGCGACCGGAGACGAAGATCATCCTGACCGAACCCGCCAATGCCCAGCTCATCGGCAGCGGCAAGGCGCAGGAGCGGAGTGCGGACGGCTCACCTGCGGTCAGCCATCCCGCCTTCGAACCGCATCCGATCCAGGGCTGGACGCCGGACTTCATCCCGCTGGTGCTGCAGGAATCCATCGACAGGAAATATTTCGACGAACTGCTGCCGGTCGCCGGATCCGAGGGGATCAAATGCGCCAAGGCGCTGGCGCAGAGGGAGGGCATCTTCACCGGCATCTCCGGCGGCTCGACCTTTGCCGTGGCGCTCCAGGTGGCCGCCAAGGCGGCGCCCGGCTCCGTCATCCTCTGCATGTTGCCCGATACCGGCGAGCGCTATCTCACCACGCCGCTGTTCGAGGGCATCCTCGACGACATGGACGCAGAAGAGGTCGCCATCTCGAAGTCGACGCCCGGGTATCAGATGGGGTAGCGCTCATTGGAGCGCCACTCCCGTAGCGCTCATGCCCTGGCGGCGATGCTCGAGTGCAACTGGAGTTGCGCGCTCCATTGCTTCGTTCTTCGCGTCACTCGCGATTGGTGAACCGGGCGTTGCCCAGGCCGGTGCCGATCGTCATGACGCCCCAGTGCTGGACGTCCTTCATGTTCGGGACTTCGCTCAGGCCCTGGACGACGGCGTCGTTGTGGAGCTGGATGAAAATCTCGTGGCCATCGATCTTGGGCAGGTGGGCCGAGAGTGCGGCGGCGAGGTTGAACGACTTGCCCTCCCAGTTGCCGGGCAGGTTCTGGCCGCCCTTCAGGATGAAGCCGTGCTCGTCGATCAGGCCCGGGCAGCCGATGCCCATGAAGGGCGCAAGCTTGATCTTCTCCTGTTTCGCGCGGTCGATCAGCTTGTTCAACATCGTGGCAATTCTCTCGATGGCCTCGTCGCGGTCGGGCTCGTCGTCGGCATGGCGCCAGACCTGACGCTTCCAGACGTCGGCTTCCTCGACCTCGCCACGTTTGCCGGTGTTGAGCTCGACCACACCGACCCGGACGTTGGTGCCGCCGATGTCGACGGCCAGGATGGCGTCGTGCCCGGCCATGACCCAGCTCGGCGCCAGATGCACGGCGCCGATTAGCCCGGCCTCATCCGGGTCGTTCTGGATGGCGGCGAGTTCGATCTTGATGCCGTCGGCCGCCAGCATGATGCCCGTGCGGCCCATCGCCATCTCGCCGATCCGGCTGCCGATCATCCCGCCGCCGATCACGATGCGCTCGGTGTCCTTCCAGGATTCCAGCCGGAGGAAGCGGCGCACGACTGTCGCCAGCTCGCCAGCGAATTCCTCGACCACGGTGTGTATCAGGCCGGCGGAGACGGGGTCGCCGGTGTTCAGCATCTTGTCGAGCTTTGACTTCGAGATCTCTTCCATCGGGACGTCGCCGAACGGATCCTCGCCGCGCTCCTTGAGCCGGTCGCGCCAGTCGGCGAGAATTGCCTGGAAAGCGCGCCGGCTCGCTCGGTCGCCCACGAAGCCCTCGTCGTCGCGGAGTTCTTCGTTGTAGGTGTCGACGGTGACGGAAGGCAGGACCCGGCCACCGTGCGTGAACACGGCGGGCGCTTCCACGGGCTCTCCGGCGGTCGCCTTGGTTTCGGTCGTGCTCTCGGCGTCCATGCGAAGCTCCCCCTGTAAGGCCTCATGAACGGCCAGTGGGGGCAGAAAGTTCCTCCTCTCCCTACAAAGGTGCGGCAGGAAGACATGGCAACATTGGATGCATGCCTTGCGTTACGGCGGCGATGAAACTCTTCAAATGCCAGAGCTGCCAGCAGATCCTGTATTTCGAGAACGCTGTCTGTGTGAAATGCGGACACACGCTCGGATACGTGCCCGAAGTCGCGACCGTGTCGGCGTTGGAGCCGGACGGCGACCTGTGGCGTGCCCTGGCCGCGCCGGACGTGCTCTATCGCTTTTGCGCGAACGCCCAGCACGCCGCCTGCAACTGGCTGGTCGAGTCCACGTCTTCCGAAACCCTCTGCCTGTCCTGCAGGCACAACCGCACGATCCCGGACCTGACGCTCGCCGACAACCTGGCCCACTGGCAGAAGATCGAGATCGCCAAGCACCGGCTTTTCTACTCGCTGCTGCGTCTCAGGCTCCCGCTGCCGACGAAGACGGAATCGCCGGAGAACGGGCTGGCCTTCGACTTCTTGGCCGAGCTGCCGCAGTCCAATGCACCGCGCGTCCTGACCGGTCACGACAATGGGCTGATCACCATTGCGCTGGCCGAGGCCGACGATGCGGTGCGCGAGCAGAACCGGGTCGCCATGCGCGAACCCTACCGGACCCTGCTCGGCCATTTCCGGCACGAGATCGGTCACTACTACTGGGACCGGCTGGTTCGTGACGGCGTTCAGCTCGACGCTTGCCGGCAGCTGTTCGGCGACGACAGCCAGGACTATGGCCAGGCCTTGCAGACCCACTATGCCAATGGCGCGCCGCCCGACTGGCAGGCGAACTTCGTCAGCCATTACGCGAGCTCCCATCCATGGGAGGACTTCGCCGAGACCTGGGCGCACTATCTGCACATCGTCGATACGCTCGAGATTGCGCGCGCCTTCGGCCTGTCGACCCAGCCTCGCCTGGCCAAGGACGAAGAGCTGGATGCCAGCGTCGACTTCGATCCCTATCGAGCTGCCGAGATCGGCCAGCTCATCGACAGCTGGACGCCTCTGTCGCTGGCCCTGAACAGTCTCAACCGCGCCATGGGGCAGCCCGACGTCTATCCTTTCGTGCTTTCGCCGCCCGTGATCGAAAAGCTCGGCTTCATCCACCGGCTCGTTCACCCGATCCAGTAAACCGGACTCAGCGGTGCTTCTGCTGGCGATAGTGATCGGCCAGCGCGTCGTGGCCGAAATCGGCGGCGAGGTCGCGCCACACGGCGTGAATATGGTTGGCACCGTTCTGCGTGTTGTCGTGCTCGATCAGGGTTGCGGGACCGTGCACACGGAAATAATGGGCCTCCCCGGGCGTCAGCGATCCCGCCCAGGCGAAGCGGAACGCGGCGAGGCCCTGTTCCATCACGCGCTGTTTCTGCGCGGCCATCAGGTCGGCGGCGAGCGTTCCAAGGAAGCGATCCATCAGCGCGTCGACCAGGGTGCGCTGTGCACCCGTCATCTCGCCGAGCAGCACGCCCCGCGGCTCACCGAGATCCTGCTCACGCTGTGGGCTCGCCACGATCTCGCCGAATGAGCGGTTGGCGATGATCGCCGCCTGGCGCTGCCGGTCGGTGAGGCCCGCCATGATCTGGCGGGCGAGATCCTCGGAGCCGCCGAGCAGGCGGAAGCCGCGATGGGGGCCGTCGCGCACCGTCGCGGGATTGGCGCCCGTGAAGAACGGTGTCACCGCAACGTGGCCGGGCGCGGGCAGCGCCACGTTCAGCGACAGATGGTGGCCTTCGAAACGCCAGCCCCAGGGAAAGCGGCCGGGTATGCCGAACACCGAGACATAGTAGCGGTCCGGGTCGCGAAAGCTGCCCTGCTGTTCGCGCAGGACGCCTTCGAGCAGGCGCACGCCCTCCAGGAGTTCGAGGCCACGCTGGTTCAGCACCGAGGCGAAGAGCACGCGCGCCGCGTCGGCCTGGCCCGGCCGCATCTCTGCCAGCGCAAGGCCCGAACGGCTGCGCGGGATATAGTGCCAGTCGAGCCGATTGCCCGAGTCGAAGGCGATCATCGCCTTCCGGCGCTGGCCATCGTCGAGAGACAACAGGAAGCGATTGGCGACATCGGCGATGCGCTGGGCGGCGTCGACCGTCTGGGCGCCGGCACTGCCGAACGGCAGCAGCGCTGCCGCCGCCAGCACGGTCCGCCGGGTCGGCGGGCCGTGGTGATGGTGGTGGTGACGGTCGGACTCGTCGTGCGGATGCCAGCCGTCGTGCGGCATGGCCGGTCCGTCAGGTCGAGGTCTTGGGGTACTTCAGCGTGCAGCCATAGGCGCGGGTCGAAGCCTCGGCCACCGGCTTGCCGGACAGAACCTGGTCCAGAGCCACGCGGATATACTGCGTCGCCTTGGGAATGTCGGCGGTGCTCGAGGAGGGGATCGAGTCGATGCCACCCTTGTAGACCAGGATGCCATTGGCATCGACGATGTACATGTGCGGCGTCACCGTGGCGCCATAGGCGCGCGCGACCTTGCTCTGCGGGTCGAGCAGCACGGCTGCCGGCGCGGCATTGCGGCTCTTCGTGAGATCGTTGGCCTGCTGGGCCGTGACATGGCCCTGCTCGCCGGTGGCGGAGGAGGCGACTGTCAGCCAGACAACCCCCTTCGCGGCGGCCTCACGCTGCTGGTCCTGCATGTTGTTCGACGTGTAGTGCTTGCGCACGTAGGGGCAGTCGTGATTCGTCGTCTCGAGGACGACGACCTTGCCCCTGAGATCGGCCAGCGACCAGCTCTTGCCGTTGCTGTCGACGGCGGTGAACTGCGGTGCGGGCTTGCCGATATCGGGACCCGAGGAGGCGAAGGCTGCGGCGGGAGCGAGGGCGAGCGCGGCACCACCGATCATCAGGGTACGACGGGGAACATTCAGCTTCGACATGACGGCCTCCTAACGCTTGGTTTGCTGGATTGACGACAACTCCGACAGGATCTGCGACTCGGTGAGGACCTGCGGCAGGATCTTCGGCCGATCCGATCCCGGCGCCCAGAACAGGTAGAGTGGAACGCCGGCACGGCCGAGTTCCTTCAGGACGCCCGTGATCTCGGCGTCGCGATTGGTCCAGTCGCCCTTGAGCTTGACGACGCCCGCCTGCTCGAACGCCTTCCGGGTGGCCGGCGTTTCGAGCGCGACCCGCTCGTTCACCAGGCAGGTAATGCACCAGGCGGCGGTGAAGTCGACGAAGACCGGCTTGCCGGCGGCCACGGCGTCGGCCATGCGGGCGCGCGAGAAGCGCTCCCAGCCCTCGAAACTGACGCCGGCATTCGGACCGCCCGACGCCGAGGCGGCGGTCGCGGGACTGTCGTCGAGCTTGAGCGTGACGGCAAAGGCCAGCAGCACGGCTACCGCGGCGAGTCCGCGGCGTGCCCAGGTGCCCGCCGACTGAGCCGTGCCGATCCGCAGTAGCCAGATGGCAAAGGCGATCAGGATCATGCCGCCCAGCGCATAGAGAACCCCGTCGGCGCCGGTCTGCTGGGTCAGCACCCAGATCATCCAGACGGCGGATGCATACATCGGGAAGGCGAGGAACTGGCGCAGCCTGTCCATCCAGGGGCCGGGCCGCGGCATCAACCGCTGCAGCGCGGGCGTCACCGACAGGGCCAGATAGGGCAAGGCAAGGCCGAGCCCCATCGCCAGCAGCACCGCAACCGTGGCGGGCGCCGGCTGGCTCAGCGCGAAGCCCAGCGCCGCAGCCATGAACGGCGCGGTGCAGGGCGTCGCGACGACCACCGCCAGCACGCCGGTGAAGAAGGCGCCGGTCGTGCCGCCTCGGGCTACCAGACCTTGGCCGACACCGGCCAGGCGATTGCCGACCTCGAACACGCCGGAGAGGTTGAGCCCTACCACGAAGAACAGATAGGCGATCAGGAGCGAGAAGACCGGCGACTGGAACTGGAAGCCCCAGCTCACCTCGCCCGCGGTCGAGCGGATCGCGATGATGATCCCGGCCATGGCGGCGAACGAGGCGAGGACGCCGGCCGTATAGGCGAGCCCATCGCGGCGCATATCGCTGCGCTGGTGACCGACGAGGCGGGCGAAGGCCGCGGCCTTCATGGCGAGCACCGGAAAGACGCAGGGCATCAGGTTCAGGATCAGACCGCCCAGCAGCGCGAACAGCAGCGCCTGCACGAGCGAGAGCTGCTCGGCGCCCAGCGCATGGGCCAGCGACGCCGTGGCGGCCGGCACGAATGCCGGATCGAGCTTCGCCGAGAGGTCGAAGGCCTGCTTCACGTTGCCGTCGGCCGTCTTCTCGGTCAGCACCAGCGTTCCGGCGAGGTCGGCGGGCAACGCGGTCTTGGCGTCGCCCTTTTTCAGGGGAATGCGGATGCCTTCGGCGGAGACCGTGGCACTCTGCCTGGCCATGGTGGCGACGGGTCCCCAGTCGGCGGGGAAGAAATAGACGTCGCTCACCGAGCCGGGTTTCAGGCCCTTGGCCTCGACCAGCAAGGTGGGGTCGCCGGCCTTGGACAGGCCATAGCGCGCCGGCCAGGGGCTGGCGGTCGGCACGGCACGACGCGCCTGTTCGAAGACGGTGCGCGTGGCCGGCGGCGCCGGCATCGCGGCAGGCCCCGAGGGCAGCACCAGTTCGAACTTGCCCTCTTCGGGGATGCAGACATCCTCGCAGACCAGCCAGTTGGCATCGGCGGCGAGGGTCAGCGGTCCCGTGAGATCGGCCGGCGGCGTGATGCGCACCAGCAGCATCGCCTCGTCCTTGAAGCCATAATTGATGACGCCGCCGACATCGAACAGGGTCGGGGCCGGCCAGACGATCGGATCGGCCTTGGCGCCGTCGGGCAGCTTCCACGCAATCTCGGTCGGCAGGCCGGATTCGCCTGGATTCTTCCAGTAGGTGTGCCACTTGGGGCGCATTGTCTGGCGCAGTCCGACCCAGAACGGCTCGCCGGCCTTGACCGTCGCGACCTCGGAGACGAGCTCGGACCGCACGTTTTCGGTCGTCACGACCGCCGTCTGCGCAGGCGAAGCCTGGGCAAAAGCCGACGGGGCGAAGGCCGGACCGGCCAGAAGCACGAGAAAAAGGGCCAGGAGACGCGACATCGCCTCCTTAAGTGACCTCGGGTCGTGGCGCTTGCAAGGCAATCCGGATCAAGCCGCCGTGATATTTTGCCCGGTCTTCCGTGAACGACTAAGGTCTTGGTCTTACTGGAGAATTCATGTTGCGACTGAATGACCGGCGCCTCCTCGGCGCCCTCGACGATCTGGCTTCCATCGGCGCCATCGAGGGCGGCGGCTGCGCCCGGCTGGCGCTCACCGACGAGGACAAGGCCGGCCGCGACCTGGTGGTGGGCTGGATGAAGGCACTGGGCCTTGCCGTGACGGTCGACGCCATCGGCAACGTGATCGGCGTGCGCGCCGGCACCGAGAACCTCGCGCCGGTCATGACGGGCAGCCACATCGACACGGTCCGCACCGGCGGCCGCTACGACGGCAATTATGGTGTCCTCGCGGGGCTCGAGGTCGTGCGCGCCTTGAACGAGGCCGGCGTGACGACGCGCCGCCCGATCGCGGTCGCCGTCTTCACCAACGAGGAGGGGGCGCGCTTCCAGCCCGACATGATGGGCAGCCTGGTCTATGTCGGCGGCCTCGGGCTCAACGAGGCCTACGCGGCGGCCGACAAGAATGGTGTCTTGGTCGGCGACGAGCTGCGGCGCATCGGCTATCTCGGGTCGGCGAAGCCCGGCGTGGTGAAGCCGCATGCCTTCGTCGAGCTGCATATCGAGCAGGGCCCGATCCTCGACGAGGAGAAGGTGCAGATCGGTGTCGTCGAGAGCGTGCAGGGCATCTCGTGGACCGAATACACGGTGACCGGTGTCTCCAACCATGCCGGCACGACGCCGATGCGCCTGCGCCGCGACGCCGGCTATCTCGCGGCCTCTGTCAATCTCTTCGCCCGCAAGCTCGTCTGGGAGATGGGCGGCAACCAGGTGGCCACGGTCGGGTCGCTGGCGTTGCGGCCCAACCTCATCAACGTCGTACCCAACCGCGCGGTCTTCTCAGTGGACCTGCGCAACACCGACGAGGCGAAGCTCAAGGACGCCGAGGCCCGGGTCGCCACACACGTCGCGGAGATCGCGCAGGCCGAAAGGGTCGAGGTCGAGGCCAGGGTGTTGGCGCGGTTCGAGCCGGTGATCTTCGATTCAAGGCTGGTCGACCGGGTGGAGCATCACGCCCGGGCGCTTTCGCTCACCACGCGGCGCATGCCCTCGGGGGCCGGCCATGATGCCCAGATGATGCAGCGACTTTGTCCGACAGCCATGATCTTCGTGCCATCGGTGGCGGGCCTCAGCCACAACGTGAAGGAACACACCGAGGCGGCCGACCTTGCGGCCGGCGCTCAGGTGCTGCTGAACGTGATGCTGGAACTGGCCGGGTAGGCGGTGAAGCAGCCCAGAAGCAATCTGGCCGAGCAGGTGATGTCGCGGCTGAGCGCCGATATCCGCGGCGGTCGCCTTGCGCCAGGCACGCGCCTGCCGACCGAACAGATGCTCACGGCGGAATTGGGCGTGAGCCGCACGGTGGTGCGCGAAGCCGTGGCCGCACTGCGCGCCGACGGGCTGATCATGACGCGTCGCGGTTCCGGTGCCTATGTTGCCGACCCTTCGGCCGGGCCCTTTCGCATCGTGCCGCCGCGCGCGGCGTCGCTGTCCGACATCTTGAATGTCATGGAATTGCGCCTCGCGGTCGAAGTGCAGGCGGCGGGTCTCGCCGCCGAACGCGGCACCCGAAGGCAGCTCGCATCGATCCGGGCGGCGTGGCGGGCGATCGACGACGCCCTCCAGCGCGGCGAGGGTGCCGTCGCCGAGGATTTCGCCTTTCATCGCGCCATCGCCGAAGCGACCGGCAACGACCAGTTTCCGCGCTTCCTGGCCTATCTCGGCAGCCACGTGATCCCGCGCCAGAGCGTACGGCTGGACATGGATACGCCCGCCGAGCGTCGTCTGTATCTCGAACGCATCCAGGCCGAGCACACGCGCATCGTGACGGCCATTACCGATGGCGAGCCATCGGAAGCGCGTCGCGCCATGCGCGATCATCTCACGCGCTCGCTCGACCGCTATCGCGCCCTGGCAGGAGGAAACAGGAATGGCCGACGCTAAGGACAACCGCCGCATCGTCTTGACCGGCGCCGCCGGTGGAATCGGCACCATGACCCGGCCCTTGCTGGCCGGACTCTATCCCGGCCTCGTGCTGAGTGACCGCGTCGAACCCAGGGACCTCCAGCCGGGCGAGAGCTTCGTCGCGGCCGACCTCACCAAGCCGGATGAGGTAGCCGCCGCGCTCGAGGGCGCCGACAGCGTCATCCATCTCGGCGGTCATTCGGTCGAGGGCACCTGGGACCAGATCCTGCAGGCCAACATCATCGGCTGCTACAACGTCTTCGAAGCGGCGCGCGAGGCGGGCGTGAAGCGCGTGATCTTCGCCTCGTCCAACCATGCGATCGGATTCTATCCGCGCAAGAAGCGCATCGGCACCGATGTCACCGTGCGGCCCGACAGCCGTTACGGCGTCAGCAAGGTGTTCGGCGAAGGCCTGGGCGCACTCTACTCCGACAAGCACGGCATCGCCGTGACCTGCCTCCGCATCGGCAATGTCGGGCCGCTGCCGCTAGACGTGCGGCGCCTCTCCATTTGGATCTCACCGCGCGATCTCGTGCAGCTCTTCCAGATCGGCCTCGACCATCCCGATATTCGTTATGAGATCTTCTACGGGGCCTCCGACAATGCGGCGGGCTGGTGGGACAATTCGCGGGCCCACCGGCTGGGCTACCGTCCGCGGGACAAGTCAGAGGATCATCGCGCCCACGCCGAGGCCGAGCAGGCAAGGATCGGACCAGATCCGGTCGGCGATCTCTTCCAGGGCGGCGGTTTTTGCTCGGCTGAATTCACCAACGACGTGAAGCGCGCCGGCCCTTAGGCGCTATACTTGCCACAGAGAGGTGACGATGACGCGTTTTCTGACTGTCGGTGCGGCGCAGATGGGTCCCATCCAGCGCAGCCATTCCCGCCGCGACGTGGTCGAGCGGCTGATCGCCCATCTGCGCGAGGCCCGGCGCATGGGGTGCGATCTCGTGGTGTTTCCCGAGCTCACGCTGACGACGTTCTTCCCGCGCTGGTGGATGCAGGACCAGGCCGAGGTCGATTCCTTCTTCGAGCAGGAGATGCCGTCCAACGAGACGGCGGCGCTGTTCACCGAGGCGAAGCGCCTGTCGATGGGGTTCTGCCTCGGCTATGCCGAGCTGGCCAACGAAGACGGCCGCATCCGCCGGTTCAACACGTCCATCCTGGTCGAGCGCGACGGCAGCATCGTGGGCAAGTACCGCAAGGTCCATCTGCCCGGCCATGCCGGGCACGAGCCCGAGCGGCCGTTCCAGCACCTTGAGAAGCGCTACTTCGAGATCGGCAATCTCGGCTTCCCGGTCGTCAAGGCGTTCGGCGGCAACATCGGCATGTGCATCTGCAACGATCGCCGCTGGCCCGAGACCTATCGCGTGATGGGCCTGCAGAACGTCGAGATGGTGCTGCTGGGCTACAACACGCCGCTGCACAATGCGCCGGCGCCCGACCACGACGAGCATTCCTGGTTCCACAACCAGCTCTCGATGCAGGCCGGCGCCTACCAGAACGGCACCTGGGTGGTCGGCGTCGCCAAGGGTGGTACCGAGGAGGGCGTGCCGTCGCTGGCCGACAGCATGATCGTTGCGCCCTCGGGCAAGGTCGTGGCACGCGCGGGCGGCGACGGCGACGAGTTGATCGTCCATCGCTGCGATCTCGACGCCGGGAAGAGCTACAAGACGACGACCTTCAACTTCGCCGTCCATCGCCAGCCTGACCAGTACCGCATGATCGTCGAGCGCAAGGGCGCGCAGGATCCAGCGTGATGCTTCATTCGCCTCGCCATTCAAAGGGGAGGCGTCGCGTCATACGCAACGGAGGGGTCATAGGCTTGCGACGCGTATGACTCCATCGCCCCGCATGATGGGACACTTCCCCCTTTGAAGGGGGATATCGTTACCCTCCGTAGTGTCTTGCGCCGCTTCGGCGAACCGGCTGACCTGTCGCGCCTCGCCTCGATCGGTCTGATCGTGGCGGGCATCATCGGCCTGAAGCTCACCAGCGCAGGTTAGCGCTCGACCTCGCTCTTCGCGAAGTTGCCGTAGCTGCGGTCCGGCGTGCCGCGGAACAGCGACATGTGGGTGTGGGTGGCCACGAACGGGTCGCCCACCGCCATGCGTCCCAGCACGACCGTCGTGCGACCCGGCCGGTCGAAACGGTCGCCGTTCGGATAAAAGCCGTCTGACTGCCAGACGCCCATGCCGACGGCGGTCAGCCGGTCGGCCGAGACGATGGCCTCGATCTTCGAGAGGTCGTAGCGGAACTCGCGGATGGTGCCCCAGACGTTGCGCCACTGCTTCTGCTCGGCGAGGTCGCGGCCGATCATGAAGTCGGTGAAGGTACCGAAGGCGATCATGTCGTCGGCGAAGATCGGCCGCGCGCCTTCGTAGTCGACGGCACGGCAATGCCTCGACAGCGTGTCGAACCACTGGCGCACGGCGGCGAGGTCGTCGGAGGTGACGGGGGTTCGAAGGTTCATCGCAAGCCTCTCCTAGAGTCCGAAACGCTGCCAGAGTGCGCGCTCCTCGAGCGCGGCCAGGGTGGCGGGGCCGATCGTGTCGATCCCGCCGCCGGTGCCGGTGTGCAGGCCGAAGCGCGACAACAGGCGCCGCCGCGGGCCGATGACGGGAAGGCGTACCTTCTCGCCGTAGCGTGCCTGCAGGGTGGCGCGCAGTTCTCCGAACCCGTCGACCAGGCCGAATTCGATGCCGCGCCGGGCGGTCCAGAACTCGCCGGTGAACAGCATGGACTCGTCGCCCTTCAGTAGCTTGCCGCGCCGCTGGCGGACCCAGTCCTTGAAGCCGTCGTGGATCTCCGCCTGCAGGCGCTTCAGGCGCACGACGTCGTCGGGTTGCTCGGGCCGGAAGGGATCGAGCATCGACTTGTTCTCGCCCGACGTATGGACGCGGCGTTCCACGCCGATGCGCGCGATCAGGTCCTGGAAGCCGAAGCCCGCGCTGATGACCCCGATCGATCCCACGATCGAACTTGGATCGGCGATGATCTCGTCGGCGGCGCAGGCCAGCCAGTAGCCGCCCGAAGCGGCCACGTCCTCGACGAAGGCGATGACAGGCAGCCCTTTCTCGGCGGCATGCATCCTGATCCGCTGGGCGATCAGCGCGGATTGCACCGGCGAGCCGCCGGGCGAGTTGAGGGAGAGCGCGACGGCCTTGGCGCCCCGCGTCTCGAAGGCCCGCTTGAGCAGTGGCGCGACCGTTTCGATCGACAGGCCGCGGCTGCCCAGCAGGCCGCCGGACGCGATGACGCCCGAAAGGCGAACGACGGGCACGACCGGCCCGCGGCGAAAACGATCCCTGATCCAATCCAGCATGCCGGGCACTGTCGCGGCGCCGCTTCTAGAAGGCAAGCGGCTGGCCATGACGCAGGATCGCCTCGGCGTCGTCGGTGTAGCCGCCCTCGGGCCGATGCAGGACCAGCGGCGGGGCGTCGTGTCGGCGCAAGCCAGCCGCACGGCGCGCGCGGACGAGCACGCGCGCGGCCGGCGGCAGTCGCTTCAAGGCCACGTCGCCCCAGCCGAGACCGGCCAGCCTGTCGACGATCTCGTCGAGGCGATCGCTGCGATGGATCATGAGCAGGGTCCCTGCGGGTTTCAGCGCTTCCGTCGCCACGGTCAGCCACCGTGCAAGATTTGCGCTCGATTCGACCGTGGCGAGCGCTTTGCTGGGGTCGGGCGACGGATCGGCAACGGCCGCCGACAGGTATGGCGGATTGGTCGCGACATGGTCGACAGGACCGAGTTCCGGCGGCAGCGGATGCGCCAGATCGTGAACCACCGTGCGAACACGATCCGCCGCATGGTTCAGCGCGGCATTGCGTTCCGCCAATGCAGCCAGCTCCGGTTGCAACTCGATGCCGGTGACGCGGCAGCCCGGCACGCGGGCGGCGAGGCAGAGCCCCACGGCGCCGACACCCGCGCCGAGATCGAGCACGCTCTCCCCCGGTTTCGCTTCGACCGCGGCGGCCAACAATACCGCGTCCACCGCGATTCGATATCCGCGTCGAGGCTGCAAGAGCTTCACCCTTCCGCCCATCACGGTGTTTTCGGTCGGCGTGGAATTCATGCTACTCATCTCGAACGAACTCGTTTCGCAACAACAGGCTTCACCGGAGAGTTGGCCTCCCTCATGGCAACCGTCGTCTCTCTCGGAGGCAAGCGCAAGTCGCCGAGCCTCGAACCGCTCCTGACGCTCTGCGCCGATGACATGGGGCGGGTCGATCGCGAGATCGTGGTGCGCATGCGCTCGCCGGTCGCGCTGATTCCGGAACTCGCCAATCATCTGGTCGGCGCCGGCGGCAAGCGCATGCGTCCGCTGCTCACGGTCGCGGCGGCGCGGCTGTGCGGCTACAACGAGGGCAGCGATCGCCACATCAAGCTCGCGACCTGCGTCGAGTTCATCCACTCCGCCACCCTGCTGCATGACGATGTCGTCGACGTGAGCGCCCTGCGCCGCGGCAAGCCGACCGCCAACACCGTGTATGGCGACAAGGCCTCGGTGCTGGTCGGCGATTTCCTGTTCACGCGCGCGTTCGAGTTGATGGTGGAGGTCGGTTCGCTCGACATCCTGGGCGTATTGTCGAATGCCTCCTCGACGATCGCCGAGGGCGAGGTGCTGCAGCTGGTGAGCCAGCGCGACATCAGCACGCCCGAGGCGACCTATCTCGAGATCATCAAGGCGAAGACCGCCAAGCTGTTCGCTGCGGCCTCCGAGGTCGGTGCGATGGTGGCCGGCCGCAACGGTCCCGAGCGCGTGGCGCTGCAGAGCTTCGGGATGAATCTCGGCATCGCCTTCCAGCTCGTCGACGATGCCCTCGACTATTCAGGTCGCGAAGCCAAGCTCGGCAAATCGGTCGGCGACGATTTCCGCGAGGGCAAGATCACCCTGCCGGTCATTCTCGCCTTCCTGCGTGGCGGTGCCGTCGACCGCGAATTCTGGAAGCGCACGATCGAGAAGCTCGACCAGCGTCCCGAAGATCTCGAACAGGCGCAGAGCCTGATCGAGCGGCACGGCGCCTTGTCCGACACGCTGGAGCGCGCACGCCACTATGGCGCCATGGCGCGCGACGCGCTGGGCCTGTTCCCGAGCACGCCCCTCAAGTCGGCTCTGCTCGAGGCGGTCGATTTCGCCATCGACCGCGCTCATTAGGCTTCGTCACGCCGTGGCTGCCCAGCACGTACTCGCCATCGACCAGGGCACGACCAGCACCCGTGCCATCGTCTTCGACGCCGCCGGCCGCCCCGTCGCGTCGGCCCAGAAGGAACTGCCGCAGGTCTTTCCCCAGCCCGGCTGGGTCGAGCACGATCCCGAGGAAATCTGGTCCGCGACGGTCGAGGTCTGCCGTGGCGCGCTCGCCAAGGCGAAGCTCGACGCCGCGGCACTGGTGGGCATCGGCATCACCAACCAGCGCGAAACCACGGTCGTGTGGGATCGCGCCACCGGCAAGCCGATCCACAACGCCATCGTCTGGCAGGACCGGCGAACCGCCGACCGCTGCGCCCAGCTGAAGAAGGACGGGCACGAGAAGCTCTTCACCGACCGCACCGGGCTGCTGCTCGATCCGTATTTCTCGGGCACCAAGATCGCGTGGATCCTCGACAACGTGGCGGGCGCCCGCGCTGCGGCCGGGAGGGGCGCGCTCGCGGCCGGCACGATCGAATGCTTCCTCCTGTGGCGCCTGACCGGCGGCAGGGTGCATGCGAGCGATGCCACCAATGCCAGCCGCTCGCTGCTGCTCGACATCCGCACGGGCACCTGGGACGCCGAGCTGATGAAGATCCTGGGCGTGCCGGCATCGCTGCTGCCCAAGGTCGTCGACTGCTCCGGCGAGCTGGGCATAGCCGACGCGGAGATCCTCGGCGCGCCGGTCCCGATCCTCGGCATGGCCGGCGACCAGCAGGCGGCCACTGTCGGCCAGGCCTGTATCAAGCCCGGCATGGTGAAGGCGACCTACGGCACGGGATGCTTCGCGCTGCTCAATACCGGCAGCATCGCCGTGCATTCGCGCCATCGCCTTCTCACCACCATCGCCTACCAGCTCGACGGGCGACGCACCTATGCGCTGGAGGGCAGCATCTTCATCGCCGGTGCCGCCGTGCAATGGCTGCGCGACGGGTTGAAGCTCATCGAGAAATCCGCCGACGTGGAAAAGGTCGCCGCCGGTGCCAGGGACGGCCACGGCGTCTACATGGTGCCGGCCTTTGTGGGGCTGGGAGCGCCGCACTGGGATCCCGAGGCGCGCGCCGCCATTCTCGGCCTTACCCGAGATTCTGGGCCCGGCGAGATCGCTGCCGCGACCCTCGATTCGGTCTGCTACCAGACGCGCGACCTCCTGGAGGCGATGCGGGCGGACGGCGCCCAGATCGACGAGCTCCGCGTCGATGGCGGGATGGTCGTGAACGATCCGCTGATGCAGCGCCTGGCCGACACGGCGGGCACGCCGGTCGAGCGGCCGGAGGTGACCGAGACGACCGCGCTGGGCGCCGCTTTCCTTGCGGGCCTGAAGGCGGGCCTGTGGCCGTCGCTGGAGGCCCTGTCGAAGACCTGGGTGCTCGACCGGGCCTTCCTGCCGGCGGAGGGTGCCGCCTCGCGCGACCGTCGCTACGCCGGCTGGAAGGATGCGGTCCGCCGGGTGCGCAGTTCCTGATTGCTGGCGAGGGGCGCGGCCATTAGGTTGCGCCCGCCATGAAAAGCCGCGCCAATCCCGTCTACTGCAGCATCGACACGACCGATCTTGCCCACGCCACCAAGCTGATCCAGAGCGTCGCCGGAGGGCCGAACCCGGCTGTCGGCGGCATCAAGCTCGGGCTGGAGTTCTTCCTCGCCCATGGCGCCCCGGGCGTGCGCTATGCCTTTCCGACGCCGGTGCGCGCGACCGGCGTGGGCTTCTTCCTCGACCTCAAGCTGCACGACATTCCCAACACGGTGGCTGGTGGCATCCGCGCGGTGGTCGAGCTGGCGCCCACCTTCATCACGATCCATGCGAGCGGTGGCCGCGAGATGATGAAGGCGGCGGTCGAAGAGGCCGGTTCGCAGGCGGCGAAGCAGAACGTCGCGCGGCCGAAGCTGCTCGGCGTCACCGTGCTCACGTCGCTCGACCGCGCCGATCTCGAAGCGACCGGCGTCGATGCCGATCCGTCTGATCAGGTGCTGAGGCTCGCCGCGCTGGCACATGAAAGCGGCCTCGACGGCGTGATCTGCTCGCCGCTCGAGATCGAAGCGCTGCGCCGGCAGTGCGGGCCGGACTTCGTTCTCATGGTTCCCGGCATTCGCCCCGTAGGCAGCGCCGCCAACGACCAGAAGCGCGCGATGACGCCGCGCCAGGCGGTCGATCTCGGCGCCACCAACCTGGTCGTCGGCCGGCCGATCTATCAGGCCCAGGACCCGCGCGCCGCCGCCGAGGCGATCGCGCGCGAGGCCGGTGTCAACGACCTATGACCGTCGAGGCGAAGATCTGCGGACTGTCGACGGCGGACACGGTCGATGCGGCGGTCGAGGCCGGCGCCGGCTTCGTGGGCTTCGTTACCTTTCCGCGCTCGCCGCGCCATATCGAGTCGCTCGATCTCCTGAAGGCGTTGGGCGCGCGTGTGCCGCGCGCTGTGATTCGCGTCGGCCTGTTCGTCGATGCCGACGACGCGCTGATCGAGGCACGTCTCGCGACCGGCGCGATCGACATGCTGCAGCTTCATGGCGCCGAGACCGCCGAGCGCGTGGCCGCGCTGAAGGCACGCACCGGGAAACCTGTGATCAAGGCCATCAAGGTTGCCGGGCCTGAGGACGTCGAGCGCGGCATCGAGGTCTATGCTGGCGTCGCCGACCGGCTGATGTTCGATGCCGCCGACGGCACCCTGCCGGGTGGCAATGCCAAGGCCTTCGACTGGACTGTCCTGTCGGGCCGTACGGTGCCGCGTCCGTGGTTCCTCGCCGGCGGCCTCAATCCCGGAAATGTCGCCGAAGCGGTCCGCGTCACCGGCGCGCGCGCCGTCGACGTGTCTTCTGGTGTAGAAGCGACACGCGGTGTGAAATCCACTGAATTGATCCGCGCCTTTCTGGGCGCCGTAAGAGTGCTTTGAGGAGCAAGGTATGAAAGTCGAGGAGCGGCTGAAGGAACTCGGCATCGAGCTTCCCGAGGCGACGACGCCGATGGGCAGCTATGTGAATGCCGTGCGTACCGGCAATCTGCTCTTCATGGCGGGCAAGGGCCCCGGCCTGCCGGGCAAGCCGCTGCCGGTGGGCAAGGTGGGACGCGATTTCTCGCTCGAGCAGGCCAATCGCCTGGCGCGCGACACGGGTCTCAGCATTCTTGGAGCCCTCAAGGCCGAGCTGGGCGATCTCGACCGGGTGAAGCGCATCGTCAAGGTACTGGGCATGGTCAACGCCACGTCGGAATACGGCAGCCATCCTGAAGTGATCAACGGCTGCTCGGACCTGTTCGTCGAGGTGTTCGGGGAGAAGGGCCGGCATGCCCGCTCGGCCGTCGGCATGGGGTCCCTGCCGCGGGGCATCCCGGTCGAGATCGAGGTGATCGTCGAGCTCGAGGACGACGCACCGCCGCCGAGTGTCGCCGCCGCCAAGCCCGCCGCCAAGCGCAGGACTGCCCCGGCTCCGAAGGCAAAGGCGGCCCCCAAGGCCAAGGCGGCCAAGAAGAAGAGAATCTAGGGTTTTTGACCGAGCGGTGCCGGGACTGCTAAGCCGGCCCGTCGCGATAGGAAAAGCAATGCCCAGCGCACCCAACAGTTTCCGCACCGGCCCCGACGAGCGTGGGCATTTCGGCATTTTCGGCGGCCGCTACGTCGCCGAGACGCTGATGCCGCTGATCCTCGATCTGGAGAAGGCCTACAACGAGGCCAAGGCCGATCCGCAGTTCCAGGGTGAGCTCAAGTATCTGCTGTCCCAGTATGCCGGGCGGCCGAGCCCGCTCTACTACGCCAAGCGTCTCACGGAGAAGCTGGGCGGCGCGAAGATCTATCTGAAGCGCGACGAGCTCAACCACACCGGCAGCCACAAGATCAACAACGTGCTGGGCCAGGTGCTGCTCGCCAAGCGCATGGGCAAGACGCGGGTGATCGCCGAGACCGGTGCGGGCCAGCATGGCGTCGCCACCGCGACCGCCTGCGCTCTGTTCGACATCCCCTGCGTGGTCTTCATGGGCTCGGTCGACGTCGAGCGCCAGGCGCCGAACGTGGCGCGCATGAAGATGCTGGGCGCCGAGGTGCGGCCGGTGACCGCCGGCGCCTCGACGCTCAAGGATGCGATGAACGACGCGCTGCGCGACTGGGTCGCGACCTGCGAGAACACCTTCTATTGCATCGGCACGGTGGCGGGCCCGCATCCCTATCCGGCGATGGTGCGCGACTTCCAGTGCGTGATCGGCGAGGAGGTTCGCAAGCAGATCATGGAGGCCGAGGGCCGCCTGCCCGATACGCTGGTCGCCTGCATCGGCGGAGGTTCGAACGCGATGGGCCTGTTCCATCCCTTCCTCGACGATCCGGGCGTGCGCATCGTCGGCGTCGAGGCGGCGGGCCGCGGACTGGATACCGAGGAGCATGCCGCCTCGCTGACCGGTGGACGGCCCGGCGTGCTTCACGGCAATCGCACCTACCTTCTGCAGGATGGTGACGGCCAGATCACCGAGGCGCATTCGATCTCGGCCGGTCTCGACTATCCCGGCATCGGTCCCGAGCATTCGTGGCTCAAGGAGATGGGCCGGGTCGAATATGTCTCGGCGACCGATGATGAGGCGGTCGAGGCGTTCCAGCTCCTGTGCAAGCTCGAGGGGATCATTCCCGCGCTCGAATCCTCGCATGGCCTCGCGCATGTGATGCGGCTCGCGCCGACGCTGCCCAAGGACAATCTGCTGGTGCTGAACCTGTCCGGCCGCGGTGACAAGGACGTCCCGCAGATGGCCGAGCGCCTCGGGATGAAGATCTGACCATGAGCCGTATCCAGAAGCGCTTCGCCCAGCTCAAGGCCGACAAGCGGGCCGGACTCGTCACCTACATCACCGCCGGCGATCCCGACACCGACATCAGCTACCAGATCCTGAAGGGACTGCCGGCCGCCGGTGCCGACCTGATCGAGCTCGGCATGCCGTTCACGGATCCGATGGCCGACGGTCCATCGATCCAACTGGCCGGCCAGCGCGCGCTGAAGGCCGGCATGACCGTCGACAAGACCTTCGACATGGTCCGCCGCTTCCGGAAGGAGACCGGCGACAACGGCACGCCGATCCTGCTGATGGGCTACTTCAACCTGATCTACCAGCGCGGGCCCGAGCGGTTCTGCAAGGAAGCCGCCGCGGCCGGCGTCGACGGCTTCATCCTGGTCGACCTGCCGCCCGAGGAGGCCGACGAACTGAAGCCCTTCGCTACGGCGAGCGGCCTCGACACGGTGCTCCTGACGGCGCCGACCACCGACGACGTGCGCCTGCCGGCGGTGCTCAAATACGCCTCGGGCTTCGTCTATTTCGTCTCGGTGCTGGGCATCACCGGCACAAAGTCGGCGACCGAGGATGCGGTGCGCACCCATGTCGAGCGCATCAAGCGCCACACCACCTTGCCGGTGGGCGTGGGCTTCGGCATCCGCACTCCCGAGCAGGCGGCGGCCGTGGCGCGCCATGCCGACGCCGCCGTCGTCGGCACCGCCATCATCGACCACGTGAAGGCAGGCCTCGACGACAAGGGCAAGGCCAAGCCCGAACTGGTGCCGGGCGTCTTCGCCTACATCAAGGCCCTGGCCGACGGTGTGAGGGGCGTGCGGAAGGCTTAGCTTTCTTCGGAGCGCGCCACTGGAGTGACACGCTCCAACGATGTTCACGCCCGTCGAACCTCAAATCACTCCCGCTTCAATCCTCGAAGTTGAGATCGGCGACGTAGGGGTTGGTCTTGCGTTCCCAGCCGAAGGTCGAGGTCTGGCCGTGTCCGGGGACGAAGGTGATGTCGTCGCCGAACGGCCACAGGCGGTGGCGGATCGAATCGAGGAGCTGGTCGTGATTGCCGCGCGGGAAATCCGTGCGGCCGATCGAACCGCGGAACAGGACGTCGCCCACGAACGCGACCTTTGCGGGTTTGTTCACGAACACGACGTGGCCCGGCGTGTGGCCGGGGCAGTGCACCACGTCGAGCGTGAGGTTGCCAAGGCTCACCGTCTCGCCATGGTTCAGCCAGCGATCGGGCACGAACGGCTTGTAGACTGGGAAATTGTACTTGGCGCCGGACTCGCGCAGGCCCTCGATCAGGAACAGGTCGTCTTCGTGCGGGCCCTCGATCTTCACGCCGTAATGCTCGGCCATGGTGCCCGCCGCCGAGGCGTGGTCGACATGCCCGTGGGTGAGCAGCACCTTGGTCACCTTGATACCCTGCTGGTCGATCGCCTGGCGCAGCATGTCGAAGTCGCCGCCCGGATCGACGGCAGTGCCCTCCATGGTCTCGTCGCACCAGACGATGGAGCAGTTCTGCTGGAACGGGGTGACGGGGGCGATCATGACCTTGAGCATGCCTCCGATCTAATGCCTCCCGCGGGCCGTTGGAAGGGCGTATGCTGCCGTTCCTTCCGGCATCGATGGCAATGAACGTGCGTCTCCTGTTGTGCATTTTGGGCCTGTTCGCCCTCTCGCTGGCCCCGGCGCGGGCCCAGATCGCCCCGGTGGCCTCGCCCTCCGGCCCGGTTCCGGCGGGTCCGTATGTCGTGGTCGATGTCGCAACCGGGGAGACCCTGCTCGACCGCAGCGCCGGAACCCTCTGGTATCCCGCCTCGCTCACCAAGATGATGACGATCTACATCGTCTTCGAGGAGCTGAAGGCCGGGCGCCTGACGCTCGCCACGACGCTTCCCTTCTCGGAGAATGCCCGAAAGAAGCCCGCTTCCCATCTTGGACTGGCGCCGGGACAGAGCATCACCGTCGAGCAGGGGATCCAGGCGCTGGTTGCCCGCTCGGCCAACGATGTCGCCACGGCCTTCGGCGAGCTTCTGTCCGGCTCGGAGCCTGCCTTCGCCCAGCGCATGACCGACACCGCGCAGCGTCTGGGAATGACGGCCACCACCTTCCGCAACGCCAATGGCTGGCCCGACCCTGGGCAGACCACGACGGCGCGCGACATGGCGATGCTCGCCCTGGCCCTCCTCAAGGACTTCCCGCAGTACTACGGCTACTTCCGCACGAAGGAGTTCATGCTGGGCAAGCAGCGGATCGGACCGGGCATCAAGTTCCTCGATCTCTATTCGCCCTACGCCGACGGCTTCAAGACCGGCTTCATCTGCGCCTCGGGTTTCAACATCGTGGGCAGCGCGGTACGCGACGGCAGGCGGCTGGTCGCCGTCGCCTTCGGTTTCCGCCGGGCCGACTTGCGCGACGAATTCCTGGTCCGCCTGTTCGACGAAGCCTACGCGCTCAAGACCGGCGGCAATCGCCCGAAGATCTGGCAGTTGCGCAACGGCGAGGGCGGCCCGGTGACGGTGCTGCCCTACGGCGAGTGCGGCGGCATCCGCTACGATATGCCGGGCGATGCGGTCTGGCTGGGCACGTTCGGAGACTGGCGGACGGCAAAGAATGCGTTCGACGCCGGACAGGCCAGGCTGATGTCGATGGGCGTCGCCCACCCGGGCAGGGAGTACATCCTGCCCGTCACCTCCAACAAGGTGACGAAGCAGGCCGCCATCATCGCCGATCTCCAGCCCGAGGCGGCGCAAAAACTGTGCGCCGATTACCAGGCCCGGAAATCCTTCTGCGTCGTGAAGAAACCTTCGGATTTCGCGGCACCCTACAGCGGCTTCTGGCGCTGACCTTGGCCCATCCGCTCATTCGTGCGATACCGCGCCCATGAACTGGCTGACCAATTTCGTCCGCCCCAAGCTGCGTGCGCTGGTCGCCCGCAAGGAAGTGCCGGACAATCTCTGGGTGAAGTGCCCCAAGTGCGAACAGATGCTGTTCACGCGCGACTGGGAAGCCAACCAGGAAGTCTGCAGTCACTGCGGCCATCACATGCGCCTGCGCCCGATGAAGCGGCTGCCATTCCTCTTCGACGAGGGAAAATTCGAGCTTCATCCGCTGCCGCGCGTGAACGCCGATCCGCTCAAGTTCCGCGACACCAAGCGCTATGACGCGCGCCTGAAGGAGGCCCAGGCCAAGGCCGAGGGCACGACCGATGCGCTGGTCGTGGCGAGCGGCCTGATGGGCAGCCGCCTCTCCGTCGTGGCGCTGCTCGACTTCGGCTTCATGGGCGGCTCGATGGGCACCGCGGTGGGCGAGGGGCTGGTGATGGCCGCCGACCTCGCGGTCGCGCGCGGGGCGCCGCTGATCGTCTTCTCCGCCTCGGGCGGCGCGCGCATGCAGGAGGGCATTCTCTCGCTGATGCAGCTCACGCGCACCACGATCGCCGTGCGCAAGGTCAAGCAGGCGGGGCTGCCCTATGTCGTCGTGCTGACCGATCCGACGACCGGCGGCGTCTCGGCCTCGTTCGCGATGCTGGGCGACGTCCATATCGCCGAGCCCGACGCCATCATCGGCTTCGCCGGCCCGCGCGTGATCCAGGACACGATCCGCCAGGAGTTGCCCGAAGGGTTCCAGCGCTCGGAGTATCTGCTGGAGCACGGCATGGTCGATGCCGTCGTGCACCGCCACAAATTGCGCGAGACCCTGATCCGCATGGTCTCGCTGTTCATGGATCCGCTGATCGTCGAGAGCCGCGCCCTCGCGGAGACCGGTCGCTGACGTGACCGCGAACGATCCGATCGTTCAACGCCTGATGAGCCACCATCCGAGGGTCATCACCCTCGGGCTGGAGCGCATCGAGCGGCTGCTCCTGCGGCTGGGATCGCCAGAGCGGAAACTGCCGCCGCTGATCCACGTCGCCGGCACCAACGGCAAGGGCTCCCTGGTCGCCTATCTGCGCGCCATCGCCGAAGCCGCGGGCTACCGCGTGCACGTCTATACCTCGCCGCACCTCGTGCGCTTCAACGAGCGGATCCGCATCGCCGGCCAGCTGATCGGAGACGACGAACTCGACACGATGCTGACCAAGTGCGAGGAGGCGCAAGGCGACACGCCCATCTCCTTCTTCGACATCACCACGGCGCTTGCGTTCCTGGCCTTCTCCCGCGTACCGGCCGAACTCGGCATCATCGAGGTCGGCATGGGCGGCCGCTTCGACAGCACCAACGTGATCGAGCCGGCTCTGTCGGCCATTACGCCGGTCGGTTACGACCATACGGGCTTTCTGGGCGACAAGCTCGAAGGCATCGCCTGGGAAAAAGCGGGCATCATCAAGCGCGCGACACCGGCCGTGATCGGACGGCAGCGCGATGTCAGCGCCGAAGTCATCGAGACCGAGGCGGCCAAGCTGGCGGCCCCGTTGTTCCGCATGGGGCGCGAGTGGCAGGTGACGCCGCAGGAGTCGGGCTTCCGCTACGAGAGCGATCTTCTCACGCTCGACCTGCCCAACCCCGCGCTGGCGGGTGCCCACCAGATCGACAACGCCGCGACCGCCGTCGCCTGCATCGAGCGCCTGCGGGCAGCGCGCTTCGACATCGGCGACTCCGCGATCCGCAAGGGACTCGGCTCCGTCGAATGGCCGGCCCGGCTGCAGCGTCTGACGAAGGGGCCACTGCCTGACTCGCTGCCGCCGGGATGCGAGCTCTGGCTGGACGGCGGCCACAACGAGGATTGCGGCATCGTGCTCGGCCGCATGGCGGCGGAGTGGGCGAAGGAGCCGGCGGCGCTGCCGCTCTATCTCGTCTTCGCCATGCAGACGACCAAGGATGCGTCGGGCTTCCTGCGGCCGCTGGCGCGCCATGCCACGGCGGCCCGGGCGGTGCCGTTCCCCGAGGGTCACGCCGCCTATACGCCGCAGGAAGCCTGCGCGCGCGCCGCCGATGTCGGGCTCGATTGCACGCCCGCAAACGACATCGGCGCGGCGCTGGAGGACCTGTTGGCCACCCAGCCCGCGCCGATGCGCATACTCATCTGCGGCTCGCTCTACCTTGCGGGCGAGGTCCTCGTCCGCAACGGCTGAGCCGTATTCGTCAGACGACGGTGTTGATCCAACTCACCAGCTTCTGCTTCGGCTCGGCGCCGATCTTGGTGGCCGCGACCTGGCCGTTCTTGAACAGCAGCAGGGTCGGGATCGAACGGACTCCATAGCGCGTCGGCGCCATCGGATTCTCGTCGATGTTGATCTTCACGACCTTGAGCTTGCCGTCCATCTCCTTGGAGATGTCCTCGAGCGAGGGGCCGATCATGCGGCAGGGGCCGCACCACTCCGCCCAGAAGTCGACGAGGACGGGCGTGTCGGACTTCAGGACTTCCTCTTCGAAGGAAGCATCGGTTGCTTTGACGGTCATCACGGGTTCTCCCAAATACACTACAGGCCGGTCGAGGGGACCGGCGCCGCCCTTGGCCCAGAAGCTAGGAACGCGCGCCCCCCGAGTCAAGATGCGGCGGCATAAGGCATTGATTTGTCTAGGGTTTCTGCGGCAATCTCCATCAGGCGGGGCGCCGCCGTCCAGAGCAGGAAAGCTCTCACCCTCCGCCCTGGATAAATCCGCTGCAGCAGGGCGCGATACAGCGCGAGCTGGCGGCGATAGACCAGCGCCACGCCCTCGGCCGAGTCCGGCGGCGGGCGGTTCGTCTTGTAGTCGACAATCAGGACTTCGGTGTCCGAGACGGCCAGCCGGTCGACCTGGCCGCTCACCGTGAACGTCCCGCGGGGCGTCTGCAGGGTGCCGATCAACGGCACTTCGGCCCGCGATCCCTCGGCGAACAGGACAGCGTGGGAAGGCGCCTCGGTGACGGCGAGCGCTTCGTCGGCCCAATGCTCAACGTCCTCCGCTGCGAGCCCGTGCGCGGGTTGCGCGAGGAAGCGGCGCGCAGCGGCGGCGCGCTCCGTGGCTGGCAGCCCGGGAAGGTGGCGGAGCAGATCGTGCAGCAGCAGGCCTCTCTGCCAACGCTTGGGATCGTCCGCGAGCAGCGGACTGTAGGCGCGAGGCTGAGCCGCCCCCTCGTCAGGCAGGGGCTGCGAAGGTGCGAGCGGCGTCGGCGGATCGGGCTCGCCCGGTGCCGGCTCGGCCAACCAGGAAGGCTGCGGCGCCTCGTCAGCGATCGGCAGTTCGCGCTGCTCGGCTTCGGCGACATGACCTTCGTTCGTCAGTTCGAATCCATCGCCCGACCAGCCGTCGGCGACGAGCGTGGTGAAGTCGAACGGCCGCGCCACGGCACGGCCGCCCTCGGCCTCGCTGCTGGCGCGCAGCCCGGCTTCGATGCGCTCGTACCAGCAGCCGCGATCGGGCTTCTTCGAGCCGACCCAGCCGCCGACATAGAGCCGGTCCTCGGCGCGCGTCATGGCGACGTACAGAAGACGGTTCTGCTCCTCCAGCGCGCGCTCGCGCACTTCGCTTCGCCAGGCGCGGGCCGCTTCATTGGCGTCGTCGGTCCGTGGCAACCAGAGACGCGTCTCTCCTTCGGCGCGGGCCAGCAGCCGCTCGGAATCGCGCGGCACCCGCGTCGTATCGGGCAGGTAGACGATCGGCGCCTGCAGGCCTTTCGAGGCGTGCACGGTCAGGATGCGCAGCTCGCGCCGCCGGTTCTGGTCGAGATCGCGCTTGATCTCGCCGCCGCCGGTTTCGAACCAGCGCAGGAAGCCCTGCAGCGAGCCGCCCTCGATGCCCTGGTACTGCAGCGCGCGCGCCAGCAACTCGTCGATCGGATCGGAGGCCTCGCGGCCGAGCCGCTGCAGCAGCCGGCGCCGGCCACCCTCCGGCCCGAGCGCGCGCGCGAAGAAATCGAAAGGTGTGTCGTAGTCGGCGCGCTTCAGCCATTCGGCCAGGGCCGCGTAAGCCGCGGCAAACGGCGCCTCGCCCGAGCGCTCGCGCAAGGCACGCCACAGATGGCCGGTACGCTTCCACGCCAGGGTGAAGAGCTGGTCCTCGTCGACGCCGATCAGCGGCGACTTCAGCAAGGCCGCGAGATTGAGATCGTCCTGCGGCAGCAGGACGAAGCGCGCCATTGCCAGCAGGTCCTGGATCGCAAGTTCCTGGCCGAGGTTCAGCCGGTCGACTCCCGCGACCTCGACACCCTCGCGCTTCAGCGCGCGCACCAGAGCATTCACGAACTCGTTGCGCCGGCGCACCAGCACCATGAAGTGGCCGGCATGCAGCTTCTCGCCGTCGCGCGCGCGTCGCTCCGTGGCGATCAGGTGCTTGGCGTGCGCGGCGATCAATCGCGCCAGCCGTTCGTGCGGCAACGCCTGGGAAGCACCGCTTCCCGTGCCTTCGATGTCCTTCGTGTCGGCCTTGTCTTCGCCTGCTTCGACCAGCGGCCACAACTCGACCCGTCCCGGCTCGTTCTTGCGGCTGGGCAGGTGGATCACGTCGCCCGGTTCGGCGACGCCTTTTGCCGCTTCGATTTCGCCGAACACCCGGTCGACGGCATCCAGCACGGCCGGCGTCGAGCGGAACGAGACATTGAGGTCGACCGGCACGAAGACCCGGTCGGCGATGCGGCTGCGCTCGTCGAACCATTCGCGCATCTCCTTCAGCTTGCGCGGATCGGCACGCTGGAAGCCGAAGATCGACTGCTTGGTGTCGCCCACCGCGAAGATCGTGCGGCTGCGGCCGACCGCGCCTTCGCCCACGAAGAACTCCTCGGTGAGGCGACGGATCACTTCCCACTGGTCGGGATTGGTGTCCTGCGCCTCGTCGACCAGCACATGGTCGATGCCGCCATCGAGCTTGAAGAGCACCCAGGCGGCGCTATCAGCCGTCTCCAGCAGGCGGCGCGTCGCCACGATCAGGTCGTCGTAGTCGAGCACGGCACGGCGGCGCTTGGCGCGCGT
Organism: Rhodospirillaceae bacterium; assembly: GCA_009772935.1. Classification (GTDB taxonomy): domain Bacteria; phylum Pseudomonadota; class Alphaproteobacteria; order Reyranellales; family Reyranellaceae; genus Reyranella. The sequence continues at coordinate 33,282 of WOUR01000006.1, forward strand.
GTAGCGATCGGCGACGTCGAGGCCCAGTCGCAGCAGGGCCAGGGTCAGTTCGACCAGCGCCTGTCCCCGCGCGCATTCGAGACGCTCGGCCTCGGCCTGGAGAATGTCGACGATGCCGGGCAGGCGCTTCTGTGCCGCCTTGGTCGCCAGCGACTTGCGCACCTGCCCTTCGCTGGTGAAGTACACGGCGCGATAGGCGGCACTGAGGTCATTGCGGTCGTCGGCCAGCCAGGTTGCGATCTTCCGGCCGTTCGGCTCATCGGTCTTGCCACCCGTCTCGATCAACGCCCGTGCCGCCTCGCGCAGGGCCGCTTCGTCGAGCGCCGGCACGCGCTCGCAGTTCAATTGCCGGCGCAGCCGGCGACCGAGCCTTGCGAGACCGACTTCGTCGACGACATGGGCCAGCAGCCAGGCGCGCTCGCTCAGCAGCCGCGTCATCAGCTCCGCATATTCGGCGATCGAGACCTTGGCCGCGACGGTGGCCAGGGCGGCGGTCAGCTCGGGTGACGCACCGCTGCGCGCCAGATCTTCCATCTGCTCGTCCTGCACGCGACGCAGGATCGTCTGGGCCTCGGCCTCGTCGAGAATCTCGAAGCCGGGTGCCACGCCGGCCTCGAGCGGGAAGCGTTTCAGCAGCGCCTGGCAGAAGGCGTGGATGGTCAGGATGTTGATGCCGCCCGGCGCATCGAGCACGCGCGCGAACAGGCGGCGCGCCACGACCCGCTGTGCGGGGTCCGGCGCCCTGTCGATCAGCCTGGCGATACCGGCGTCGAGCGTGGCCTCGTCAGCCAGGGCCCAGCGGCCGAGCTGATGGGCGAGGCGATTGCGCATCTCGGCCGCCGCCGCCTTGGTGAAAGTGAGGCAGAGAATGCGCTCGGGCTGGACGCCACCGAGCAGCAGCCGCGTCACGCGGTCGGTGAGGACCTTGGTCTTGCCCGTGCCCGCGTTGGCCTCGACCCACGCCGAATGATCGGGTGTGGTGGCGCGCCGTTGCGCATCGGTCGCGAGCGCGATGGCGTCGAGTACGTCGCTCATTCGTCGCCGCCGCCTGCCGTCGACCATTCGGCGACGCGCTCGAGATGGGCGTAGTCGTTGAAGTGCGGACCGTAGGCGGGCCAGGGTAGCGCCGCATAGGGCGTTTCCGGGTTCGCGAAGTGCTCCGCCATCCTCTGGACGAGCGCCATCATCTCGGCCACGAGTTCCTCGCTGCCCTTGATCTCGCTCACCTTGCCGCCATCGCCCAGGCCGTTGGCCTGCCAGTAGGACAGGCGCACCGTGTCGGCCTTGCCCTCGATCTTCTCGAAGCCGCCGCGCTCTGCCATCGCCGCCTCGAGCAGGAGCTGCGGCGCGAACAGGGCTTCCAGCTCGTCCTTGGTCGGCACCCGGCCGGTCTTGTAGTCTATGATCTCCCAGGCGCCGCGCTCCAGCTCGTCGACCCGGTCGGCGCGCGCCTCGATGCGCAGCGGATGGGCGGCTGGCCCCACGGTCATCGCGGCGTTGCTTTCGCTCGCCAGCAGCCTCGTGCCGGCGGCGCGTCGTGCGTTCTCCTGATCGACGAACCAGCGGGCGAGGCGCTGGAAGCGCGGCCACCAGAAGGCCCGTTCAGCCGGCGCCGTCAGCAGGTCGGCGAGATGCTTCTCGCCCAGTTCTTCGAACTCGCGCACGGCTTCGGGAGGCAAGACCCCGGAAGGGTGCGATTTCAGGAACTCGTCGAGGGCGTCGTGCAGGGCATTGCCGCGATCGGCCGCACCCAGTTCGGCCTCCAGCGGATCGAGCGCCTCTAGCCCCAGGATGCGCCGGGCGTAGAGACCGTAGGGATCGCGCCGCCATTGCTCGACGCTGGAGACCGACAGGCGTTTGGGTCGGGCTTCAAGCGGCGGGCGCGGTGCGGGCCGCAGCCACGGCGCATAGGTGTCGGGCCGGTCGATCGCTTCCGCCCAGGCGACGAAGCTGCGACGGCCGCGCTGGATGTATTCCGGGACCGGTGCCGAGCCGGGCTCGTAGCCGAACAGCGCATCGAGGCGGGCCAGCCAGCGCGACGGCACGGTGGGCGCACCGCCCTCGCGCTCGGCGCGCGTCAGCAGCACCCGTTCGGCGCCAAGGGCGGCCACGAAATCGTGAGCCGAGAGGCCGATCCGACGCTCGGGCTGCGGCAGGCCGAGTTCGGCACGCATCGGGCGACTGATCCATGGGCCGGTCTCGACGGCGGGCGGCCAGGTGCCGTCGTTGAGGCCGCCCAGCACCAGCAGGTCGGCGCGCTGCAGGCGGGCCTCGAGCGGTCCCCAGATCGACAGGCGCGGGTGACGTCCGAAGGCCGGGCGGATCGTCTCCGGCTCCAGCATGGCCGCGAACAGGCCGGGCCATTCGCCCGATGCGATCGCGGCATGGTTCGTCCAGGCGGTGCGCAGGCGCCCCAGCACGTCTGCCAGAGCGCTGCCGGCCTCGCCCGCCCACAACGTTTCGGGCGGAGAGATCTTCTCGGCGGCGCCGATCGTGGCGGCAAGCAGCGCATCGGGCTCGGCGTTGCCGTGCATCAGCTCGACGAGCGACCCGGTCGCTTGATCGAGCCGTTCGAGCAGCGCCTTCACCGCCGCGCCGTCGCCGGGATCGCCGAATTTCGCTTCGTCGACGCGGGCGCGGATCGACGGCAGTCCTGGCGCGGGCTTGAGGCCGCGCAGGCACTTGCGGTCGAGTCGCCGCGTCGCATCGAGGAGGGAGGCGCGGTCCAGTCCCAGGGTGCAGAGCGGGTGCTTGAGGAGCGCCAGCAGCTCGACCGGCGCAAAGCGCGCTTCGACCACGGCGATCAGCTCATGCAGGAGCGCGGCGGACGGCGTGTCCAGCAGCGGCGTGCCGGCCGAATCGTCGATGTCGATCTGCCAGCGCTTCAGTTCGGCAGAGACGCGTCGTGCCAGTCCGCGGTCAGGCGTAACGAGGGCGGCCGTGCGTCCTGGTGTGTCGAGAACGCTGCGCAAGGCCAGCGCCACGACCAGCGCCTCCTGGTGCGGCGTGGCGCAATCGGCGCGGGTTACATGCTCGAGCGACGCGGTCTCCGGTTTGACCCAAGCGTCGCTGGTCTCCGCCGGCCGCATCAGCTCGGTGATGAGGAAATGACGTGGCGATCCGCTCGCGGCGCCGGGCCATTCCTGGACGTCGGCGCGCCCGCGGCCCAGCGCGATCAGCAGTTCGCGCAGGCCGTATTGCGGATGCGATGGATCGAGAGCCTTCCAGCTCGCCTCGTCCATGTCCTGGTCGAGACCCGGCAGGACGACCGCGCCCTTCGGCAGTTCGGCGATGGCCGCGAGCAGGTCGCGCGTCGAGGGCTGCGAGCCGGTCGAGCCCGCGGCGATCACGGGCGTTTGCGGCGGTCGTGCGCGCCATCGGTTGGCCTGGTTGCGGAGCGCCAAGGTGCGCCGCTCGACGGCGTCGATCTGTCCGCGCGCCGCGAGCATCTGCGGCCAGTGTTCGCCGACGATGGCGAGGAACCTGAGCGTCCGCTGCCAGTGGCTTGCGAAGTTGCCCTCGACCAGCCCTTCGAGTTGCGAGAACGACACGCCCTCGATGGCGAGTTCGTCGAGCAGGCGGCCGAGTTCGCGCGCGAGTTTCAGTGCCTGCGACGCCGACTGCGCGATGGGTTGGCCCCGGTCGTCGGTGAAGGCCGCCACGAGCTGGGTCAAAAGCGCGTCGCGCTCCGCGGGAGCGATGGCGGGCGGCAAGGTGAGCGCATCGCCCTCGCCCGAGGCGATTTCCCATTCGCCGGCGTCGACGTCGCCGAGCGGCGCCATGCGCGGCAGGATCGTGGGCGTGCCGCCCGCGGCGCGCAGGAAGGCGTCGCGCAGGGCGCGGACCGAGCGCCGGGTCGGCAGCAGGATCAGCACGTCGGCGAGGGCCAGCGGATCTCCTCCATGCTCGGCCAGCACCACCCGCGCCAGTTCGTCGGCGAAGCGGCGCTCCGTGGCGATGGTGAAGAGGCCCTTCATCCCAGCACGCGTTCCGCCTCGGCGAGGGCCGAGGGCGTGCCGACGTGGAACCAGTCGCCATTATGGACCAGCGCGAACAGGCGGCCGGCCTGCTCCGAACGGTTCCACAGTTTCAAGAGCGAGAAGGGGCCTTCCGGCGAGCCGTTGAACAGGCGTGAATCGCAGACCGAGACGCTGGCGAAGAGATAAGGCGCAGTCTCGGCCGTGCCGCGATGGCGGGCGCGGCCGTCCGGCTCGAGATAGTAGTCGCCGCGATCCTTCTCCTCGCGGCCGATCGCGGTGGCCAGGGGATGGAGCAGCAGCAGCGCATCCATGCGGTTGGGGTCCCAGGCGGCGGCCAGGCGGCCCAGCATGGACTCCGGCCCGTCGCGCCACAGCCCATCGCCATTCATCACGAAGAAGGGCCCGTTGCCGAGCAGGGGCAGTGCGTTGCGCACGCTGCCGCCGGTTTCCAGCAGATGATCCTCGCGGATGATGCGGGCGCGGCCACCCAGCCGGTCGGCGATCTGGTTGCCGAGATGGTGGACGTTCACGACGATGTTCCGCACGCCAGTGCGTTGCAGACGGTCGATGGAGCGTTCGAGCATCGAGCGGCCGGCCACGGGGATCAGCGGTTTGGGTGTCGAATCCGTGAGCGGCCGCATGCGCTCGCCGCGGCCGGCAGCCAGGATCATCGCGCTGCGGATCACGAGGCCGCTCCGATGCGGCGCAGTTCCGGCGGCAGGGTGCGGTCGATCCAGAGGCGCAGTGGCGTCAGCGCCTCGTGCTGGAGGGCGCGCTCGAACATGCGCCAGACCCGGGGCAGGTGCTGCAGGTAGTCCGGCTTGCCGTCTCGCCGCAGCAGGCGAACGAACAGCCCGATGATGCGGGCGTGACGTTGGGCAGCCATCAGCGCGAAGCCGGTGCGGAAACCGGCCGCGTCGGCGATCCCTGCCTCGCCGACATAGCGGGCGAGGCAGGCGGCATGGACGGCGGGCGCCACGTCGCGGCGCGCATCCTCGATCAGCGACACGAGGTCGTAGGAAGGATGGCCGCGCTGTGCGTCCTGGAAATCGAGCAGGCCGCACGCCCTCACGCCGGGCCGCGCCGGCAGCCACAGGAGATTGTCCTGGTGATAGTCGCGCAACAGCAGAATCTCGGCGGTTGCCGGCAGCGCGGCCAGGCATTCCCGCCACGCCGCGACGTAGCGCGCGGTCTCCTCGGGCGGCGTCGGCGTGCCGGTGGCTTCGGGCAGGTACCATTCCGGCAGCAGCATCGCGGCCTCGATCAGCGCGTCGCCGGCATAGGCGCCGAGGCCCGGCAGCAGGCTGCGCTCGCCAGCGCCATGGATCTCGACCAGCACGTCGGTCGCCCGGGCGTAGAGTTCGCCTTCGTCGCCGCCTGCCGCCAGCACGCGTGCATAGGTGTCGTCGCCAAAATCCTCGAGCAGCAGGAATCCCTGCCCGGCGTCCTCCGCGAGGATCTCCGGCGCGCTGAGGCCGAGCGCGATCAGGTGCCTGCCGATCCGCACGAACGGCCGCACGTCCTCCTGCGGCGGCGGGGCATCCATGACGACCGCCGAGCCGCGCGGCCTGCTGAGGCGGAAGTACTTGCGGAACGACGCGTCGCCCGCCAGCAGGCGTTCGCCGGCATCGCCCCAGCCGGCGCGGCTCACGAACTCGGCCCGCAGCCGGTCGCGTTCAGAATTCGCCAAAACGGGAGTCTCCTTCCAGGATCGCGCGGCGGCCGTCGCCCTCGACCGACAGGCTGATGGTGAGCCGCTCGCGCGGCAGCAGCGAGCCCAGCCGCTCGGCCCACTCGACCAGGGCCACGCCGTCGATGCGCGCCTCTTCCCAACCCAGTTCGAAGACCTGTTCGGGCTCTTCCAGACGATAGAGGTCGAAATGCCAGAAGTTGCCGCGGGGCGTCTCGTAGACCTCGACGAGCGTGAAGGTCGGGCTGGGCACGATCAACGCCGGATCGCCGGCGGCGGCGCGCAGGATGGCGCGCGCCAGCGTCGTCTTGCCGGCGCCCAGGCCGCCTTCCAGTGCCACGACGTCGCGCGGCCTCAGGCGGGCGGCAAGCGCCGTGCCCAGACGCTCGGTCGCGGCCTCGTCGGGAAGGGGCAAAGAAAAAGTCGGCATCTTTCGATGCCGACTTTTAGCACGTGCCCCTGTGGGGCGATTAGTAACGGTAGAGATCGCCCTTGAACGGGCCGGCCTCGGGCACGCCGATATACTTGGCCTGGTCGGGCCGCAGCTTGGTCAGCTTGGCACCGACCTTCTCGAGGTGGAGCGCGGCGACCTTCTCGTCGAGGAACTTCGGCAGCGTGTAGACCTGCTTCTCGTACTTGCCGGGGTTGGTCCACAGCTCGACCTGGGCCAGCGTCTGGTTCGAGAAGGAGGCCGACATCACGAAGCTCGGATGACCGGTCGCGTTGCCCAGGTTCACCAGGCGGCCCTCCGACAGCACGATGATGCGCTTGCCGTCCGGGAACTCGACCTCGTCGACCTGCGGCTTCACGTTGTGCCACTTGAAGTTCCGGAGGCTCGCGATCTGGATCTCGGAGTCGAAGTGGCCGATGTTGCAGATGATGGCGCGATGCTTCATCGCCTTCATGTGCTCGAGCGTGAGAACGTCGACGTTGCCGGTGGCGGTCACGAAGATGTCGGCCTTCGGCGCCGCCTCTTCCATGGTGACGACCTCGTAGCCTTCCATCGCGGCCTGCAGGGCGCAGATCGGATCGATTTCGGAGACCATCACGCGGCAGCCGGCCTGGCGCAGCGAGGCGGCCGAGCCCTTGCCCACGTCGCCGAAGCCCGCGACCATCGCGACCTTGCCCGACATCATGACGTCGGTGCCGCGGCGGATGCCGTCGACCAGCGATTCACGACAGCCGTAGAGATTGTCGAACTTCGACTTGGTCACCGAGTCGTTCACGTTGATGGCCGGCCACAGGAGCTTGCCTTCCTTCGCCATGTTGTAGAGGCGATGGACGCCCGTGGTCGTCTCCTCGGTGACGCCCTTGATCGAGGCGCCGAGCTTGGCGTACCAGCCCGGCTTCTCCTTGTTGGTCTTGAGGATGGCCTTGTAGAGGACTTCCTCTTCCTCGTTGGTCGGATTGGCGACCAGCGACGGATCCTTCTCCGCGCGGGCGCCGAGATGGACCAGCAGGGTGGCGTCGCCGCCGTCGTCGAGGATCATGTTCGGCTCGCCGCCGTCATGCCATTCGAAGATCTTGTGGGTGTAGTCCCAGTATTCCTCGAGGCTCTCGCCCTTGATGGCGAAGACCGGCGTGCCGGCCTTGGCGATCGCCGCGGCGGCATGGTCCTGGGTCGAGTAGATGTTGCACGAGGCCCAGCGCACGTCGGCGCCCAGCGCCTTCAGCGTCTCGATCAGCACGCCCGTCTGGATGGTCATGTGCAGCGAGCCGGCGATGCGCGCACCCTTGAGCGGCTTCTTCGGACCGTATTCCTTGCGGATCGACATCAGGCCCGGCATCTCGGTCTCGGCCATGTCGAGTTCCTTGCGACCCCAGTCGGCGAGCTCGATATCCTTGACGATGTAGTCGGCCATGTGGCGCTCCTTGCTGTGCCGGCGTCGGCAGGCGGCGAATTGTAAAAGCGGGCGTGTCATATCAGCGGTGCGAAACCGCCTCAACGCGCCGGATCAACATATAAGCAAGAATTTATGTCGATATGCGCTCGCCTTTATGCCGGGTGGCGCACGGTCATCAATCTTCGCCGAATTTTCCTTCGACCAGGGCCGAAAGGGCGGCCATCGCGTCGGCGGCCTGCCGGCCCGAGCAGATGACCTCGACCGAACTGCCGATTCCGGCAGCCAGCATCATGAGGCCCATGATCGACAGGCCCGAGACTTCCTGGCCCTTGAAGGAAACGCGCACGATGGCGTCGAACTGGCCGGCGGTCCGCACGAACTTGGCGGCGGCGCGGGCATGCAGGCCGCGCTTGTTGGCGATGGCGAGGCTTCGCTTCAGGGCGCCGATGCCGGCCTCCGCGCTGGTTTTCGCCGCCGCGTCGCTCACGAGGCTTCCTTGGCCAGGATGCGGGAGGCGACGGTGATGTACTTGCGGCCGGCTTCCTGCGCCATGCGGACGGCCTCCGCAATCGGCTTCGTGCGGACGCTGGCGAGCTTGACCAGCATCGGCAGATTGACGCCGGCCAGCACCTCGACCCGCGCCTGCTCCATAATGGAGATTGCGAGATTGGACGGGGTGCCGCCGAACATGTCGGTCAGCACGATGACGCCCTCGCCCGTCTCACAGGCCCGGACCCTCTCCAGTATTTCTCCGCGGCGTTTTTCCATGTCGTCGTCGGCGCCGATGCAGACGGTCGACATGCATTGCTGCGGACCGACGACGTGTTCCAGCGCGGCTTTGAATTCCTGCGCCAGATTGCCGTGAGTCACGAGTACGATACCAATCATGCTTTGCTCTACCCTGCGCCCCCGGCCTCCCCGGCCGCCCCGACGTCCCGGTGAGAGAGAGTGACGGACCGGCCGGCGCTCCGCAACCAGTCTGCAATCTCCTCGGCGAGGGCGACCGATCTGTGTTTGCCGCCGGTGCACCCGATGGCAATGGTCAGATAGCTCTTGCCCTCCGAATCGAATCGGGGCAGCAGCGGCCCGATCAGGGCCTTCAGCCTGTCCACGAACGGGCGGTAATCCGGGTCGGTTGCGATGAATGCCGCAACCGCCGGATCGCGCCCCGTCAGGGGCTTCAGCGCCGGATCGTAGTGGGGGTTCTTCAGGAACCGCACGTCGAACACCAGGTCGGCCTCGCGCGGCAGGCCGCGGCGGAACGAGAACGACATCACGGAAATGCGGGTGCCGACCGCGCGGCCGAGCCCGAAGTGCCCGGTCAGGATCTGCTTCAGGCGATGCGGCGACAACGACGTGGTGTCGACGGTGAGATCCGCCACGTCGCCCATCCAGCCGATCTGCCGGCGCTCCTCGCTGATGCCGTCGACCACGGGACGGTCGGGCGCCAGCGGATGGGGGCGGCGGGTTTCGGTGTAGCGGCGCTGCAGCGTCTCGGTGTCGGCCTCGAGGAAGAGGAGCCGTGCGGCGAGGTCGGGACGGTTCCGCAGCTCGCGGATGCGCGCGGCCAGTTCCCGTGCGTCGAAGCCGAAGGTTCGGGTGTCGATGCCCAGCGCCAGTGGCTGGGCGCTTGCACCCGCCTCGCCGCCGGTCGAGCGCATGAGGTCGTCGAGCAGCGGCAGGGGAACGTTGTCGACGGCGACATAACCCAGATCGTCGAGGACGTGCAGCGCGGTCGCACGACCCGCGCCGGACAGGCCAGTGACGACGACGAATGGCCGGCGCGTGTCGCGGGATGTGTTGGAAGCGGGAGAGGGGGGACTGTCTGGCATGAGCGGCGCGCGCCGGATCATGCCGCCGCGGTTCGTGCGAGGGCAAGGCGCAACTTCGCCGGGGCGGAGGCCTCGAAGGGCGCCAGCGCCACGACCGGCAGGTCGACACCGAGCAGCGTCTCCCGCGCCCGATCGGGCAGGCGTTCGATGCGGTCCGGCGGCACGAGATCCACCAGCAGCGCGATGGTCGCCCGGGTGAGAAGCCGGGAGCGGTCGAGCTTGACGATGCCGACGCCGCGCACTTCCAGCAGGCCCGCAAGCGTGCCGGGCGGCGCGGCGACCAGGCCGCGGCCTTGCCGGACGAGCGCCGTCTGATCGTCGGCCACCAGTCGGCCGCCTCCCTCGACGAGACGAAGGGCGAGATCGGACTTGCCGGCGCCCGACGGCCCCCGCAGCAGGATGCCGCGCCAGTTCCGGCCGGCCCGCAGAGCGACGCAGGTCGCGTGAACGTAGGTCGTGACGCTGATCGCCATTCGGATCGTCACTTGCGTCCGCTGGCCGCGGGCAGCCGGACGGTGAAGCGGGCGCCCAGCACCCTGCCGTCGGGGCCGCGCCGGTTGGTGGCCGTGATCGTGCCGCCATAGGTCTCGACGATCTGGCGGCAGATCGACAGGCCGAGGCCGGAATGCTGGCCGAAGTGCTCGGTCGGACGCTCGGAGTAGAAGCGCTGGAAGATCGATTCGAGATTGTCCTCGGGAATGCCCTGGCCCTCGTCGTCGATGGTGACGACGAACGGCCCGTTCCGGGGTTCCCGGCCCAGTTCGACGAGGATGCGCGAGCCCTTGGGCGCGAAGGAGAGGGCATTGTCGATGACGTTGCGGAACACCTGGCCGTAGCGACCGTCGTGACCGTGCGCCATGAACGGCGGATTGGCGGCCACCCGGAACTCGACCTCGACGCCGGACTTCTGGTTCGCGGTCACCGCATAGTGGTGGACCATGTCGCGCAGCAGCTTGTCGAGGTCGACCGGCCTCACCTCGCCGCGCATCAGTTCGGCGTCGAGCCGCGAGGCGTCGGAGATGTCGGAGATCAGCCGGTTGAGCCGATTGATGTCGTCCATGACGATGGCCATCAGCTTGGCGCGGCGTTCCGCGTCGAGGTTGGGATGGCCCGCCATCTCGATCGCCGAGCGCAGGGATGTCAGCGGGTTCTTGAGTTCGTGTGCGACGTCGGCTGCGAAGCTCTCGATCGTGTTGATGCGCAGCCACAGGGCCTCGGTCATCGACCGTAGCGCATCGTTCAGGTCGCCGATCTCGTCGCCGCGCTTGCCGAGGTCGGGAATTTCCGGCCGGCTCTCGCGCGCCAGGCGAACCTCGTCGGCGGCGCGGGCGAGGCGCACGATCGGCTGGGTGATGGTGCCGGCGAGATAGAGCGACAGCAGCACGGTGATGCCGAGCGCTGCCGCGGCGATGGTCAGCATGTCGTAGCGGACCTCGCGCAACGAGGCGGCGATGGCGCGGTTGTCGCGCGTCAGGAGGAGGGCGCCCAGCACCTGCTTGTAGCGCTGGACCGGCACCGCCGCGCTCAGCATCAGCCGCCCCTGACCGGCGCTGCGCACGGCCGACGCATTGAAGCCGCGCAGCGCGCTGGCCGCCTCGGGAAAGTCGCGCAGGGTCGGCACGGGCTTGTCGACATATTCGGGGTAGTGGTCGACACGGGAAAGCTGGCGAGCCAGCCAGTCGCTGATGCGCTCGCCGATACTGGCGTGGGCCTCTGTCTCGGCCGGCACCTCGGGCGGCGGCAGCGGCACGACATGGATGCGCCCGGCCTCGTTCAGCATCGCCGAATCGCCCAGCAACTCGCCAGTCTCGCTGAACAGCCGCGCCCGCACGCCGGTCGGTCGGACCAGTCGCGTCAGGAGCTGGCGCGCGGCGTCGGCGTCCATGCGGTTCACCGTGGTTTCGCCGCCGACCACCGCGACCTCGCCGATGCCGGCCGCCACCATCTCGCCCTGCACGAGCAGCGAGGCGAGTTCGGTGTCGATCAGCTCCTCTTCGTAATCGCTGAGATAGACAGCGCCAAGGGTCAGCAGCGCGACCGGGATGAGGTTGAGCAGCAGGATGCGCCGCGTGAGCGGCGAGTAGCCGCGGCCGGCACTGCGCCGCCGGCGCAGCAGCGACGGCGACTCGGCGCCCCCGGCGGCAGCCGGGGCCTTGCGCAGCGCCTGCGGGAACAGCCGTCCCAGCGCCGTGGCAATCCGTGAGATTGGCGTCTGATGCCCGGGCGGACGCGCACCGGGCTCAGGAGTCGCGGTATCGATATCCGATGCCATACAGCGTTTCGATCTGCTCGAACTCGCCATCGACCTCGCGGAACTTGCGGCGGACGCGCTTGATGTGGCTGTCGATGGTGCGGTCGTCGACGTAGATCGTCTCGCCGTAGGCCGCGTCCATGAGCTGGTCGCGGTTCTTCACATGGCCGGGCCGCTCCGCGAGCGACTTCAGGAGCAGGAACTCGGTGACCGTGAGGTGCACCTCCTTGCCCTTCCAGGTGCATTGATGGCGACTGGGGTCGAGGACCAGTTCGCCGCGTACGATCCGCTCGGCGGCGGCTTCGCCCTTGGCGCCGCCGACATCGGCCCGACGCAGCACGGCGCGTATGCGCTCCAGCAACAGGCGCTGCGAGAACGGCTTGCGGATGAAATCGTCGGCGCCCATCCGCAGGCCCAGCACCTCGTCGATCTCCTCGTCCTTCGACGTGAGGAAGATGACCGGGAACTGCTGCGTCTTGCGAATGCGGTTCAGGAGTTCCATCCCGTCCATCCGGGGCATCTTGATGTCGAAGATGCCGAGATCCGGCGGTGACTGGTTGAGGCCTTCCAGAGCCGACGCACCGTCATTGTAGGTCTTGATCTGAAACCCTTCGGCTTCGAGCAGCATCGACACCGATGTGAGGATGTTGCGGTCGTCGTCGACGAGGGCGATGGTCTTGCGCACGGCTTGGCTTCTCCTGCAGCGGACAACGGCTTCTATATCATGCTATCATAGTCCGGGCCGCCGCCGCCGCCTTCCCGGCCCGTATACTCAACGAACAATTGCGGCTTTTTTGATCCGAACATGACCCAAGACGACATGCCCCGCACCGTGCGCGGACTCTTGCGCGCCCTCGACCGGGCGTCCCTGGCCACCATCCTGCCGGCCGAACCGGCCAACTGGCCCTATGCCTCCCTGGTGCTGGTCGCGGTCGATCACGACCTGTCGCCAATCCTTCTGATGAGCGATATGGCCGAACACACAAGGGCAATCAAGGCGGACGACCGCGTCTCCCTGCTGTTCGACGGCACCGGCGGGCTCGACCAGCCGCTGACGGGCCCGCGGGCAACCGTGCTCGGCCGAGCCGAGCGGACCGCCGACGAACGGCTGAAGGCGCGCTTCCTGGCGCGCCATCCGGACGCCGCGCTCTATGCGGGATTCAGGGATTTCGGCTTCTACCGCGTCGCGGTCGAGCGGGCCCATCTGGTGGGCGGCTTCGGCAAGATCCGCTGGATCGATGGGGCCGAACTCGCGCCACCGCAGGCCGCGGGCCTTGGCGAGGCCGAGGCGGGCATCGTCGAGCACATGAATGCCGATCACGCGGAGGCGGTCCAGCTTTATGCCGCAAAGTTGATCGGGCTGGCCGGCGACGGCTGGAGGATGACGGGGATCGATTCCGAGGGCATCGACCTGCGGCGAGCCGGAAAGGTCGCCCGCCTTGCGTTCGATGTGCCGCTGCAAGCGGCCGGCGAGGCGCGCAAGGCCCTGGTCGCCCTGGTGGCCAAGGCCCGCGCGATGCCCTGATTCCACCACGCAGGTCCGTGGGTTTCGCGTCGCAGCATTCTTCTCGCGGATGCGAAGGCGGATTCCCGCGCTGGCCGACACTAACTTGTCGCAAGGGACTTGCCTCCCCGCGGCCCTGCCAGTAGCGCATATTGCGGAAACACCTTCGCCATTCGGATCGGCCGGAAAGCAGGAGAAACGCTGTGCATCAGGCGGGCTTCATCGTACCCAAGTTTGGACTGGAAGCGCTCGGACTCAAGAACCTGAGCAATGTCTACTGGAACCTCCAGGTTCCCGCGCTCTACCAGGAAGCGATTCGCCGGCATGAGGGCGTGATGGCCGATGGCGGCGCGCTGGTGGTGCGGACCGGCCTGCACACCGGTCGCTCGCCCAACGACAAGTTCATTGTCGAGGATTCGGAGAGCAAGGGCCGCATCGACTGGGGCAAGACCAACAAACCCATCACGCCCGGCCAGTATCGCGCGCTCTACAACCGGATGATCGCCTATGCGCAGCGGCGCGACCTCTTCGTGCGCGACTGCTGGGCCGGCGCCGACCCTGCGCATCGCATCGGCGTGCGTGTGGTCAACGAGACGGCGTGGCACAACCTCTTCGCCCGCAATATGTTCCTGCGTCCGGCGGCGGAGGAACTCGAAGGCTTCAAGCCTGAATTCACCATCCTGAACCTGCCGGGTTTCCAGGCCGACCCGAAGCTCGACGGTACGGCCTCCGACTGCGCCATCCTCGTCAACTTTACCGATCGCGTCGTGGCGATCTGCGGCACCTGGTATGCCGGCGAGATCAAGAAGTCGGTGTTCACGATCCTGAACTACCTGCTGCCGGACAAGAACGTCCTGCCGATGCATGCCTCCGCCAATGTCGGTCCGAACGGTGATGTCGCGGTTTTCTTCGGCCTGTCGGGCACCGGAAAGACCACGCTGTCGGCCGACCCGACGCGCACGCTGATCGGCGACGACGAGCATGGCTGGGCCGAGGACAGCCTGTTCAACTTCGAGGGCGGCTGTTACGCCAAAGTGATCAAGCTCAGCCGCGAGGCCGAACCGGAAATCTATGCCACCACGGGCCGTTTCGGCACGGTGCTCGAAAACGTCGTGATCGACCCGACGACCGGCCGCCTCGACCTCGATGACGGCGTCCATACCGAGAACACCCGCGCCTGCTATCCGCTCGACTTCATCCCCAACGCCTCGGCCACCGGCATCGCCGGCACGCCCGAGAACATCGTGATGCTGACGGCCGACGCGTTCGGCGTGCTGCCGCCGATCTCGCGGCTCTCGCCCGAGCAGGCGATGTATCACTTCCTGTCGGGTTACACGGCGCGCGTCGCCGGCACCGAGAAGGGCGTGACCGAGCCGCAGGCGACCTTCTCGACCTGTTTCGGCGCGCCGTTCATGCCGCGCCATCCGACCGTCTACGCCAAGATGCTGGGCGAGAAGATGGCCCGTCAGAACGTGAAGTGCTGGCTGGTCAACACCGGCTGGTCGGGTGGCGGCTTCGGCGTCGGCGAGCGCATGTCGATCCGCCACACCCGCGCGATGGTGCGCGCGGCGCTCGACGGCACGCTGGCCTCCGTCTCCTCCTCGGCCGATCCGCACTTCGGCATGCAGGTGCCGAGCGCCTGTCCGGACGTGCCGGGCGAGGTGCTGAACCCGAAGAACACCTGGAAGGACAAGAAGGCCTACGACAGCGCCGCGCGCGACGTCGCCCAGCGCTTCGAGAAGAACTTCCAACAGTTCGAGAGCCACGTCGACGACAAGGTCAACAAGTCGGCCATCCGCGCCGCCGCCTGACCTGACGGGACATCGCTTCCACGCGGCGGACATCCTATGATGTTCGCCGCGTGAGCCAGATTACCGAAACGTCCCCTGCGAAAGCCGCCATGCGCCGCCACTGGCGGTTGCCGATGGTCGCTGCGCTGGCGCTTGCCTTCGTATCGCTGGCGCTCATTTCCGGCGTCGCCTATATCGTCGTGCTGGCCGGCGCGACCGGCACCGCAGATCGGCTGCTGGTCGATCGGGCAGCCCGCGTGGTCGATGCCCAGGTGGCGCTGGTCCGCAGTCGCCTCGATCCAGTGAGCGAGCAGCTCGAACTGATCGCAGCCCTCGCCGCCGGCGGGCGCATCGACATCGAATCGCCGGTCGCGGTGCGTGAGCTGCTGGCCGTCATGATGCAGCAGGTGCCTGCCGTTTCGGCGGTCGGCTTCGCCACGCTCGATCTCCAGCTCCACCGCGCCGTGCGCGAGCCCGACGGCACGATCGAGCGCGAAACGCTCCCGCTCGTCGGCCAGCCGCAAGGCATGGAGCGCTTTCGCCAGCTCCAGACGGCGCAACACACCTTCTGGGGTGCCCTGTTCTGGAGCGAGACGATCAAGCAGCCGGTGGTCAACGTGCGCACGCCGGTGCGACGCATCGACAATGCCTTCATCGGCGGCCTGATCGCCACCGTGGCCGTGGGCGATCTCTCCTATCTCATCGGCGATCCGGTCCGGGGCGGCGACGGGCGCTACTTCATCCTGGTCGGCCGGGACCACGTGCTGGCCGCGCGCCGGCTGATCGATCCCCGCGGGCTCGGCCTCTCCGAGACGCGGCCCCTGCCGACGATCAAGGAAGTGGACGACCCGGTCCTCGCCAAGATCTGGGACCCGCCGGTGCGCTCGCCGCAGATCGACCGGGCGCTGGGCTCGCTCGGTCATGTCGTCGAGGCGGGCGGGCGGCGATGGGTGTTCGTCTATCGCGAACTCAGGCGGTTCGGACCGGAGCCCTGGCTGGTCGGGCAGTATTTCCCGATCGAGGACGCGACCGGCGACCTCGATCGGCTGACCAACGGGGCGATCGTCGGCGGCATCACGCTGGCCGTCGCCGCGCTGCTGGCGCTGGTGATGGGGCTAAGCATGGCGCGCTCCATCCGCACCCTGACCTCGGCGGCCGAGCTGATCGAGCAGCTCAAGTTCGACGAGCCGTTCCATCGCTCGTCGCGGCTGCGCGAGATCGACGATGCCGGCCACAGCCTCGACAAGGCGCGCGGCGCGCTGAAATGGTTCGGCGCCTATGTGCCGCGCCGTCTCGTCTTCGGGCTGATGGAACTGGGCGAGGATGCCGTGGCATCGCGCCGCCGGGTCGTCACGGTGATGTTTACCGACATCGTGGGATTCACGCCGCAGGCCGAGGAGCTGCCGGAGCAGGAAACGGCCGACATGCTCAACCATCATTTCGCCTTGCTGGGCAGCTGCATCGAGAACGACCAGGGCGTGATCGACAAGTATATCGGCGACTGCGTGATGGCGGTGTGGGGCGGCCTTTCGACCATGGAGGACCATGCCGACCACGCGGTCCATGCCGCGCTCGAGATGGGGCGCGTCGTGCACGAGGACAATCTTCAGCGTATCGCCGCCGGCCAGAAGGCCGTCCGCCTGCGCGTCGGCATACATTCGGGTCCGGTGATCGTCGGCAACATCGGCGCGCCGGGCCGGGTCAACTACACCGTGGTCGGCGACACGGTGAACGTGGCGCAGCGCTTCGAACAGATGGGCAAGGAATTCATGGCCCCCGACGAGGACGTGATCGTCCTGGTGAGCGGCGACACGATCGCGGCGATGAAGCATCCGGAGGCGCTGGGCGAACTGCCCAAGCCGGAGCTGCGGCATGTGAAGGGCAGGGACGAGCCGGAGCAGGTGTATCGCCTGCTGTGACGAGGTGCTGCGCTGGACGGGATATGGTCATCGCCGGTAGTGTGCCGCAGTCCATTTCTTTGGCATCTTGAAGGAACGAGCCGCACATGGAACGACGCAAACTCCTTGCATTGTCGACGGCCGCGCTCGCTCTCGCCCCCTTCCATGGACTGCGCGCGCAGGACTCCAACAAGCCGTTCACGACCGAGCAGCTCGACCAGATGCTGGCGCCCATCGCCCTCTACCCCGATGCTCTGTTGTCGCAGGTCCTGATGGCGTCGACCTACCCGCTCGAGGTCGTCGAGGCGGCGCGCTGGTCGCAGGCCAACCCGAACCTCCAGGGCGACGCTGCCGTCGCGGCGGTGAAGGACAAGGGCTGGGACGTCAGCGTGAAGTCGCTCGTCGCCTTCCCGCAGACGCTGCAGATGATGAGCAACCAGCTCGACTGGACCCAGAAGCTCGGCGACGCGATGATCGGCCAGCAGAAGGACGTCGCCACGGCGGTCCAGCGGTTGCGCGCCAAGGCGCAGGCCGCCGGCAACCTGAAGTCGACCCCGCAGCAGACGGTGACGACCCAGTCGAGCGGTGGCGGCAATGCGATCGTCATCGAGCCGGCCAATCCCGAGCTGCTCTACGTTCCCTACTACAATCCGGCCTGGGCCTACGGGGCCTGGCCCTATCCGGCCTATCCGCCACCCTATTATCCGCCGCCGCCGAACTACGGCGCGGCGCTGATGACCGGCATGATGTTCGGGCTGGGCGTCGCCGCGGGTGCCGCGATGTTCGGCGGCTGGCACTGGGGCTATGGCGGCGGCGGCTGGGGCAACAGCTACACGACCGTGAACGTCAACCGGGCGACCAGCATCACCAACAACTTCAACGCCGACCGTTATCGGAACGGGCAGTGGAACCACGATCCGGCGCATCGCGACGGCGTGCCGTACCGCACGCCGGCCGAGCGCCAGGAATTCGGCCAGCATCGTCCCGATTCGGCGGCACAGCGCCAGCAGTTCCGTGGCCAGCTCGACGGGCGCGGCGCCGAGGGCGTGCAGAATCGTGGTGTCGAGAACCGGCCCGCGGAGAACCGGCCCGCGGAGAACCGGCCGGCCGAGAACCGCAGCTTCGAGAATCGTGCCGGCGGCGACCGCGGAGCGTTCGGCGACATCAACCGCGGCGGCAGCGGCGCCAATCGTGATTTCGACCGCGGCAGCCAGTCCTGGGGCAATCGCAGTTGGGGTGGCGGCGGCGAACATTTCGGCGGCGGTGGCGGCGGCAGGTTCGGGGGAGGAGGACGGCGATGAGCGGCTCGATGTTCCGGCGCGGTCTCCTGGCCCTTGTCGTATTCGCCGGTCTTGCCGGGGGCTTGGCCGGCGGCGCGGTCGCCCAGCAGGTGGCCAAGCTTCAGGGATTCCCCACGGCCGAGGCGGCCGCGAATGCCTTCACCGACGCGGTCCGCAAGGGCGACCAGAAGACTCTGGGGGCCCTGCTGGGGCCGCAATGGGGCGAGTTCGTCCCGACGACGTCCGCGCAGCGTGAGGAGCGGCGGAAGGCCTATCTCGCCGCTTGGGACGAAAGCCACGAGGTCAAGGTCTCGGGTGACAAGGCGACCATCATGGCCGGCAAGGCCGGCTGGACCTTGCCGATCCCGCTCGTGAAGGACGGCGCGGAATGGCGTTTCGATCCGGTGGCCGGCTGGCGCGAAATGCGCCTGCGCCAGATCGGCCATGACGAAGCCGCCGTGGTGCAGACGATGCTGGCCATCGTCGATGCCCAGCGCGACTACGCGGCGATGGATCCGATGAAGACCGGTTCGCCGGTCTATGCGCGGCGCCTTCTCAGTTCGCCCGGCCGCAAGGACGGCCTCTACTGGCAGGCCAAGCCCGGCGAGCCGCAGAGCCCGCTCGGACCGGCGGTTGCCCGCGCCCAGGTCGACGGCAACGCGCCGGACGGCCATTACGGCTACTACTTCCGCCTGCTCTATGGCCAGGGCGCGGCGGCCCCGGGCGGCGCCCGCGACTACCTCGTCAACGGCCGCATGATCGGCGGCTTCGGCGCCATCGCCTGGCCGGTGCGCTATGGCGTGACCGGCGTGATGACCTTCATCGTCGACTACAAGGGCGAGGTCTATCAGCAGGACCTGGGTCCGGAGACGGCGCAAAAAGCTGGCATGATCAACACCTTCAATCCTGATAAGGGTTGGGTGAAGGCGGATATGACGCCTCCGTGACGGAGGTGTCGACGTTAAGGGGAGAGGTGTGATGAAGACGAAGATCCTGACGCTGGTGGTCGCGGCGGGCTTCCTGGGCGGTTGCAACACCAGCAATCTGTCGGACGGGCAGACCGGCGCCATCGTCGGCGCCGCGGCCGGCACCGGCATCGGCCTCGCGACCGGCGGCAGCTTCGGCGCTGTGGTCGGCGCCGGGCTGATCGGCGGCGCGGTCGGCTATCTCGGCGGCACCGCCATCGGCAACAGCAAGTAAGGGGAGATGCGCATGACCTCCAGGCTCCTCCTCGCGCTCGCTGCCTTCGTCGCAGTCTCGTCGTCCGCCCAGGCTCAGATGCCGCCGCTCAACTTCGACCAGGCGGCCTACATCACCTGCCGCGAAGCGCACGCCATGAATCCGGAAGCCCGCAAGGCGCTGGCTGTGTTCCTCGCGGAACATTCGGCGCGGGTGCGCGGCGTTATGATCCCCGATGGCGAGCAGGGCGCCCAGCTCGCCCATCTCGTGCGCGGCGGCTGCACCCTGTCGCCGGACGCCTACCTGTTCACGGTGGTCGACCGCGCCATCGTCGCCGAGAGCTCCAAGCTCCCGAAGCGCCGCTAGTTACTTCTAGCTACGGCTTCCAGCGGGTCACGCCGAGAGCTGCCAAGAGCAAGTGGGCGGCGTGACGCAGGCGACAGAGGCGAAGCCCTGCGCGTCGGAAGTCTTTCATCTGCAACGCCGTCGGATATCCCAGATACTGGCCGTCCGAGAGCCGCTGCGGTTGTCCCGCTGTCCTGTCAGCCGCGAGACGCGCCAGTGCCGTCGGCAGGGCGCGCGCACCGGCCAGGAAGAATTGCGTCGTCAGTTCGCCGACCGAGGTGGCGCCATCGATCGGCACTTCGACCTGGGCAATGACGCGGCCGGCGTCGATTGTGCGATCCTCAATCACATGAACCGTGGCGCCTGAAATGGGCTCCTGCCTCGCTTGTGCCCACAGCACGGGGCAGGGCCCGCGCAGCTTGGGAAGCAGGGACGGATGGACATTCAACGCAGCCACCTTGGGCAGACCGATCAGAGGGGGCTGCAGGATCTGGTCAAAATTCATGACGACGATGAAGTCGGGAGCGCAAGCCTGGACGGCCGCAAGCGTCTCGGGGGAGTTGACGTCGGATGTTTCGACGAACCGCGCATTATGGCGCCGCGCCAGTTCGGGCAATGTCGCCAGTGCCGGCGTTCGGCGCGTGACCAGCGAAAGCCAGCGCGCGAAAAAGGCGACGATCGGCACCGATATCAGGTCGAAACCTAACCAAAGGTTGAGCCGGATGCCAAAGCGCCTGAAGCCAGCGGTCGTCTGCTCCCAGAAGGTGCCGTGACTGGCGCCGAACCGCCGCGAGGACAGGACGAGACCTATGTCGTTCCCGAACTCCGCGAACACCGCGTTCAATGCCGGGAGACAACACAGGCTGTCGATATGGCAAATTACGATCGTACGCGTCTTTGGCCTGTTCTCCGCAGCGGACGGCATGCGGCCCTACTCCCTCAATACTCGCGCACTCAGCCAGGCGGGAAGCAGCGCCGTAAACCAGACGCCGATGGCGACGCCAAAGGGGAAGGCGATACGCGGTTTGTTGCGGGCAAGGCCGTGCCGGATGATCTGCGAGGCTCGCCCGGTACTCATCGATTTCGGTCTGGGATCGGCGATCGCATCGGTCATGCGGCTCGTTACATAGCCCGGGCAGACTACACTTAACCCGACATTGGCTTTTGCGAGCGGGAAGCGAAGGCTCTCCCCCCAGACGCGTATCGCCGCCTTGCTCGCGTTGTACGAAGCGGAGCGCGGGCGACCGAAGAAAGCCGCAAGCGACGAAATCACGCCGATCTGTCCTATGCGCCGCGCCATTAGACGATCAATCAGCGGCTCGACAGTGTTCAAAACACCCGTCAAATTGACCGCGATGGTCCGGTGAGCCGAATCGAAGGGTTCGATTCCCAGGTTGTTCTGGTCGAGCGATATCCCGGCATTGGCAACCAGCAGGTCGACGGGATGGGCATCATCGAACGCCTTCAACCAGCGCGCCATTGCGGATCGATCGGTGGTGTCTACAGTATCGGCGAGCACAGTCGCTCCCCTGATCCGGCAGGCATCTGCAACCGCATGCAGGCGCTTGGCGTCGCGGCCCGTCAAGCCAAGAACGACGCCAGGAGCAGCATAGTCAATGGCCAGGGCCTCCCCGATGCCACTCGAAGCGCCAGTGATGATGATGTGGCGGAATGTTTTCATGTTGGGGCGAATGCCTCGAAATGATAGTGACCTTGCGAGTGCTGGACCACGCATTTATGCTGCTCGATATCGCATTGACCGATGCTCGAAAGTCCGGACGTGACCGGTAGGTTGCTGTTCGACGTCACCGGGCTGCTTCACTGGTACGCCTTCTTCTCGAATCCCTCTGGCATCCAAAGGGTGACTGAAAAGCTGCTTTCCTCAGCGGCTGTTCAGCAGGACAAGCAGGTGGAGTTCGTGGCGCGGTCGCTAGGCGACGACAAATTATACAGGGTCGACGGCGGCACGTTGCGTGATCTCCAGGACCCGCTGAAGCGCCGGGCGGCGATAGCCCGCCTGCGCGCTCTATTCACGATGTCCATGCGACAGGCACGACCAGGCGGGCCGCTGTCGGACATGCGAATCATCCATGTTCCCTACTTCCTGCTCGGCCGGGCCCATCTGGCGCGGTTGGTCGAGGCCTGGTTCAGCCGGAGATCGCCGACCGCCTTGCCGTCGCTGGAAGTGGTGCGGGAGCCCGGGCCGCAGGACATGTTTTTCAACTCAGGGGATTTGTGGTGGCAGAACCACTACGCTCCGTTCGTGCTTCGGCTGAAAGCCCGCACGGGAGTGAAGGTCGTGCAATTGATCCACGATCTTTTCTTCATTGAACGGCCTGATTGGTTCTCACCAGCCTTCGCGCGCACTTTTGCATCCACCTTTGGCGGGGTTGCACCTGGCGTCGATCGCTGGCTGACCAATTCGACCTTCGTGAGGGAACAGCTCAGGACATATATCGAGAGCCACTTGCTGCCTCCGCGGCCTGTCGAGGTACTTCCCATGGGCTGGGATAGTTTCGCGCTTTCAAGGGGGGAGGATCGCCCCGGCGCCGCGGCGGTGCTCCGGAGCTATGGCATCGTCGGTCAGCCCTTTATCCTGTTCGTCGGAACCGTCGAGCCGCGCAAGAATCTGGCGATGCTACTCGATGTCATGGAGGATCTGCGCCGGGACCTCGGTGAGCGTGTTCCAGAGTTGGTGGTCGTGGGCGGTTACGGGTGGAGCGCGAAGGGTCTTGCGGCGCGCCTGCGGCGCAACCCGCACGCCAGGTGGCTGACCAGGGTTCGCGACGCCGATCTGTCTGCCTTCTATCGCGCCGCGCTCTTCACCGTATCGCCCAGTTATTCCGAGGGATGGGGACTGCCGGTGCAGGAGAGCATCGCCCACGGCGTGCCCTGCATCGCCTCGAGTGGCGGAGCACTGCGTGAATCCGGTCATGGCCTCGCGGTTCATTTCGATCCATTGGATGAGGCGAGTTTGAAGTCTGCGATGGCCCGTTGGATCACCGATGGCGCCGCGCTTCAGCGAGAGAGGGTGAGAATTGCCGAGGCCCTTGCCTCGGAGCATTTCCCCACCTGGAACGATGCGGGACAGGTGTTGCTGAAGCAGGCGAGTCTCGACGGGAACGGACGCGCCCTGTGAGCGCGCGGTTGCTCTACGATCTGACGGGGCTGATCCATTGGTATGCCTACTTCCGGCATCCCGGCGGCGTGCAGAGGGTTATCGAAAAGGTGGCGTCGTCGGATGTCATCCGCCAATCGTCCGCGGTCGAGTTCGTGGTGCGCATACTCGGGAGCGATCGATTCTACAGGATCGAACCCGAACTGATCGCCAATCTCGGTAGTGGGCGCTCCTCGGCAATCTCGCGCCTGCGACGCATCCTGGCGCAGGGACTGAGACTGGCGACGCTCCCGGGAATGCTGTCCGAAGGTCGACATTTCCATTTGCCGTATCTGGCGGTCGGACTGACCCGGACGGAAGGTCTCATCGAGGCCTGGACGGGAGGAGCCGCAGGGCGGTCGCTGCCGGCACTCGATATCGTTCCGCCGCCCGGCGCGCACGACGCGCTGTTCAATCCCGGCGACCTCTGGTGGCAGAAGAAATATGTCGCGACGGTCGCCGGCTTGAAGAAGCGAACGGGCGTGCGGATCGTCCAGATGATCCACGACCTCTATCTCATCGAGCGGCCGGAATGGACTCCGACCGGCGCCGTGCGGATCTTTGCCGAGCAGCTTCACGGCATCGCCCCGAGCGTGGATTGCTGGCTGACCAGCTCGCACTTCGTCAGGCAACAGGTACAGCGCTATCTCGCCGACCGGTCGGTTCCGGAAAAGCCGATCACCGTCTTGCCCATGGGCTGGGACAGCTTCGATGCCTTGCGCGACGCCGGCCATGATCGCCTCTCCGAGCGCCCGGTCCTCGAACGGCACGGGCTGACCGACAAGCCGTTCATTCTGTCGGTCGGCACGATCGAGCCCCGAAAGAATGTCCCGGCGCTGCTCGATGCCGCCGATGGGCTTCGCGCCCGATTTGGCGACGCCATGCCGCGTCTGGTGATTGTCGGCGGCTACGGCTGGAAAGCGGCCGAGGTGCGGGCGCGGCTGGCATCGGGCTCCCGCAACGGCACCCTGGCCTGGCTCGAAAACCTTTCCGACGCCGATCTCGGGGTCTTGTACAGGAACGCTCTGTTCACGGTCATGCCTAGTCATGGCGAAGGCTGGGGGCTGGCCGTGCAGGAGAGCCTTGCCCTGGGGGTACCCTGCATCGCCTCGAATGCCGGAGCGACGCGAGAGGCCGGCCTCGATCTCGCGACCTACTTCGATCCCTCGAGTTCGGAAGGTTTGACGCGGGCGATGGCCGGCTGGATTTCCGACGGCGCGGCGCTGGCGGCCGCGCGGGACAGGATCGCGCGGGCGCTCGCGACGCGGACGTTCCCCAGCTGGAACGATGCGGGAAGCGTGCTGCTCAGGTCAGCTTTATCATGACGTGCCTGGCATAGGCCGGGCGCGTCGTGAGGCGCTCGTACCAAGCCCGGACGTTCTTCAGGTCCGGCCGTTCGATTTCCAGCGCATACCAGCGATGGACGAAGCAGCCGACCGGGATGTCGCCCATCGTGAACTGGTCGCCGGCGACGTAGCGCCGGCCCGCGAGCCAGCCGTCGAGCCGGCCGAACAGCTTGCCGGCCTCTGCGGCGGCCTTGCCGATCGCCGCCATGTCGCGCTTCTCCGGGGGCGTTCGGATCAGGCCCCAGAAGGCGATGCGCATCGGCTCGGCGATGGTGCTGAGCTGCCAGTCCATCCAGCGGTCGGCCTCGCTGCGCAGACCGGGATCGGTGGGCCAGAGCGTGCCCGCGGCATGCCTCGCCGCAAGATAGCGCACCGCCGAGTTGCTCTCCCAGATTATCCGCCCGCCTACGTCGATGGTCGGCACGACGCCGTTGGGGTTCATGTCGAGGTACCATTTCTGGTCGTTGCCGCCGAACGCCCCGCCGACGTCCTCGCGTTCGTACCTGAGCCCGCATTCGTCGGCGCACCACAGCACTTTCATCACGTTGATCGAATTGGCACGGCCCCAGATTTTCATCGGATCACTCTCCTTGTCTCAACATTGCCACTGAGGCTGGCCGTCGACGATTTGCAGCGTCAACCTGACCTTTCTTGTGTCATTCTTGAACATGACCCACGCATCGTCGAACATGACTCGGGAGTTGTCGATCCAGACAGGATTCGATCCCAGCGTGATGAAGCCGATTTGCCCGGGACACGACGAGGGTGCATCGATCGGATGGATCGTGGGCGGATCCGGGCGCATGTCGAGTAACTCTGTCCGGCCGTCGATCCCGGGATTGGAGGCGATTGCGTAGCGACTGTTGGGTGACAGAACAGGTGTGTGCGCGACCCGTATGACAAGGCCATCGCTCTCGCGGATCAGATATGCCCAGCCATTCTCACCGTGCGTAAACTCCACGACGTAGTAGTGAAGCCTGGGCCACCGATCGCGAAGATAGTGATGTAGGCACGTCGCGAAGCCATCGCAAACGCCTTCATTGAAGATCTTGAGGACTCGGTCTCCCTCAAGTCTAAGATACAAGACCGAGCCTTCTCGCGAGGCGCGGTTGCTGAACTTTGCCAAAGCTGGTTCGGTGTCCGATCCTGGCTGGGCCGAACGCCTCACATCCTTCCAAGTTTCATCAAGAGAAACGACGACGGTAGACCCCCACGGCAGTGTCTGTCCGGCGGGGGCGGTATATCCAGTGAGCTGCGCGATAGAGGCTTTGGTGATCACCACTCCGGTGACCAACATCGCCAAAAGGGAGATTGCGCGCATTCCAGGCCTCTAGTGCGCCGCCGCCCAGTTGTCGCCGACGCCGGTGTCGACGACCAGCGGGACGGTGAGCGAGGCGGCGCTTTCCATGATCTTGCGGGTCACGTCCCTCGTCTTGTCGAGTTCCTTCTCGGGGACCTCGAACAGAAGTTCGTCGTGGACCTGCAGGAGCATCCTCGCCTTGAGCTTCGCGGCGGCGAGAGCGCCAGGCAGGCGGATCATGGCGCGCTTGATGATGTCGGCGCCGCCGCCCTGCAGCGGGGCGTTGATCGCGGCGCGTTCGGCGAAGGCGCGCATGCCCTGGCTCTTGTCGTGGATGAAGCGCAGGTGGATCTTGCGGCCGAACGGCGTCAGCACATAGCCGTGCTTGCGTGCGAAGTCCTTGGTCCGCTCCATGTAGTCGCGGATGCCGGGGTAACGCTGGAAGTATTTGGCGATGTACTCCTTGGCCTCCTGCTGGCCGATGCCCAGCTGGTTGGCGAGGCCGAAGGCCGAGATGCCGTAGATGATGCCGAAGTTGATCGCCTTGGCGCGCCGCCGCACCAGCGGGTCCATGCCCTTCACCGGCACACCGAACATGTCGGAGGCGGTGATGGCGTGGAT
The DNA here is from genome assembly GCA_009772935.1 of Rhodospirillaceae bacterium. GTDB lineage: Bacteria > Pseudomonadota > Alphaproteobacteria > Reyranellales > Reyranellaceae > Reyranella. The sequence continues at coordinate 59,299 of WOUR01000006.1, forward strand.
GTCGTCGCCGCGCGCGAAGGCCTCCTTCAGGGACGGAATGTCGGCGACATGCGCCAGCAGGCGCAGCTCGATCTGCGAATAGTCGGCGCTGAGCAGCTTGTGGCCGGTCTCGGCGATGAAGGCCTGGCGGATCTTGCGGCCTTCCTCGCTGCGCACCGGAATGTTCTGCAGGTTGGGATCGGTCGAGGCGAGGCGTCCCGTCGCAGCGCCGGTCATGTGATACGAGGTGTGGACGCGGCCCGTCTTGGCGTCGACCTGGCGCACCAGCGCGTCGGTGTAGGTGCCCTTGAGCTTGGCGAGCTGGCGGTGCTCCAGGATCTTCACCGGCAGCGGATGGCCCTGCGCCGCGAGGTCTTCCAGCACCGACGCGTCGGTCGCCCACGAGCCGTTCTTGTTGCGCTTGCCGCCGGGCAGCTTCTGCTCGTCGAACAGGATTTCGCCCAGCTGCTTGGGCGAGCCGACGTTGAACTCGCGGCCGGCGATCTTGTGGATCTCGCCCTCGAGCTCGGCCAGCCGCTTCTCGAAGTCGGCGCTCAGCCCCTTGAGCTTCAGCGCATCGACCTTGATGCCCGCGCTCTCCATCGACAGCAGCACCGGGATCAGCGGCCGCTCGATGGTCTCGTACATCGAGGTGACGCGCTCAGGGACGAGGCGCGGCTTGAGGCGCGCCCAGAGCTGCATGGTGACGTCGGCATCCTCGGCAGCGTAGTCGCGCGCCTTGTCGAGCGGCACCTTGTCGAAGGTCACCTGCTTGGAACCGCTGCCGGCCACGTCGGAGAACTTGATGGTCTTCTGGCCGAGATGCAGCTCGGCCAGTTCGTCCATGCCGTGGTTGTTCTTGCCGGCGTCGAGGACGAACGAGATCAGCATCGTGTCGTCGACCGGGCCGATCTCGACACCATGCCGGCGGAACACCGCCATGTCGTACTTGATGTTCTGGCCGACCTTCAGCACCGCCGGGTCTTCCAGGAGCGGCTTCAGCTTCTCGATCGCGGTCTTGAAGGGAATCTGGCCTTCGAGCAGCTTGCCGGCGTCCTTGTCGCTGCCGTCGCCCAACAGATCGAGTGCCCCCTGCACGGCGCCGCCGGGGACACGATGCATCAGCGGCAGGTAGGCTGCGCGCCGGCGCGTCGAGTTGACGTCGCCCCACGGGCCTTCCAGCAGGGCCAGCGACACGCCGACCAGCCTGGCATTGTTGGAATCGAGCCCGTCGGTCTCGCAGTCGAACGCCACCGTGCCCGCCTTGGTCGCCTCGGCGATCCATTCGTCGAGCAGCTTCTCGTCCTGGATCAGCTCGTAGTCGGCCGCCGTGAAGTCGCGATTGGGCTTCTTCGAGGAAGAAGCGGCGGGAGCCGGCGTGGGTTCGGCCTTCTTCACCGGCGCGGACGCGGAGGCGGGCGCAATCGGCGCGCTCGCCTCGCCCAGTTCGCTGGTGAAGCGCTGCAGCAGGGTCCTGAAGCCCTGCTGCTCCAGCCACGGCAGCAGCACGTTGGGGTCGGGTTTGCGCTTGTCAAAGGCCTCGGGCTCGGCGGGTGTCGGCACGTCGTCGCGCAAGGTGACGAGCTGCTTGGAGATGCGGATCAGTTCGGCATTGTTCTCCAGCGATTCGCGTCGCTTCGGCTGCTTGATCTCCTTGGTGCGCTCCAGCAGCGCCTCGAGCGAGCCGTACTCGTTGATGAGCTGCGCCGCGGTCTTGATGCCGATGCCCGGCGCGCCCGGAACATTGTCCGTCGAATCGCCGGCCAGTGCCTGCACGTCGACGACCTTGTCCGGCGTCACGCCGAACTTCTCGAACACCGCCTCAGGCCCGAGCTTGATCTTCTTGATCGGATCCATCAGCTCGACGCCCGGCCGCACCAGCTGCATCAGGTCCTTGTCGGAGGAGACGATGGTGCAGGTGCCGCCGGCCTCGACGGCCATGCGGGCGTAGGTGGCGATCAGGTCGTCGGCCTCGTAGCCTTCGAGTTCGCACACCGTGACGTTGAAGGCGCGCGCGGCCTCGCGGATCAGCGGGAATTGCGGGATCAGGTCCTCCGGCGGATCGGGCCGGTTGGCCTTGTACTTGTCGTAGATCTGGTTGCGGAAGGTGACGCTGCCGGCGTCCAGGATCATGGCGATATGGTCGATCTCGGGATTGTCCAGCAGATCGGCCACCAGCATGCGGCAGAAGCCGAACACGGCATTGATCGGCGTCCCGTCGGGCCGGTTCATCGGCGGCAGGGCGTGGTAGGCGCGGAACAGATAGCCCGAGCCGTCGATCAGGTAGAGGTGGCGGAGCGGCGTGTCGCCGTCCGCCGGGGTCGTCGCGGGAGCCTTGGATTTCGCCATGCCCAAGGCCTACCACGCCGGGCCCTGCGGCGGGAGATGGGGCCGTGCTAGGGTTGGCTGAACATCCTTTGGGGCAGGGGAGATCTTGATGGCGCTGTACGAACTCAGGACCTACACGCTTTATGTCGGGAAGATGGGCGAAGCCGTGAAGCTCTATCAGGAGTTCGGTTTCCCGGCGCTCGACAAGGGCGGTCACGCGAAGAACCTCGTCGGCTACTTCCAGGGGGACACCGGCACGATCAACCAGCTCGTCCATCTCTGGAAGTTCGAGGACGATGCCCATCGGCGCCGTCACTGGGCGGCCGTCTTCGCCGACCCGGCCTTCATGGACGGGTTCGCGGTCAAGTTCCGTCCCCTGGTGATGAGCCAGGAAGTTAAGCTGTTGAACGCGGCGCCGTGGGGTCCCCACCCCTGAGCGGCTTTTCGGGGCTTGCGGTGCGCCGACCGGAGGATTATCAGCATCCCGTCATCGGGGAGTAGCCGGCCTCAATCCCCAGAGGCGGATGTGTCAACAGACTTGGGTCCTTCGGGAACCATGGCCCATCCGGCGACCGACGGTCCAACGGACCGCGCTTGGCGAGACCTTTGGCTTTCCAGTGCCTTTACCCGCGGGATCGGGCGGCACCGGGAGCCATAGGTTTGTGCTCGGTCCCGCCATGTGATTCGCCTTGGAAGCCTTCCTTGTTTCAACAGGACTCGTTGCCGTCGCCGAGATCGGGGACAAGACGCAACTCCTGGCCATGATTCTTGCCACCCGCTATCGGCGGCCCGTTCCCATCATCCTGGGCATCCTGGTCGCGACCCTGGCCAACCACGCGCTTGCCGCCTGGGCGGGCGCCGCCGTCGCCGCCTGGCTGGGGCCCGACGCGATGCGCTGGATCCTGGGCATCCTGTTTCTCGCCATGGCGGTGTGGTGCCTGATCCCCGACAAGGCCGACGAAGGGCCGAAGGTCGCGGGCGCCGCCGGCGCGTTCATCGCCACGGCCATCGCCTTCTTCCTGGTCGAGATCGGCGACAAGACCCAGATCGCCACCGTGGCGCTCTCGGCGCGCTTCAACGATCTGGTTGCGGTCACGGCTGGCACCACGTGCGGCATGATGATCGCCAACGTGCCCGCCGTGCTGTTCGGCGACGTGCTGTCACGCAAGGTGCCGCTGAAGCTCGTGCGCTCGCTCGCGGCGGCATCCTTCGTCGTGCTGGGCCTGCTCGCCCTGCTCAAGCTCGACATGGGCCTGATGGGCGGCTGATCCCCGGAGGCCGGGCCGGCGTTACGCCACTCTGTTGGACAGCCGGCCCAGCCCGTCGATCTCGATCGTCACGCGGTCGCCTGGCTTCAGGAACTTCGGGGGCGTGAATCCGATCCCGACGCCGACCGGCGTGCCGGTGGCGATGACGTCGCCCGGCTGGAGCGTGATGCCGGCGGAGATCGTCGCGATCAGGGTCGGGATGTCGAAGATCAGGTCGCGCGTGTTGGCATCCTGGCGCAACTCGTCGTTCACCCAGCACTTCACGCTGAGATTCTCCGGATCGACCTCGTCGGACGTCACCAGCCACGGACCCATCGGGCAGAAGGTGTCGAGCGATTTGCCGAGAAACCACTGCTTGTGCTTGCCCTGCAGGTCGCGCGCCGTCACGTCGTTGATGATGGTGTAGCCGAAGACATGGCCGTAGGCGTCGGCCTTGGCGATGCCGCGGCCGCCCTTGCCGATGACCAGGCCGAGTTCGGCCTCGTAGTCCACCGAGTCGCTTACGCCCTCAGGATAACGGATGTCTGCGCCGTCGGCGATCACGCACTCGGGCGCCTTGGTGAAGACGATCGGCGCGGTTGGGATGGCGTCGGCCGCGGAACTGGCGCTGCTGTCAAAGCCGCTGCGCGTGAACTCCTTGGCGTGCTCGTGATAGTTCTTGCCGACGCACATCACGTTGCGCGCCGGACGCGGGATCGGAGCCAAGATCTCCACGGCCGACAGCGACAGGCCCGCGCCGGTGGGCTTGATCTTCGACCGGATCGTTTCGAATTCACCTATGACGACGCCGAGGGTGGGGATGGCGCGTCCCAGCATTTCCTCGATCGGCCAGAAGGTCTGGCCGTCCGGGCTGACGAGCGCGGCCTTGGAGGTGCCGCCGTGCGCGATCGTGGCGAGCTTCATTGTGCTTTGCCCTGTTCGGCCGCGTTGCCCCAGCCCTTCTTCTCGGCGTCGAAGAAGGAGGCGAAGACCTTGCGGATGGTGCTCTCGCCGATGTCGCGCGTGATGAACACGACGCGGCTCTTGCGGTCGTCGCCTTCCGGCCAGGCGTCGAGCGTGGCCGGCGGATGGAAGACGTGCTGCACGCCGTGGATGACCACCGGCTTGTCGGTGTCCTTCACGTTCAGGATGCCCTTCATGCGCAGGAGGTCGGGGCCGCGATAGGTCACCAGCGCGTCGAACGCCGCGGCCACGGTGGACCAGCTCATCGGCTCGTCGAAGGTCATGCAGAAGGAGCGGATGCGGTCGTCGTGGCGGTTGACGTCGTGCGGATCCTGCTCGCCATGACCATGAGCGTGGTCGTGGGAATGGCCGTGATCGTGACCATGCTCGTGCCCGTGATGATGATGGCCATGCCCGTGGTCGTGGCCGCCCTCATAGGCCTCGGCCTGCAGCCACTTCTTCACGTCGGCGCTCTTGGTCTCGGGGTTGTAGAGGCCGGCATTGAGGATCTGGTTGGGGTCGATCTCGCCCGTCGCCACCGTATAGAACGGCGCGCCCGGATTGAGGTGCTGCAACCGGTGCTTCAGGTCGGCGAGCTTGGGCGCGTCCGCGATGTCGACCTTGGTGAGCAGGATGCGGTCGGCGACGGCCGCCTGCTTCACGGCCTCCTCGTGATTGTCGAGCGTGCTCGCGCCGTTCACGCCGTCGACGGTCGTCACCACGCCATCGAGGCGGTAGCGCGAGGCCAGCAGCGGATCGGTCATCAGCGTGTGCAGAATGGGGGCGGGGTCGGCGAGGCCGGTGGTCTCGACCACCATGCGCTTGAACGGCGAGACCTCGCCGCGCGAGCGCTTGAGGAACAGCTCGCTCATGGTGCGCACCAGGTCGCCGCGCACCGTGCAGCACAGGCAGCCCGAGTTCAGCGTCACCATGCCCTCGTCGTCGGACTTCTCGACCAGCAGGTGGTCGAGGCCGATCTCGCCGAATTCGTTGATGATGACGGCCGTGTCCGCCAGTTCGGGCCGGCGCAGCAGCTTGTTGAGCAGGGTGGTCTTGCCGCTGCCGAGGAAGCCCGTCAGCACGGTGACGGGGATGCGCTGCTCGGCAGCGTTCTGCGGGTCGCTCATCGAAATATCCTGTGTTCGGGGATCACGCCCGCCAGAAGCGCTCGACCTTCCTGAACTCCTTCCAGGCCCGCTCCAGCTTGCGGCGGCGGCGCTTCTCGCCGCTTGCCGCCTGCCTGGCGAGAACCTTGAGGGCCGAGGCCGCGTCCTCGGAGGGACGGGAGGCCGTCGCGATATCGGCCAGCATGCGGGCCGCCGTCGCGCGATCGTTCAAGGCGCCGAGCGCGCCCTGCAGGCGCACCGTTGCCTCGATATAGGGCTTGGCCACGGGCGAGGCAAAGGCGGGGCTGAGATAGGTCGCGGCATAGCGTAGTTTCTTGATGTCGATGCGCAGGCGGTGAAGTTGCTCCTCGCTCAGCTTGTCCAGCAGCCGGCCGCGGCGGACTACCTTGGCGTGGCGCGTATCGAGGACGTGGCGGCCGAATTCGTCGAGGCGGACTTCGCCCCGGATCTCCGTCGAGACCGGCTGGACGGCGAAGGCGCCGAGTCGCTGGTCGAAGGCCTCGTAACGCGCGCTGCCCAGGGCCGCTCGGGCGCGCTCCAGATGGCTTGTGGCCAGTCGCGCGCCAACCCGCTTCACAACCGGCGGGACGCCGGTCACGCTTTCCGTCAGGAATACATGCAGGTCGCGTGCGGGTCCGCATTCGCCCGCCAGCCACTTGGCTTCGGCCGACAGGGCACGGACCTCCGCGTAGTCGACCGCAGGGCGAAATACACTGAAGGCGGCACGCAGACGGCGCAGCGCCACCCGGGCCTGGTGGATGCCGATGGGCCTCCGGCTCTGGAGCACGATGTCGCGATACTTCGAGAGATCGGCCCGGCACGACGCGGCGATCGTCCGAAGGGCCGCTTCGGGAGGGGTATCGGGGGCAAGTTTTCGCCCGGAAACTGACATTGGATAAGACCGTAGCGGCGCGTGGCGAGGGGGCAACCGTAAAGAGCGACAGTCTGGTGAAGGTTTTGTTGCGTTTGGGAGTCGGCACGCCGGCCCGTTTCGCCGGATTTCGCAATCCCAGCCCCCTGTTTGTCGGATTCTGTTACGCTGTCTTTGCAGTGGCGGCGGCGGGCCGGCGTGGCCTAGAATCATTCCATGAGTATCGATGCGGCGGCCTTCAAGAAGGGCATGCGCCACCTGGCGGCGAGCGTTACCCTGATCACGACGAAAGTTCAGGACCAGCGCGGCGGGCTCACCGCCACCGCGGTCTGTTCGGTTTCGGCTGACCCCCCGCAGATCCTGGTCTGCGTCAACAAGTCCGCAAGCGCCCACGATCCGATTGGCGAGGCGGGCTTCTTCTGCGTCAACATCCTCTGCCCCGAGCACCGCAAGCTTGCCGAGCGCTTTGCCGGCATGGACGGCGTCGAGGGCGACGAGCGGTTCCTGGACATGGGCGAGTGGACGACACTCACCACCGGTGCGCCGGTCCTGAAGGGATGTCCGGTGTCGTTCGACTGCAAGCTGGTCACCGAACTCTCGGCCGGCACGCACACGATCTACATCGGCGAGATCGTCGACGTGGCGTTGCACGAAACCGCGCTGCCGCTCCTCTATGCCGATGGAACCTTCGTGCATGGCGAGGCCCTGAAGAAGGCGGCTCAAGCCGCCTGAACGAGTGGGGTTGCGCCCCGGCGCCAACCCACTATGTTCCCGCCCGCCCGAACGGGCGCCTGCTGGGGCGTCGCCAAGCGGTAAGGCAGAGGATTTTGATTCCTCCATTCCCAGGTTCGAATCCTGGCGCCCCAGCCATCGCGCCCCGCCCGGGGGCTTCGACGTCCGTCTGCTTTCTTGGATGAACAGCTCGAGCGACAAGGTCTATGAACTTCCTCAAGAATACGCTTCTGGTCGTCGTTCTCTCCGCCCTTTGCGCCCTCTGCCTCGAGGGCATGACCCGGCTCTTTCTCGACACGGGCATGCTCTACGAACTCGAAATGTGGCGCTACGCACGCGACGTGAAAGTGCGCGACATGAACCCCGAACTCGGGCATCGCCATCGCCCCAATGCCCAGGCCCAGCTCATGGGCGTCGACGTGAAGACCGACTCGTACGGCTTCCGCTCGCCGGGGATTCCCGAGAAGGCGCCGCCCGGCGTGGCGCGCATCGCCTTCGTCGGCGATTCGACGACCTTGGGCTGGGGCGTCGCCCAGGACGAAATCGCCGCGGTCCGGGTGACGGCCGCTCTGGTCAAGGAAGGCCGCAAGGTCGACAGCTACAATACGGGCGTCGGCAACCACAATACGCTGCAGGAACTCACGCTGTTCCGCGAGAGCGCCGCCAAGCTGAAGCCCGACATCATCGTGCTGAGCTACTTCATCAACGACGCCGAGCCGGTGCCGACCTATGGCCAGACCTCGTGGCTCGATGAGCACTCGGCGGCCTGGGTCGTCTTCAAGTATCGCCTCGATTCGCTGATGCGCCAGTTCGGCGAGGCGCCCGACTGGAAGCGCTATTACCGTGAGCTCTACAGGGACGACGCTCCGGGGTGGCAGCAGACGCGCAAGGCACTTCAGGGTTTCGCGACGACGGCACGCGAGATGGGTGCCAAGCTGGTGGTGTTCCAGATTCCCGAGCTGCGCGAGCTGAAGCCCTATCCGTTCCCCGACGTCACCGCCAAGGTGAAGGCCGATGTCGAGAAGCTGGGCGTGCCGTTCTTCGACATGCTGCCGACGGTCGAAAATCTCGATCCGCCGAGCCTTTGGGTCACGGTTCCAGACCCGCATCCCAACGGCAACGCAATGGCGGCCTTCACCACAATGATGGTGCCCGAGCTCAACACGCTGCTGGATGGGCTGTGCAAGGATCAGGGCAAGGGCTGCAAGTAATGCGCTTCGCCAAGGACGCGCTGCTGTTCCTGGTCTCGATCGCCCTGTGTGTGGTCGTGGCGGAAGGCGTCGTCCGGTACATCGATGGATATCCGATTCTCCTGACGCCGCTTGGTGAGCCGATGGGCCTCGCCAGCGTGAAGCAGGATTCGGTCGACAAGGTCCCGCGGGCGCCGGGCGTGGAGCGCGACTGGTTCTTCTCGGATCCCGCGGCACTGTCGAACAAGCGTCCCGTCCCCGAGGACTGGGAGCGCCTCTATCGCTTCGTCGAGGCCAATCCCGTCGGCGGCATGCGGTTTCGCCCCTCCGACGCCTTCAAGGTCTGGAACACCAGTTTCTCCGGCGATCCGTGCCGGCACTGGTTCCTGCGGTATGCACCGGGCCAGCTCTTCCTCTACGACGCGCCGGATGGCCAGCCGCGGCCGCCGTACCGTTTCCTGCCCGATGTCACGATCCCGAGCGGACTGACCACCAATCAGATCGGCTGGCGCGGACCGCCGATCGAGAATCCAAGGCCCGAGAAGACGGTGCGCATCGTCTTCGTCGGCTCGTCCACCGTGGTCGAGGCGCACCATCTGCCCTACGCCTGGCCTGAATATGTCGGGCACTGGATGAATGTCTGGTCCAGGGCCAGGGGATTGGGCATCCGCTTCGAGGTGCTGAACGCGGGGCGCGAAAGCATCATTTCGAGCGACATCGCGGCCGTCGTGCGCACCGAGGTGCTGCCGCTCAGGCCCGATCTCGTCGTCTATCACGAGGGCGGCAACCAGTTCCGGCCGGCCTCGATCGTCGAGAAGGTGCCGGATGACCCGGTTACCCGGCCATCGAACGCGCAGGAGCCGGCCGCCGTGAAGTGGCTGAAGGAGGCCGCGCGCTATTCCGCCCTGATCGGACGCGTTCAGGCCGCTTTCGCCATGGCCGGGGCCACGGCTGGAAGCAACAGCGGCGCCGAATGGCCGAAACCCGACTACAAGGTCATCTGGCCCGAAGGGCTCGACGAGATGAACCCGGATCTCGACTTCGCCAACCTGCCGGTCAACCTGAACGTCATCCAGAAGGATCTCGACACGATCCGGGCCGATCTCGGAACGATCGGCGCCGACATGGCGATCACCTCGTTCTTCTGGATGGTGAAGGACGGGATGGTCGTCGATCCGGTTCGGCACCGCTTCATCATCGAGCAGCTCAATGCCGCCAACTGGCCCTACCGCTATCGCGATCTCGAGCGGCTGGCGGCGTTCCAGAACCGGCTGTTCGCCAAGTACGCGGCGGTCCACGGCATTGCCTTCATCGATCTCGTGGGCAACACGCCCTTCGATCCGGACCTGTTCGTCGATGCCGTGCACACTTCCTATGCTGGCACCCGCATTCGCGGCTGGGCGGCCTTCAACCTGTTGGTACCCCTGATCGAGAGGAAACTCGCCGACAAGGCCTGGCCGCGCCCCTGGCCGGCCGACGCGTCGACCGCGCTGCCTACCTTCTCGCCGCGGCTGACCAAGCTCGACTGCAAGCCTCAGCCGAGCGACCCCGGCTAAGCCGCGTAGCGGCCGAGGTGGTCCAGCAGCAGTTCGTTGACGCGTGCCGGCACCTGGTCGGCGGCGTAGTGGCCGACACCGGGCAGCACCTCGAAACGATAGGGCGCGGCAATGAACTCGCCCGTGCCCTCGGCCGCCGCGCGCCCGACCGTGTCGTCGGCATCGCCCCAGAGGTAGAGCGTCGGCACCTTGATCGGGCCGAGCGGCATCCGCTCGCCGCGGGCGCGATACCAGGCGAGGGCTGCTTCCATCGCCGGCGCGGTTCCGAGTACGGACAGATGGAGATCGATCGCCTCCTGGGGAACACCTTCCTTGGTGTGCCGCGTGCGCAGCCATGCGCAATCGTTCGCCAGCACCTTCGGCACGGCATCGGGTTCGAGGAACGCCTGGTGATGGCCGGAGCGGCGCTTCTGCTCGCCATCGGGCATCGCCAGCGCCCGCGCGAATGACATGGGATGGGGCCGCGACAGGATGGAGAGGGAAAGCAGCCGCTCGGGATGCTGGAAGGCGATGGCCCAGGCGAGGCTGGCGCCCCAATCGTGGCCGACGAGGTGGAAGCGTCGGTCACCATGGCCCACCGCCGAGACGAGGTTGAGCGCGTCGCCGGTCAGCTTGTCGAAGCGGTAGGAATCGAGATTGGCCGGATCGGGCCGGGCGCCCGCCGAATAGCCGCGCTGGTTGGGCGCCACCGCGAAATAGCCGGCCTCTTCCAGTGCTGGGACCTGCGTCTTCCAGAAATGCCGAGATACGCCGAACCCATGCAGCATCAGCACCAGCGGCGCCGACTCGTCGCCGGCCACCGAGGCGTCGAACACCAGGCCGGGTGCAGTCTCGATATTCCGCACTTCCATCTCGTTCATTCTCCCTCGCCGGTGCCGGTGCGGCCCCACTTGGCTTCGAGGCGCCGCCAGGCGCGGGCGAGCCGCACGGCGCGATCCTCGAACAGGTCGGGGGCAGCGTCTTTCCCGAGCAATGCGTCCTCGACAGCATGATGAGACCGCATGCCGCCATCGGCCAACAGGTGTTCGATCTTGACGCCGCGCTCTGCGAGACGACGTGACACCAGCACCGTGCGATGGCAGTCGAGCGGTTCCTTCTCGGCGCACATCAGGCAGAGCGTGGTGTCGTTCGCATCCGCCATCACGCGGTCGAGAGCGGCCTTGAACTCCGGCCGCGCGGCAAGCTGGTCGTAGCTGCCGCCAGCCTGCGGCTTGCCGCCGAGCGCCGCGCCTTCGTGAACATAGGCAATGCCGGCCTCAGCGAGCGATCGGGCGAGGTTCGTCTGGCCGAACTGCGGATGGCGGCGTGACCAGGGCGTGGAGCGCACGTCGACCAGCCGCTCGACGCCGCCCGCCTTCAGGAGCGCCACGAAGCGTTCGATCGGATGGTTGGAATGGCCGATGGTCTTGACCGGTTTCATGCGAGGTGGCGCACCTTCTCGATGAAGGCCTGGGTCGCGGCGGAGGGATCGTCGCGCCGGCAGGCGAGGTTGAGCGGCACCTTGATCGCGGGTCGCCCGGTGAACGGGCGGTAGGTTACACCTTCCAAGGGCAGCCGGCTGAGCGACGACGGCACGATCGTGATTCCGAGGCCGGCGGCCACGAGATTGAGGGTCGAGACGATGCGGGGCGCTTCCTGGCTGACATGGGGGCTGAAGCCCGCGGCGCTGCAGGCCGCGATGATGACGTCGTAGAGGCCGCGTCCGTCGGCCCGGCGATAGAGGATGAAGTCCTCGGACGCGAGGTCCTTGAGGGTGAGCTTCGGTCGGCGCGCGAGCCGGTGGCGCGCCGGCAGGGCGGCCGACATCTCCTCGTGCAGCAGCTCGTCCACCTGGAGTCCCTGCGAATCGACGAGGCCGGAGCGGATGAAGGCGACATCGAGCCGCTCGTCGCGCAGCGCGGCCAGCAGGTCGCCCGAACTGTTCTCCTCCAGCACGAAGGAGACGTCGGGCCGCTCGCGGCGGAACTCGCGGATCGCCCGGGCCACCAGCGGGTGAAACGGCGCCGACGTCGTGAAGCCCACGGCGATGCGGCCCGTCTCGCCGCGCGCCGTGCGGCGCGCCTTCACCGTCGCGCGTTCGACGGCGGCGAGGATCGCCTCGGCGTCGGCGAGGAAGGAGCGGCCGGCATCGGTCAGGCTGACGCCGCGCGGATGGCGCAGCAGCAGGGCCGCGCCGATCTCCTGCTCCAGGGCGCGGATCTGCTGGCTGAGCGGCGGCTGCTGCATGTGCAGTGTCTCCGCGGCGCGGGTGACATGGCCCTCATGCGCCACGGCGACGAAATAGCGAAGGTGACGCAGTTCCATGAGCATATCCAAATAATATGGAAACCGCATTTATCATATATTTGAACACTATATAACCCGGCTCTACACAAGCCTTCTTCCTCGCCCTGAGGAGCGCGCAGGGCGCGCGTCTCGAAGGGTGGGCAACGGCTCCGGTGGGTGCCCATGCTTCGAGACGCCGCTGCGCGGCTCCTCAGCATGAGGAAGCCGTCGGATCGGCGAGGGGTGAGATGGCGATATCGATGGCCCTTGGGCTGGGCGTTCTGATGGTGTTCACCGCCTTGCTGTCCGGCATCTTCGGCATGGCGGGCGGCATGGTGCTGATCGGCGTGCTGCTGTTCCTGCTGCCGCTGCCCATGGCCATGGTGCTGCATGCGGTGACGCAGATGGCGTCGAACGGTTGGCGCGCCTTCCTGTGGTGGCGGCACATCCAGTGGCGCATCACGACCTTCTACGTGTTGGGGTGCTTCATCGCGGTCGGGCTGTGGTCGCTGACCCTCTACGTACCGGACAAGGCCGTCGCGCTTCTGATGCTCGGCCTCTCTCCCTTCGTGCTGCGGATCGTGCCGACGCGGCTGATGCCCGCGACCCTGGGACCGGCCCAGGCGGTGGGCGGCGGCATCGCCTGCATGGCGCTGATGCTGCTGACCGGCGTGACCGGCCCGCTGGTCGACCAGCTCTTCCTGCGCTCGCCGATGAACCGGCAGCAGATCGTGGCAACCAAGGCTTCGTGCCAGGTGTTCGGCCACGGCTCCAAGCTCCTCTATTTCGGTGCCCTGATCGAGCAGGCCGGCACGGTCGAACCCTGGGTGCTGGTCATGGCGGTGGGCGCCTCGATGCTCGGCACGTCGCTCGGCAAGCAGGTCCTCGAACGCCTGTCGGATGCCCAGTTCCGCACCTGGGCCGGAAGACTGATCACCGTGCTGGGTCTCTACTATGTCGGCTATGGCTTGGTGCTGCTGACCGGGATTGCCTAAGATGGCGCGTGGACATTCCAGCAGGCTTTCGAGAACTCACTGAGGCGACCGGATTCACCGCGGCCAACGGGCCGTGGTTCGAGAAGGTCGAAGGACACAGGGTGTGGCGGGGCTTCAGGCCCGGGCCTCAACATGCCAATGCGCTCGGCATCGTGCATGGCGGCATGATGGCGGCCTTCATCGATGCGGCCTTGGGTTCCGTGGTCTATCACGCCATCGACCGGCGCTGCGTCACCCTGAAACTGACGCTCGACTATCTGACGCCGGCGCGGGTCGGCGACTGGCTGGAGGCAACGGGCGAATTGCTGGGGCACGACGAGCATGTGGCGCAGGTGAGGGGCCGTCTCTATGGTCCGCGCCACGATGTACTGGCCGGGCTGGGCGACTTCGCGCTGCTGCGACCGGGACGCCCCCTGAGAGTCCGGAGCTAGAGTGTCTTCTTCCGAAATTTCCGACAATCCGCCCGAAGGTTTCAAACTCGTCGATTTCGCCCGCGGCCGGCCCGAGCCCACCTTCAACACCCATGTCGGCAACATGTACGTCAAGCGCGGCGAGAAGGGCACGCGCGACGAGTTCGTGCTGGCGATCCGCGTGCAGCAGAACATGTGCAACCCGGCCGGCGGCCTGCACGGCGGCATGATGATGACCGTTGCCGACCTCGTGGGGACGATGGGCGGCGGCTATCTCGCCGGCCTGCGCAAGTTCCTGCCGACCGTCAGCATGACCTTCGACTTCGTGGCGCCGGCGCGGGTCGGTGACTGGGTCGAGGGCCGCGCCGAGCTGATCCGCCAGACGCGCACGTTGCTCTTCACCAACATCTACCTGACGGTGGGCGACCAGAAGATCCTGCGCGCCTCGTCGATCGCCAAGATCTCGTCCGGCGACGGTACAGGTTACACGAAGACCGACGCTAGCGCCCCGGCGGGCGCGACCTGAGGGACGACTTCAAGAAATCGACGAACGAGGTGACGCGGGCCGAGATGCCGCGTCGCGCCGGCACCAAAGCGAGGATGTCGGCGCCCTCGAACGACCACGGCGCCAGCACCCGTTTGAGTTCGCCGCGCTTCACGAAGGGGCCGGCGTCCCATTGCGAGCGCAGCATGAGGCCGAGGCCGGCCAGGGCCCAGTTGCGCACGACCTCGCCGTCGTTGCTGGTCAAGGTCGGCGTCACGCGCACGGCGCCGCTGCGACCACCGCGGCGATGGCGCCACAAGGTCACGTCCTCGTTGTTCTCGCGCACGCAGAGGCAATCGTGCTGCAGCAGGTCGCGCGGATCTTCCGGCGTGCCGCGCCGGTCGAGATAGGCGGGCGCGGCGCACACCCAGCGGTCGTTGCGCGCCAGCACGTGCGCGATCCAGGTCGAATCGCGCACCGCGCCGATATGCACGACGACGTCGGCATCCTCGCTGTCGGTCCAGGGACGTTCCGAAAGATCGAGCGTCACGCGGATCGCCTCGTGCCGTTCGGCGAACCGAGCAACCAGCGGCGCCACGTGCAGCCGGCCGAAGCCGAAGGGCGCGACCACCCGCAACGGTCCTGAGAGCGCGCCGCCCTCCTGGCCGAGCAGCTCGGTGAGCGCGCCCATGCGGGCCAGCATCGCCTGCGCCTCGCTCACCAGATGCTCGCCTTCGCCGGTGAAACGCACGCGACGCGAGCTGCGCACCACGAGGCTGACGCCGAGCGCCTGTTCGAGCTTCTTGAGGCGCAGCGAGAGCGCGGGAGGCGTGACGTTGAGCGACCGCGCCGCGCCGCTCAGCGAGCCGGTGCGTGCCAGGGCTTCCATGAACTGCAGGTCGGCCAGCGTGATCATTCAGTTTTCCTTAACTGAACTGTTCGTCTGATTTAAGCACCAACGGCCTGCGGCTTGCTACGTTGGCGGCATGACGACGACCTTTCCCAAAGCCGTGCTCTTCGATCTGCTGACGGCGCTTCTCGACTCCTGGACCCTGTGGAACAACGTGGCGGGCTCGGAAGAGCGCGGCCGCGCCTGGCGGGCCGAGTATCTTCGGCTGACCTATGGTTGCGGCACGTACGTGCCCTACGAACGGCTCGTGCGCGAAGCGGCGGTGGCGACCGGTCTGCCGGCTGACGCAGCGGATGCACTGGAGACGCGCTGGCTCGAACTGCTGCCGTGGAGCGGCGCGCAGGCAGCGCTCGACGCGTTGGCCGGCCGCACCAAACTCGGCGTGGTCACAAACTGCTCGATCCGCCTTGGCCGGCAGGCGGCGGAGCGGCTTCGGACACGCTGGGACTGCATCATCACCGCCGAGGAGGCCGGTTGCTACAAGCCCGACCCGCGTCCATATCGCCAGGCGCTCGCGACGCTGGGCGTCGCGCCCGGCGAGGCGACCTTCGTCGCGGGTTCCGGTTACGACCTGTTCGGCACCTCAGCCGTCGGTCTCAGGACCTACTGGCACAACCGCGTCGGCCTCGCGCGCCCTGAGGGCGCGCCGAAAGCCGCCCTCGAGCGGCCGACGCTCGACGATCTTCTCCCCTGGCTGGAAGGACGTTTGTCATGATCTTGCGCCGACTTCTGCTCACGCTCGCACCGCTGCTGCTGGCCGCCGGCTCGGCCACCGCCCAGAGCTTCCCCACCAAGCCGCTCACGCTGATCGTGCCCTTCCCGGCCGGCGGCCCCAGCGATGCGCTGGCCCGCGCACTCGCGCAGGGCATGGCGGCAGATCTCAAGCAGACCGTCGTGGTCGAGAATATCGGCGGCGCCAGCGGCACGATCGGACTGACCAAACTCGTGAACGCCGCGCCCGACGGCTATACGATCGGCTTCGGCACGATCGGCACGCACGTCGCCAACGCCGCCCTGTTCAAGAAGCTGCCCTACGATCCGCTGACGGGGTTCGAGCCGATCGGCCTCGCCGGCATGGCGCCGCTGCTGCTGGTCGCCAAGGCCAGCCTGCCGGCCTCGAACCTCAAGGAGTTCGTCGCCTATGCCGAGAAGAACAAGGCAGGCATGACCTATGGCAGTGCGGGCGTCGGTTCGATCTCCCACTATGCCTGCGTCGTGCTGCTGTCGGCGCTCAAGCTCAACATCACCCATGTGCCCTATCGCGGCGTGGCGCCGGCGATGAACGACCTGATGGGCGGCCACATCGATTTCATGTGCGACCAGACGACGACGGCGCTGCCGCAGATCGCCGGCGGCAAGATCAAGGCGCTCGCCGTGTTGAGCGACCAGCCTCTGACGCAGCTTCCGGGCGTCGCGACGGCGGCCAGCCAGGGCTACGACGTGAACCTGCGCTCATGGAACGCGCTGTTCGCGCCCAAGGGCACGCCGCAGCCGGTCGCGGCGCGGCTGAACGAGGCGCTGCGGGTGGCCGTGGCCGATCCGGCGCTGGTCAAGCAGATGACCGCCGTCGGTGTCGATCTGCCGTCGCCGGACGCGTTGCAGCCGGCTACCGTGACGACGCTGATCGCGCGCGGGCTGGAGAAGGACGTGCCGGCGCTCAAGGCGCGCGGCGAGTATCTCGACTGAAGGGTGGAAACTTGAAGTTGATGGACATCGAGACCCCGGCGGCGCTGATCGACCGGCGCCGCATGGAAGGCAACATCGCGCGCATGCAGGGTCATCTCTCGTCGCTCGGCGTGCGCCTGCGCCCGCATGTGAAGACCTCGAAATGCATCGAGGTCGCACGGGCCCAGCAGGCGGCGGGCGCCGTGGGCATCACCGTCTCGACCCTGAAGGAGGCCGAGCAGTTCTTCGCCGCGGGCTTCGGCGACGTGCTCTATGCGGTCTGCATCGTGCCGGACAAGCTCGACCGCGCGTTGGCGCTGATCCGCAAGGGTTGCGCGCTGACCCTGCTGGTCGATTCGGTGGCGGCGGCCGAGGCCGTCGTGGCCAAGGGCAAGGCCGCCGACCAGAAATTCGATGTCATGATCGAGATCGATTCCGACGGGCATCGCTCGGGCGTGCAGCCGGAGGCGCCGGAGCTGATCGCGATCGGCAAGGTGCTGCAGGCGGGCGGGGCGACGGTGAAGGGCGTGCTGACCCATGCCGGCAGTTCCTATGACCTCGACACGCCGGCGGCGTTGCAGGCGCTGGCTGAGCAGGAGCGGGCGCTTTGCGTACGCGCCGCCGAGCGCCTGCGCGACGCGGGCATCGCCTGCCCGGAGGTCAGCATCGGCTCGACGCCGACGGCGATCTCGGCACAGCATCTCGAAGGCGTCACCGAAGTGCGGGCCGGCGTCTACGTCTTCTTCGATCTCGTGATGTCCAACGTCGGTGTCTGCACGCCGCAGGACGTGGCGCTCTCGGTACTGACCGAGGTGATCGGTCACCAGCCCGAGAAGGGCTGGGTGATCGTCGATGCGGGCTGGATGGCGATGAGCCGCGACCGCGGCACGCAGCGCCAGAAGATCGACTACGGCTACGGCGCCGTGTGCGACGTCGAGGGCAACCCGATCGACGGGCTGATCGTGTCGGGCGCCAACCAGGAGCACGGCATCGTCTCGCTCCGCGACGGCGCGACCGACGCCGGCGTGGTCGAGCGCTTTCCCATCGGCACGAAGCTCCGCATCCTGCCCAACCACGCCTGCGCCACCGGCGCGCAGTATCCGTCCTACGTTGCGGTGACGCCTGACGGCGACGCGACGCCCTGGCCTCGCTTCCAGGGGTGGTAGGCTAAACCGTCGCGCCGAAGTGGCTGCCGAGCGCGCGGCGGCCTGAATCCGTGAGGCGCACGGTGCGGCTGCGACGGAGGCGCTCGGCCCAGCCGCGCTTGAAGAAGGTGTCGGCGATGGCGGCGCCCAGGGCGCCCGAGATGTGCGGCCGGCGTTCGCTCCAGTCGAGGCACTGGCGCGCGAAGTGCCGGGTGCTCGCGTGGCGCGCCGTGCCGAGATCGACGCCGAGCCTGTCGCAGAACAGTTCGCCCGATGGCGTAAGCTGCCAGTCGCGCGGGCCCTTGGGTTCGAGATGGCCCTGTCGGGTGAGCGAATCGGTGACGGCGATGCCGACCTGGCCCGCGAGATGGTCGTAGCAGGTGCGGCAGAAGCGGAGATCGGGATCGCGCCGCCACGCCGCGCTCTTCGACGCCGGCGCCGCGCGCGTGCCGGCTAGCGCCATCAGCGATTCGATGGCATGCGCCACCTCGGGCGAGGCGAGCCGATAGAAGCGGTTTCGGCCCTGGGCGCGGGCCGCCAGCAGGTTGGCCTCGACCATGCGCGCGAGGTGACCGCTCGCCGTCTGGGCGGTGATGCCGGCCGTGTGGGCGAGGTCCGACGCGGTGTGGGCGCGGCCGTCCATCAGCAGCGACAGCATCGAGGCGCGCGCCGGATCGCCCATCAGGGCGGCGATCTCGGACAGGGCATTCACGGTGGTCATGGTGAAACTCTAGGCGCGGCCGTGAGCGGTCGCCATGGTCAATCGTTCGGCCACGACCGAAGTATCATCGCCACTTCGGATTGGCGATGGCGATCTTGTCGGCGATGGTGGCTTCGAGATGCGTCATCAGGGCGGTGTCGCTCTCGTCGCGTTCGCCGCTGCGCAGCTGGCGCGCCAGCTCGCGGTTCAATTCGTCGAGCGTCGCTTTGCGCCCCAGCAGCGCGACGAGACGCTCGTGCTCGCGGCTATCGGCGGCCGGTCCGAGACGCACCTCGCGTTCGAGGATGGCGAGCGAGTTCACGGCGACCCGCATCTGGAAGCCGAGCCGTGCTTCGGTGCGGTCGAGCGCGGGCGTCGCTTCCTCGCGCAAGAAGTCGGCGATGGCGGCCAGCAACTCGGCGGCGGTGGGGCGGTCCTGGGCCAAGATCAGGCTCCCTGCTTCAGAAGTTGCAACAGGTCGACTTCGGTCTCGACCGCGCGGCGGCCGATCGAGGCATGCTCCATCGACTTGATGGAGCCCGAGAGATGCTTCCACGCCTGGTTGAGGCAGATGATGCCCCAGTGCACTGTGCCGAAGACTTCCCACCAGTGCGCACGGACGGGATCGACGGTGCCGCCACCGGCCCGCTCGTAGGCGGCCCACAATTCCTCGCGGCTGCCGAAGCCGCCGGCCGGCTTGTCGATCGCGCCGAAGCGCCAGCTCTTCACGCACAGCCAGCCGAGATCCTCAACCGGGTCGCCGAGATGGGCGAGCTCCCAGTCGAGGATGGTCGTCACGCCGGTCTCGTCGACCAGATAGTTGCCGGTCCGGTAGTCGCCATGCACCAGCACCGGCCGGTCGAGCGGCGCGGGCTTGCGCCGGTCGAGCCAAGTAAGGGCCAGTTCGAAGACCGGCTGCGGCTGGGCCAGCGCGTCCAGCGAGCGGCGGAGCCCGGCGATATGGTCGGCCGCCTCGCGCCGCATGAGGGGCGGCAGGGTGGCGGGATCGGTCGCATGGATGCGCGCCAGGATTTCCCCGAGCTGGCCCGCGATCCTTCCACGCGCCGCTTCATAAGGAGCATCGCGCAGCAGCTTGCGCGCAATCGCAATGCCGCCGACCCGGCGCATCACATAAGCCTCGCCCAGCCCGTCCCGCGGAGTGAGCTCGAACAGCGGCTCGGGCGCGCGCACGCCGGCATCGTGGGCCGCGCGCAGCACGCGGAACTCGGTGGCGCGGTCGATGGCGACGGCCCGTTCGCGCTCGGTCTTGCCTTGGGCCGGCGGATCGCGGCGCAGGATCAGCGCGTGGCGCTCGCCGTTCACCACGGCATCGAAGCTCCAGGTCTGGCGAGAGGCGCCGCCGGACTGACGGGACAGGTCTTCGATGGCGGCGGGCGCGCCGAAGTGGCGATGGGTCGCCTCGCCGAGGACGCGAGCGACGGTTTCTGTTTCAGTCGACGTGTGAACGTTCATTTACCGGGACTGTGGCACAGGCTCCGCCGCATGGTAAGAGGACCGCGCCAACTGGGGAGATCAAGCAAAGTGTCGAGTGCCTTCGCCGCGATGAACGGCCTGTTCCTGGAAGACCTCAAGCCCGGCATGTCGGCCATGTTCGGCAAGACCGTCACCGACGCCGACATCGTGGCCTTCGCCGGCGTGTCCGGCGACACCAACCCGATCCACCTGCACGACGGCTTCGCCCGCACCACGCGCTTTGGTCAGCGCATCGCGCACGGCATGCTGAGCGGCAGCTTTATCTCGACCGTGATCGGCACCAAGCTGCCGGGACCCGGAGCGGTCTACATTTCCCAGACCATGAACTTCATGGCGCCGGTCCTGGTCGGCGAGACGATCACCGCCGTCGCGACCATCACCGCCATCGACGAGAAGCGCCGCCGCGTCACGCTGAAGACCCAGTGCGTGAACGGCGACAAGGTGGTGATCGACGGCGAAGCCGTCGTGCTGGTGCCGCGACGCGACGCGGCCTGAGCGGATCGCATGGTTCCGGTGTTCGACGACTGGCATTCGGTGCCGGCAGAGTGGACGGGCGGCGTGGTGGCGCTCGGCAATTTCGACGGCGTGCATCGCGGCCATCAGGCGCTTCTCGCGCAGGCGCACGAGAAGGCCGCGGAACTCGGCGCGCCGCTGCTCGCCTTCACCTTCGAGCCGCATCCGCGCGGTTTCTTCGTGCCCGACACGGGACCGTTCCGTCTCACGCTCGCACAGGCCAAGACCCGACTGCTTGCCGAGCACGGCGTGAAGGCCGTGCTGGCCCAGCACTTCGATGCGGCCTTCGCGGCCCTGCCGGCTGCCTCTTTCATCGAGGACGTGCTGTCGAAGGGGCTGCGCGTACGCCATGTCGTCTGCGGCTACGACTTCACCTTCGGCACCCGGCGCAGCGGCAACGTCGAGATGCTGCGGGCCGAGGGCAAGGTGCGCGGCTTCGACGTCTCGGTGCTCGATCCGGTGACGCACGAAGGCGAGATCTATTCGTCGACCCGCATCCGCGAGGCGCTGCGCCACGGCTGGGCCCGGGAGGCCGCCGACCTGCTGGGGCACCAGTGGGAGATCGAGGGCAAGGTCGAACTGGGTGACCAGCGCGGTCGCACCATCGGGTTCCCGACCGCCAACGTGGCTCTGGGCGAGCATCTGCGCCCGCGCTTCGGCGTCTATGCCGTGCGCGCGCTGGTCGACGGCGTCTGGCGCAACGGGGTCGCGAACCTCGGCAAGCGCCCGACCTTCGGCAAGCTGCAGGAGAATTTCGAGGTCCACCTGTTCGACTTCACGGGCGACCTCTACGGCCAGGTCCTGCGGGTCGCGCTGGTCGATTTCATCCGTGCCGAAATGAAGTTCTCCGGCCTCGACCAGCTCAAGACCCAGATCGCGGCCGACGGGCAGGCGGCGCGGACGCTGCTCGCCTGAGTGTCTGCCTTGGTGAGACTGGCGACAGTTCTGCTCGGGCTCGGCGTTATCCTCGGCGGGTGCATGATCTGGTCCCTCACGCAGCATTACGTGAGCGTCCCTCCACGCGAGAACCCGGCAGCCGCGGCATTGGCGAGACCGACAACGCTGGAAGATCTTGCGCCGGCCGTCGAGAAGGCGCTGCGAAAAGCACGATACGACGCAATGAATTGGACCGCCGATTGCAATGCGCTGCCTGCTGTCGGTTGCCGGTATCGAGTGCTGGTAACACTAAGCACGGATCGTCCTGCGACCTCTAAGTTCTGTACATTTGTCGAATTCACGTTGGTCCCAGCGCCGGGGCAGGATTTTGCGGTCAGGCATGAGTTTGTACCGGCCGGGGAGCCGATGTTTCGCTGCTAGTGGCGTCGAAATGCCGGAGGGGAGGCAAGCTTGACCCCCCCGACCCCCATCCCTAGATTGCGCGCCCTATGTTCACCAGGGCTTTCCAGGAGCGAATTACCCGCCCGGTCCGCTGACCGCGGCCGGGTCGTCATGCCTGCCACGGCCACCCGGCGGGTGGCTGGAATTTGCTCCCTCCTGCGCCGAGTTTCCTGTGACAACTGATTATAAAACCAGCGTTTTCCTGCCGAAGACCGATTTTCCCATGCGCGCGGGCCTGCCCAAGAAGGAGCCCGAGCTCCTGAAGCGCTGGGCCGACATGAAACTGTGGGACCGGATTCGCGAGGAGAGCAGGGGCCGCCCGAAATTCGTGCTGCACGACGGCCCTCCCTACGCCAACGGCCACCTGCATATCGGCCACGCGCTCAACAAGATCCTGAAGGACCTCGTCAGCCGTACCCAGCAGATGCTGGGCAAGGACAGCCACTATGTTCCGGGCTGGGACTGCCACGGCCTGCCGATCGAGTGGAAGATCGAGGAGCAGTATCGCGCCAAGAAGCAGGACAAGGACCAGATCCCGATCGTCGAGTTCCGGCGCGAGTGCCGTGCCTTCGCCGATCACTGGATCACGGTCCAGCGCGAGGAGTTCAAGCGCCTCGGCGTCGACGGCGACTGGGACAACTACTACTCGACGATGAAGTACGAGTCCGAGGCCGTCATCGTGAAGGAGCTGGGCAAGTTCCTGCTCAACGGTGGCCTCTACAAGGGCTCGAAGGCAGTGCTCTGGTCGGTGGTCGAGAAGACCGCGCTGGCCGAGGCCGAGATCGAGTATCACGACCACACGTCGGACACGATCCACGTGCGCTTCCCGGTCGTGACGTCGAAGGGCGGCAAGCTCGACGGCGCCGCCATCGTGATCTGGACGACCACGCCCTGGACCATGCCGGGCAACCGGGCGCTGGCCTACGGCCGCGACATCGCCTACGCGCTGGTCGAAGTCGCCGCCGTCGCCGAGGGCAGCAAGGCGCGCGTCGGCGAGAGACTGGTGCTGGCGCGCGACCTGGTCGATGCGATTGCCGAGGAGACGAAGTTCACGCCCAGGATCGTCGCCGAGGTTTCGGCCGACGACCTCGAAGGGCTGATCGCCGCCCATCCGTTCCGCGGACAGGGCTTCGAGTTCGACGTGCGCCTGCTGCCGGGCGACTTCGTGACCGCCGATGCCGGCACGGGCTTCGTGCACATCGCGCCGGGCCATGGCGCCGACGACTATGAGCTGGGCGTCGCCAACGGTGTCGAGGTGCCGGACACGGTGGCCGAGGACGGTACTTATTACCCGCACGTGCCGCTGTTCGCCGGCAAGCGCGTCTATACGCCGGACGGCAAGAAGGGCGACGCCAACCGCACCGCCATCGCGCTGCTCGACGAGGCGGGCAAGCTGCTGGCCTCGGGCCGCATCACCCACTCCTATCCGCATTCCTGGCGCTCCAAGGCGCCGGTCATCTTCCGCAACGCGCCGCAATGGTTCATCGCCATGGACAAGCCGATCCCCGAGATCGGCGGCACCCTGCGTGAGAAGGCGCTGGCGGCGATCGACGTGACGCGCTTCGTGCCGCGCGCCGGCTACAACCGCCTGCGCTCGATGATCGAGACGCGGCCGGACTGGAACGTCTCGCGCCAGCGCGCCTGGGGCGTGCCGATCGCGGTGTTCGTCGACAAGAAGACCGGCGAGCCGTTGCGCGACGCCGAGGTGATGGGCCGCGTCGTCGAGGCGTTCCGCGCCGAGGGCGCCGACGCCTGGTTCGAGAGCCCGCCCGAGCGCTTCCTCGGCAACAAGTACGATACCGCCGACTTCGAGCAGGTGACGGACATCCTCGACGTCTGGTTCGATTCGGGCTGCACGCACGCCTTCACGCTCGAGGGCAACGACCAGCTGAAGTGGCCGGCCGACCTCTACCTCGAAGGCTCCGACCAGCATCGCGGCTGGTTCCATTCCTCGCTGCTCGAGAGCTGCGGCACGCGCGGCCGCGCGCCCTATGACGGCGTGCTGACGCACGGCTTCACGCTCGACGAGCAGGGCCGCAAGATGTCGAAGTCGCTGGGCAACATCACGGCGCCCCAGACGGTCTGCGACCAGTATGGCGCCGACATTCTGCGCCTCTGGGTGGTCGGCACCGACTACACCGAGGACCAGCGCATCGGTCCGGAGATCCTGAAGCACCAGGCCGAAGCCTATCGCCGCCTGCGCAACACGCTGCGCTACCTGCTGGGCAGCCTCGACGGCTATTCGTCGGACGAGGCGGTGGCCCATGCCGACATGCCCGAACTCGATCGCTGGGTGCTGCATCGCCTCGCCGAGCTGGACGCGGTGCTGCGCCGCGCGGTCGACGACTACGACTTCCATACGATCGCGACGGAGCTGCATAATTTCTGCGCCGTCGACCTCTCGGCCTTCTACTTCGACATCCGCAAGGACTCGATCTACTGCGACGCGGCCGGCACGCTGCGCCGCCGCGCCGCGCGCACTGTCATGGCCGAGGTCTTCTCGTTCCTGACGGCCTGGCTGGCGCCGATCACCTGCTTCACGGCCGAGGAAGCGTGGCTGGCGCGCCCCGGCGACGTGCCGGACGGCAAGGCCGAGAGCGTCCACCTGCGCCTCTACCCCACCATCCCGGCGAGCTGGCTCGATGCCGCGCTGGGCGAGAAGTGGAAGACCGTGCGGGCGCTGCGCCGCGTCGTCACCGGTGCCCTCGAACTCGAGCGTGCCGAGAAGCGCATCGGATCGAGCCTGCAGGCCGCCCCGGTCGTCCATGCCACGCCCGACTATGTGAAGGCGTTCGAGGGGCTCGACCTGCGGGACATCTGCATCACCTCGGGCGGCGAGCTCGTCGCGGGCGAGGCGCCGGCCGGCGCCTTCACCCTGCCCGACGTGGCCGGTGTCGCCGTGGTCCCGACGCTCGCCGAGGGCACGAAGTGCGCCCGATGCTGGCAGGTTCTCGAGGAGGTCGGCAAGTCGCCGGCCCATCCGCTGATCTGCCGGCGCTGCG
The DNA here is from genome assembly GCA_009772935.1 of Rhodospirillaceae bacterium. Taxonomy (GTDB): domain Bacteria; phylum Pseudomonadota; class Alphaproteobacteria; order Reyranellales; family Reyranellaceae; genus Reyranella. The sequence goes on from WOUR01000006.1 coordinate 84,213, forward strand.
AGGAGGCGGTTGCGGCATGAGGCCGATCGACCGCCAGGCCATGGTTCTGCTCCTGGTCACGCTGGTGGCGGACCAGGTCTCCAAGCAGCTCCTGCTGGGATTCCTGCTGAAGGCCGGTGCCATTGTGCCCGTGATCGACGGATTCTTCCGGCTGGTCATCGTCTGGAACCGCGGCGTCAGCTTCGGCCTGTTCGGCGGCGATCAGGCGTTGCCGCCCTGGCTCCTGTCGGGCGTGGCGATCGCCGTCTGCATCGGCCTGTTCCTTTGGCTGCGGCGAACCGACCGCCCCCTGACCGGATGGGGCATCGGCCTTGTCATGGGAGGAGCCATCGGCAATGTTATCGACCGCGCCCGTTGGGGAGCGGTGTTCGATTTCGCCGATTTCCACGTTGGCCGGTGGCATTGGCCGGCCTTCAATGTTGCCGATGCGGCGATCGTCGTTGGCGTCGGGCTCATGCTGATCGATTCGCTGCAAGGCGAAAAGAAACCGGCGCCCTGAAGCGGCCATGATCGGCAGACAAGAAGTTCAAGACCAAGGACGGACGATGAAACCGACTTTCCCCTCGCTTCCATTGGCTCTCCTGGCCTGCGGCACGCTCGCGCTCGGCGGCTGCGGCGCCTTCGACAATATCGGTGGCGGCAAGAAGTCGTCTCCCGACGAGTTCAAGATCGTCTCGCATTCGCCGCTGACCATGCCGCCCAACGCCGAGCTGCGGCCGCCGCGGCCGGGCGAGCCGCGTCCCCAGGAAGTCACACCCGCCGATCAGGCCAAGGAGGCGCTGTCGCCGGCATTGGCCGGCCGCACCCAGGCCCGCGTCAATGCCGGACCGGATGCGCCGCGATCCGGCAGCAGCGCCGAGCAGTCGCTGGTTGCCCGCGCCGGCAAGGGAGGTATCGATCCCAACATCAGGGGCCAGGTCAACACCGACACCAAGACACTGGCCGAGAGCGACAAGTCCTTCATCGATGGCCTGATCTTCTGGCAGGATTCGCCGCCGCCGGGCGTGCTGGTCGATCCAGCCAAGGAGCAGCAGCGCATTCGTGACGCCCAGGCTTCCGGCCAGCCGGCCGCCGGCCCGACGCCCACCATCACCCGTCGCAAGCGGGGCCTGCTCGAAGGCATCTTCTGAGTTCGCTGCCGCTCCCCGGCCGCCGCGCCCTGCTCGGCGGCCTCCTCGCGGGCACGGCCCTCGCCCCGTCCGGTCCGGCGCTCGCGAAGCTTTTCGCCGTCGGCAAGCGCAACGCCGAGACCTTCACCCTTCCCAACGGGCTGCAGGCCATCGTGCTGCCGTCGCGGCGCGCGCCGATCGTCACCCAGGTCGTGGTCTACAAGGTCGGCAGCGCCGATGAGACGTTCGGCCATACGGGCGCCGCGCATTTTCTCGAACACATGATGTTCAAGGGTACCGACCAGGTGCCGGCCGGCGAGTTCTCGCGCATCGTCTCGCGCAACGGCGGGCGGGACAACGCCTACACGACGTTCGATTCGACGGGCTATCACCAGACCATCTCGGCCGAGCAACTCGAGCTGGTGATGCGCATGGAAGCCGACCGCATGACCAATGTACGGCTTACCGAGCGCGAGATCGTGCCCGAGCGGCAGGTGATCCTCGAGGAACGCCGCATGCGCACCGACAACGTGCCGGCGTCGCTGCTCGACGAGGCGGTGCGCGAGCGGCTGTACGGTCTTCACAAACCCTATTCCATGCCGGTCATCGGCTATGCCGACGACATAAGCAGGCTGGGCGTCGAGGATTTGGCGAGCTTCTATCGCCAACACTACGCGCCCAACAACGCCATCCTGATCGTGGCGGGCGACACCACGGCGGAGCAGGTCCAGAAACTGGCCGAACGGTATTACGGGCCGATCGCCCGCCGTGAAATCGGGCCGCGTCTGCGTCCCGCGCAGGGCGGCACCGACCTGCCGCAGAAGGTGGTCCGCGCCGATGCGCGCGTCGCCGAGCCGCGCTGGTCGCGGCTGTGGCTGGCGCCGTCCTATCGCGTCGGCGAGACGAAGTATGCCTATGCGCTGCAGGTGCTGGCCCGCCTGTTCGGCGGCAGCGAGACCAGCCGCCTGTCGCGCGTGCTGGTGCAGGAGCGCAAGATCGGCCTCTCGGCCTGGGCATCCTACGGCCCGTCGAGTCTCGGCCTCACCTCGTTCGACATCGGCGTGCATCCCGCGAAGGCGCGCAGCATCGAGGATGTCGAGGAGGCGGTGACGGCCGAGATGAAGAAGCTGCTCGACGGCGGCGTCACCGCCGAGGAGGTCGAACGTGCGCAGAACCAGCTGCTGGCCGCCGCGATCTACTCGCAGGATTCGCTGGCCAGCGGCCCGCGCATCTACGGCACCGCGCTCAGCACCGGCAGCACCGTCGCCGATGTCGACGCCTGGCCGCAGCGCATTTCCGCCGTCACACGCGACGAGGTAGTGGCGGCCGCCCGGCATGTCTGGCGCGACGACGGCGCCGTGACGGCACTGCTCACACCGGCCGCGAGGGGCGGATGAAGCGGGTTCGCGCGCTCGTGGCCGCGCTCGCCGGCCTGTTCGTGTTCCTGCCGGCCGTGGCGGGCGCGATCGAGATCCGGGAAATCACGACGCCGCTCGGCATCAAGGCCTGGCTGGTCGAGGACAAGAGCACGCCCGTGGTGGCGCTCTCCTTCTCGTTTTCCGGCGGCACCGCCGCCGATCCGGCCGGGCAGGCCGGCATCACCGACCTGATGGCGGGCCTGCTGACCGATGGTGCGGGCTCGATGAATGCGCAGGCCTTCCGCCAGCGCCAGGAAGATGCCGCCGCATCGCTGGGCTTCACTGCCTCGCTCGACCGGCTCAGCGGATCGCTGCGCGTCCTGTCGGCCAATCGCGACGAGGGCTTCGAGCTGCTGCGGCTGGCCCTCACCGAACCGCGCTTCGATCCCGACATGGTGAACCAGCGCCGCGCGCAGACCATCGCGAGCATCAACCAGGCGGCCCAGCGCCCGGGTTCGGTGGCGGGCCGCACGCTGATGGAGACGCTGTTCGCCGGTCATGCCTATGCCGCTGATCCCGACGGCACGCCGGAGGGGCTCGCGGCCGCGACACCGGAACTCCTGAAGGAGCGGGCGGCGGCGCTGCTGCTGCGCAACGGCCTGATCGTCGCCGCGGTGGGTGATATCGGCGAGGCCGAACTGGCGCGCCAGCTCGATCGGTCGTTCGGCATGCTGCCCACGGGCACGCCGCCGGCGCTGCCGCCGCAATGGGTGCCGCCGACCAAACCTCGTGTCGTGGTCGTCGAACGGCCGGTGCCGCAGAGCTCGGCGTTGATGGCGCTTCCCGGCATCGCCCGCGACGATCCCGACTGGTACGCGGCGCTGGTGATGAACCATGTGCTGGGTGGCGGCGGGCAGCACTCGCGGCTGTTCAACGAGGTGCGCGAGAAGCGCGGCCTGGCCTACAGCGTGTCGAGCGGCCTGCGGACCTACAAGCGTGCCGCACTGCTGGTGATGTCCACGGGCAGCGCCAATGAACGCATCGCCGAGGCGCTCGGGGTGATCCGCGCCGAGATGGGCCGGATGCGCAGCGAAGGCGTGACGGAGGCCGAGTTGACGGACGCCAGGACCTATCTGACGGGGGCGCTCGCGCTCTCGCTCGATTCGTCCGGCTCGATCGCGGGGCTGCTGCATTCCATGCAGATCGACGGACTGTCGCCTGATCACCTGACGCGGCGCGCGGCGCTGATCGCCGCGGTCACGCTGGACGACGTTCGCAAGGTCGCGCGGCGCCTGCTGCGCGACGAAGCGCTGACCACCGTGGTGGTCGGCAAGCCGGTCGGCGTCACACAGGAACCCTGAGGAGATCCGCTTCCCCATGTTCTACAGCCACGTGATCGATGACGCGCTCGATAGCAAGGTCGGCAAGCACGGACTGCCTCGCGCCGCGCTCGACCGCGAACTCGCCAGCGCCACCAAGGCGCTCGACAAATTCCGACAGTGGAAGGCCGACGGCACCTTGCCGCTACTCAGCCTGCCGGGCACGCGCGACGACCTTGCGCTACTGAAGCCGCATGCCGAGCGCTTTACCAGGTTCGAGCATGTGATCGTGCTGGGCACCGGGGGCTCGAGCCTGGGCGGACAGACCCTCGTCGCGCTGAAGGACCAGGGATTCGGGCCCCAGAATGGGCGGCCCAAACTCTGGTTCATGGACAATGTCGATCCCTCGACCTTCACCGAGTTGGCGGCGCGCCTGCCGCTGGCGCGCAGCGGCCTGATCGTCATCTCCAAGTCCGGCACCACGGCCGAGACGTTGACCCAGTTCCTGACGCTGCTGCCGGAGTTCGAGGCCAGGGTCGGCAAGGACAAACTCGCCGAGCATGTCATCGCCATCACCGAGCCGAGCGACAATGCGCTCAGCCGCCTGGCGGCCCGCATTGGCTGCCCGATCCTCGATCACGATCCCAGGGTCGGCGGCCGCTTCTCCGTCCTGTCGCTGGTCGGCCTGCTGCCCGCCATGATCGCCGGCCTCGATGTCGGCGCGGTGCGAGAGGGCGCGGCGAGCGTGCTCGATCCGGTCCTGCAGGCGAGCGATGCCCGCGATCTGCCGCCGGCCGTCGGCGCGGCGCTCTCGGTCGGGCTCGCGCGGGAGCGCGGCATCGGCACCACGGTGCTGATGCCCTATTGCGACCGGCTGGGCTATTTCGGCTTCTGGTATCGCCAGCTCTGGGCCGAGAGCCTGGGCAAGGGCGGCAACGGCACCACGCCGGTGCGCGCCATGGGCACGGTCGACCAGCACAGTCAGCTCCAGCTCTATCTCGGCGGCCCGGCCGACAAGATGTTCACCGTGCTGATCCTCGACACCGCAGGCAAGGGCCGGCCGATCGCGCCGGCCGCATTGGGCGGCGACAAGTCGCTGGCCTATCTCGAGAACCATTCTCTGGGCGACCTGCTCCTGGCCGAGGCCGAAGCCACCGCCGCCACCTTGGCCAACAACGGCCGGCCGACGCGCGTCCTGCGCATCGCCACCCTCGACGAGCGGGTGATGGGCGCGCTGATGATGCACTACATGCTGGAGACGATGTTCGCCGCCCAGCTTCTGGGTGTCGACGCCTTCGACCAGCCGGCGGTGGAGGAGGGCAAGATCCTCACCCGTCAGTATCTCGCCGCGCGCGTATCTTCCACAGGCCATCGGTCCTAAAATGACGGCGCCATGAGCGCCCTCCGCACCCTGCGTCGCCTGCCCTCGACGCTCGTCAATCGCATCGCCGCAGGCGAAGTGGTCGAACGTCCGGCGAGTGCCGTGAAGGAGCTGGTCGAGAACGCGCTCGACGCCGGCGCGCGGCGGATCGCGGTCACCCTGAAGGAGGGTGGCCGCACCTTCATCTCGGTGGTCGATGACGGGATCGGCATGTCGCCCGACGAGCTGCGTCTCGCGGTCGAGCGCCACTGCACCTCCAAGCTGCCCGACGACGACCTGACCGACATCCGCACTTTGGGGTTTCGCGGCGAGGCGCTGCCGTCGATCGCCTCGGTCAGCCGCTTCACCATAACCTCGCGCCCGGCCGGTGCTGATACCGCCTGGAGCCTCGAGATCGATGGCGGCACCAAGGGCGAGCCGCGGCCCGCTGCGCACCCGCAGGGCACACGCGTGGAAGTGCGCGAGCTGTTCTTCGCGACGCCGGCGCGGCTCAAGTTCCTGAAGGAGCCTCGCACCGAGTCGGGCCATGTCGCCGACGCGATGCGCCGGCTGGCGATGGCGCATCCCGAGGTCGCCTTCCGGCTGGAGAGCGAGGAGCGGGCGCTGATCGACCTTGCCGCCGCCAAGGGCTCGCTCCTGTCGGCTGACGCGGCGCGGCTGGAGCGGCTGGCCGCGATCATGGGACGGGAGTTCGCCGACAACGCCGTGGCGATCGACGCCAACCGCGAGGGCTTTCGTCTCACCGGTTTCGCGGGCCTGCCGACCCTCAACCGTCCGACGGGTCAGCACCAGTATCTCTTCGTCAACGGCCGTCCGGTACGCGACAAGCTGCTGGCCGGCGCGGTGCGCGGCGCCTACCAGGATTTCCTGGCGCGCGACCGTCATCCGATGGTGGCGCTGTTCCTCGAAGCGCCGACCGAGATGGTCGACGTCAACGTCCACCCGGCCAAGACCGAGGTCCGCTTCCGCGACGCCGGCATCGTGCGCGGCATGATCGTGGGCGCCCTGCGCACGGCGCTGTCGGCGGCCGGTCATCGCGCCAGCACGACCGTGTCCGATGCCGCGCTGGGTGCATTGCGTCCCCACACGGGTTTCGCAACGCCGCTACCGATGGGCGGTGGATACAGAAATGGCGGCGGCTATTCGGCGGTGCCGCGCGGCCTTGCCGAGGCGGCGATGCAGTTCATGGCACCGCTCGACGGCCTGTCGGCGCGGGTCGAGGAGCAGCCCGCCAACATCGCGCCCGGCAACTATCCGCTGGGCGTGGCGCGCGCGCAGCTCCACGAGACCTACATCGTCGCCCAGACGGATCAGGGCGTCGTGATCGTCGACCAGCATGCCGCGCATGAGCGTCTGGTCCATGAGCGGCTGAAGACCCAGCTCGAGGCCGAGGGTGTGAAGCGGCAGGCGCTGCTGCTGCCGGAAGTCGTCGAGATCGGCGAGGACGGCGCGCGGCGGCTCACGCAGCGCGCCGCCGAGCTCGCCGACATGGGTCTGGTGCTGGAGCCGTTCGGACTGGGCGCCGTGGTGGTACGCGAGACGCCCGCCGTTCTGGGCGAGGTCGACATCCAGGGCCTCGTGCGCGACCTGGCCGACGAGCTTTCCGAGATGGGCGATCATCTGTCGCTCAAGGAAAAGGTCGAGGAAGTCTGCGGCACGCTCGCCTGTCATACCTCGGTGCGGGCCGGCCGGCGGCTGACCGTCGAGGAAATGAACGCGCTGCTGCGCCAGATGGAGGCGACACCGCATTCCGGCCAGTGCAATCATGGCCGCCCGACCTACGTCGAACTCAAACTGGCCGACATCGAGCGGCTGTTCGGAAGACGATGAAGAAGTATCTCGCGCTGCTCCTAATCGCCGGCGTGGCTGCAACCGGGGCCGCGGCACAGACCCGCGCGCCGGCGCCGCCCTCCGCCACGCCACCCTCCGGAACGCCGACGCCCGCGCCGGCCTCGCCGCTCGACGGCACGTGGCGCGGCACCAGCGATGGCGGCTCGTGCAACGCGCCGCTCGACTACCTGCTCACCATCGAATCGGGCTTCGTCGACGGCTCGGCCTACGACACAACCGCGCGCGGCCCGGTGCCGAATCCCAACAAGTCGGCACCGCCGCCGCCGGGCCCCGGCCTGTGGCAGATCCACGGCGTCGCCAAGGTGGGCGCGCCGTTCAATCTCCTGAGCCTCGCCTCGGTGAAGGGCCCTACGCACCAGCGCATGCAGCTTTCCGCGCGGGGCGACGGCCAGAGCCTGGTCGTCAGTGAGACCAGCGGCTGCCGCCGCACCGCGCGGCTCAGCCGAAGCTGACGAGGCCCAGCCGCTCCCGCCGCAGCCAGCGGACGAGCAGCAGCAGCGCCACGACGGTGAGTCCCGTGGCCAGGCCGATCCACAGGCCGAAGCCCTTCAGCCCGCCCTGGAAGGCGAGCCCGACGCCCAGCAGAAGGCCGATGCCCCAGTAGCCGATGCCGGCATAGACCATGGGCACGCGCGTATCGTGCAGGCCGCGCAGCATGCCGGCCGCCACCGCCTGGCCGCCATCCGCCACCTGGAACAGCGCCGCGACCATCAGGAAGCTCACCGCCAGTTCGATGACCGGGGCATTGGCCGGCATGTCGAGGTCGAGGAACAGACCGACCAGCGTGCGGGGCATGAGGACCATCGCCAACCCGGTCAGCGCCATGAAACCGACGCCCATGACGTAGGCTGTCCAGCCGGCGCGACCGATTCCTTCCCTGTCGCGCGCGCCGAAGGCGCGGCCGACGCGCACGGTCGCGGCCTGGGCGAGGCCCAGCGGAACCATGAAGGAGAGCGAGGCGAGCTGCATGGAGACCGAGTGCGCCGCCAGCGCCGCAGCGCCGATCAGCCCCATCAGGAACGTGGCGCCGTTGAACACCGCGACCTCGAAGACCAGGGTCGCGCCAATCGGCAGGCCGAGATGCCACAGTTCTCGAAAGCGCGGCCAGTCGGCGCGCCAGAAGCGGCCGAACAGGTGGTAGCGGCGGAACTTGCGGTCGGTGAGGATGACGGCCGCGAGGAGCACGAACATCAGCGTGTCGGCGAGCGTTGTGGCAATGCCGGCGCCGACCAGCCCGAGACGCGGAAAGCCGAGGTTGCCGAAGATCAGGCACCAGGTCATCGCCGCGTTGGCGACGACACCCGCCACGCCGGCGGCGAGTGCCCAGAGCGGCCGCTCCAGCGCCGACACGAACGACCGCAGCACGAGGAAGAAGAAGAAGGGCAGCAGCGACCATTGCAGCGCGCGAACATATTCCGCGGCGGACTTTGCGAGTGCCGGTTCCTGGCCCATCGCCAGCAGGACCGCCTCGCTCTGCCACAGCACGATCCAGATCGGCATGCTGACGCCGGCCGCCATCCACATGCCCTGGCGTACGGTGCGGCGCACGTCGCGCACCGAATGGCCCTTGCGGCCGAGTTCGCGCGCGATCATCGGCGCGGTCGCCGTGGTGAGGCCGAGGCCGAAGATCATGGTCGCGAAGTAGAGGTTGGAGCCCAGCGCGCCGGCGGCCAGCGCATCGGGACCGAGCCAGCCCATCATCACCACGTCGGTCGCGGTCATCAGCGTCTGCGCGAGATTGGTGAGGATGAGCGGCCAGGCGAGCACGAGCGTGGCGCGGGCTTCCCCGGCCCACGTCCTCCAGTTCGTCGTCTTGGTCGGAGCTTCCTCGTCCATGCCGGCGCTTATAGCCGGCACCCCGTTACGATCACAGGTCGCAGGCGATCCGCTGTTCGCGTCCGTCGTGCAGGCGGAAGAAGGCGTCCTGCGGCTTTTCCAGAACGAACATGGCGCGTGCATCGAGACCGAGATGGAGGCCGCGCATGACGGCGCCGCTGACGCCATGACTCACCACCACGGTGCGCGTGTTGGCGGCGGCGATCTCCGCCAGCATGGTCTCGCAGCGCAGGCGGAGATCGGCATGCGTCTCGCCGCCCGGCGGGCAGTAGCCGTGCGGATCGGCGCGCCAGTCGGCCAGCGCCGTCGGATGATCGATCTCGATTTCGGTCCACGAGAAGCCTTCCCAGCTGCCGTAGGAGAGTTCGGCCAGCCGCATGTCTTCCCGCCATTCGCTGGAGGCGATGCCCAGCTCCTGGCCGATGATGTCGGAGGTTTCGCGCGTGCGCCCCAGCGGGCTGCGCAGGAAGATCGTCGGTCCGGGCTCGCGCTCCAGTTCGCGCCTTAGCGTGCGGCCCATCGCCAGCGCCTGGACACGCCCGCGCGCGGTGAGGTCGGAGTTCTTGCTGCCCTGCATGCGGCGCTCGGTGTTCCAGGCGGTCTCGCCATGGCGCAGCATGTAGAGCGGCGCGCCGAGTTTCATGCCGTCCGCTTGAGGATTGCGATCTTGGCGGCGCCGTAGCGGCGCTCGTCGATCGCCTCGAAGCCATCCGGCGGTACCAGGTCTTCGTTGTGTGCGAGTTCGACCGTGACGATGCAGCCCGGCGTCATCCAGCCGGCCGCGGCGAGGGCGGTTATCGCCGCGGGCGCCTGCCCCGAACGATAGGGCGGGTCGAGGAAAACCAGCTCGCAGGCCTCGCGCGACGGCGGCGGCCGCGTCGCATCGGCGCGCACGACCTTGGCCGCGCCGGTCTCGCCGAGCTTGCGCAGGTTCTCGCCGATCGCCTTGACCGCGGCGGCGTCGCTGTCGAGGAAGGTGACGTGGGCCGCCCCGCGCGACAGCGCCTCGAGACCCAGCGCGCCGGAACCGGCATAGGCGTCGAGCACGCGCGCCTCGATCAGCGGCGAGGTGCCGCCGTCCCCGTCGTCACGCCAGCGTGCATGGACCAGGATGTTGAACAAGGACTCGCGAGCGCGGTTGGCGGTGGGCCGCGTCGCATCGCCCTCCGGCGTTTCGAGCATGCGGCCGCGATGCTTGCCGCCGATGATACGGATCATCAGGCCCGCCGACGTTTGGCGTGGGGTGGCGCGGGTTTCGGCTTGGGTTTGGCCCAGCCTTCCTTGCGCGGCGGACGCTTTACGCCCAGCAGGTTCTCGAGCGCCTGCGGGGGGATCTCGTCGACATGGCCGCGCTCCAGTTCGCCGAGGTGGAACGGCCCGAAGGCGACGCGGATCAGGCGCACCACCGGCAGGTCGAGATGGGCCAGCACGCGGCGCACTTCGCGGTTCTTGCCCTCGGTCAGCGCGATGTCGATCCAGGCGTTAGAGCGCTGCTGGCGGTCGAGGCTGGCCTGGATCGAACCGTAGCGCACGCCCTCGATGGTGATGCCGTTGGCGAGCTCGGCCAGCTTCGCCTCGTCGACGGCGCCGTGCACGCGGGCGCGGTAGCGGCGCGTCCAGCCGTTGGCCGGCAGTTCGAGCTTTCGGGCGAGGCCGCCATCGTTGGTCAGCAGCAGCAGACCTTCCGAGAAATAGTCGAGGCGGCCCACGGTCACGACCCTCGGCATGCCCTTGGGCAGCGACTCGAAGATGGTGCGGCGTCCCTCGGGATCGCGCGCCGTTACCATCTCGCTCGGCGGCTTGTGGTAGCGCCACATGCGCGCGCGGTCGGCGGTGGGCAGGGGCTTGCCGTCGACCTCGATGACGCTCCTGTCGGTGACGACGCAGGCTGGTGTCTCCAGCACCTTGCCATCGACCTTCACGCGGCCTTCCGCGATCCAGCGTTCGGCATCGCGGCGCGAGCACAGGCCCGCGCGCGCCAGGCGCTTGGCGATGCGCTCGCCTTCCTTGACGGGTTGTTCGCTCACTTTGCGGCCGCCGCTCCCAGGAAGGCGCGGAACAGTTTCGCGTCGCCTTCGGAGATATGGAATTCGGGATGCCACTGCACGCCGATGCAGAAGCGGTAGGCCGGTGCCTCGATGCCCTCGATCACGCCGTCTGGGGCGGTGGCGTTGACGATGATCCCGTCCGGCTGGTCGGCCGCGGCCTGATGATGCGCGCTGTTCACCTGCAGCTCGTCGGCGCCGACGATGCCGTGCAGCTGGGTGCCCTTGGCGACCTTCACGACATGGCCGGGCTCGTCGCGCGGGTTGGGCTGCTCGTGCGCCAGCGCATCGGCGATGGCGTCGGGAATGTGCTGGATCAGCTTGCCGCCCAGCACGACGTGCAGCAGCTGCTGGCCGCCGCAGATGCCCAGCACCGGCTTGTTCTGCGCCAGCGCGCCCTTGGTCACGCCGAACTCGAAGGCGGTGCGGCGGTCCTTGGTGACGACCGTCGAATGCTTCGCGCCACCGCCGTAGTAGGAGGGGTCGACGTCGAAGGCGCCGCCGGTCACCACCAGCGCGTCGATGCGCTCCAGGTAGTCGGCGACCCGGTCGGGCTCGTGCGGTAGCGCCACCGCCAGGCCACCCGCCGCGTCGATCGCGTCGAGGTAGTTCTGGCGCAGCGCATACCAGGGAAACTTGGAGTATCCGCCTGGCTTTTCAGCATCCAGGGTGACTCCGATCAGGGGACGGGGCATGCGGGCCAAGATACGCCCGCGCGCCGCCGTGCGCTACAGTGCGCGCGCTATGCCGGACGCCTCGAAGCTCACCCCCATGGACAGGGCCCTCGCCGCCGCCCGCGCCGCCGGCGCACGCGGCGAGGTGCCGATTGGCTGCGTGATCGTCGGGCCCGACGGCGCGGTGCTGGCGGAGGCCGGCAACCGCACCGAGGAGCTGAAGGACCCGACCGCCCACGCCGAGCTGCTGGCGATCCGCGCCGCCGCGGCCGCGCTCGGCTCGCCGCGCCTCGTCGGCTGCGACCTCTACGTCACCCTGGAGCCGTGCCCCATGTGCGCCCAGGCGATCTCCTTCGCGCGATTGCGGCGGGTCTACTGGGGCGCCGCCGATCCCAAGGGCGGCGGCATCGAGCAGGGCCCGCGCATCTTCGACCAGCCGACCTGCCACCACCGGCCGGAGCTCTATCCCGGCGTCGGTGAACGCGAGGCGGGCGAGCTGCTGCGGGCCTTCTTCAGGGATCGGCGCTAGCTCTCATGTTCCTCTCCCCCGATCGGGGGAGAGGAGTCTGAAACGCTGCTGTCCATTCGCTGCGGACCTGCGCGTCGGGCTCGGCGACGCTCCGGCCCCGACGCGCCGCCTCTTCGGGCGCGAGTTGCGACAGGGCCCAGACGGCAGCGCCGCGCACCAGGGGCGAGGCGTCGGTCAGCAGGCGCTCGATGGCGGGCAGGGCGGTGGCGGGCGTGGCGCTGTTGCCCAGCGCATAGGCGACGTTGCGCAGGAAGCGATCGCGGCCGATGCGCTTCACCGCCGTGCCGGAGAAGCGCGTGCGGAAAGTCGCGTCGTCGAGAGTCGCCAGTTCCGACAGAAGAGGCGCCTGCAGCTCGGCGCGCGGCGCGAAGGCCGCTTCCCGCGATCGCCGCGCGAACTTGTTCCACGGGCAGGCGGCGAGGCAGTCGTCGCAGCCATAGATGCGGTTGCCGAGCGCCGTCCGGAATTCGCGATCGACGGGGCCGGCATGCTCGATGGTGAGATAGGAGATGCAGCGCCTTGCATCGAGCTGATAGGGCGCGGGAAAGGCGTTGGTCGGGCAGGAATCGAGACAGGCGCGGCATTGGCCGCAATGGTCGGTCTCGGGCTCGTCCGGCGGCAGTTCGATCGATAGCAGCAGCTCGCCGAGGAACAGCCAGGAGCCGAAGCGGCGCGACACTAGGTTGGTGTGCTTGCCCTGCCAGCCGTGACCCGCCTGCTGCGCGGCGAGCTTCTCCATCAGCGGCGCGGTGTCGACGAAGACCTTCAGACTTTCGTGGTAGGTGTCCCAGATGAAGCGGCCGAGCTGCTTCAGCCGGCTCTTCATCACGTCATGATAGTCGCGGCCTTGCGCATAGACCGAGACCGCGCCGCGCGCGCGTTCCTCCTGCACGAAGCGCGGGTCACCGACCGGTCCGTAGTTGAGCGCGACCGACACGACGGTGCGCGCCTCGGGCCACAGGCCGGCCGGGTCGATGCGTTGCTCGGCGCGGTCGACCAGCCACCCCATGTCGCCCTGGAAACCGCGCGCCAGGAACGCTTCCATCCGCTCCCGCCGCAGCGTGCGGGCCTCGGGCGAAAGCTGAGCGGGCGCGAAGGCCACGGCGTCGAAGCCGAGCTCCAGCGCCTTGGCGGTAATCGCGTCGCGCAGCTCGCGCGGCGTCGCCTGTTTCGGGGGCCGCTTCGGACGGGGCGGCAGCTTCGCCATCAACCCCGGCCGCGATAGGGCGCCACGCCGGTCTCGGGAAGCCACAGGCCCTTGGGCGGCGCGGCGGTCTGCCAGAAGACGTCGATCGGCATGCCGCCGCGCGGATACCAGTAGCCCGCGATCCGGAGCCACCGCGGCGCCAGCGTCTTCACCAGTCGCTTGCCGATGCCCACGGTGCAGTCCTCGTGGAAGGCAGCCTCGTTGCGGAAGCTGTTGAGATAGAGCTTCAGGGACTTGCTTTCGACCAGCTTTGTCCGCGGCACGTAGTCGATCACGAGATGTGCGAAATCGGGCTGGCCGGTCACCGGACAGAGCGAGGTGAACTCGGGTTGCGTGAAGCGTGCGAGATAAAGCGTGCCCGGGTGCGGATTGGGCACCGTCTCGAGGACGGCCTCGGCGGGCGAGGCGGGGAGGGGCGTCTCATGCCCGAGCTGTTTGAGTTTTGCGTATTTAGCCATGCGCCCATCATATGCTAAGCGGGCCGTCATGACTCACAGGGTTGCCATCGTCGGCGCCGGCCCGTCCGGCTTCTACGCCGCAGACGGGCTGCTGCGCGGCCGTCCCGACCTCCGCATCGACGTCATCGACCGCCTGCCGACGCCGTTCGGCCTGGTGCGGGCGGGCGTCGCCCCCGATCACCAGGGCACCAAGGCCGTGGTCCGCCAGTTCGACCGGCTGCTCGCCCAGCCCGACCTGCGCTTCGCCGGCAACATCGAGATCGGCCGCGACCTGACCTGGGACGAGGTCATCCAGTCCTACGACGCGGTGATCGTCGCCACCGGCATGGTTGTCGATCGCAGGCTCGGCATTCCCGGCGAGGATCTGCCGCATGTCTGGGGCTCGTGGCGCTTCGTCGCCTGGCTGAACGGCCATCCCGATTTCCGCACCGGCCCCGATCTCGCGGGTGTGAAGTCCGTGGCGGTGATCGGCAACGGCAACGTGGCGCTCGACGTCGCACGCCTGCTGGCCAAGAGCCCGGACGAGATGACCAAGTCCGACATCGTGCCGGAGGCGGGGGCGGCGATCGCGGCGGCACCGATCGCCGATATCCATGTGATCGGCCGGCGCGGCGCCGAACAGGCCTCCTTCACCACCAACGAGCTGGCCGAGATGGGCCGCCTGGCGCGCGCCGTCGCGGTCGCCGATGCGAGCGTGCTGACGGCCGAGGCGCCGGCCTCGGACCAGACGCCGGAGCGGTTGCGCAAGGCCAAGAACATCGAGACCTTGAAGCGCTACGCCGTGCAGAAGCCGGGCGAGAAGCCGGTCACGGTGCATTTCCGCTTCCACGAGACGCCCCGGGCGATCGGCCCCGGCACGATCCAGCTGTCGACGGGCACCCTTTCCGCCGACCTTGTCGTGACCTGCATCGGCTATACCGGCGAGCCCTTCCCGCAAGCCGAGAACGTGTTCCCGGTCGGCTGGGCGCGCCGCGGGCCCAGCGGCACCATCCCGACCAATCGCGCCGATAGTCACGCCGTCGCGAAGGAAGTGATCGACTTTCTCGAGGATCGCGACCTCAAGAGCGGTCCCGACATCCTGCCGCTCTGCGTCGATGCCGAGGGCTGGCGCCGCATCGACAAGGCCGAGATCGCCGCCGGTGCCGCGCAGGGCCGGCCGCGGGTGAAGCTCGTCGACTGGCAGGCGCTGCTCGACATCGCGCAGGGCGACTGAGCGTTCGCCGCGGGGCGCGGGCATTTCGCCTGTCGCCCTCCAACGCCGGCGGCCCTATACCTTGCCTCCTACGGGGAAGGTCAAGAGTACAAGGAGTTTCCATGATGAAGTTCGGTCGTCGTTTCATGGGCGCGCTCGTCGCGGCTGCCGCGGTGGTGCCGCTGGTCGCGCCCGTCAGCGCCTCCGCGCAAACCACGCTCAAGGCGGCACTGCATTCGGACCTCAAGATCATCGATCCGGTGTGGACCTCGGCGCTGATCACCACCAACCACGGCTACATGGTCTACGACACGCTGTTCGCGGTCGACGACAAGCTCGAGGTCAAGCCGCAGATGGTCGACAAGTGGGAGGTCTCGCCCGACAAGCTGACCTACACGCTGACTCTGCGCGACGGGCTGGAATGGCACGACGGAAAGCCGGTCACGGCGGAGGATTGCGTGGCCTCGATCAAGCGCTGGGGTGCGCGCGACGCGATGGGCCAGAAGCTGATGGCGGTGACGGCGGATCTTTCGGCGCCGGACGCCAAGACCATCAAGTTCGTGCTGAAGCAGCCCTACGGCCTGCTCCTCTATTCGCTGGGCAAGCCGGGCTCCAACGTGCCGTTCATGATGCCGAAGTCGGTCGCCTCGACCGATCCCAACAGCCAGATCACCGACGCCACCGGTTCTGGCCCGTTCATCTTCAAGAAGGACGAATGGAAGCCCGGCGAGAAGGCGGTCTACGTCAAGAATCCGAAGTACAAGCCGCGACCTGAGCCGGCGTCGGGCTTCGCCGGGGGCAAGGTGCCGAAGGTCGATCGCGTCGAGTGGCTGTGGATCCCCGACACGCAGACCCAGGTCAACGCGCTGCTGGGCGGCGAGATCGACCTGGTGGAGATCGTGCCGGCCGACCTGCTGCCGCTGCTCAAGGCCGACAAGAACGTCGTCGTCTATGTCGGCAACAAGGCCGGCCGCCAGTACACGATGCGCTTCAATGTGCTGCACAAGCCGTTCGACAATCCCAAGATCCGCCTCGCCGCGCTCTATGCGCTCGACCAGAAGGAATTCCTCGACGCCAACGTCGGCAATCCCGAATTCTACAAGGTCTGCAATTCGCTGTTCCCCTGCGGCTCGCCGCTCGAATCGACCAAGGGCTGGGAGGACAAGCTCTCCGGCAATGCCGCCAAGGCCAAGCAGCTCCTGCAGGAGGCGGGCTATGACGGCACGCCGGTGGTGATGCTCCACCAGACCGACGTGGCCGGCCACAACAACCTCGCGACCGTGGGCAAGCCGCAGCTCGAGAGGGCGGGCTTCAAGGTCGACCTGCAGCCGATGGACTGGCAGACGCTGGTCGCGCGCCGCGCCAAGAAGGACGCGCCCAGCGCCGGCGGCTGGAACGTCTTCTTCACCTCGTGGGGCGCAGTCGACGTCATCAACCCGGCCGCCGCCGCCTTCCTCAACGCCTCCTGCGAGAAGGCGACCTTCGGCTGGCCGTGCGATGCCGAACTCGAGAAGCTGCGCGATGCCTATGCCGCCGAATCCGATCCGGCGAAGCAGAAGGAGATCGCCGAGAAGGTCCAGCTGCGCGTGCTCGAGTACCCCACACATGCGCCGCTCGGCCAGTTCACCTCGCCGACCGCCGTGCGCTCGAACCTGAGCGGCATGGTCTATGCCCCGACTCTGGCCCTGTGGGGCCTGGAGAAGAAATAGCGCGACCCGTTAGGATAGTTTGCCAGATCTCGACCCTGCCCTTATGGTTTTCGTGTTCTCAGGGCAGGGTGAAACTCCCTACCGGCGGTATGCGGCGCGAGCCGCGAGCCCGCGAGCGCCTTCCGCGAGGAAGGGTCAGCAGATCAGGTGCGAGGCCTGAGCCGACGGTCATAGTCCGGATGAAAGAGAACGTGTGTCCCGCTGCTTTCGCAGAGCGGCGGGTCCGCGCGTGATCGCCTTGGGTGACGTGTCTGTTCGCCAAAGGAGATTGCCGTGACACAAGCCCACCACACGCAAGCCCGCTACGCCTTCGTCAAAGCCAGGTGGCACGCCGACATCGTCGACCGTGCGCTCGACGGCTTCCTCGAACTGATTCCCTCGACACAGGTCGACGTGTTCGACGTTCCGGGGGCCTTCGAGCTGCCGCTGTTCTCGCGCGACCTGGCGGCAACCGGGAGGTATGCCGCGGTCGCCGCCGCCGCCTTCGTGGTCGATGGCGGCATCTACCGCCACGACTTTGTCGCCCAAGCCGTCGTCGACGGGCTGATGCGCGCCGGGATGGACACCGGCGTGCCCGTCCTGTCGGTGTCGCTGACGCCGCATCACTATCAGGAGACCGAGCACCACAACGGGATCTTCCGCGCGCACTTCGTCGAGAAGGGCCGCGAGGCCGCGCGTGCGGCGTTGATGATCGGCAAGTCGCGCGCCGCCCTCGCGGCGTAGGCGGCGACCGGGGAGGTCAGGCCGGGACGTAGCTCAATCGGACCACGTCCTCGCCGATCCGGTCGTGGCTCAGGAGACGCAGCGGCGGGCGCGGGCCGGCGAAGTAGGGCGTGCCGTGCCCCAGCACGACCGGGTGCAGGTAGATCCGGTATTCGTCGATCAGGCCGAGCTCGGTGAGGCTCTTGGCCAGGGTCGGGCCGGCGACTTCGATCTCGCCGTCGCGCCCGGCCTTCAGCGCGCGGATCGTGCGCTCCAGGTCGCCCCGGACGAGCGTGGCGTTGGGTCCGACCGTTTCCAGCGAGCGCGAGACCACCCATTTCGGCTGCCGCCGCCACGCCGCCGCGAAGGCGTGGCGGTCTGCGTCCCAGTCGGGCTGATCGTCGTCCCAGTAGCGCATCAGCTCGTACACGTGGCGGCCGTAGACGCTGCCGGCCTGCGCCTGCGCCTCTGCGATGAAGTGGCGGAACAGCGCGGGGCTCGGACCGAACGACATATGGTCGACATAGCCGTCCAGCGACTGGTTCATGCCGAAGACGAGCCTGGCCACCGCGGTTTTCCTTCTTGGTGGATCAGTCGAGGCGGACGCTGATGCCTTCGAGGCCGGGCCGCGAGGCCGGATAGCGCTTGGTGACCTCGGCGTCGTGGCCGGGGATCACCATCTCGACACGGCCGTCGGCGAGTTTCTTCAGCTTGTCGTAGCCCGCCAGCATGTCGGCGACCGAGTAGACGATCGAGAACAGCTTGTCGTTGTTGACGCCCCAGAAATAGTGACTGGCGTCGGAGGCCAGCACGAGCCAGCCGTTGCGCGTGTTGATGCGCACCGACTGGATGCCGGCGGTATGGCCGCCGATCAGGTGCAGCGAGATGCCGGGCTGCAGCTCCTCGTCGCCGTCGTGGAACACCAGGCGGCCGCCGTACAGCGCGCGCACCATGCCGACGATGTCCTCGCATTCGTAGGCGTGGCGGAACGGTCCCTTGCACATGTGCCGGCCGGTCGCGAAGTTCATCTCCTTGTCCTGGAGATGGAAGCGCGCCTTGGGGAAGCGGTCCCAGTTGCCGATATGGTCGTAGTGGAGGTGGGTGACGATGACGTCCTCGACCTCCTTCGCATCGATGCCGATGTCGCCGAGAAGATCGGCCGGGTTCTTCTTCACCTCGCGGCCGCGTTGCTTGCCCACGGTCGCATTGAAACCGGTGTCGATCACGATCGGCTTGCCGCCGATCGCGCGGTGGCCGTTCTCGTCGAGCGGGATGGCGACCCAGACGAAATAGTCCATCGGGAAATCGGCGTCGTGCGGGTCGGGGTTGATCTGCACTTCCCATGCCTTGCGCGGCAGGTGGGCATACTTGACCGCATGCACCTCGTAGATCGGCGTCGAACGCATCTTTGTTTCCTTCCCGGCGGGTTCGTTGCCGGGACCCTAGCGCGGCGGCGGGCTGCCGCGCTACACTGGCAATATGGCCCGCACGGACCTCCTCCTTGTCGTGACGTCACGGCGAATTAGCACCACGGTTTGCTCTGCAAACCGTTGCGTTGCCGCGTTCGCCTGCCCCTCGTCCAAGGATTCGTCCGATGTCTGCCGTTCTCTCCCTCAAGCGTAGCAATTCCGCCGTCCGTTACTGTTTCGAAGCGGACGCCGAGCCCGGCGTGCTGCCGCGCGCCCTCGAACTGATCGCCAAGCGCGGCCTGGTGCCGGCGCGCGTGTTCGCGCAGGCCGACGGCGACGGCCTCAACGTCGAGATCGAGGTCGAAGGGCTGGAGCCCTCCGTCGCCGAGCATGTCGGCCGCTCGCTCGGCCAGATCGTCGGCGTGCGGCACGTGTTTTAGAACGCCCTAACAACACAACCTCACGCTGAGGAGCGCTCCGCAGGAGCGCGTCTCGAAGGGTGGGCACGAGCACCACGATTGTTGCCCATCCTTCGAGACGCACGCCTACGGCGTGCTCCCCAGGATGAGGGGGGCGGAAAGGCTTAGGCCGCCAGCCGCTCGACGATCGCGTCGATGTGGAGGCGGGCGACGTCGATGGCGGGGAAGCCCGCCGTGGTCTCGTCGAACATGAGGGCGAGGTCGGTGCCGGCGAGCAGGATCGTCTCGACGCCGTCGCGGCGCTGCAACTCGGCGGCGAGGCGGCGCAAACCCTCGGCGTCGGCGGGATCGGCGCGCTGAGTGTCGAGGATCCGCTGATAGGCGGCACCGGCGAAGGCGATCTCGTCGGGGCGCGGCTTCACGATCTCGACGTCGGGAGCATAGCGTTCGAGCTGGCCCCACAGGCTGCCTTGGATGGTGAAGACCGTGCCCAGCAGGGCCACGCGCCGGACCTTGCGGGCGCGCAGTTCAGCACCTAGCGTCTCGACGATGTCGATCAGCGGCCGCGGGCTTCGCGTCTTCAGCCGATCGATGGCGATGTGCGGCGTGACGGCGGGCAGCACCATGACCTCGGCCCCCGCGCGTGCCATACGATCGAGGAAGCCGCAGAGATAGGCCGCCAGCTCGTCGAGCTTGCCGGCGCGCACGAGGCCTTGCCCATGGTCGACGTCGGCGTGGGTGATGACCAGGTCGGGCGTCACGCCGCGCGCCTTGCAGGCGGCGGCGATCCGCTCGTAGTAATGGACGGTCGCGCCGACGCCCAGCCCGCCCACGATGCCGACGCAGGTCACGGCGGCGCTACTCCGCGAAGGTGATCTTGTTTTCGCGGATCACCTTGCCCCAGGTCTCGACCTCGCCCTTGGCGAAGTCGTTCATCTGACCCGGCGCCCAGTCCTTCAGCACGACGCCGAGCTGGTTGGCGCGGGCGACGACGGCTTCCATCTTGCCGACCTTGACCATCGCGGCGTTGAGCCTGTCGACAATCGGCTGCGGCGTGCCGGCGGGCGCGAACAGCGCGAACCAGCCGTCGAGGGTGAAGCCCGGCAGGCCCGCTTCGGCCGTCGTGGGAATCTCGGGGAAGGACGGCAGGCGCTTGTCGCTGGCCAGCGCCAGCGCCTTCAGGTTGCCGTTGCGGATATGGCCGGAAACGGCGGGCGGCGTCACGATCAGCACCTCGACCTGGCCCGCCACGATGTCGGCGGTCGCCGGCCCCGACCCCTTGTAGGGCACGTGCACCAGGTCGAGCCCGGCCGCCTTGTTCAGCAGCACGCCGCCGAGATGCGGCACCGAGCCGGCGCCCACCGAGGCGTAGTTCAGCTTGCCGGGATTGGCCTTGGCGTAGGCGATGAAGCTCTTGAGGTCGTCGACCGGCACCTTCTTGGCGACCACGATGACGTGCGGCGCCATCGCGCCCATGGCGACGCCCACGAAGTCGTCGGGCTTCCAGTTGAGGTCCTTGATCAGCGCCGGGTTGGCCGAATGGTAGGCCGAGTACTGCATCAGCAGCGTGTAGCCGTCGGGCTTGGCGCGGGCGACGATGGCGGTGCCGATGTTGCCGTTGCCGCCGCCCTTGTTGTCGACGATGACCTGCACGCCCAGCTCCTGGCTCAGCAGGTCGGAATAGAGCCGCGCCACCAGATCGGTGCCGCCGCCCGGCGGCGCCGGGACCACCATGGTGATCGGCTTGTCGGGATAGTTGGCCTGTGCCGTGGCTGTGCCGGCAAGGGCGATGGTGGCGAGGCCGGTCGCCGCCAGCGCGACGAAGCTCCGGCGGTTCAGGGGGCGATTCATGGGAAGTTCCTCCTCCAGGTTTCCTTGAGTTCGGGCCGTGCATCGGCCTTGCGCGCGATGGCGAACAGCTTGGGCGTCTCGGTCTCGAACCAGCCGCGGCGCGGGCGCCAGCGGGTCATGACGCCGATATAGATGTCGAGGGCGGAGAAGCGCTCGCCCAGGAACCACGGTGCGCCGGCCGCGCCCTCGACCTGGCGCCACAGGCGCTGGGCATAGGCGTCGGTGGCGGCGCGGAACGGATCGCGCGCATTGTTCACCGAGACGAAGCGCGCCGGATCGTCGGCATAGGTGAAGGTGGGATAGATGTTGGCGACCAGGAACACCAGCCAGCGCAGGAACGCAGCGCGCTCCGGTGCGCCTGGCGCCGGCACCAGCGCATCGCTGCCCGTCACGTCGGCAAGCAACAGGGTGATGGCCGCGCTCTCGCTCATGACGCTGCCGTCTTGCATCACCAGTGTGGGCACCTGGGCCAGCGGATTGACCGTCTCGAGCCGGGTCTTGGCGTCGGGATCCTTGAACAGGTCCCCGACCGTCTCGTAGGTGAAGGGCAGCCCGTACCAGTCGAGTTGCGCCTCGACGAGGGCCGAGCCCCAGCCCGGCCGCCCCCACAGCGTGTAATTGCCCCTCATCGCCCCGGCCCTACGGCTTCTGCAGCGGCTGGATCAGGCTCGACGTGTCCCAGCGGCCGCCGCCGCGCGCCTGCACGCGCTCGTAGAATTGGTCGACCAGCGCGACCAGCGGCATGGCGGCCTTCTGGCGCTTGCCCTCGGCCAGCGCGATGCCGAGGTCCTTGCGCATCCAGTCGACGGCGAAGCCGTAGTCGAACTTGCCGGCGATCATGTTCTGCCAGCGATTCTCCATTTGCCAGCTCTGGGCCGCGCCCTTGGAGATGGCGCCCAGCGCCTTCTCCATGTCGAGCCCGGCGCGCTGGCCGAGGTTCAGCGCTTCGGCGAGGCCCTGCACGATGCCGGCGATGCACATCTGGTTCATCATCTTGGTGATCTGGCCGGCGCCCGACGGGCCGATCAGGGTGACGGCCTTGGAGAAGGCGTCGGCCACCGGCTTGGCGCGCTCGAACGGCGCGGCATCGCCGCCGCACATCACGGTGAGCTGGCCGTTCTCGGCGCCCGCCTGGCCGCCCGAGACCGGCGCGTCGATGAAGTCGATGCCGAGCTTCTTTCCCTCGGCATGGAGCTCGCGCGCGATGTCGGCCGAGGCGGTGGTGTTGTCGAAGAAGATGGTGCCCTTGCCCATGCCGGCGAAGGCGCCGTCCGGCCCCAGCACGACCGAGCGCAGGTCGTCGTCGTTGCCGACGCAGCAGAACACGATTTCCTGGCCGGCGGCGGCCTCGCGCGGCGTCTTCGCGGCCTTGCCCTTGTGCTTCTGCGTCCAGGCCTCGGCCTTGGCGAAGGTGCGATTGTAGACCGTGACCTCGTGGCCCTTGGCGGCGAGATGCCCCGCCATCGGAAAGCCCATCACGCCCAGTCCCAGAAATGCCACCTTGGCCATCGTTCCCTCCCGCGAAATCCGCCCCATCCGCGGGGCGGCGGCGATCATAGAGGCAAAATGGGACGGTACCAGAGGGGGCGAGGTGGGGGAGCCAGGGGGCGGCGATCTCGGCCACTCGTCCGTACGGCTCGGTCCTATGCTTCGCATCAACGACCCCTGCGCAAAGGACCTTCCGTCCGTCACTGCCAGGAAGTGACAATCGAAATATACGAAACAAACGAAATGAGTGAAACGGATGCGCCCGCGCAGCTTGCTGCCATTTCGAGCTTCAGAATGTAATTGAATGATAGATGCAATGACTCTTGCACTTGGGTCCGGGACGGCGGAAAAAGTTCCAAAAAAGGGGCGAGGATGCTGCGGCGAAATATGCTGGAACGAGTGGTATGGGTCGTCGCCGCTTGCGTCGTCTGCTGGCCGGCCGGCCCGGCTCTGGCCCAGGCCGGTGAGCCCACCAACATTCCCCTGAGCTTCCTGACGCAGAGCGGCGGCACGCAGCGCCTGGTCATCAACGTCGGGATCAACGGCGGCGCTCCCAAGCCGTACCTCTTCGATACCGGATCGGCGCTGTTCAACAGCGTGTACAATTCGGCTTGGTGGCCGGGCCTCGCGCCCGATCCCTCGGCGCACAACGTCGCGAGTACGCCCGGCCTGCCGCAGGGCATCCAGTACTGCTACGGCGTCTCCAAGGAGTGCCGCGGCTACACCGGCAACATCGTCGCGGTCCCCGTCCTCAACTTCTATGCCAATTCCGACAGTGGCACGCCGGTCGCGGCGACGCTGGCCGCCACGCCCGGCTACCAGATCAATGCCATCTACGAGCACACCGTCCAGGATCCGACGGATTCCAGCAAGATGGTGACGACGTACTTTCCGGAATACTGGTCGACGCCCGCATGGACGCAGGATGGCACGCCGCCGATCGAAAGCACCCTGTTCGGCACCTTCGGCGCGGGCAACTTCATCAGCAACAAGACCAGCAAGGTGGAGCCCGGCACGACCTACACGACGGGCGGCGTGCTCGGCCAGACGCTCGTCGCCGGCGGCGGCGTCGTCGCCCAGGGCTACGTGGTGGCGGCGAACGGGCAGGCGAATCCGACATCGTCGGTCAACGGACCGCAGCAGGTGAACGGGCAGAGTGTGCTGATCGGCGGCAAGCCCGACCGGGTTGCGATCACGGGATGCAGCCCCTGCGTGACGGTCGGCCTCACGCCGCAGATGCTGGGCCAGTTCATGCCGGTCGGTCTGCCCGCGGACAATCCGACGGGCTCCGGCGTGGTGCCGTGGACGGATCCGGTGGGCAGGCTGTTCCCCAATCCCTACGGCGGCGCGCCCCAGACCAACGCTTCGACGGAGTTCGGCGCGAACTTCACGATGACCCTGACGAAGCCCGGCGACTCCCGGCCTTCGGTGGTGGAGACCAAGCCCGGGCTGCTCGACACAGGGACCCAGGATCTCACGCTGAACACCAAGCAGCCCGACGACGGTCTCAAGACCTGCTCGGGCGATCCCGTCACCTGCTACGCCAATAGCGGCGTCACGCTCACCGTTGCCGGCTCGAATTCCGCCGTCATCCCCGGCCTGCCGACGACCACGTCGATCCTCACCGCGCCGGGGTCGGAGTCCTTCAATACCTACGACGCCTCGATCGGAAAGAAGGACACGAACACCTTCGGCCTGTCCTTCTTCCTGTCCAATTCGGTGCTGTTCGATCTGTCGGACCGCCTCACGGGCTACACGCCGTTCTTCGTCACCAACCAGGCGCTCGACACGACCGGTGGCCCGCTCATCGTCGACGGCACGAACGTCCTGCTGGGACTGGCCGGCGCCGTCTCCGGCGCGGGCGGCGTCACCATCAATGCCGGCGGCGGCGTGCAACTGAGTGCCACCAACACCTATACCGGACCGACGACGATCGCTTCCAACGGCCAGCTCTACGTCACGGGGCCGGGCAGCATCGCGCTTTCCTCCGGCGTGGCGAACGACGGCATTTTCGACATCTCGCGCGCCTGGGCGCCGGTGGCGATCCAGACCCTGAGCGGAACAGGACAGGTGAGTCTGGGCGCCCAGAACCTTCGGATCACCAACGGCAGCAGCCAGTTCGCGGGCATCATCTCGGATGGCAACAACAATGCCCCCTACGCCTATCCGGCCACCGGGGGCAGCGTGACCGTGGCCGGGGGCGTGCAGGTCCTGAGCGGCGCCAACACCTACACCGGCGGCACGACGGTGACGGGCGGGGCGACGCTCGGCATCTTCCATAACAACAATCTGGGTACGGGCGGCCGCCTGACGCTCGACGGCGGCACGCTGGCGGCGATGGCGCCCCTCGTGTTGCCCCGTGCGGTGGAGCTCGGCGCCAATGGCGGTGTGGTCGACACACACGGCAACACGCTCACCCTGACAGGTTCCGTGTCGGGGGCCGGCGGCCTCTACAAGCAGGGCGAGGGCCTGCTCGTCCTGTCCGGCATCCACGACTATCTCGGCGGCACGACGGTCAACGAGGGCACGCTGCGGCTGGGCGACGGCGCGTCGCTGCCCTCGACCGGCGCGCTGACCGTGAATGGCGGTGTCTTCGACCTCAACGGCAACAGCATCACGGTGGGCTCGCTCTCGGGTGCCGGCGGCACCATTTCACTGGGCAGCGGCACGCTGATCTCGGACGATGACGCCGCGACCGTGCTGGCCTCGGTCATCGCCGGCACCGGCGGCCTCACCAAGACGGGCGCAGGCTCGCTGAACCTGACGGCTATCAACACCTATACCGGCCCGACCCGCGTCACCAACGGCCGCCTCGCGGTGAACGGCAGCATCACCAGCGACGTCACCGTGGGCGCGGGTGCAACTTTGGGCGGCGCCGGGAGCATCTTCGGTTCGGTGACCAACGCCGGGGTGCTGGCGCCTGGCAACTCGATCGGCACGCTGACGGTCAACGGCTCGCTCGTCGTGGGCGCCGGCAGCACCTACCAGGTCGAGGCCAACAGCCTCGGCCAGGCCGATCGCGTCAACGTCACGGGCGCGCCCGGCACGGCGACGCTCAATGGCGGTGTCGTGAGCGTGCTCGCGGCGCCGGGCGTCTATGCGCCCTCGACGACCTACACCATCCTGAACGCGACGGGCGGCGTCGCCGGCACGTTCGCCGGCGCTTCCGTCAACCTGCCCTTCCTGCGGGCGTCGTTGAGCTACGATCCGGGCAACGCTTTCCTCACGCTGGCGCCGGGCGGCTTCGCGCGGGGCGCCGCGACCGCCAACCAGGCCGCCGCCGGCGCCGTCCTGGATCGCAGCGTCGCGGGCGCGACGGGCGACTTCGCCACGGTGATCGGCACGCTGGCGGGCGTCAGCCTGCAACAGGGCCAGGCCGCCATGGACGCGATCAGCGGCCAGAACTATTCCGGCTTCGCGACCGCGGGGATCGGCAACAGCCTCGGCTTCATGAACGTGCTGGGCCAGCAGATGAGCCTCGCCCGGGGTGGCGCCGGCACCGGCACACGCACGGCGCTGGCGCAGGCCTGCGACGTCGCCTGCGACGGCGAGGCGGTGAGCCCGTGGAGCCTCTGGGGCAGCGTCGTGGGCGTCACCGGCAGCGTCGCCGGCACCGGCGGTGCGGCGACGCTCACCTACAACGGCGGCGGCGCCGCGGCCGGCGTCGACTACCGCGTCGCGTCGAACCTGCTGCTGGGCCTGGGGGTGGGATTCGCCAGCGGCAACCAGTGGCTGAGCGGCTTCAGCGGCCGCGCCACCACGGACTCCTACCAGGGCACCCTCTACGCCTCCTTCACGCAGTCGGGTTTCTACCTCGATGCGCTGGCCGGGTTCGGCCTCAGCAACAACAACATGACCCGCCAGATCTCGATCGCCGGCCTGATGTCGCGGACCGCGTTCGGCCAGACCTCGGCCAGCCAGTTCCTGGGCCAGGTCGAGGCGGGCTACGCAATCGGCCTGCACGAACCTTCCCGGGCCCGCGCCACGCCGTTCGCCCGCCTGCAGGGGGTCACCAACAACCAGGCGGGCTTCGGCGAGTGGGGCGCCAATTCGCTGAACCTCAACGTGGCCCAGCAGACGACGGGGTCGCTGCGCAGCACGATTGGTGTCGATCTCGAGGGCGCCTTCGACCTCGGCTGGCGCGACGCACTGGCGCTGCAGCTGCGGCTGGGTTGGGCGCACGAGTTCGCCGACACCGCCCGGCCGGTCACCGCGAGCTTCGCGGGCGCGCCGGGCGCCGCCTTCACGGTCTTTGGTGCGGCCCCGCAGCGCAACGCCGCCGTCATCGGCCTCGCCGCCAGCACCGCGATCGCGGCCTCGACCAGCCTCTACCTGCGATACGATGGCGATGTCGGCACGGGCACCGACAACCATTCCCTCAGCGCGGGATTCCGCATGAGCTGGTGAGCCCGTCCGTCGCCGGCGCGGTGCCGCTCGCCCTGGCCGCGCTCAGCCGCCGAACCGCAACCCTGGCACGTGCGAGGTGAGCCACGGGCGCAGGCCCGACACCCGGGCGAAGAAAGAATAGTCGTCGTACTGGTCGCCGCCATTGGCGTTCACGCCGACGACCGCCCAGCCGGCCGGCGTCTGCATCCACAGCGAGCCGCCGCTGTCCCCCGAGCCCAGCAGCCCGTCGAGCCGGCCGGCGCCTTCGGTCTCGCGGCGCAGCTTCACCGAGAGCCAGTTGCCGCGGTCGCCGGTGCGTGGCGGCGGCTGCACCAGGTCCATCGTCTCGTGGACGACGTTGGTGGCGGCGGCCTTGCTGCCCGAGGGGCCCTCATAGGCATCGTCCTGGCCTACCGAGCCGATGCCGCGCGCGCCGTAGCCCACCATCACCACCGGCGCGCCCTGCTCGCGCGTGCCGCCATAGAGCAGGGGCGCCGATCCGCCGCCGTTCATCGGCCCGCGGATGCGCAGCAGAACGACGTCGTAGCCGGTGGTCTCGTCGTTGTCGCCGTTGAACAGCGGATGGCGGATCTGGCGGTCGCCCTTGCACGGCGTGCCGTCGGGCGCGCGAAAGGTGTAGTCGAACACCGAATTGTCGCGCGTGAACAGATGCGAGGCGCTCAGCACCCAGGCATTGCCGCCGAAATTGCCCAGCCAGGTCGCCGAGCCGATGCCCCACTCCTGGCCGCCGTCGGTCGAGAGCGCGATGACGGGGGCGAACTGGCTCTGCCCGGCCAGCGCCTCGTGGGCGCGGAACCCTTCGCTCTCGCGGCCGGGCCCTCCGCCCTCGGAACGCCAGGTGCGGTCCAGCACGATGACGGCCCCGGCCGGTTGCGCGATGGGCAGGGCGGACAGGCCGGCGAGGCCGGCGGCGAGGAGGTTACGGCGGGACAGGGTCATATATCGAACACAGGGTGACCGGCCGTGGAGCTGCGGGTCAAGAGAGATGCCGGCACCCGTGGTCCGGCGCGACGGCAGAGCGCGGTCGCAGGAACGGCCCCGAATCCGGGGCCGTTTGCGAGGTCTTGCGATCGGCCGGGACGGGCCGGCCGGCGAGTCTGGCTCAGTAGTAGAAGTAGGTGACCTCGATCATCGTCACCGAGCTGTCGTCCTGGACCATGATGTCGAGCGAGGGGGCCAGCGAGTTCAGGTACCAGTTCATGTAGTCCGGTCCGTTGAGCTGGAAACCGTTGCTGTAGGGGCCCTGGGCGAGCGGGCCGGCGCTGGCGAGGCGGGTGTGCGCCTGGTTGGCATGAGGCGGGGCCGGGGTGGCCAGCACCTGCGGAGCCGTCGAGTTCGAGCCGACGATGGCGATCGAGTCGTTCTGCTGGCTCGACGCGCCAACGACGCCCTTCACGCCGATGTTGACGCCGCAGATCCGGCAGCCGCCCCTGGGGGCCGCGGGGAAGCTGTCGATGAACCACTTGTCCGCGCCGGCCTCGCCGTACTTGCGGGGAGCCGCCCAGCTTCCGGCACGCGGGGTGGTTGCACCCGTGCCCGAGCGCGTGATGTTTTCAGATTTGATCTGGAAGCCCTTGCGGGCCAGCTCCTGGCACTGCTTCGGCATGTTGGCCACCGGCACCGCCGATTGCGCCATGGCGACCTGGCTCGCCACCATCACGCTCGCAGACACCGCCAGCATCGTCAGATAGTTCGTCATTGAAACCCCGCTTCGCGGCAGAGATTTGCCGCGGAATGATATTGCACGGATAAAGCGGGCAAATAAGTGTCCAAACGAATACTTTTTGAAGTTTTATTATTCATTTCGCGCAGTAGGTTGAAACGATATTTCGGTCAATTGCAGTGCTAATTCAAAATCAGTGTTTCTTCATAAAAGCTGAACAAAATCAGGATCATCGCTGCAAAGTTGAACCATCGAGCGTCCCGTGCCGAGACCGACTCCGCCGTCGGAACCTGCCCACACTTGGCCTCACTTGGGTCGGCGGGCGGCGCAAAGCCCGCGAACTGGAGGGCGGTGCCGGTCCCGGGAGGCGACCCCACAACCGAAAGCTGTCGGGACGCCGGGACGCTGGCTTCGCCGCGCGGTCGATCAAGGGCGCCCTGTGCCAAACAAACGAAATAAACAATTCAAACGAAACAATCGAAGCGAAGGTCGCCCCCCTGTGCCGACACCCGGATTCGGTCAGTTCCCCATGGCCAGCAGTGCCAGCACCGCTGCCACCCCGGTCAGCAGCGGCGGCAGGGCGAGCGGCCAGGCGCGGCGGTAGAGGGCGGCGTCGGAGGTCGAGAGCGCCAGGATGGCGGCGCCCATCGAGACGCGGATCGGCGACAGCAGGGTGAGGTTGGCGGTGACGCTGTTCTGGACCGCGGCGATCCAGGCCGGATCGAGGGCCAGGGCGCGGGCCAGCGCGGTCTCCATCGGCATCAGCATGGCGTTGGCCGCCGCCCCGCTGCCGGTCAGGAAGCCGCCGACCGCGGCGAACAGCGGCACGCCCAGCGCCGCGCCGCGTCCCGCGACCGCCCGCAGCGCCTCGGCGATCGAGGTCGCCATGCCGGAGCCGACATAGAATTCCGCCATCACCACGAAGGCCAGCGTCACGGCGCAGGCGCGCCAGGCGCCGGCCGCCGCTTCCCGGGCGACCTTGGCCAGCGGGGCGCGGGCCAGCAGCACCACGGCGAGGCCGATCGCCAGCAGCCAGAAGCCCGGCGCGTAGAAGGGCGCGAAGGCCGGCTGGTTATCGAACGGGCGCAGCGCCCACAGCGGCTTCAGCAGGTCGCGCAACGGCGCCACGAGGCGGGTGGCGCAGAGTGCCAGGGTCAGCGCCACATAGGGCGCGGCGGTACGCAGCGTCGTGCGCAGGCGCGCGGCGTCGGGTCGCTCGTCCCTCCAGAAGCGCACGGCCAGCAGGAGGGCGGTGGGGGCGGCGGCGGCGATCTCGACGTCGCTGAACCGGTTGGCCAGCCACACCAGCGCCAGCAGCCCCGCCGTCCACACGAGGTCGTCGAGTTTCTGCAGCGCCGGCACCGCGACCCCGGCCTCGCGCGCGAAGCGCCAGTAGAGCAGGAGGTACATCGCATGGATCGGCACCTGCAGCACCGCCGAGCTGAGGCCCAGTTCGCCGGGCGTCAGGCCGGCCAGGGTCGCGCCCACGGTGGTGCCGATGGCCAGCGCGCCCCACGGCACCAGCGACTGGCTGTAGAGGCCGAGCAGCAGCGCCGGCATCCCGCCGATGCCCAGCCGCCGCAGCGCCGCCAGGGCGATGATGTAGCCCACGCCGAAGCCGGTCACCGATTCGGCGAAGGGCGCCAGCAGGAAGCAGACCGAGAACAGGCGGCGCGGCGAGGCCTCGAGCGTCCCGGCGCCCAAGGCCCCGCCGCGCGCCAGGGTCGCGCGATGGAAGAAGACGCCCGTGACGATGATGGCGATGACATGCCACGACAGCCACAGGCCGGCCGGCACCTCGCGGCGGAACAGCAGCGCCACGGCGGCGGGGCCGTCCGATTGCAGAACGAGCGTCGCCGAGGCGGCGAGGGTGGCCGCCAGCCCCGCCAGGCCCGCGACCAGCGCGCTGGCGCGGCCCGAGGCCAGCAGGCCCAGCACGAGGAGGAGGGGCAGGAGCGAGAGCAGCGTGGTCATGGCGAGGGTTCTATAACCTTCCCGCGCGCCGCATGCTTCGGTTTCAGCCGAAAGGTGGCGCCAAAACGGGCAAAAACGGCGCCTTGCGCCCGCGCGCCCTTTCCCTTAAACCCGCCGCCACTGCCCCGATAGCTCAGCTGGTAGAGCACGTCATTCGTAATGATGGGGTCGGCGGTTCGATTCCGTCTCGGGGCACCATTTTCCATCCGGCCTGGTTTTTTGTCGTCCGCGCTCGTTCGCCGACCACTGAGAACCCTCGCAAAATTAAGCTTTGAGCGTATATTGGGGCTCGCCGCCGTTCGCGGCCGTTCGAGAGCATCCGGCTTCTTCGGGTACACTCTGGGTACACCTGAAAGCCCAGGTACACTGGCGCTTCGCAGTTTACGAGGGACCTCTCCCATGGATGAACTGAGCGACACCAAAATCCGCAATGCCAAGCCGGCCGACAAGGAATACACGCTCGCTGACGGCCAGGGCCTAAGCGTTGTCGTGCGACCCAATGGGACCAGGCTGTGGCTTTACCGCTACCGTTTCGGCGGCAAACGCAAGAACATGTCCTTTGGCACCTTTCCTGGTGTCGGATTGAAGTCCGCGCGCGAAAAACGCCACGACGCAGAGAAATTGCTCGACCAAGGCCTGGATCCGGCCGCAGTGCGCGAGGCGCAGCGAAACGACGACGAGAAGCACAAGCACAGCTTTCGTACGGTCGGCGAGGAATGGGTGACCAAGAAGCTCGAGAAGGAAAACAAAGCCAAAGCGACGATCAAGCGGGAACGCTGGAATCTCGGGCAGCTCAATCGCGAGATCGGCGATCGACCGTTGTGCGAGATCGAGCCACCCGATTTGCTGACGGCGATGCGACGCGTCGAAGCCCGCGGCCGCTACTATACAGTTGGCCGGTTGCGCTCGACGGCCTCGCGGGTCTTCCAATTTGGTATTGGAGCATCGTATTGCAGCAGCGACCCGACCCGCGACTTGAAGCACGCGCTCACCAAGGCCCCCAAGGCGAACCCGCGCCCGGCTCTGACCGACCCGGACGACGTTGGCGACCTGATGCGCCGCATTGAAGTTTACGACGCCAAGAACGGCGGATTAGTGCGCTACGCGCTCAAGCTGATCGCCTTGACCATGGTGCGGCCGGGCGAGCTTCGGCTCGCGGAGTGGACCGAATTCGACGAGGCGAACCGGGTATGGCTGATCCCCGCCGAGAAGATGAAGATGCGCGATAATCACGAAGTGCCTCTTTCGCGCCAGGCGCTTGCTATCCTTTCGAAGCTGCGGCCGTTGAGCGGCCAATGCCGCTACTTGTTCTCATACGATGATGATGTGCCTATGTCCGACAACACCCTCAACAAGGCTCTACGGATCATGGGCTACGATACCGGTCCCGGAGGCGAACACTGCGCGCACGGCTTCCGCTCGAGCGCGTCGACCTTGCTCAACGAGGAGGGCGCGTTCGACGGTGATGTCGTTGAATCCCAACTTGCCCATTCTACGGAAGAAAAGAAGCGGCGGCGACGCGACGAGGTGGTGCGGCGCCAACTTGGCAAGGGCGACAAGAACAAGATTCGCGGCATTTATAACCGTGCGGCTTATTGGGCCGAGCGCGTGCGTCTGATGCAGCATTGGGCTGATCGGCTCGACAGCCTTCGCGACGGGAGGCTCACCGTCTCGCCAAGCAGGTCCGCGGCCTAGCTTGCTCTTGATTCGACCTTGGGCAGCGAGGCGTGAAATTGGTCGACGCTGTCGAGGTCGATCATGGTCTTGCCTCCCAATTTATAGGCCTTGATCCGCTGCTGGGCGATCAATTCGTAAGCCTTGGTCTTTCCAAATTTTCCATAGCGGCAACCGTCCTTGAATACGACGAGCCGACGTTGCTTACTGAAGTCATTGTTAATCATAGTTCGCGCAAGCGCGTCGAAAATTTCTGCCATGAGCGGATGATCAGGCCGAGCTGCACAAGCGGGCTTTTCCACCTCGCGACAAGTTGGTGAAGCGCAGTCGCTGGGGAGACGGCGTCCGTGACGCTGATCGCGCTCCGGCTGATGTTGTTTTGACGTCATCGACACGGCTCCCATCGCCTAGATTTGTCGATCTACGCCTTCGACGGTTTCCAAGCCAAGCGCCTGTGATGCCGGCGCTAGCTCGAGCGTGGTGTGGAGTGCGATTCGGATGGATCGGCCGCTTAGCAGACTCATTGCCGTGAGATCGTAGGTTCAAATCCCGCCTCCGATTTGAACCTGCCTGGGCCGCTGCTCATCCAGATGCCGACAACAAGGTGGTGCGGCCGGCGGGACTCGAATCCGCATTCGGATGAAGCGCCCGGATTCGGCGAGTCCGACGGCCGCTTGAAGGACTTCAACTGGTATTTGTCAGGACCAACGTTGAGCCCTTCTCGAAGCAAAATAGACCGCCGCCGGAAAGCAGATAAACGAAATCCACGGCTGCAATTGCGGACATCGCAAGACAGCTGTTGTAGGCAGATCCACGATTGGGTTCGGTCGTAGTAGCTAGCGGGTCCGGGAAGAGCCTGAATGACCAACCCGTCAGCGTGTACCTTTCCATCAGATGCGACCTGCCAGCCATGATTGCGCCATCCCGTACAGCCGGATTTTCCCGTCGTGCGTGCGCCACTACGCTGGGGAACGTTCGATCAAATGGCGTGCCTGTTGGTGGCGCGGGCGATCGGGGCATGGGCGCGCAGCGCGGGGGTAGCGCGGAGCCTGTGTAAAAGCATACGATCAGCGTGCTCTCCAAATGGCGATCCGCCAGCATCTGCTGGAAGACCTTGTCAGGTGAATCCATGCTCACTCCGCATTGTGGACCGACTTAGCGATGCTGCATCTCCTGCCGATCCGATGGATCTTGGTCGTTGCCTTTGCAATTGTGGGTCTGTCCGTGCTGGCTACCGTCTCGGCGGGATGGATCGGCACGGGCGACTACGCGCAAGACGCCGCGATATTGCTTCGTGCGTCATCGTTCGCAGCGACTGCGGCGATCATCCTTCTCTTTGCCGGCTGGCGGTGGGTGTCGCCGATCCAGAAGTTCATATTCCCTTACCTGGGAGGGCGATGGTCCGGCTCAATTCGCTTTGGCGACGAGAATGGAGAACATTCGCGAGACGTCAATCTCGAAATCAAGCACACACTGTTTGGCCTACGCCTTCTGCTCGACAGCAAGGAGTCGACATCCTCGACGCTCGTTGTGCATGCCGAACGGGATCCGCACTTCGAACGGTACCGCCTCTACTACGTCTATCTCAATGAGCGGAAGGAAGGTGTCCCCAATCCCCGGCAGCGATACCGCGGCCTTGCCATCATGCGCGTGGAGCAAGGCAGGAAGCGGAAACTAATCGGCGACTATTTTACTGAGTTTCACAAACGAGGAACCTTGCACCTTTCTCAAGATTCGAAGCACCCATGGTGGAAGCTTTGGCGATAGCAAGTATCTCCTCCTGCACGAGATCCTCCTTCCAATCAGAGTGCCAGAGCGTATGCAATCCTGAGCGCTTCCCTGCAGGTCCACGATGACGCTCTTCGACGAATGGGGTGCGGGCTTACATCCGGTCTATGAGCGGCTTCGGGACGCAGACGATGCCGGCGATGTTGAGCAGAAGATGTACCTCGACGGGCTATGGCGTCGGGCGCAGGGACATCTCGATAGTCACTTCAAATCTGCCTTCGCCCACCAGATCCATCAGCGGTTCTGGGAGTTACGCCTGACCGCGGCTCTCCTCGATCTTGGCTATTCGCTCGAACCTGGAGCCGACGGGAGACCCGATTTTGCGACCAAACTGCCTGGGGGTGAGCGCTTGTGGATTGAGGCGGTGTCGCCGTCGCTTGGCTCGGCAGCGAATCCGGATCGGCCGGCGGATCTCATTCCCAACGGTGGCTTCCGCGCCACACCGGTCGAACAGCTTCTCATGCGCTATACCCAAGCGCTGCAGGAGAAACGCGATCGCTTTCAGAACTATCGCGAAGCCGGTGTCGTGGCTGAAGGAGACCGGTGTATTATCGCGGTAAATTCAGGTGGGCTCTGGCCTTATGTCGAGGGTGTTGGTCTTCCGCGAATCTTGAGCGCCGTGTTTCCCATCGGTGAAGAGCAAATCACCATCGACTTGACCTCCGGCTCAACGTTGAGCGTTGAATATCCCCTGCGCGGCGAAGTTGTTCGTGCGAACGGAGCGCCAATCTCTCTGACCGCCTTTCTCCATCCTTCATATGCTTGTATTAGCGGCTTAATAAGTGACAGTGCGCGAGTCACCGGTTGGCGCCAACAGGGCAATGCGCGATTTGTCTCCGCCGCCAATCCGACGGCAACAGTGCCGCTGCCGCAAGCCTGCTTCAGATTGGGCGCCGAATATCACTACGTGCAAGACGCTGAAGGATTCAGCCTCCAGCGGGTCGAGCACCAACTGGAGGGGGTGCCAACACCGGCATGATTAAACAGCGGTTCACCTTTGGGGGTGTACTTTTGATACTCGAAGAAGGTTCGGTTGATGCCTGCTGATGAACCGCGTGATCATCACTATGTTCCGCAGTTCTTCTTGCGCAACTTCGCTGTCGACGAAGCGCGCCGTCGTATCACGACCGTCGCAAAGCACGGTTCGCGCGCAGTCTGGGCAGAACGATCGATCGACAGCCTTGGCTATGAGAGAGACCTCTATGTCCACATGAAGCAGGGCGTTCCGATATCGGTCGAGGCCGACATCAATCGTCGCATCGAGACCCCGATTGCACGGAGCGACACGTGGGCGAAGATCGCCAGTGGTCGAACAGACGCACTCGATCAATCGGACAGGCCAATTCTCTACGCATTGATTCGGCACCTCGAGGCGCGCACGCCTCACTACCAAGCAACTATGAGCGAATTGGCGCAGATGGCGGCGGATGCCAACAGTGCAATTCCCTTTGCTGATGAAGAGCGGGCGCACTATGCGGCCATGCGCGCTCATCCGGATATCGCGAAGGAGGCACTTAATCAGATGGCGTCGACGACGGAATGGGCCGTCGACAGCTTAGAAAGTGCCTTTCTCATGATTCTTCGCTCGCCGGTACCTCTTCGGTCATCGACGACGCCAGTCGTCGCGTTATCGTGGGCGGCCCACGCCGCGATGGCACTTCCACTTCCTGACATGACGCCCTACCAGTTGGTGCTGACGCTCAACCCCCATACCCTCGCCTGTCTTATCCTTGGCGACTTCGACGGAGCGTTCTCCAACCGGCTTGTCGACCAAAGCATAGCATTGGGTTTTAATCGTCGTTTCCTGGGGCAGTTCGGACACTTCGATCACGTTCGGCACCTCATCACTGGGCGGGCGAATTTGGCGGCCGACATGGATTGGGCAGGTTACGACCTTGTCGAGGAGTCTGAGCGGAAGATCACCTTCCGACGGCGCGCCAAAGATTAGGCAGTCCAGCCGCGGGTTGGATCCCAGGCACCCCGCGCGCTTTCGGGCTGCGCACTGGCATCGAGCAACGGACCGAGGAAGCGGCGCAGAGCCTCCAAGAGCTCGTCGAGCGGGGGCGGGGGCACTGCTGGTGGGCTACGCCGCAAAAAGGCGTCCCACATCCTGCGCTTATCCTCGAGTTCTGCAAACGCGGCGGTCAGCGCGAAGGGCATGCTTTGGGGGATATCGGTCTCACGACGCTTGAACGTGCCTGTCACGGCCTGAACGAGTGTCGCCATATCGAACTCGAACGTCTTCGAGATGGCCCAGATGTCGTTGAAGTCCTTCAAGCGGCCGTCGGCCTCGCCGAACCTCACCATCGCCTCAAATTTCTCGGCGATGACGGTCTCCGGCGGATAAGCCAGAATCTCGGGAATGCCCATACCGGGAAGGAGGCAAGGAAAGGTGATCTTCTTGGGGCCCGGATAGACCGCGTCGCCGAACCCGACGTCGATCTGCAAATGAATCTTAACGCGGTCTAGCCTGGCGAGCATGGCGATGCGCAGGCCCTGGTACTTGTCCGCTTCGCGCATCGCTTCCACCTCGATGGCATCGAGGTCGAACTCAAGCGCGTCGTCAGGGCCGGAGACGGCACAGATTTCGGCGATGATCGCCTTCATCGCGGCTGGTTCGGGCGGGCCGAAGCTGAGAAGGTCGAGATCGCCGGTCGAACGTTGCGCGCCTTCGGGCCACGTGATGAAGAGCATCGCGCCCTTCAGAACGAAGCGATCGCGACTCGAATGCTGCGAGAGGCGGAACAGGAAGCGCTCGACTCCGTAGCGCACCAGGGTGCGCCCAAAGTCCTCGCCACTGGTCCGGGAGCGCGCCAACAATCGCGCGCGGATGGAGGCAGGAAGGTTCTTGATCTCTTTCACGCGACCGCTTCGACATAGGGGCGGATCACGTTAGCCACGCGATCGAGGGCAGCGGCCTGCATCACTGCGGCCGGTGTCGTCTTGCGTTGCCTCACCGCGTCGCGCAGGGCTTCCACGGCGACGTCGAGACCGACACGACGGCGGTACTTGAAGCAATCGGCCACCGACTTCGGCACGTCGTAGATCGGCACGGACACTCCCTCAATTTCCGTGTGTTGGATGTGCGAGGAGAGGGCCGGCTCGCTCGCGTAGACGATCTCGAGGGTAAAGGGTGGCGATTTCGGGACGCGGGCCTTGCGGGGAAGCGTCATCCAGACGGCGTTGGGAAGCTGGGTCGTGAGCCCGTGCTGCCGGAGGGCCGAGAGGAGGGACACGACACCGCGAGGCATCAGGCGCGCCGCCTCGGCAAGGCTGTGGGCAGCGTCCGAGCCGGCGAGGTCTGGGATCTGGTAGAGTCCGCGAGAGAGGTGAATCAGGTGTCCTTCGTCGCAAAGCCGCCGCAGGTAGACGAGCGGGATGCCGGCGGCCTTGAAGTCGCGCGCCCGCGCAATGCCACGCTCTTTGGCGAGGCTGAGTGCGCGGGTGGACAGAGATTCTGTGACGGGAGGCATGAAAGTTACATATTGCCGTCAGATGTGATCAATAGTCTACGAAAGATAACACAGCGCCGTCTCGCGGCCTCTGGGTCTTGAAAAATACCCCATGTCATATAGATACTATGACATGACGGTTCAACCGCTCTCCGGAACTGACCTATCCCCGAAGCAAATCCGTGCCGCCCGAGCTCTCCTCGCATGGTCCCAGCAAGAAATGGCCAAAAAAGCGGGGGTGGCGACTTCAACCGTAGCGGACTTTGAGCGAGGCCATCGGACACCCGTCCCCAACAATGCCGAGGCCATGCGGACGGCGTTGGAAGGCGCTGGCGTCCGCTTCCTCCCTGGTGGCGCCGTGATTGGCCCGCAAGTCCCCCCGCTGGCCGAGCGCAATAAATCTGGCGTTCCCATCCGTTGGGTCAATGCCTCCGACCTCGCGGAATGGGCTCAACGCCGTGACGGCCAAGCCACCATGCCGACCTTGATCGCCAAACTGATCAGGGCGGCTCACGGGCCTTCCGTGAACATGCGCTTTCCTTCCGATGAAGCGGTCCAGTATGCCGGCTGGGACGGCGTGACGCGTTCCGAGCAAGCGAGCCGCTATGTGCCTGACGGTGTCACTGGTTGGGAAATCGGAACCCAGCGCCAAGCCATTGCCGACAAGGCAAGCGCTGATTACGACAAGCGCTCCCGTGCGCCCGGTGAGCTTCAGCCAACAGAGTCGACATTCGTTTTTGTCACGCCGCGGCAATGGCCAAAGAAGGAGGAATGGGCGCAGGAAAAACGCGCCAGCAACCTCTGGCGAGATGTCCGAGCCTATGACGGCAATGATCTCGTTCACTGGATCGAACTCTACCCGGCCGTTGGTCAGTGGCTCGCTACCCTCTTGGGCAAACGACCCGCAGGCATACGCCAGCTCGAAGAGGTCTGGCTCGAGTGGTCCCTGGCGACGCAATGGGCCCTCACACCCGACCTCATTCTTTCCGATCGTGATGAGGACTCTGTCGCGGTTCTACAGTGGCTGCGCTCGCAAGCCTCGATGCTGTCCCTGCAGGGGGAGACGGCGGATGAGGTAGCCGCCTTCTTCTTCGCAACGATCGGACAGTTGCCGGCCGATGCGGCGCAGCACTACCTGACCCGTTGCGTGGTGGCGACCAGCGCGGAGGCTGCTCGCGGCATCGCGGAAAGCCTTACGCCTCTCATAATTGTTCTGTTGGATCCCGAACCGGGGTTGGCCCAGCGCCTGGCGCAGCGCGGCCACCATGTCCTTCTGACTTATGGCGCCGACACCGACCAGCGCGGCGACTATCGCCGCCTGTCGCGGCCGTCTCGCACCGGCATTGAACATGCCTTGTCCGCTTCCGGAATCTCTGAACCGCGCGCGCGGGCGCTCGCACGCGACTCAGCGCGCAGTCTCGCCATCCTGCGCCGACTCATACCGTCCGCACCGGGTCGGCTACCGCAGTGGGCGGAAGGCCGCCCGACGCGTAGCCTGACGGCTGCGCTTCTCGCCGGTGGCTGGGACGAAAGCTCGCAATCCGACAAGGAGATCCTTGCTCGGTTGGGCAACGTTCCCTACGAGCAGCTCGTCGCCGATCTGGCGCCGTTGGCGAGTGCCATCGACAGCCCCCTGCGAAAAGTGGGCACTGCCTGGAAGATCGCTTCACCGCCGGATGCCTGGTTGCTCCTGGCGCGGCACTTGTCGTCCGCTGACATCGAGCGTTTCGAGAAGGCTGCCATCGACGTGCTGGGGGCACATGATCCGCGCTACGACGTGGATCCAGAAGAGCGCTGGATGGCAGCGACCAAAGGCATTCGGCCGCAATATACCGGCCACCTTCGGCGTGGGCTTGGCCAGGTACTGATCATGATGTCGCTCTTTGGCGAGCATGCCCAAGGCGCATCTGATGTGCGGGCCCATGCCGAATTTGTGGTTCGCCGGCTTCTCGAAGGGGCGTCCCGCGAGAGATGGTGGTCGTTGTCTCGGGATTTCCGGCTGCTCGCTGAAGCTGCGCCTCACGTTTTCCTGAATGCGATCGACGAGAGTCTGCACAGGAATGACCAGCCCATCATGAGCTTGTTCGGCGCCGACGGCGGTCCGTTCGGCGGCGAGCATCTCTCTGATCTGCTGTGGGCCTTGGAATCGCTGGCTTGGTCTCCTCAAAACTTGGGGCGCGTTTCCGAGACACTGGCCAAGCTCGATACGCTCGATCCTGGCGGGAAGTACACAAACCGGCCGGGCAACAGCCTGTCAAAGATCTTCCTGCTCTGGCTGCCGCAGACGCATGCGACATTGGCCGAGCGTCTACGTGTCCTCGATCATCTGCGAAAAACCGAGCCGGAAGCGGCTTGGAAGCTGATGCTTGCCATCCTTCCAAGCGGTCATGGCATAGTGATCCCGTCCCCCCAGCCGCGATGGCGGGATTACTCGCAGGACAGTTACGAGACTGCCACCTATGCAGTGGTAGGCAAGGGTACGGAAGAGGTGACCTCGCGTCTTCTCCAGGATGTCGGCGCGAGCCCCGAGCGCTGGAAGCAGCTGCTTGACAGGATCAGTCATCTGGCGCCGGAGCGAGAGCTGGTGCTGCAGAAACTGGCAGAGATCGAGCCCCGCCTCACCAATGCGGAAGACCGCACGCGACTGTGGCGGACGCTGCGCGGCGTGCTGAACCATCATCGGCAGTTTCGTGATGCGGCGTGGTCGCTGCCGGCCGAGCAGCTAGATCAGATCGAAGGAATCTATTGCAAGCTCGAGCCTTGGGACGCCATCGAGCGAATGGCTTGGCTCTTCCAACCGTCCGTCGACTTGCCGGATCCGGGAATCGAGGGTTGGCGATCGGCCAAAGCCAACGTGCCGATTGCTCGGCGAAGGGCAGCTCAAGATCTTCTAAGCCAACGAGGGATCGACGGCGTTTTTGAACTCGCGCATCACCTCGACTTGGCGGGTTTCCTGGGCGCTACGCTCACGGAGCTCGAGCTCGACCCGCTCACTCGGGATGAGATCCTCGTTCGTGCCCTGCGCAACGATAACCCAAAAGAGCGAGACCTCGCCCACGGCCTCATCTACTCCACTTTCGCGCAAACCAAGGAGCCTTGGGCCTCAGAGCTTCTGGCGCGGGCCGCGCGTGAGCACTGGGGTGACCACGCCATGCTCACGATCCTGCGCGCACTGCCGGTCACGCGATGGACCTGGGATCAGGCGCATCTCGCAGGACCCATCGTGGAAGACCTTTACTGGAAGCGCGCAGCAACGCTGTGGATGGAAGGCACCACCGACGACATCGTCTTCATGGCCAACAAGCTCATCGAGGTAGGCCGCGCACGACCGGCGCTTCACTTTGTCGGCCATCACTTGTCCAAAGGGCTACCGAGCGAGCTGCTCGTCAGGGTCCTTCATGAGGCGGTCCAACAGCCTTGGGACAAGAGTCAGGACGATCACAATGAACCGACGATGTTTCAGCACTATGTCGCGGAGATTTTGCAGCGTCTGGATGACGCCGGCATATCCGACGACGAGCTGCTGCGACTGGAATGGACCTATCTCCCGCTGTTGGAGTATTCGCAGCGGCCGGCAAAGGTTCTGATCAAGGCATTGGCAGAGCGCCCGTCGTTTTTCATCGAAGTCCTAAGTGCGCTCTATAGGCCAAGTGAAGAGAGCGGAGTGGTTGAGCCACCGCCTGATGACCCCGAACGAGCGCATGCCGTGGCCTCACAGGCGTTCAGCCTGCTACGCCTCTGGGACCAGGTGCCCGGCACCACGCCAGATGGGCCTATCGATGGCGCCAAGCTTGAGGCTTGGATCAGGGAGGCTCGCATTCTTGCGGCGAAGATTGGCCGGGCGGACATTGCTGACCAGAAAATTGGCGAGGCTCTTTCGGCATCACCCGTCGATGCAG
Source organism: Rhodospirillaceae bacterium (assembly GCA_009772935.1). GTDB lineage: Bacteria > Pseudomonadota > Alphaproteobacteria > Reyranellales > Reyranellaceae > Reyranella. The sequence goes on from WOUR01000006.1 coordinate 125,607, forward strand.
ACGGTATCTGGCCAGCGGTACCCGTGCGTGAGGCCATTGAGATCACACGAAGCAAGGATCTCGAAAGTGGATTTGCGATTGGCCTCTATAATCGTCGTGGAATGACAAGCCGTTCTCCCGGAGAAGGCGGTGAGCAGGAGCGCGCTCTTGTTAGCCGCTATCGTGCCTACTCAAAGGCAACGGCATTGGAATGGCCGCGTACTTCGGCGGTCCTAGACCGCATCGCCCGAAGCTATGAGGAAGATGCTCGTCGGCACGACGAAGATGCTGCGCGCGAAGACTGGCGTGACTAGACCGGACGTGGTCAATGCTGCGCGCTAGATCCAGCGACGCCTTGGCTTGCCCCAGTTTGACCAGAGATCAACGGCGGCGGCCAGGAACATCTCGCAATCTGCCGTGGGCCACGACGTATTCTGGTTGTCCCTGACCAGCCAGTGCTGCCGGCTCGCGCAGAGCAGTTGTGACTTGTCAGTTTGCACCGCCCAGCTCAGGCAACCGGCAATCGCGGTCTGCCAGTCCGTGTTGAACACGTTGGGCGGTGCGTTGTAGAGCAAGCCCTCGAGATAGTACGAGGGTGCCACGCCCTCTCGCAGCATCTCGTCCTCGATCATCTTGTTCCGCATGTTCTTGATGACGCGGACCGCGGGCTTGAGCCAACTGTTCGTCGCTTGGTGCTGCGCCGTCATGTTGTCGGAATGCTGCTTCGGGTAATTAATGATCTCCCCGCCGCTCGTCGGGAAGAAGATCACACCATCGACGAAGCGCTGGTTTTGGACGCTCTGGTAAGAGAGAAACCGCTTGTGCCGGGCGCATACGAGGACATCTGCGTTCCGGCGATTGTTGCGCTGCCGGATGTACAGCGCTTTCGTGCCGCTCGCGTCGAAATCCTGCGGGTACTGCTGGTTCAGCCAGGCCGCGACGTCGCGACGGAAATTGTGCAGTGTGTATTGGGCTGAAGAAGAATGGTCGCGCCGGAAGTTCGCCTTGTCCGCGTCGCTCAGCCCATCGATGTTGTAGTAGTACAGCGAAGTTTGCCGGATCACGATGTCCACGTCGCTATCGCCGTAGACGTTTGTGTCGTTGCCGTACGAGCCCTGAAGGAAGGTATCGAAGCTGTGGCTATGATACGGAGAGTTGTTGTCTTCGAGCGCTCGCTTGATCGTCGCGTACGTGTCGCGCGATTGCGTCACGGCGCCGAGGCCCGTCCAAGTGTTGAGCTGAGCTTCGGGAATAGCCAACGTGCTTTCTCCTAGAGCAGGAACGCTTTCAACTGGGGCTCAAACTCGGCATAGGATCTGCGGCCGCGCTGCCACAGCTTGTCGAGCTTTTCGAGATCGTGCTCGAACAGGTCCGTGGCCATCTCTGGCTCGGTGTACGCCTTGCTGATGCGAACGGTCGGCACGTCGTCACCGAACAGGACCGTGCGCAGCTGGTCCATCGACTGCGTATTGATCTCCAGCGTCTTCTGCAGCAGTCGAACCGTGAAGAGGTAGCCGATCCATCGGCCGGGATGGAAGACATGCCGGCGAGGCGTGGGATATTCGCCCACGCCGATGCTGACGACCCGCACATGCTCCGGCGCATGGCCGAGGGCGTGCGTTGCGTCGGCGATGGCGTATAGGGTCGGGTTGTTGGCGCAGAATCCACCATCGGCCAGTTCGTACCTTTCACCCGTCGGGGAGACGATCGTCTTCTTCCAAAAGAACGGATAGGCCGAGCACGACGCGTGGACCGCCTCCCCGATCTTGCAGCCGAAGCCGGGCACGAAGCTCGCGGCCTGGCGGTATGCCTGATGCTTGCTGGTCTTGAATATCTTCGGCCGCTCCGAATCCCAATCGGTGCAGACGATGCCAATGTCTGTCTTGAAGGCCGAGAAGTCCTGGTCCTTGAAGACCTCGGCCGACAAGGCATCGAGGGCCGCCGTCTTCTTGCTCGGCAGCAAGCTCCGCATGACCTTCACAACGTGCTCTCGATACAAGGCCAGGATGTCGTCGACCGGGTGACCCAAGCCGACAAGAGACGCGATGATGGCGCCCGTGCTGGTGCCGTAGACAAGATCAAATCTCTGCCAGAGCGGGCCGCCTATGGCCTCGATCTCCTTCAACACGCCAAGCGTGTAGAAGCCCTTGGCGCCGCCGCCATCGAGACTAAGGATCCGGAAAGGCCGCTCGGAGCCGTGGGTCGCTGCCATGCAGTCAAAGTAGGGGGTGCACTGCGAGTTAGTCCAGGCGAAATGCCCAACGATTGATGTTGTTCAGCCGGATCCTATCAACGCGGCCTTGACTTCGGACTGCCAGAGTATCGACACGGCAGGGTAGGTGGGACTGCGCTCCGGGCTGATCGAGGAAGAGGGAACAAGCTGCATCACATGCCGGTAGGCGGGGTTGAACCGCCGGCGATCCCATCCACAGGCCTCATGAAGCGCGGCCGCACGGCCAGTCTCCTTGTTTAGCATGTGGAGAACAACAATCCTGGCATCTGCCGCTGGGGTCCAGCCCATGACTTGCGGATCGACCTCTTCATAGAAGGCGGTTGTCAGCTTGAGATGCCAGGTGCCCCCAGCGAACTTCACGAGCCGGACCCAGCCCCGCGCCTGGAACGCATGGACTTGGTCTTCGATATCTGTAGCCGCCAAGTGCGGCATGAGGCGCTGGATGTCGTCTTTCGTATAATTTGTGCGGCCGAGTCCATCCGGACAGGCCCTGGCGAGAGCGACCGCCAGTCTTCCTAGTTTTTTGGTGGCTTCCTCTTGTACGGCGTCAGCGTCGACATGGCGGATGCTCGTTGCTCGTCCAGTCAGGAAGGGAAGTTCATGGGACCATCGACCAAAGCCATTGACGTCCAGTTCAACGCGCGATCGCAGCCATCCATCTGTCGGTTCCCGTGCCAGGATCGTGACGGCCCGGATCCGTTCAACACAATGCAGTGGCGTCTCGTACCCGCGCGGTTCTGACTCTGGAAGTCGAATGGACGCGAGCCGAATAATCTCGAGCGAGACCAAGCCATTCCAGTATTCCCGATCGGTCGACACGAAGTGCTCGGCCAATTTTGATCCCACTTCTGGAAACCGAGGGCTCTCGCCGCGTTGCAGGGAGAGGGATGCCGTTATGCGCTGGGGCAGCGCCCCAGCTCCGGAGATCAGCACAAACCGCTGATTGTCATCGAGCTGTAGATCATAGTTGTGGGACATGGCCCATTCGGGACGGAGAGTTGAAATTGGCATACGCGTGACTCGCGGACGAATCGCGCAGGCGACCATTCGGTGATTGTTTTGCAGGTTGAGAGATGGTGCTTCAGATAGTGTCCGCCCGTCGCCCAGTGCAGTGGACAAGATGTACCGGTCGTAAGGTTTCACACTCTTGAAGTCGCTCAGAAAGCCAACAAGCGTTTGCAAGTCACCAAGAACGAAGCGCTTGATACGAAAGCCCCAAATCGTATCAGTGATTCCATCAACCTCGGCCAAGGCCACGATGTCTGGGCCAATTGCAATGAGTTCGCCCGCGACAGCACGGGACTGTGTCGAAGTGTGCGCCGTCCGGACGTCGTCGCCGCTCAATGCGTAAACAAGATAGGCACGGACTTCAGTCGGAATATTCTTGAGCTGCTGCGGCTCCATTTCGACATAGCGAACTGCCTCGATCTTGTTGGCGATGTCATCGAATACGGCGCCCGACACGCACAACGAGCCGGGTTCAGCACAGCCCTGAAGGCGTGAGGCAATGTTTACGGCATTGCCCCTCAGATCGTCCCCATCGACCACCGCGTCCCCAAGGTGGACGCCGATCCGAAGTTCGAACGGCTCTTCCGGCGGCGTACCAATCTCTTGCTGCGCTAGCTCCCGCAGGATCGCTAGTGAAGATCGAACGGCGGCAATGGTGCTCGAAAACTCCATGAGAAAGCCATCGCCTGTCGTCTTGAAGATACGACCGCCGTGTGCAGCGACAGAAGGTTCGATGACGCCCCGATGTAGAGCATCCACCCGCGAAAGCGTACGTTCCTCATTTGTAAACGTCAGCAAGCTATAGCCAACGATGTCGGCAACCACGATCGCCTTCAGCTTGCGATCGGTGGAGGCGCTCGGCTTGGATGCGCTCATGGCTTGTCCTAAAACTACGCCGCTTTCCTGGTACGCCGATCGTCTTGGACACGATCGAAGGCATTGCGGATCGCGAGAGACAGATTGATCCGGGCCACCACGACCGCGTGCTTGCGGCCATCAAGATACCCACGCTCGACGCGGCGAAGCTCCTCCCTCGCCTTCGGATTGGCAATGAAGTCTAGGCTATCTGACCTGCTCCCCCGAAACTCTCACGTAGTAGAGTTGGGTCCGTTCGGGGAGAACGGACATGAAGCGGAAGCGATTTAGCGAAGAGCAGATCATCG
>WOUR01000058.1 GCA_009772935.1 Rhodospirillaceae bacterium
TGGCTCAGCATCGACGGCCCGCAAAAGGCCGACATCCTTGCCCGGATGGGTCAGTTTTACTTCGGCGAGGTGGGGCAGTTTTCCATCGGCGCTAACACGTATGGCCGAGGACGTTGCTGCGTTCGTAGCCCGGCATCTTCAGCCAGTAGATGCCGCGCACATATTCGCGCCAGCCGATGATCTGGCGGATGAACCCTTCCGCCGCGTTCAGCGGCACCCGCCCCGCCCGCCACTCGATCTCGACCCGGCGACAGACGCGCAGCGGATCGAGCAGGCCGCAATTGAGATACTGCGCGACCACGGCGTGATAGAGGAACGGCTCGCCCGCCAGCATCGCATCCTGGAAGTCGCCGAACCGCGGCAGCGCCTTGTCGACGAAGGAATCGAACGCCGCCTCGGCATCGGCGCGGGTGACCGCGAACCCGAACGGTGCGAGCTCGCCGAAGTGATCGCCGAACCGCGCCTCGACCAGCGCCAGCACGTCCCGCGTCACCGCATCGGGCGCGAACGAAAGCGGCCGCGGCATGAACAGATCCGCCTTCGCGGGCTTGCGGTTCTCCGCATCGAAGTTCCAGCGGCCGCCGGCGGGTTCGCCGCCGTCCATCAGCAGCCCGGTGCGGCGGCGCATCTCGCGATAGAAGTATTCCATCCGCAGCTGCCTGCGGCCCGCCGCCCACCGCTCGAAGTCGGCCGACGAACACAGGAAGCGCTCGTCCGCGAGGATGTCCACCGGCAGCGCGAACCGCGCCGACCAAGAGGCCTGCATCTGGCGGACCCGCCACTCCCCCGCCTCGGTGACGACCACGCGCTCGGGTCCATGGCGCGCGATCGCCTCGCCCAGCTGCGCGGTGAAGGAGCCGCGATTGTCTTCCGCGTCCAGGGTCACGTACTCGACCCTCCAGCCCAGCCCGCGCAGCTCCACCGCGAAGTGGCGCATGGCCGAGAACAGGAAGGCGATCTTCTTCTTGTGATGGCGCACAGAGCGCGCCTCGTCCGCGAGCTCCGCCATGAGCACGAGATCGCGCGCCGGATCGCCGGCCGCGAGGCTGGTGATCGCGGGCGAGAGCTGGTCGCCCAGGACGAGGATGAGGTTGCGGATGGCGGGCATGCGGGCGCTGCAGGCAGATACGGCCGAAGGCCCTGCCCGGTTCACCGATCGGTCGACGTGAGGCCTAGAAGCGTCGTCAGCCGTGCCTTGACCACGCCTTCGGCATCTCCCACCTAGAGCGTGTATGGGCCAGATTGAATCGAGCCGAGCATTCCAGCACCGACCTCACCCTGAGGAGCGTTCCGCAGGAACGCGTCTCGAAGGGTGGGAACCCGCACCTTGCCTGTTGCCCATCCTTCGAGACGCGCCGCGAGGCGGCGCTCCTCAGGATGAGGTAATAGAGTCGTGACGGGCCCCCTGGGCGGCTCTCCCCGGTCGCTTCGGCGTCCCCGGTCGCTGCGGCATGAGGGGCGGCCATGAGCGTCGGTCTCATGGCGCTGCTCGACGACATCGCGGCCCTGGCGAAGATGGCCGCGGCCTCGATCGACGACATCGCCGGACAGGCGGCGAAGGCCGGCGCCAAGGCGGCGGGCGTGGTCATCGACGACGCGGCCGTCACCCCACGCTACGTCACCGAGTTCAGCCCGGCGCGCGAACTGCCGATCATCGGCCGGATCGCGCTCGGCTCGCTGCGCAACAAGCTCCTGATCCTCCTCCCCGCTTCCCTGGCAATGGGCGTCCTGCTGCCCGGGGCGATCACGCCGCTTCTGATGATCGGCGGGGCGTACCTCTGCTACGAAGGCGCGGAGAAGCTCTACGAGGTCGTCTTCCCGCACGAGGCACACGCCCACGAGGCGGCGATCGAGCCGGTCGCCCTCGATGCGCGGACCCTCGAGGACCAGAAGATCGCGAGCGCCATCAAGACCGACTTCATCCTCTCGGCCGAGATCATGGCGATCACGCTGGCCGCCCTGCCCGCGGACGGCTGGCTGAAACAGGCGATCATCCTCGCCGTCGTGGCCGTCGGCATCACCGCGGCGGTCTACGGCGCCGTGGCCCTGATCGTCAAAGCCGACGATGTCGGCCTGGCGCTGGCCCGCTTGTCGCCGGCATCAGCGCTTGCAGCGCCGTTGCGCGTCACGGGCCGCGCGATCGTGCGGGCCATGCCGCCTCTCCTGAAGGCGCTCGCGGCGATCGGCACGGCAGCGATGATCTGGGTCGGCGGCAGCATCATCCTGCACGGCCTCGACGCCTATGGCCTGGGCGGACCGACGCATCTGCTGCACGACGCCGGCGCCGCCGTCGCAAGCGCCGTTCCCGTGGCCCAGCCGCTCGTCGCCTGGGCGGTGGAAGCCGCCGGCTTCGGCGTGGCCGGACTTGTCATCGGGCTGCTGGCGATCCCGTTGACCAGCCGCGTGCTGTCGCCGCTCTGGCGCCGGGTCAAATCGCTTGGCCGCCAGATCCTGTCGAGAGGCCGGGACTGACGGCGGCAGGCGATTGCCGCCGAAGCAAAAATCCTTTGCGAATGCTCAACTGGTCACGGAGAACGAGGATGAGGTCGCGGATGGGGCGTATGGTAGGCTGAGAGATGTTGTACGCGGTTGCCTCGAAGCAATAGAGGCGAAGCACATGGCTTTAGCGAGCTGCCCCATTTCCGACGCTGAGCACCCGGCAGTACATTACGACAAGGCTGGATTGGAATAAGAGAAAATAGACCGGATTTGGGCTTTAGAATGAGATTTCTCGTTCATCGTAAGCGATAGTTACCCAGCGAACATCCTCGGGCATCATCACGCGGCAACGGCACACAATCCGTTCAATCAGCGGGCGCACTTAGACATTGCCCCGCTTGCTCGGATACTACTGTCTGACCAGGTACACTCAGCCCCAGCTTTCGTGACAGGGTAATCGCGACTGCCAGTTGCTGCGCACCATACAGCGCTCGCTCCGCACTCAAGCCTGCCGCATGCTCATGCCGAGGGTTTCTTTCTAACAGCTTTCGGTTGATGTTGTTTTCAACGACCTTCGTGTAGTTTTCAATTTTTCGTGTCGCATTCCACAAGGAAATTAGGCCAAGTAGATCGGCGGGCCGTGTCGCGAATACATCGGCATTAGCGCGTTCAATCGCTTGTAGGAATTCTTCGACGTTCGGAACTCGCCGCGCTTGGCCTTCTGCAATTATGACCGCCGCTCTGCATGGCAGTAAGTCTTTCCACGTCAGTGGGGCTGAATACTCGCTGGCATACAGAAACCACAGGTCTTCTGCCTCAGATGAGGCAGAAGGATCGAATTCTGCGAAACGTCGACCAACTTCGACATAGTCGTCCATGAGCCGTTCTACGCTGGTTGACCGACAAACCTCTAGCCCCAAGAAGGATTTCGATTGTGCACAACCAGTTCCGGTCGAACACCTACCTGCGATCTATCTAAGACGCAGCGAAGTGGGCCCGCCACCTCACTCCCCCTCAATAGTCCAAAGGTGGCTTTGAGGTGATGTCATACGTCATCCGGTACACGCCTCCCGAGTCTCGTTGATGATGCGATTTGCCACCCTGTCTAGGAAGGCGTGGTCGAACGGTACTAGTCGGCGGTCATGCCGTTCAAAACCTAAACTGCAGGCCCGCCACGAACAGATTGTACGACTGCCGCCCCAGGCTCACCGCCCAGGAATCCGTCGGCAAGTGCGGGAGAAGCGTTTCGCCGAACGTGTACTGCGTCGGATTGATGGAGAGGTGCCTGTATTCGGCGAACCGGAGCAGGTTCCTGGCCACCTCCCCTTTCACGCCGGCCTTGAACTGCAGGGCAAAGGCCGTCGCCGACGCATCCGGGCCTGAGTCGAAATGATTGATACCGGGCTCGCTGGTGTTCGTGGAATTGGCCCCCTGGATGGAGAGGCGCGCCACGCCCGCGCCCACGCCGAGATAGGGGAAGATCCTGCTGGACCAGGGCGTCTGCACGGTGAGGACCGCGTTCGCGAGCACCACGCCGACGGTCATCGGGAGGGTGACATCCTGCGTTCCCAGGACGCCGGGGTTGACGGGCATGGCGCCGACCGGCGGTTGCTGCCCGATGTGGATGCCCTCCCGCTCGGCGGCGGGCTTCAGGGCCCATTCCGATGGCCCGAAGGCCTGGCGCTTCCCTTCGTAGCCTGCCTGGAGGCCCAGCACGCCGACGGGTTCGCCGCCGGTCCTGCCCTGCGCATCGACGCCGACCCGCGTGTTCAAGGGGCCGGGCAGGTAGGAGCCCCCTTCCTGCCGCGCGCTCACCGACGAGGCCGCCCCGGCGCCGCCGAACAGGCCGCACGACCGGTTTTTCATTTGCAGCCTCTCCGCCCGGAACGCCATGATCGCCCGGATTGCGCAGACCGACGCGGCCGTCGCCTTCGCGCCGGTCCGGTCCCGACCCTGTGCCCGGCGGGATTTGGGGGAGACGAAAGAAAATTGCCGATATAAACGAAATAGTCGAAACGGATGCCGCACCCCTCCCGGAATCCAGCGCGAATGGTTCTCATTTCCGGGCACGGCTCGCGCGGGCGTCGCGGGATGTCGGCGCGTTCGAAGCGGCTGGGATCGCACTTACCTCATCCTGAGGAGCGCCGCCCCTCGAATACCTCGGGGTAAACTCCACGGCGCGTCTCGAAGGATGGGCACGAGCACGGCGTCTGTTGCCCATCCTTCGAGACGGCTGCTGCGCAGCCTCCTCAGGATGAGGTCATAGAAGGAAGGAAATCGAAGCGGGAAGAGAGATCCCTCGCAAAGGCTCGGGATGACGGCCTCGGGCCGTCACTCCCACTCGATCGTGCCCGGCGGCTTGCTCGTGATGTCGTAGGTCACGCGGTTGATGCCGCGGCATTCGTTGATGATGCGGTTGGCGACGCGGCCGAGGAAGGCGTGGTCGAACGGGTAGTAGTCGGCGGTCATGCCGTCGGTCGAGGTGACGGCCCTGAGGGCGCAGGCCTGGTCGTAGGTGCGGCCGTCGCCCATCACGCCGACGGTGCGCACCGGCAGCAGCACTGCGAAGGCCTGCCAGATCTCGTCGTAGAGGCCGGCCTTGCGGATCTCGTCGAGATAGACGGCGTCGACCTCGCGCAGCAGGTCGAGCTTCTCCTTCGTGATGTCGCCGGGGATGCGGATGGCGAGGCCGGGCCCGGGGAACGGATGGCGGTTCACCAGGTCGGCCGGGAGGCCGAGCTCGCGGCCGAGCGCCCTCACCTCGTCCTTGAACAGCTCGCGCAGCGGCTCGACCAGCTTCATGTTCATGCGTTCGGGCAGGCCGCCGACATTGTGGTGGCTCTTGATCGTGACCGACGGGCCGCCGGTGAAGGAGACGGACTCGATCACGTCGGGATAGAGCGTGCCCTGGGCCAGGAACGCCGCGCCGCCGATCTTCTTGGCCTCCGCCTCGAACACGTCGATGAACAGAGCGCCGATCGTCTTGCGCTTCTTCTCCGGGTCGGTGACGCCGGCCAGCGCCTTCAGGAAGGTCTCCGAGGCGTCGGCGTGGATCAGCGGGATGTTGTAGTGGTCGCGGAACAGGCGGACGACCTGCTCGCCCTCGTCCTTGCGCAAGAGGCCGTGGTCGACGAACACGCATTGCAGCTGGTCGCCGATCGCCTCGTGCAGCAGCACGGCCACGACACTCGAGTCGACGCCGCCGGAGAGGCCGCAGATGACCCGGCCCGAGCCCACCTGGGCACGGACCTGCTCGATGGCGCGCTCGCGGAACGCGGCCATGGTCCAGTCGCCTTTTGCTCCCGCGATGTTCAGCGCGAAGTTGCGCAGCAGCTTGGCGCCGTCGGGCGTGTGCATCACCTCGGGGTGGAACTGCACGCCGTAATAGCCGCGGCTCTCGTCGGCGATGGCGGCGAAGGGCGCGTTCTCGCTGGTGGCGACGACGGAGAAGCCGGCCGGCAGCTTGGTCACGCGGTCGCCGTGGCTCATCCAGACCTGCTTGCGGTCGCCGGGCTCCCACACGCCGTCGAACAGGCGGGTCGAGGCCTTGATCTCGACCTCGGCGCGGCCGAACTCGCGGTGATGGCCGCTCTCGACCGAGCCGCCCAGCTCCTTGGCCATGGTCTGCTCGCCGTAGCAGATGCCCAGGACGGGCACGTCGGCGGTGAAGATGGCGGGATGGGCGGCGGGCGACTGGCCCTCGGTCACCGAGGCCGGGCCGCCGGAGAGGATGATGCCTCTCGGGTCGAACGCCTTGATCTTGGCGTCATCGACGGACTGGAAGGGCAGGATTTCACAGTAAACCCCGGCTTCGCGCACGCGGCGGGCGATCAGCTGGGTAACCTGGGAACCGAAATCGACGATCAGCAAACGGTCGGTCATGGGGCGATATAAGCGTGACGGGCCGGAGCGGCAACCGCAAAGACCGGTCCGGATTCACAGCAACGACCTCATCCTGAGGAGGCTGCGCAGCAGCCGTCTCGAAGGATGAGGTCGTGCGGGTGGGTTACCCCTCCGCCGCCAGCCGGCGCCGGATCAGCGGCGCGCGGAGGTCGCGCCAGGCATAGGCGACTTCCTCGACGTCGGTGCCGCCCATCGTGTCGACCCGCTCGCCGATCCGCTCGCCGCCCAGCCCCTCGTAGAAGAAGCGGGTCGGGTTCTCGGCCAGCATCCACAGGACGGCGGTGTCGAAGCGGTCGGCCTGGAGCTGGCGGAACAGCGCGCCCAGGAGCTTGCGGCCGAGGCCCAGGTTCTGGAAATCGGGCTCGACGTAGAGCGTGTAGACCTCGCCCACCTTCAGCTCGCGCCCGTCGAGCCCTTCAGGCGGATCGCGCACCGGGCCGCAACTGCCGAAGCCCACCACGCCCATGTCGCGGTCGTCGGCCACGAAGACGCCGCGCGCCTCGGCCGGGTCCTGCAGCAGCTGCGCCCACCAGGCCGACTGGCGCACGTCCGACATGGCGACCAGCATCGCGTCGGGCAGCAGGCCGGCATAGGTCGCCTGCCAGGTCTCGACATGGACCCGGCCGATGGCGGCGGCGTCGTGCCGGGAAGCGCGGCGGATGCGGATCATGCCGCGGCCTCGCTTTGCTCCTCCGGCGCGGCCTTCTCCTTCGCCTTGCGCACCAGGGCGGCGCCGAAGAAGCCGTCGGTGCCATGCTTCAGGGGCGACAGCCGCAGGTACGGGCCGTTGTCTACCTCGGGCGGCGGCTCGCTCGCGATGACGTCGCGCCACAGCGCGCCCACCGGCACGACCTCGAAATCGGGGTGGCGCTCCAGGAAGGCGGCGATCTGGTGCTCGTTCTCGGCCGGCAGGACCGAGCAGGTGGCGTAGATCAGTCCCCCGCCCGGCTTCACCAGCTTGGACGCGGCATCGAGGATCATCGCCTGCTTGGGCAGCAGCTCCTCGAGGTCCTTCGGCTGCAGGGTCCAGCGGCCGTCGGGATTGCGCCGCCAGGTGCCCGTGCCGGTGCAGGGCGCGTCGACCAGTACGCGGTCGAAGGCGCCGGCCTGGCGCTTCAGCCATTTGCGGCTGTCGGAGTCGATGGCGCGGCGCTCTACGTTATGGGCACCGGCGCGCCGCAGGCGCTGGGCCGAGCGGTCGAGGCGGGACTCGTAGACGTCCATCGCCACGACCCGGCCCTTGTTGTTCATGCGCGCGGCCATCGCCAGCGTCTTGCCGCCGGCGCCGGCGCAATAGTCGGCGATCTGCATGCCGGGCTGGGCGTCGACCAGGGCGGCCACGAGCTGCGAGCCTTCGTCCTGGATTTCGACCAGCCCCTCCTGGAAGGCCGCGCCCTTCACCACCGAGAGCCGGCGGCGCAGGCGCAGCCCGTCCGGGGCGTAGCGCATCGGCTCGGTCTCGATGCCGTCGCGGGCCAGCGCCGCGCGCGCCTCCTCCATCGTCGCCTTCAGCCGGTTGACCCGCAGGTCGACCGGCGGCGGCGTGTCGAGGGCGGCGATCTCGCGGCCCCAGCCTTCGCCATAGGCTTCCTTGAAGTGCGGCGCGACCCATTCCTGGATGTTGAGGCGCACCCAGTCGGGCTGCTCGGGATGGGGCAGCGAATGGCCCTCCATCTGGCGCAGCGCGCGATATTCGGCCTCGTCGAGCCGCGACGGTCGGTAGGTGCCGCCGTCGAACAGGCTCTCGAGGCCTGCCATGTCGAGCCCCTCGACCAGCATCAGGTCGGCCGCCACGATGGCGCGGCCGCCGCGGTCGGGATGCCGCGTGCGCTCCAGCCACCAGGTGAGCTGGCCGTAGCGGCGCAGGATGCTCCAGACGCGGTCGGACACGGCCCGGCGGTCGCCGCCGCCGATGAAGCGGCGCGCCCGGAAATAGGCATTGGCGACGAGATCGGCCGGCCGCTCGCTATGGCTGACGATTTCGTCGAGGAGTTCTATGGTGGCCGCCACCCGCGCGCCCGGTGTCACGTCTGTCTCCTTGTCAAAGCATGCCGCTACGATGAATACGCCCGACGCGCAACGCCCGCGCTCCGAGCTTCTCCGCCGCACCGTCCTCGTCCTCGTCTCGGTCGCGATCGGCCTCGGCCTGATCGAGCTGGGTGTGCGCGCCTCGACCTGGACGTGGCTGTTCGCCTGGCCGAACTACGTGCTCGACGCGCGCAAGGTGCTGGCCGAGACGGACAATGGCCGCTCGGTGCACGACCCGCGGCTGGGTTACCGGCCGCGTCCCGGCTATGCGGCCCCCGGCGTCAGCATCGACGGCGACGGACTGCGCAGCACGGGGCCCGCCCCCGTTGGCGACAAGCCGCCGATCCTCGCGGTGGGCGATTCCTTCACCTTCGGCGAGGAGGTGGCCGACGGCGAGAGCTGGCCCGCCGACCTGCAGCGCATCACCGGCCGGCGGGTGCTGAACGGCGGGGTGAGCGGCTACGGCTTCGACCAGATCGTGCTGCGCGCCGAGGCGCTGGCGCCGCTCTACCGGCCGGGCGCCGTCGTCGTGGCCTTCATCGCCGACGACATCCGCCGCACCGAGATGCGGCGCCTGTGGAGCGCCGACAAGCCCTATTTCGATCCCGAGGGCGACGGGCTGGTGCTGCGCAACGTGCCGGTGCCGCCACGTGCGCCCCCCGAGACGACCCTCACCTTCTGGCAGCGCACGATCGGCTACTCCTACGCCTTCGACTTCCTGATGCGGCGGCTCGACCTGCTGCACGACTGGTTCGGAGATCATGTGCGGGTCCACGAGAAAGGCAGGGGCGAACAGATCTCCTGCCGGCTCACCGCGCGGCTCGCAGGGCTGCAGAAGGAGAGCGGCGCGCCGGTACTGCTGGTCGCGGCCTACGATCCCGTCGTGTGGGACGATCCCAAGTTCGCGGCCGAGCAGCGCCGCCTGACGGCCGGCCTGCTGGACTGCGCCCGCCGCAATGGCCTCGCCACGCTCGACACCTACGAGGCCCTGGCCGCGACGCCGCGCCCGCGCGACCTCTACGTGCTGTGGCACATGAACGCCGCAGGCAATGCGCTGATCGCGAAGCTGGTCGCCGGCGCCCTCGGCGACAAGGCCAACTGAGATGTTCGGCCGGGCCGCCCTGGTCCTCGGCTCGGTGCTGGTGACGCTCCTGGTGCTCGAACTGGGCTGCCGCCTGTGGCGCGGGCCCTCGGCGCTGCTCGACTGGTCGAACATCATCCTGCGGGAACGTCAGGCCACCCTGAACGCCGGCGCCGGGCGACTGAAGCGTGACAGCGAGTTGGGCTTCGTCCTGCGCCCGGGATATGCCGCGGAGGGCGTCACCTACGACCGGTTCGGCCACCGCCTCACCCCGGCCCCGGCCGGCACGGTGCTGGCCGAGCCGCCGGTGCTGGTGGTGGGCGATTCCTACGCCCATGGCGACGAGGTGACTGACGGGGAGACCTGGGCCGCCCTGCTGCAGCCGCTGATCGGCCGCCGCACCGTCAATGCCGGCGTGAGCGGCTACGGGCTCGACCAGATCGTCCTGCGCGCCGAGCAACAGGTGCCCGAGGTGAAGCCGGCGGCGCTGGTGCTGGTGTTCATCGCCGACGATCTGCGGCGAGCCGAGATGAAGCGCGTATGGGGTGCGGAGAAGCCCTATTTCGAGCCGTCGGACGGGACGCTCACCCTGCGCAACGTCCCCGTCCCGCCCTCGCCCGCCCCGGCCACGACGCTCGATCTCTGGCAGCGGCTGTTCGGCTGGTCGGTGCTGGTCGACACGATCCTGCGCCACAAGGGCTGGCAGTACGAATGGTCGATCGACCATGTCCGCGTGCTGCCGCGCGGCACCGGCGAGACCATGGCCTGCCCGCTGCTGAAGCGGCTGGCCGGCCTCGGCGTGCCGACGCTCGTGGTGGCGGAATACGATCCCTATGTCTGGAAGAACGCGGACTATGCGCGCGAGCAGCGCCGCCTCTCGCGCAGCGTGCTGGACTGCGCGCGCGCCGAGGGCCTCGGCGCGCTCGACCTGTTCGAAGCAATCGACGAGGGCGTGACCCGCGACGGCTATGCCGCAATGTTCAGGACCTCGCACCCCGGAGCGCCCGGCCACCGGATCGCGGCGGAGCGGATCGCGGCAGCGTTGAAAGAGGGTTACATGCCGCCGCGGTAGTTCGGCGCCTCGCGCATGATCTCGACGTCGTGCACGTGGCTCTCGCGTAGGCCCGAGCCGGTGATGCGCAGGAACTGGCAGTTGGTCTGCATCTCGCGGATCGTGCCGTTGCCGGTATAGCCCATGGCCGCCCGCAGGCCGCCCACCAGCTGGTGCAGGATGCTGCCCACCGCGCCCTTGTAGGGCACGCGGCCCTCGATGCCTTCGGGCACCAGCTTGAGCGTGCTCTGCACCTCCTGCTGGAAGTAGCGGTCGGCCGAGCCCCGCGCCATGGCGCCGATCGAGCCCATGCCGCGATACGACTTGTAGGAGCGGCCCTGGTAGAGGATCACCTCGCCCGGCGCCTCGTCGGTGCCGGCCAGCAGCGAGCCGATCATGGCGCAGTCCGCTCCGGCGGCGATCGCCTTGGCGAGGTCGCCTGAATACTTGATGCCGCCGTCGCCGATCGCCGGAACGCCGGCGGCGCGGCAGGCCTCGGCCGCCTCCATGATGGCGGTGAGTTGCGGCACGCCGACCCCGGCGACCATGCGGGTGGTGCAGATCGAGCCCGGGCCGATGCCGATCTTCACGGCGTCGGCGCCGGCGTCGATCAGCGCCTGGGCGCCCTCGCGCGTGGCGACGTTGCCCGCCATCACCTGGGTATAGTTGCTGAGCTTCTTGACGCGCGTCACGGCCTCGAGCACGCCGCGCGAATGGCCGTGCGCGGTGTCGACCACGATGACGTCGACATCGGCGTCGACCAGCAGTTGGGCGCGGCGCAGCCCGTCCTCGCCCACGCCGGTCGCCGCGGCGGTGCGCAGGCGCCCCTTCTCGTCCTTGCTGGCGCCGGGGAACTTGTTGGCCTTCTCGATGTCCTTGACGGTGATCAGGCCGATGCAGCGGTAGGCGTCGTCGACGACCAGCAGCTTCTCGATGCGATACTGGTGGAGGAGCCTCTTGGCCTCCTCCTTGGTGGCGCCCTCGCGGACCGTGACCAGTCGCTCCTTGGTCATCAGCGTGCTGACCGGCGTGCCGCTCTCGGTGGCGAAGCGGACGTCGCGGTTGGTCAGGATGCCGGCCAGCTTGCCACTGCCGCGCTCGACCACGGGAATGCCCGAGATCTGGTTGGTTTCCATCAGCGCCAGCGCGTCGGCCAGCGTCTGGTCGGGATGGATGGTGACGGGGTTCACCACCATGCCGCTTTCGAATTTCTTGACCCGGCGGACCTCGTTGGCCTGCGCCTCGGGCTCGAGATTCTTGTGGATGACGCCGATGCCGCCGGCCTGCGCCATGGCGATCGCCATGCCGGACTCGGTGACGGTGTCCATCGCCGCCGACATCAGCGGGATGTTGAGTTCGATGGTGCGCGTGAGGCGTGTGCGGGTGTCGGTCTGCCCTGGCAGGACCGACGAGGCCGCAGGCTTCAGGAGGACGTCATCGAAGGTGAGCGCTTCCTGAATCTGCATACCAACCTCCGCGTGGAGAAACAAAAACGGCGGCCCTCGGAGAGGGCCGCCGGGTTGGCGAGCCGTTATACACAGTGCTGCGCACAAGCCAAGCGCGCTGACGCGTGGCGGTTATGCACAAGTATTTCTAAACGGCACCCACGAAATCGCGTTGCCCGATCTCGACCCCGGACTGGCGCAGGATTGCGTAGGCCGTGGTGCAATGGAAATAGAAGTTCGGCAGAGCGAAGTGCCTCCGCGGAATTTACCCACGGAAGCCGGTGCCCACGACGTACATTTCCGCCGAATCGGCCCGGCTGGCCTCCGGTTTGAAATGGCGCACCTTCTCGAAATCCTTCTTCAGCCGGTCGAGCAAGGTCCGCTCGGTCCCGCCCCGCAGCACCTTGGCGACGAAGGCGCCGCCGGGCTTCAAAATCTCACGGGCGAAATCGTGCGCGGCCTCGGCCAGCCCCATGATCCGCATGTGATCGACCTGGGTCTCGCCCGTCGCCGCCGCCGCCATATCGCTCATGACCACGTCGGCCGGCCCGCCCAGCAGGTCCGTGAGCAGGGCGGGCGCATCGTCGTCGTAAAAGTCCTTGGCGAGCACGGTCGCGCCGGGGATCGGTTCGACTGGCGTCAGGTCGATGCCGATCACCACACCCTTGTTCCTGCCCGAGGCGACGCGCTCGACCGCTACCTGCGTCCACCCACCCGGCGCGGCGCCGAGGTCGATGATGCGCCCCCCCGGCTTCAGGAACCGGAACTGGTCGTCGATCTGCAGCAGCTTGAACGCGGCCCGCGAGCGATAGCCGCGCTTCTTGGCCTCCTCGACATAGGGATCGTTCAGCTGGCGCTGCAGCCAGCGCTGGGAGGAGACGGTGCGTCCGCGCGCCGTCTTCACGCGGACCGTGGCGCGCCGCCCCGTGGGGACGCTGCCCTTCTTGTCGCGGGCCACGCTCAGTGGCTCCGGCGGCAGAGCTGGTCGGCCTCGCGGTCGGCCTGGCGCATCAGCTCCATCAGCACGCCCTCGCGCAGGCCGCGATCGGCCACGCGCACGACGGGCGCCGCCCATTGCCGGCAGACCGCTTCGAGGATCGCCCCGCCCGCCAGCGCAAGATCGGCGCGGTCGTCGCCGATGCAGGGCAGATGGGTGAGCTGGTCGACCGACAGCGTGGAAAGCTCGTCACAGATACGCAAAATCTCCTCTCGGCCGATTCGCGAACCGTCGACCAGGGTCCGGTTATAGCGCTTCAGGCCCTGGTGGTGTGCGCTGATCGTCGTCACGGTGCCCGACGCGCCGATCATCTGGACCTCACCGCGCGCGATCGCCGGCGCAATCTGGTGACTGGCGCAGAAAGGGCGCAGGTCGGCGCGGATCCGCTCGAGCATGTCGTCGTAGCAGGCCCGGCTCAGCGCCCGCTCGCGCGGCTGGCCGGAGGTGCAGGATTCGGTGAGCGTCACGACGCCCCAGGGTACCGACGTCATCGCGATCAACTCGGTGGTCGCGCAGCCCGGACGGCCGGGACGCGGCCTGACCCGGATCCAGCTCACCTCGGTCGAGCCGCCACCGATGTCGATCAGCAGGGCGAAGGGAATTTCGGGGTCGAGCAGGTTCTCGCAGCTCGCCAAGGCGAGCCTCGCCTCCTCGGCCGGCTGGATCAGGTCGAAACTGAGGCCGGTGCGCGCCTTCACCATGTCGAGGAAGTCCTCGCCATTGCAGGCGCGCCGGCAGGCCTCGGTGGCGATGTGACGGGCGCGCGTGACGCGGTTGCGCTCGATCTTGGCCGCGCAGACGCCAAGCGCATGCAGCGTGCGTTCAATGGCCTCACCACACAGCGAGCCGCTCAGCGCAACCCCCTCGCCCAGCCTGACAGGGCGAGAATAGGCATCGATCACCTCAAAACCCTCGACCGATGCCTTCGCTACCAGGAGCCGGCAATTGTTTGTGCCGAGATCGATGGCAGCGAAGGTGTGCGCAAATCGACCGCTGTGCCAGCCTCCCTTGGGCGTGGATTCCCCGGTCATTCTCAACTCTTTCCTTGGACGGATGGTATCTGAGGATTTCGCCCGCGGCGAGGCCCCGCTTGCCAATCAGGTCCGTCATCGCTAAATCGTGCGGCCAGCGAGGTCCGCAGGGTCCTTGGGGGATAGTTTAACGGTAGAACAACTGGCTCTGACCCGGTTAGTCTTGGTTCGAATCCAGGTCCCCCAGCCACTGCACACGGACAGCAATTCCGGATGAGCCTCCGCCCGATCGTGATCTCCGGTGCGGCCGGCTTGGCAGGGCAAAATCTCATCCCCCGGCTCAAGGCCCGGGGCATGGGCCCCCTCATTGGCATCGACAAGCATCCTGCGAACAACAGGATTTTCGCGCGGCTGCATCCGGACGTGCGGCTGATCGAGGCCGACCTCGCCACGGATGACGGCTGGCAGGACGCACTGGCGGGTGCCGGCACCCTCGTCCTCTGCCACGCGCAGATCGCGGCGCTGACCGAGGCGCCGTTCACGGCCAACAACGTGATCGCGACCGAGCGGGTCCTCGAGGCCGCGCGCCGTCACGGCGTCGGGCAGATCGTCCACATCAGCTCGTCGGTGGTGAACTCGCTGGCGCACGATTTCTACACCGAGTCGAAGAAGGCGCAGGAGAAGCTGGTCCTCTACAGCGGCATCCCGACCTGCGTGCTGCGACCGACGCTGATGTACGGCTGGTTCGACCGCAAGCACCTGGGCTGGTTGGCCCGCTTCATGGCCCGCACGCCGGTGTTCCCGATCCCCGGCCACGGGCGGTATCTGCGCCAGCCACTCTACGTCGGCGACTTCTGCAACATCATCGCCGCCTGCATCGCCGAGCCGCGGCCCGGTCAGGTCTTCAACATCTCCGGCCAGGAGCAGATCACCTATATCGATCTGATCCGGGCGTTGAAGGAGGCCAGCGGCGCCAGGACGGCCATCGTCCGCATTCCCTACGGGCTCTTCCGCACCCTGCTGCAGCTCTACGCCCTGGTGGAAAAAGACCCGCCGTTCACCGTCAGCCAGCTAGCCGCCCTCGTTGTCCCCGAAACATTCGAGGTGATCGACTGGCCGCGCCTGTTCGGCGTGACCTCGACACCGATCCGCGAAGGCCTGCGCGAGACCTTCCGCGATCCGGTCTATTCGAGCATCGTCCTGGAGTTCTGAGCTTGGCGCGTGTCGCAGTCATCGGAGCGGGCGCCATGGGACTGGCGGCCGCCTATCACGCCCTCCAGGCCGGGCACACGGTCACGGTCTTCGAGGCCGACCGGGTGGCCGGCGGCATGGCCGCCCATTTCGACTTCGACGGGCTGTCGATCGAGCGCTTCTACCATTTCGTCTGCAAGGCCGACCGGCCGACCTTCGACCTGATGGAGGAACTCGGCATCGCCGACCGCATGGTCTGGCAGAAGACGTCGATGGGCTACTTCATCGACGGCAAGCACCATCGCTGGGGCGATCCGCTCGCCCTGCTCGCCTTCCCCAGACTCGGCTTGATCTCGAAGATCCGCTATGGGCTCCACATGTTCCTGTCGGCCCGGCGCACCGACTGGTCGCCGCTGGAGAATGTGAATGCCCGGGACTGGTTCAGGAAGTGGCAGGGAGACCGCGCCTACGACCTCCTGTGGAAACGCCTCTTCGATCTGAAGTTCTTCGAATTTGCCGACAACATCTCGGCGGCCTGGATCTGGACCCGCATCAAGCGCGTCGGCACCTCGCGGGCGTCGATCTTCCAGGAGGAGCTGGGCTACATCGACGGCGGCTCCCAGACACTCGTCGACGCGCTGATCGGGGCCATCACGAAGCGCGGCGGCACGCTCGAGCTCGGTGCCCGCGTCAGCGAAGTCACCAGCGACAACGGACGCGCCACCGGTCTCGTCGTCGATGGCATGCCTCGAGCCTTCGACGCGGTCCTTTCGACCGTCCCGACGCCCTTTGTGTCGAAGCTGGTGCCGGGCCTGTCTGCCGAGGCCAAGGCGAAATACGACGCCATCCGCAACATCGGCGTCGTCTGCGTGCTGCTAAAGCTCGCCAAGCCGGTCACACGGCACTTCTGGCTGAACGTCAACGACGACGCCATCGACATTCCCGGCATCGTCGAATTCTCGAACCTGCGAAAGCTTCCCGACACGATCGTCTACGTGCCCTACTATATGCCGCAGACGCACCCCAGGTTCGGCCGCAGCTCCGCGGAGTTCGTCGCCGAGGCCTTCGGATACCTGCGGAAGCTAAACCCCTCGCTCCAGCCACGCGACCTTCTGGCGAGCCAGGTTGGCCGGCTCAACCATGCCCAGCCCGTCTGCGAACCCGGATTCCTCGCAAAGATCCCCAAGGTGCAGACGGAGATCCAGGGCCTGCAAATCGCCGACACTTGCTTCTACTATCCCGAGGATCGCGGCATTTCCGAAAGCGTGCGCTACGGCAAGCTGATGGCGCAGGCGATCGCCGATCCCGGCGTGTGGCGCGCCGAGGGAAGATGAACCTCCGGTTCCTGAAATTCCTGGCCATGGGCGGCATCGCCGCCCTGGTCAACCTGCTCAGCCGGTACCTGCTCAACCACCTGATGCCCTTCGAAGCGGCGGTGGTCGTGGCTTACCTTCTCGGCATGACAACCGCCTATGTGCTGGCGCGCCGCTTCGTTTTCGACGCCTCGGGCCGGTCGATTGCCTCCGAGATCCGCCGCTTCGTCCTGGTCAACGTCGTGGCGCTGGGCTTCGTTTGGGCAATCAGTGTCGGTCTTGCCCGGATCGTGTTCCCCAACATCGCCTTCACCTGGCATGCCGACGACATCGCCCACCTGGTCGGCGTGCTGGCGCCGGCGGTGACCAGCTACCTCGGCCACCGCTTCTACACGTTCGCCCGCAAGTAAGCGGGGCACCCTACGCGTAGAGCACGATCCCGCAGACCGCGACCCAGGCCACCACGGTCGCGAGCAACGGCACATCCGACAGCAGCGCGTCGGTCGGCGACTCGCCGGCGCCCAGCCGCTCCACGACGTACCAGTAGCGAAACAGTCCGAAGATCACCAAGGGGATGGTCGCAGTCAGCTTCTGGTTCGCCGACATGACGAACAGGCTGTAGAAGACCAGCGCGCCCGTCGCCGACATCTCGGCGTAGCGCTCGATCAGCGCCGGCGAATATTTGTCCAGCACCTCGCGCCCGTCCGAGCCGCTGCCCAGCAGCTCCTGCCGCCGCTTCACGGCGGCGAGGTAGAGAGCGAGGCAGAGCGTGGTGATCAGCATCCAGCTGGAGAGCGGCAGCGCGAGTACGACGGCGCCGGCGCAGATGCGCAAAACGAATCCGATGGCGATGCTGAAGATATCGACGACGGGCTGCTGCTTCAGCACGAACGTATAGGCGACGTTGAGCACCAGATAGCCCGCGATGACCATCATGACCCAGGGTTGGAAGATCGCCGCCACCGCGAGCCCCGCCAGGATCGCGCCCAGCAGAGCCAGCGCCCCGCTGGGCCGGACGCGGCCGGCGGCAAGCGGCCGCGACTGGCGCTTGGTCGGATGGCGCCGGTCCCGCTCGATATCGTGCAGGTCGTTCACGATGTAACAGGCCGAAGACGCGGCACAGAACAGCATGAAGGCCAGAAGAGAGAACTTTATCGACGTGGGATTGGTGAATTCGCGGGCAAAGACCAAGGGGGCGAAGACAAAGACGTTCTTCACCCACTGCTTCGGCCGAGCCAACTGGATCAGCCCCACCATCGTCGTCCCCGACGAAAGCGAACTCATTGCCCCAGGACACCCTTCATGAGCGCCATCTATGGGGGCTCCCATGGAGGCTGGCAATCCCCGCCCCGGTCGAGGCTTGCCGGAGGGTGTTATTGGCGTGGCCTTTGGCCGGCCGACGAAGTACCATCTGCTTTCACCATTCGCTTCTCGGGCACAGGACGGATGAGACCTGTTTCCTCCTGGGGACGCCTGAGCGCGGAGCCTCATCTAGTCGCCGAACTGTCCGACATTGCCACACTCGTCAGCGAGCTCAGTGGCAAGGGACCGGCGATTCCGCTTGGCATGGGCCGCAGCTACGGCGATGCCTGCCTGAATCCCGGCGGCACGTTGCTCAGCACGGCCCGGCTGGACCGCTTCCATTCGTTCGATCCCGAGACCGGCCGCTTGGTGTGCGAGGCCGGCGTGCAGCTCCGCGACATCCAGCGTTTCCTGCTGCCGCGCGGCTGGAGTCTGCCGCTGATCCCGGGCACCCAGATCGTGAGCGTGGGCGGCGCCATCGCCAACGACGTGCACGGCAAGAACCATCACCGGGTCGGCTCGTTCGGCCATCACGTCCGCACCTTGACTCTGGTCCGTACCGACGGCCAGGTCGTCGATTGCGGTCCCGGCGTGCGGCCCGACCTGTTCGCCGCGACCGTGGGCGGCATCGGCCTGACGGGCCTCATTGCCACCGCCGAGCTGCAGCTCCAGCCGGTGGCTGGGCCGTGGCTCGACACCGAGATCCTGTCCTACCGCAGCCTCGAGGAGTTCCTGACACTCGCCGACGATTCAGAGTCGCTGTGGGAACACACCGTGTCGTGGATCGACTGCACCGTCGGCAGCCGCTCGCGCGGAATCTTCCTGAGAGCCAACCCCGCGGTCGACCAATCCGGCAAGCCACCCTTGCCACGCCGTCTCGCCGTGCCCGTCACGCCGCCGCTGTCACCCTTCAACCGGCTGACCCTGCCGGTGTTCAACAGTATCTACTACCACCTGAACCGCCACCGCAGCCGCGCCAGGCGACGGCCGTTCGACACTTTCCTGTTCCCGCTCGACGACATTCAGGACTGGAACCGGCTCTATGGCCCGCGCGGCTTCTTCCAATACCAGCTCGTCGTGCCGCGAGATGTCGGACCCGCCGCCCTGCGCGACATCCTCGACATCATCGCCCGTTCGGGCCAGGGCTCGTTCCTCGCTGTCATCAAGACCTTCGGCGAACGGGCCTCCGCCGGGCTGCTGAGCTTCCCGACCCCAGGCATCACGCTATCACTCGACTTTCCCAACAGGGGCCAGAACACCGAGCGCCTGTTCGTCGAGCTCGATGCGGTCGTGCGGAGCGCCGGCGGACGTCTCTACCTCGCCAAGGACGCCCGCATGCCGCGCGAGGTCTTCGAAGCCGGCTATCCACGGGCGCCTGAGCTTGCGAAATTCCGCGATCCAGGGATGAGCTCGGGCATGTCCCGACGTTTGATGGGGCAGTGAGTTGGACCTGAAGAAACGAGTCGTCGTGATTGGCGCGACGTCGGCCATCGCCGAGCATTGCTGCCGTCTGTGGGTGCAACGCGGCTCTGTCGAGCTGATCCTCGTCGCGCGGAACGTGGAGCTCGCCGGGCGGATTGCCGCCGACCTGCGTGCGCGCGGTGGCCAGGCTGAGATCTCGGTCGAAACCCTGGACTTCCTTTCCGCCCCGGCGATCGCCGCAGCGGTGGCACGCTGGACGGCGGAGGACCCGGTTGACCTGGCGCTGATCGCCCATGGCGTGCTGTCGCCCCAGCAGCCATGCCAGGACGATATCGAGCAGGCGCGGTATTCAATCGAGGTCAATGGCGTCTCGCCCGTCCTGTTCGCCGAAGCTTTCGCCGGCGCCATGAGCCGGGTCGGGCGCGGCACGATCGGGATGATCGGGTCGGTTGCCGGCGATCGTGGCCGACGGGCGAACTATGTCTACGGCGCCTCCAAGGCCCTGATGGACCGCTATGCCCAGGGCCTGCAGCACCGCTTCGCCGGCACGGGCGTGAAGATCGTGCTGATCAAGCCCGGTCCGACCGACACGCCGATGACGGCTCAGTACAAGGCCCAGGGACGGCGCCTCGCCTCGGTCGAGTCCGTGGCGCAGGGAACGGTCGACGCCCTGGAACGTGGCACGCCCGTCGCCTATCTGCCGCGCAAGTGGCAGCTCATCATGTTCGTCGTGCGCGCTCTGCCCGACTTCATCTTCAACAGGCTCAACATCTGATGCTGGGAGAGATCTACGACGCGATCATGTCGCGCTGCGGCGCAGCCTTCGGCCTGATCGCCGGCCGGCGCCTGTGGCTGGCCTGGGGTGTGGTACTGGCGATCGCGCTGTCGCTGTTCATCTCCTTTCCCCGCATCAGCTTCTTTCTCGGCACCGATGCCCAGATCGTCAATTTCTGGCCGGTTCTCGAACGTCAAGCCGCGGATCCGCTGGCGACGGCGGGCGAGCGGTACAAGGACCAGGCGCTGCACGACGCCAAGCTCGCCTTCCGCCTTACCCTCCCACTCACCATGAAGGTTCTCCACATCGACTGGCGCGGCTTGCTGGCAATCCAGTTCGGCCTGGGCGTCCTGATGCTGGCCCTCGTCGGCAAGATCGCAATGGACCTCTTCGGCGACCGCGTCGTGGCTTTGGCCAGCGTGTTCGGCGTGGCGTCGATCTATGCGGGCAAGGCTGCCTTCCTGCAGCTCGGCGGCATGGGCGATGCTTACGCGTTTGCGTTCCTGACGGTCGCGGTTGCGTTCCGCAGCCCACCCGTCATCGCCGCCGCCGTCATCGCGGCCTGCTTCACCGACGAACGCGCGGTAATCGTCTCGCCGCTGGTGGTCGTCTATTGGGCAATGCGCAACAGCGACGGCCGCGAGCCCGACTGGTTCAATCTCCAAACGTTCACCGCTGCAGGGGCCATCCTGGTCGCCGGCCTCATCCGCCTCGTCCTGATGTTCGGCTATGGGCTCCATATCCCGATTGGCACCGGCAAGGATGTCGGTTTCAGTGTCCTGCCGCTCAACCTGCCCAACGCTCAATATGAGCTGCCGCACGTGCTGGCGGGTCTCTGGCTGTGGCCCCTCGTGGCCTGCATCATCCTCGTTAGGAACCGCTGGTGGTTCTCGCTGCTGGCGATCGTCGGGGTCACCGGAGCGATCGTGGCGGCGTCGTTCATGGTGCTCGATGTCGAGCGCAGCCTCGCCTACACCCTGCCCGTCCTGTTCGTTTCAATGGCCATCGCGGCCTGGGCCAGGCTCGCCCGCGAGGACCTGCGCTCGATCGCGATCCTGGGCTTCCTGATTTCCTTCGCCTTCCCGGTCAACAACCTGCTGGGAGGTGTGAGCAACCGCTACTCTGAAGGCAATCTGATGCCGGTCGAGTTGGTGCGCTTCTTCAAGTACAGCACGGCGCGCTAGTTGCGGACCTGGTAGAAGCAGACGAGGTCTCCCAGCGGCACCATCGTCCAGCCGTCGATCGGATAGTCGACGAAGGAGCGCAGGATGGCGTCGGCCTTGCCATTGTCCAGGAGCCGCTTCTGGACGAACACGTAAAGGCGGTCAACGCGGCCGCGATGAACCTGGGCCTCCAGCTCGTCGACCGATTCGAAGTCGGCCTGGTTGGCCCAGCTCCGGGCATTGCGAACCTCCAGCGCGATCTCGGGCGACGGCAGGAAGATCAGGGTCTTCTTCGAATCCGGCCCGGCCAGATCGATGGTACGTATGAAGGCGACCGCTTCCGCCGACGCGCTCATCTGCCGAAAGCCGCGATCGCCCATGGGATAGTGCGAGTTCGCCACGGTCCGCGTCACAAATGACGTCACCCCGTAAAGGCACGCCAGCCCGACCACGGCGGCGAAAGGCAATCGCAGGAGCCAGGACCTGCTGGTAGTGAAGGCCTGCACGACACCGATGAACAGCAGCAGCGACGGCACCCGGAAGTGGCGTTCGTCGAAGCTCACCGATTTGCCGGCCATCCACGTGAGCAGGAAGACGGCCAGCATCGCGGCCGAGACGGAATAGGTGAAGCGCAGGTACTCGCCATAGCCGTGGCGCAGGCGCGCCCAGGTGACGGCGAGGGTCGCGACCGCGAGCGGAAAGAACGCGTAGGCCACCGCATCGATCGACTTCAGAACCTGTCGTCCGGGATTGAGGAACAGGTAGTTGCCGAGGTCGAGCAGCGACAGGCTGGCACTCCACAGGCAACCCAGGCCGAACGATATGTAGAAGAGCAGCCCGTCGGGATGGAGCGTCGTCGAGATCGAGGCCGCCGTGACGCCTCGCGTGTACCAGGCAAAATAGAAGATCGCGCCCATCAGGCCTATCGTCACCCCGGCCATGACCAGCTTGCGGATCGTGTCCCGCTTCAGCCACGCCCTGTCGCCGCAGATCGCGGCGGCGCCCACCACCGCGGCGCCAATTATGATGCCGCTCAGCTTGGCGGCGACCAGGACCGCCGTCCCCACCACGAACGGCAATACGGCGGACCACCTGAGGTCGCGAAGCCGCCAGACCATCAGGACGAACCACGGGGCGACGCCGAACAGCAACACCTCGCCGCCGGAGTAGTTCGTGAAGGAGAGATTGAAGAACCTGTTGCAGGCGATGACCGCCAGCGCGAGCGACACCGTCCGCAGAGGGAAACCGAAGGCCAGGTAGAGGGCAAACCATCCGAAGAGGCCCAGCACGGAGAAAACGGCGACGACGACGATGATCGCCAGGCCCAGGCTCATACCGAGCTTCTCGACCAGGCCCGGCAGGAGATGCTGGCCCGGGGTCCACGTACTCATGAAGGCCTCGACCTCGCGCGAGATGTCGGAGAAATCGGGGCCCAGCGAATGGTTGAAGGACGAGGCGCGGTCCTGGGTGTACCAGCCGACGAATCCCCAGCCGCTGTCGGAATACATATTAGGCCGGACGATCGCGCCGGCTATCGTGTAACTGACCGTCAGTGCGACAACGAGCGCAATGCACAGCTTCGGCAACAACGCCAGAAGACGGTCGGAGCTTCTGTCCACTCCCCCAATCGATCGCCTCATCCAATGCCACCGGCCGCCAGAAAATCTGGCCGAAGTCTAGGGGCGCGGTCCCGGCTTACAAGGCCGATCTCCTCGCAAATCGCGTTAGGAGTGACCCGGCCGCCGCAATATACTGAGACCGGATGCAATCTTTCTCCCCGACAGTGTCGGTCGTCGTTCCGACCTTCAACGAATCGCAGAACCTGCCGCGCCTCGTGGGCCTGCTCGACAAGGCGATGGGCGACATCGCGTGGGAAGTTGTCTTTGTTGACGACGATAGTCCCGACGGCACCTGGAAGGTCGCCAAGCAGCTGGCCATGGACGATGTCCGCGTGCGCTGTATCCGGCGCGTCGGCCGCCGCGGGCTGGCCGGCGCATGCATCGAAGGAGCCCTCAGCTCGGCCGCCCCCTACGTCGCAGTGATGGACGCCGACCTCCAGCATGACGAGACCATCCTTCCCGACATGTTGGCGACGCTGCAGAAAGACGAGGCCGACATCGTGATCGGCAGCCGATTCGTGGGTGACGGCAGCAGCGAAGGCGGATTCTCGGCCCGGCGGGCGTTTGCAAGCCGTGTCGCCACCCACCTCGCCGCCTTTATCATCGGCCGGCAGGTCTCGGATCCTATGAGCGGCTTCTTCGCACTCAAGCGGGAGGTCTTCGAGGCCGTGGCGCTCAACCTGGTCCCGTCAGGCTTCAAGATCCTTCTTGATATCCTGGCCAGCACGCGCGGCCGCATGCGCGTGGCCGAGGTCGCATACCGTTTCCGCTCCCGGCAGGAAGGCCTTTCCAAGTTCGACACCCGCGCCATCCTCGACTTCCTCGGGCTCCTGCTGCATCGCCTGACGGGCGGCACCGTCTCGGTCCGTTTCCTGTTCTTCATGATCGTCGGCGCAATCGGCCTTGCTATTCACCTCGTCGTGCTGCGAATCGGCTTGCTGGGCGAGCTCGGCTTCGAGGTGGCGCAGTCTGCGGCGACCGTCGTTGCCATGACTTCGAATTTTCTTGTGAACAATCTCCTCACCTACAGCGACATGAAGCTGCGAGGCACGGCCGCGCTGGCGGGCCTGCTGAAATTCTACGTCGTTTGCGGCGTAGGGGCGCTGGCGAATATCGGCGTAGCGTCGTGGCTGTTCGTTTCGAACGAGAGCTGGTGGATCGCGGGCATCGCGGGCGTCATCGTCGGTGCCACGTTCAACTATACGATGAGTTCGATCTTCGTCTGGCGGCAGCAACAGAACTGAGGCGGCGCCGCGGGCGCCGCCCCATCGTCCTGTTCAGCGGGCGTTCTCTTTGTCGAAGTCCGGCACCGCGGCCGAAGCGGCCGCAAAGCGTGGCGCCTTGGTGGCCTTGAGGGCTTCCGCCCCGCCCTCGGTCTGCATGATCTTCGCCATGATGGCCTGCTGCGCCCGCTCGAAGACGCCGCGGTTCTCGATCAGGAACTTCTGAGATTCGCGCAGCTTGGTCACGTAACCGTTGATCTCCGGAACGACATAGCGCGCGACCATGTCCCAGCTGCGACGCGTATTCTCCGGGTTGGCCCAGTCGTGGACGAAGCCCACGACGGTGCCGAAGCCACCGCTCTTTGCATAGACGTCCTTGATGACCTTCACCAGATCGTCCGGCGTGCCGATCGTCGCAGCCGAGCCCGGCGTGAAGGCCGTCTTGTCCACGGCCTCGTCGGGATTGGCAAATGGCTCCGCACCGGGCCGCTGCAGGGTGCCGACGATGTATTCGTTGTGCCAACGCTGCAAGCCCACCCGCGCTTCCTCGCGGGCCTTCTCACGCGTCTCCGCGACGTGCCAGCTGAGCAGCACGCGCCAGTTCCGGCGATCGACCGCCTGGCCATGCTTCTTCGCGGCGTCCTCGGCGAACTTCCACTGCGTCGGCAGCGCCAGCAACCCCTCGTTCGACATCGAGCCGATCGAGATGATGCCGATCCCGTGCTTGCCTGCCAGGGTCATGCCCGAGGGGCTGACCTGCGAAGCGACGACGAACGGCATGTCCTCCTGCAGGGGAAGCAGCTGCAGGGCCGCATCCTGCATCGTGTACCAGTCGGTCTTGTCGGTAACCCTCTCGCCCTTGAACAGGCGGCGTATGATGCCGATCGCATGGTCCTGGCGGTCACGCTGGAGCATTGGGTCAATGCCAAGCGTGTGGGCGTCGGACGCCAGCGCGCCAGGCCCGGAACCGAAGATGGCTCGCCCACCGGTCATGTGATCGAGCTGCACCATGCGCTGTGCGACGTTATAGGGATGATGGTAGGGCAGCGAGATCACGCCAGTGCCCAGCTTGATGCGCTTGCTGCGCTCGCCCGCCGCCGCCAGGAACATCTCGGGAGAGGCGATCATCTCCCATCCGCTCGAATGGTGCTCGCCACACCAGAATTCGTCATAGCCCAGCCCGTCGAGCTGCTCGACGAGGTCGAGGTCTCGGCGGAATTGCAACATCGGATTCTCGCCGATCGGATGATGAGGTGCGAGGAAGGCGCCGAATTTGAGCCGCTGCATGGTCGTACCCTCGATTTCTGCTGAACCTTTGTTTTGGATCGCGATCATGCCGCCTTCAGGCTATCCACAGGAAGCCCCTCCAATGCCTGATTTCGGTTAGCGGACACACGCCCTCTCCTAACGAACTCAAAGGCGCGAGCGATGCCACGCTGGATAACGCCGGACGATCCAACTAATTCTGGACCTCGGAGCGCCCCGTGAGCCCTGCCCCGCCCCAATCCTCACCGCCGTCATGCTGAGGCCGCGGGGCGATCTCGCGCAGCTCGTCGCGGCACTCCGGCGGCGCTTCTATTCCATCATTCCATCCCAGCTTCATCTCGAGCGGTCGTCGCTCATCGAGACGCTCGAGAACGCCGGCGACCTGAAGCTCGTCGTCTTCATCCACGACATCCTTCCAAGCCTGTTTCCGCACTATTTCACCGAGGAAGATGCCGATCTCTATCACCGACGCATGGAGAACGCGGCGCGCCTGACCGATACGATCATCGTGAACTCCGAGTCCACGGCAGAAGCGTTCAAGAGCTGCTTTGGCGAAAGCTCGACGGCCAGTGCGCTCGTCATTGCGCCGCTGGGCGTAGCACCGCCGGCCCGGATCGAGACGCCCCCGTGCTTCTCCCGCAACCCCACTTCGTCATGCTGGGCACGATCGAAACCCGCAAGAACCACAAGTTGATCCTGGAACTGTGGCGCGAGCTGCAGGCTGATCTGGGAGCTTCCGCGCCTCGCCTTCTTGTCATCGGCGAGTACGGCTGGAAGGGCGAGGACGTGATCGCTCTGCTGGAGCGCAGCACTCCTCACGGCATCGTGAAGGTATATGGTCGGCTGTCCGACGCCGCCATTGCCGGCCTGCTGAAAGGCGCCCGGTCATTGTTGCTCCCTTCCTTCGCGGAAGACTACGGCCTGCCTCTCGCCGAAGCCCTGACGCTGGGCACCCCCGTGCTTTGCAGCGACATTCCCGCGTTTCGAGAGGTCGGCGGCGACATCCCGGACTATCTCGATCCGGCCGATCCCCTGGCTTGGCGTGGTGACGTGCTCGACGATGCCGAGGCCCGATCCGCACAACGCGAGGCCCAGCTTCGAAGACTCTCTTTTTGGTCGCGGCCCACCTGCGACCGCCATTTCGCAGTAGTCGCAAACGCCCTGCGCGATCTGCGCAAAGAAAAAGGCGGCCCGTGAGGGCCGCCTCTTCCTTGGTTGAGGTCGTCCAGCTTACTGGATGACGATTTCGACGCGGCGGTTCTGCGGCTCGCGGACGTTCGGGCCGGTCTGCACCAGCAGGCCCTGCTCGCCACGGC
>WOUR01000059.1 GCA_009772935.1 Rhodospirillaceae bacterium
CGCCATGGCCTGCCGCGCGTCACCGGGCGCGCCATCGCCACCGCCGCCATAGCGGCCGGCGCCGCCGCAATGCGCGTGCTGGGCGGCATAACGGGGCCCATCGCCGCACAGCTGCGCTGCCCGCTGCTCCTCGTGCGCCTCGTCGTCGAAATCGTCGCGGGTCTGCTGGGGCAGGTATTGGCCGCCATCGGCCGCCTCGTCGGCACGCCGCTCGGCCTCGCCAACGTAGCGGCGCTGGCCGTGATCGCCGTCAACGTCGCCGGCCTCGAATTCGCCGGCCCCATCGCCTTCCTCGGGCTCGGCATGCTGATCCTCGTCCTCATGGTCAGCGAGAGCGAGGCCGAGCTGGCGAGACAAGAGCAAGGAGAGAAACAGTCATGACACACCCGAGGAAACAGCCGATGACGCCTCTCACCACGAAGCACGGGCTGGCGATCGCCGGTCTCGCCCTCATGGCGCTCGGCGGCACCGCGCCGCCGGCCGCCGCGCAGCAGGACGGAAAGGTGACGATCCGCTTCGCCGCCCAGGTGGGCGACAAGCCATTCGCCTGCGGCGCCAGCTACGACGGGATCGGCACGACCCGGTCGCGCGTGACGCCCTCCGATTTCCGCTTCTATGTCTCGGACGTGCAACTCGTCGACGCGAGCGGCAAGATCGTGCCGCTCGCGCTCGAACAGGACGGCCGTTGGCAGCACGCCAATGTCGCCCTGCTCGATTTCGAGAACCGCACCGGCCCCTGCCTCACCGGCACGAACGAGACGCGCGACGTCATTGTCGGAACGGCGCCGGCCCGCGACTATCGCGGCCTGCGATTCACGCTCGGTGTGCCGTTCGGCCTCAACCATGCCGATTCGACCATCGCGCCCTCGCCTCTCAATCTGACCTCACTGTTCTGGAACTGGCAGGCGGGCTACAAGTTCCTGCGCATCGACCTCGCGACCAGCGGCCGGCCGCAGGACATCAAGCCGGGCGACATGCCGCGCTTCGGCGATCGCGCCGGCAGCAACCGGCTCGGCTTCGCGATCCATCTCGGCAGCACCCAGTGCGCCGCCGAGGGCACCAACAAGACGCCGTCGGCCTGCGCTAATCCCAATCGGCCGACCATCGAGTTCGCGTCATTCGACCCGGCGCGCAACGTCGTGATCGCGGACCTGAAGTCGGTGCTGGAGGGCGTCGATGTCGACACCAACCAGGCCGATAGTCCCGCCGGCTGCATGTCGACGCCGACCGACGGCGACTGCAATCCGCTGATGCGCAATTTCGGGCTGACTTTCGCCGGCATGGGCGGCAGCCAGAAGTTCTTCCGCGTCGGTCCTTGAGCGGATGCGCCGGCCTCTCGGCCTCCTGCTGGTCACCGCGGCGACCTTCCTCCTGGTCGCGGCGGCGGCGCGAACCGAGCAGGGTTACCGCTGGCACATTCCGGCCTGGCTGCCCCCACCGGTGGTTCCCGACGACAATCCGATGTCGGAGGCCAAGGTCGAGTTGGGGCGCCGCCTGTTCTACGACCCGCGCCTGTCGGCTGACGGCACGATGTCCTGCGCCTCCTGCCACGAGCAGGCGCGGGCCTTTGCCGAAGCGCGCCCGACGCCGAGCGGCGTTACGGGGGATGTCCACCCGCGCAATGCCATGTCGCTCGCCAATGCGGGCTACCTGCCGGTGCTGACCTGGGCGAACCCGTTGCTGACCCGGCTGGAGCAGCAGGCGCTGGTGCCGATGTTCGGTGAAAGTCCGGTCGAGATGGGCATGGCGGGGCGCGAGCAGGCGTTGTTCGAACGCCTGCGCCGTGAGCCGGTCTATCCGCCGCTCTTCGGCGCGGCATTCCCCGAGCACGGGGGTATCATCGATCTCGGCACGATCACGAAGGCCCTTGCCGCCTTCCAGCGCGCCCTCGTCTCCGCAGGCTCGCCCTATGACAGCTACCGTTACGGCGGCGAACCGGATGCGATCTCCGCCTCCGCGAAGCGCGGCGAGGCGCTGTTCTTCAGCGAGCGGCTCGAATGCTTCCACTGCCACGGCGGCGTGCACCTGACCGACAGCCTGGTGCATTCGCGCAAGCCGTTCGCCGAGTATGCCTTCCACAATACCGGGCTCTACGACCGTGACGGCAAGGGCGCCTACCCGCCGGACAATACCGGCCTGCTCGAACATTCGGGCCGGGGCGACGACATGGGCCGCTTCCGCACCCCCAGCCTGCGCAACGTCGAGCTCACCGCGCCCTACATGCACGATGGCAGCATCGCCACCCTGGAGGAGGTCATCGCCCACTACGAAGCGGGCGGACGGGCGCGCGGTCCGAACACGAGCCCGTTCCTGCCAGGCTTCCATCTTTCGGCCGAGGAGAAGCAGGATCTGGTCGCGTTCCTCAAGTCCCTGACCGACCGCGACTTCGTCGGCGACCCGCGCTTCGCCGATCCATGGAAGGCCAGCCCCTGACGGTGCGCCGGGTCAGGTGACCCGTCGCTTCGCGAGTTTGCGGGCCAGCGTGCGGCGGTGCAGGCCGAGGCGGCGCGCCGTCTCGGAGACGTTGAAGTCGGTCTCGACCAGCATCTCGTGGATGCGCTCCCATTCCAGGGTCTTGAGCGAGGTCGGGCGCGTGCCCAACGGCACCGCCGCATTGCCGCCGCCGCGGGCGAAGGCCGCCTCGATGTCATCGGCGTTGGATGGCTTGGCGAGATAGTGGCAGGCGCCGAGCTTGATTGCCTCGACGGCAGTCGAGATACTCGCGAACCCCGTCAGCACCACGATGCGCATGGAAGGATCGAGGGCGGCGAGGCGGCGCACGCAATGCAGGCCCGAATCGCCACCGAGCTTGAGGTCGACGATGGCAAAGCCCGGCAGGAAGTCGTGCAACGCCTCGTCGAGCGCCTCCGACGTCGCAGAGGCGCGCACCTCGTAGTCCCGGCGCTCGAAGGAGCGGCGCATCGCGCGTGCGAAGGCCGGGTCGTCGTCGACGATCAGCAGGCGCGGCCTATTCGCCATGCCACGCCTCCAGCGCGAGGCGGGTGAGCGGCAGGCGCACGACGACGCGCGCCCCGCCGCCGGCACGGTTCTCCGCCGTGACCTCGCCGCCCAGCTTGCGCGCCACGTTGACCATCAGGAAAAGGCCGAGCCCGCTGCCCGGCAGCGTCTTCGTCGTCTGGTACGGCTTGCCGAACTGGGCGAGGATCCGGTCGGTGAAGCCCGGCCCGCGATCCTCGACCGTCAGCACCGCCGCGTCGCCTTCCCTGCCGAGCGCGATCGACACCCAGTCGGGCGATGCCTCCAGCGCATTGTCGAACAGGTTGGCGATGCCCTGTGCCAGCACCACGTCGGTGGCGATGGCCTGGTCGGGCGTGAAGCGGTTGTCGTAGTGCAAGGCGGGCGGCCAGCGGCTGGCCCGCCAATCCTCCACCATGGCATCGAAGAAGCGGGCGACGGTCGTGGGACCCGCGCCCTCGGCCCGCATCTCGCCCGACGAGGACAGGATCTTCGAGACGATCTGCTTGCAGCGCACGAGCTGCTCGTCCATCGCGTCGAGATCCTCCGCGAGGTCGGGGTCGGCGGTGAGCGCCGGCATCCTCTGCCAGTCGTTGATAATCACCGAGAGCGTGCCGAGCGGGGTTCCCAGCTCGTGGGCAGCGCCGGACGCGAGGAGCCCCATCCGCACGAGCAGCTCCTCCTCGACCGAGCGCTGGCGAAGGGCGGCGAGATGGGTGTCGCGTTCGCGCAGATTCCGGCCGATGCGGGTGACGAAGAACACGATCAGGCCCGCCGCCAGCACATAGGCGATGAACATGCCCTGTAGGTGAAGACCGAACGGCTCTCCGTCATGGCGCTGCGGCAGGTCGAGCGGCCGGCTGGACAGGGTGAGACCGATGAAGCAGGCCGTCGTCACGCCGACCAGGATCCAGGCCGGCCGCGCCTCCAGCAGAACCGCCGCGAGGATGACTTGCAACAGGTAGAGCGACACGAAGGGGTTCGATGCGCCGCCGCTCAGGTAGAGTTGGGTCGTGAGGGCGGCGACATCGAGCAGCAGTTCGAGCAGCAGGGCGCCGCCCGTGGTCGATGCACCGCTGCGATGACGCAACAGGCTGATGCCGTTCAGCACCACGAGGAACAGCACCACCGCCAGCATCGAGGACAGCGGCAGCGCGACCTGCAGCACGAATTCGACGAAGCCAATGGTCGCGACCTGCCCCAGCACCGCGATCCAGCGGAGCTGAATCAGCAGCAGCAGGTTCTTGCGATTTGCGGTGTCCTGCGCGGAAATCGTCGCGCTCCTTTCGTGCCCCCGTCACGTCGACAGGAACACGTACAGAAGCGGCAGCCAAACGAAAGTGGTCGTCGCGAGACCCTTTACCGTCTGGTAGGCGATCCAGAGCCAGAAATAGCGACGAATCGAGCTCGCGAAGCGGCTGCGGCCCGTTGACGCCGGGTCAGCCGTCGTCTGGCTCATGGCCGCACCGCGCGTGACGCGGCCCCGGCGGCGCGGTTGGCCTCGTCGACGCGGCGCATATAGTCCTCGGTCTTGGCGCGGACGAGCTCCCGATGAGGCGCCACGGCGGCTTCGCGATAGACGTGCCGGCCGGCGCCCATCAGTCCGACCACTACGACCATCAGGCCGCAGATCGACACGAAGCTGCCGCCGATGCGCGCCGCCGGTCGCCGCGTTTCGACGAACATCAGCATCGTCATCCAGATAGAGACCAGGATGGCCAGGCCGAAGATCCCCATCAGCGTCGCGGGCGTGCCCTGGAGGGTGGGCAGGGTCAGCAGCGCGACCGGGCCGACGACGAACTGGCCGACGGTCGGCCACAGCGCCCAGCGATAGCTGGTTCGCACCAACTCGTCGCGCCGCCATCCCGTGCCGGCCAGCGACGCCTCGCTGCGGCGCCGGAACAGCCAGACCATGAGCAGGCCGGTCATCGCCGGGCAGGCCAGCAGGAAGTGGGCGTAGCGCGGCAGCACGTTGGGAAGCAGGAGCGCCGAGAAGAAGCCCTGTACCGTCCCCCACTTCTCCGGGAACAGCATCAGGTTCACGTTGGTGAGGAAGATCAGAGGGATGAAGAGGAAGATCAGGCAGGACGCCATGCCGATCGCGATGTGCAGGCCCTTTTGCCCTTCCATCGCGTGCCAGAGATACTTGTGCGCGTAGGTCAGCAGGAAAGCGACGACCACCAGCGGGATGATCGAGATCCAGAACGTGCCGGTGAGCGCATTCGCCGTATAGAAGTAGACCGTGTAGAGCGTGTTGATGGCTAGCAGCGGCCCGACGCCCAGCACCACCGCGATGCTCTTGTTGGCGGTGATCGTGGAGGCGACCTCGTAGGCCAGCCGGTCGTAGCGGCGCTCCTTCAGGCCCTTCAGCTCATACCAGACAGAGATCAGCGCACCGCCCACCATGAAGTTCACGAAGGCGATGTGCAGCAGGAAGAAGAACACCAGCACCACGACCAGCAGCGGCTCGGGCGCCGGCATCGGCAGCGGGATGTCGCGGGGGACGGGGATCTGGTTCACTTGCGTGCTCCCTGCATCGGTGCCTCGTCGGCGGCGAGCTTGGATTCGCCTTCGGGGCGGATGGCGATACCGGCCTGCTGCGCACCCGGCACCGGCGTCCTGTTGCCCTGGAGCTGTTCGAGATAGGTGGCGAGGAAGCCCAGCTCGTCCTTGTTGCCGGGAAAGGGCGGCATGTAGGGCTGGGCATTGTGCATGTTCGCGACGTAGTCGGCCGTGAGATCGGGCGTCCACCGGGCATCACCGAACATGCGCTGCAGATGGCCGGCCACCCCGTTGACGCCATGCGTGGTATGGCAACGCGAGCAGGTGTCCATGAACACGTCCTTGCCCTTCTGCAATCGTGCGAGCATCGCGATGCGCTCGGCCTCGGGCAGGTCGGCCCGGACGAATTTCTTCTCCGCCTCGGTCAGCGGATTGGAGTAGGTCGCGTAGGCCAGCACGCCGTCGCGCTGCAGGAGCGCATAGTCCTCGACCCTCAGCCCGTTGGCGTACATGTACTGGCCGATGATGTAGGGCTTGCGGATGAACTCGCGCACCCGCTCGAAGTGGCCGGTGAGCCACAGGATCGCGACGAAGGGCACCACGGTCGCGACACGCGGCAGCAGCCCCGGCCGTTTGATGGCGATCTGCACGATGACGAGGATCGCCACGACCGTCGCCAGCACGATCCAGAGGAAGTCGTCGAGCCAGCCGCTGAACTGCAAGGTCAGCGTCGAGACGGCGAGATTGTCCTTCATCGCCGCCGGAACCACGCTGAAGTACCAGTAGCCGCCGGCGACGACGAAGGGCGCGAAGAGCAGCGTCCAGATGCCGACCGCGCGCGTCGCCTCGTTGCGGAGTGGATCGTCGCGCCCGACGAAGAACGGGATGAGGAAGAGCGTAATGATGCCGGCCATGGCCGCCGCCAGCGGCGTGCGGAAGGCGAGCTGCGGCAGGTACACAGGGTTGCTGAAGCCCGCGAGCAACGTGTTCTCGGACAGCCAGTTGCCCGGATCCATCATGAAGCCGAGGATCGACACGATGATGGCCATCGTGATCCACGAGAACAGGCCGAGCGCGAATCCAAGCTGGATGTGCCTCCGCTTGGCCGCGCCCTCGCGCCACGATTTCCAGGTCAGCGTGTAGGCGAGGATCAGGCAGACCTCGGTGATGAAGACCAGCCACTCCACGAACCACGCCCAGAAGAAGACGCGGATCAGGCTGCCGATCGAATAGGGATTGACCAGCGAGACGGACAGCCAGATGCCGACGCCCGTCAGCGCGCCGACCGTCGTCGTCACCAGGAAGCTCACGAACAGGATGCGGTAGGCGAGCCGGTCCCAGCGCGGGTCCTGCTTGCGGTGGCCGTACCATTCCATGCAGGCAACCAGCGGCATCATGCCGACCGCCAGCCCGTGATTGATCAGCACGTGCAGGACGGCGATGACGGCGATCAGCCCGCGATTGCCGAAGACGTCGAGGTGGAAGACCGGAAAATCCATCTCACGCGGCCTTCGCCGGGGCCGACTTGGCGTCGGCCGGCAGCGCGAGCATCACCAGCTCGAAGCCGAACAGCGCGATGCCCGCCTGGTGCAGGATCGATCCCGGCGGAGTGGTCACGGCGAGATGCAGTCCGACGGCACCGAGGGTCAGCGCGGCCGCGCCGGGCAGCCAGACCAGCACCCGGTCGAAGGCGGCGCGCACGCCGCCGCGGCGGCCGAAGCTCGCGCGCAACGCACCGCGCAACCCGACGAGTCCGGCCACGGCGAGACACGACGCGCCGACCAGCACGAACAACTCCGTGCTGTCGACCAGCGCCAGCAGCAGCACCAGCATCGCGATGTTGAGGACGACCGCACGATAGGGCGCGGCAGCGAGCCAGGCAGAAATGAAGCGCACGATCCCTCCGACGAGAATGGCGCGCAATCTCGTCGGGAGCACAGGGCCGCTGAATTGGACAAAAGGTCCAAGCGGCGACGAAGGTCAGGACTCCGGGATCGTACGGTCGATCTGCCAGGTGGCGCCGGTGACGGTGGGATCGAGGCTGAGGCGGCCGACGATCTGCTCCAGCACCGCATCGTCGCGCTTGGACGCAACGACCTGCGCCGTTACCGTCACTTTGGATGTGTCGGCAATGTCCTCGCTGTCGAGGCGGCGCAGGCCGAGCCCCGCCTGCGCCAGCGCGTTCAGCAGCAGGGAGCGCATCTGCGCCTCCTCGGTGCCGCGGCAGACGACTTCCACGGTGTAGTGCGTTTCGGCGTTGCTGTTGGTCAGCAGGCGGCTGTTCACCCGCCGCACCAGCGGCCGCAGGACGAGGTTGGTGGCGATCACCATGCCGGCCGCCAGCAGCGCCGGACCGCCATGCCCCGCGCCCGCCATCGTGCCGACCATCGCCGAGCACCACAGCGTCGCCGCTGTGTTGAGGCCGTGCACGTTGACGCCCTCGCGCAGGATCACGCCCGCGCCCAGGAAGCCGATTCCGGTCACGACCTGCGCGGCCACGCGTGTCGGATCGCCGGCACCGACCAGCCCCGAGAAGGTGACGAAACCGGCCGCGCCCAGCGCGACCAGCGCGTTGGTGCGCAGACCCGCCATCTTCTGGTTCCACTGGCGCTCGAACCCGATGGCCGCTCCCAGCAACAGCGCCACGCCGAGACGCAGGGCGGTCTCGCCGAGTTCCAGCAGGTCGAAATGCATCGCTCATCCTTCTCGCGCGGCGTCAGCCCGGATTTTCGAGGCTGAAGATTCCGCTCACCTCGTCATAGGCAAAAATCTCGCCGAAGCGCGCCCATGAGGTCGCCGTCCGCATGGTCTGCTCGGCGAAGCTGGCGGACATGTGGTCCTCGAGCTCGTCGCGGAAGCGGCTCGCCGGCGCACGATGCGTGGGGCGTTCGTCGAGGACGCGGCGGACATGAGCCGCCAGCGGCACGTAGTTCAGAAGATGCTGGGCGAAGAGCTTCTTGCGGGCATCGGGCTCGAAGCCGACGAACTGCCGTCCCGGCTCCGTGAGCTTGATGTCGCCATCCCCCAGCTCGGCAAAGCGCAGGAGCTGCAGGACCTCGGCGACCGGAAACAGGGCATCGACCTCCATGTGCAGGTCTCCGGCCAGTTCGGGCAGGCCAGCATGCCCTTCGTGCGGCGCGGCGGCCACCGCCTCCATCAGGCCGGCGATCATGTTGGGAGACACGCGCGGCAGAAGCATGCTGATACCGGTGCCGAAGAAGTGTCCCTGGCCAGCCTTGCCCTCGGGGCGCGCCGTCATCGTGGCATAGAGACTCTCGACGAGCGCCCGGAAGGCGGGGTCGAGGCGGTTGCGAGGATGCGGCAGGTCGATCTTGATCTCCGCCGCGACATGGCCGGGATTGGACCCGAAGACCAGCACGCGGTCCGACAGCAGCACCGCCTCCTCGATATTGTGCGTGACGACGGCGATTGCCGAGATCGGCAGGCGGCCCTCGATCCACAGGTCCAGGAGGTCGGTGCGCAACGTCTCTGCGGTCAGCACGTCGAGGGCCGAGAAGGCCTCGTCCATCAGCAGCACGGTGGGTTGCACCACGACAGCCCGCGCGATGCCGACCCTCTGCCGCATGCCGCCCGACAGTTCCTTCGGATAGGCGCTCTCGTAGCCGTCGAGGCCGATCAGATCGATGGCGGCCAGCGCTCGGCGCTTGCGCTCGGCCGGACCGACGCCCTGCGCCTCAAGGCCGATCTCCACGTTCTGCAACACCGTGAGCCAGGGGAAGAGCGCGAAAGACTGGAACACCATCGCGACTTCCGGCGACGGCCCGACCACACTCTTGCCCGCGATCATCACCTCGCCCCCTGTCGCCGGCATCAGGCCGGCGAGGATGCGCAGCAGCGTCGTCTTCCCGCAGCCGGAGCGGCCGAGGAACGAGACGATCTCGTTCTTGCCCAGCGTCAGGCAGACATCGTCGAGGACCAACAGATCCTCGCCGCTCCCCTTGGGATAGACTTTGCGTATGTGGTCGACGCTGACCAGCGTGCGGTCGGCCACGGGGATCATCGTGTCCATTCGGTCTCTCCTACTCGAGCCTGAAGCGGTTCTCGGCGAGGCGGTAGAGCGGCCGCCACAGGATGCGGTTGCACGTGGTCACCATCAACGCCATGACCACGATGCCCAGCACGACGCGCGGAAAGTCGCCGGCGGTCGTGGCGTCGGCGATGTAGGCGCCCAGTCCCTCGGCCCGTAGATGGGTGTCGCCCCAGCTCACCACCTCGGCCACGATGCTGGCGTTCCAGGAACCGCCGGCCGCCGTCAGCGCGCCGGTCACGTAGTAGGGCAGGATCGCCGGGATCCCCACCTTGCGCCACCACGACCACGAACGGATGCGAAAAAGCGCTGCCGCGTCGCGCAGGTCGGTCGGAATCGCGCTCGCGCCGGCGATAACGTTGAACAGGATGTACCACTGGGTGCCCAGGATCATCAGCGGGCTCAGCCAGATGTTGGGATCGAGCCGCAGGCTCACGATCGCTACCACGGCCACCGGAAACACGACGTTCGCCGGGAAGGCCGCCAGGAACTGGGCGACCGGTTGCAGGCTGGTCGCCAGCCGGGGCCGCAGGCCGATCCACACACCGATCGGGACCCAGACGAGGCTGGCCAGCGCGATCAGGACCAACACCCGGATCAGCGTCAGAAATCCGTCGAACAGGGCGATGCGCAGATCGGCAAATCCCAGCGTCGTGCGGGTGTACAGCACGATCTGCCAGAGCGCGTAGCCTGCCAGCAGCAGCAAAACCGCGATCCAGATCCTCTCGCCGGTGCGCGACGGCGCACCGAATTTCGGTTTGACCGGTGCGCGCGTGAGCGGCGTCGGCAGCAGCGAGATCCGATCGGCGACCGAGGCGGCGCCACGGACCAGAAGCGGCCGCACCCGGCTGCGGCGCCAGAAATCGTAGAGCCACGAATGCGGCTGCGACTCGGCCGCCTGCTGCTCGAAGCGGAACTTGTCGGCCCAGGCAACGATGGGGCGGAAGACGAGTTGGTCATAGGCCAGGATGACGGCGGCCATCGTGGCGATGGCCAGCAGCACCGCGTTGAGGTCGCGTGCCTCGATCGCCAGCGCCAGCCAGGAGCCGATCCCCGGCAGCATCACCGTGGTGTTGCCGACCGTGATCGCCTCGGAGGCGACGACGAAGAACCAGCCGCCCGACATCGACATCATCGTGTTCCAGATGAGGCCCGGCGCGGCGAAGGGCACGTCGAGCCGCCAGAAGCGCAGCCACGGCGAAAAGCGGTAGTGCCGGGCGACCTCGTCGAGGTCGCGCGGCACGGTGCGCAGCGACTGGTAGAAGCTGAAGGCCATGTTCCAGGCCTGGGCGGTGAAGATGGCGAAGATCGCCGCGCATTCCGCGCCCAGCACGCTGCCGGGGAAGAGCTGCAGGAAGAACGTCACGGTGAAGGTGAGGAAGCCTAGCACCGGAACCGACTGCAGGATGTCGAGTGCCGGCAGGATGACCAGCTCGGCCTTGCGGCTGCGGGCGGCGAGCGTCGCGACCACGAATGTGAAGACGAGCGAGGCGATGATCGCGGCGAACATGCGCATCGTCGTTCGCAGGGCATATTCCGGGAGGCGGGCGACGTCGAGCGTCACGGGCTCGGTCGAGAGCCGGATGGCCGGCGCATTCATCTCGCGGAAGCCGTGCGCCACCAGAACGAAGACGCCGACGACCAGCACGAAGATGATCGTATCGTAGAGATTGGGCCGGAAGCCGCTACCGTTGACGCCGAGCGGCGTGGTGGCACGGCGGTCCCGGTCAGGTCTGGAGGCGAGCATGTGCATGTTCCCGTTGATCCGCAGGCGCGCGGGGACCGGGCTCGCTGCCATAGGCCCCCTGCTCCGCACCGTCAATCGGACGCAGCCCGGCGGTGGCCGGGTTGCGATCCGGCACTCTCCCCGCACCGCCCATCGCCTTCTTCTAGGGCGGCAGGCTTTCGGTTTCGTGACTGCGGAACGAGGCTCCGCCGGGGCCGATTCAGTAAATCGACGGCTCGACGACCGGCGCGCCAAAGCCGGTTTCTAGGAAATCGAAGTCGCAGCCCTCGTTGGCCTGCTTGATGTGTCGGGTGAACATCCAGCCGTAGCCGCGCTCGTAACGCGGCTCGGGCCGCTTCCACGCCGCCTTGCGCTTCGCCAGCTCCTCGTCCGGCACGTTCATATCGATCGTGCGCTTGTCGACGTCGAGCGAGATCAAGTCGCCGGTCTTCACCAAGGCGAGCGGTCCGCCGATATAGGATTCCGGCGAGACATGCAGGATGCAGGCGCCGTAGCTGGTGCCGCTCATGCGGCTGTCGGAGATCCGCACCATGTCGCGCACGCCCTGCTTCACCAGCTTGGTCGGAATCGGCAACATGCCCCATTCCGGCATGCCCGGCCCGCCCTGCGGTCCGGCGTTGCGCAGGATCAGCACCGTGTCCTCGGTGACGTCGAGATCCTCGCGGTCGATCGCCGCCTTCATCGACGGATAGTCGTCGAACACCAGCGCCGGACCGGTGTGCTTCAGGAACTTGGGCGCACAGGCGCTCGGCTTGATGACGCAGCCGTCGGGCGCCAGGTTGCCCTTGAGGACCGCCAGCGCCCCTTCCTTGTAGATCGGATTGGAGACCGAGCGGATCACGTCGTCGTTGTAGATCTCCGCCCCCTTCACGTTCTCGCCCAGCGTCTTTCCCGTCACGGTGAGGGCGTCGAGATGCAGGTGTTCGCGGATCCGCTCGATCAGGCCCGGCAGGCCGCCGGCATAGAAGAAATCCTCCATCAGGTATCTGTCGCCGCTCGGCCGGATGTTGGCGATCACAGGCACCTTGCGGCTGGCGCGCTCGAAATCGTCGAGGCCGATCTTCTGGCCGGCGCGGCGCGCCAGCGCGATCAGATGGATGATGGCATTGGTCGAGCAGCCCATCGCCATCGCGACCGTGATGGCATTGAGGAAGGCTTCATGCGTGAGGATCCTGTTTGGCGTCAGGTCCTCCCAGACCATGCCGACGATGCGACGGCCGCATTCCGAGGACATGCGGATATGGTTGGCGTCGGCCGCCGGGATCGACGAGGCGCCGGGCAGCGACATGCCGAGCGTCTCGGCCATCGCCATCATCGTGGCCGCCGTGCCCATGGTCATGCAGGTGCCATAGGAGCGCGCAATGCCGGCCTCGACGTCGACCCAGTCGGAGTCGGAAATCTTGCCGGCGCGGCGTTCGTCCCAGTACTTCCAGGCGTCGGAACCCGAGCCCAAAGTCTTGCCCTTCCAGTTGCCGCGCAGCATGGGCCCGGCCGGCAGGTAGATCGTCGGGAGGCCCGTGCTGATCGCGCCCAGCAGCAGCGCTGGGGTGGTCTTGTCGCAACCGCCCATCAGGACGACGCCATCCACGGGATGGCCGCGCAGCAGCTCCTCGGCGTCCATCGCCAGCAGGTTGCGATAGAGCATGGTCGTGGGCTTCAGCAGGCTCTCCGACAGCGACAGCGCCGGCAGTTCGATCGGGAAGCCGCCGGCCTGCAGCACGCCGCGCTTCACGTCGTCAACGCGCGTCTTGAAGTGCATGTGGCAGGGTTGGGCATCGGACCAGGTGTTGAGGATGGCGATCACCGGCTTGCCGGCCCATTCCTCCGGCGCGTAGCCCATCTGCATCGCCCGCGAGCGATGGCCGAAGGCGCGCAGGTCGTCGGGCGCGAACCAGCGCGCGCTGCGCAGCTGGTCGGGCGTCTTCGTATTCGGCTTGCTGTCCGGCATGGCTTTTCCTCCGCGCCGGACGCGACCACATTCACGCGGTCACGGTCAAGCGGCAGGGAGAGACTTGCTCATATAGACGGTGACACCAAGCGAAGAGGTCTCCTCGCG
This sequence comes from Rhodospirillaceae bacterium, assembly GCA_009772935.1. Classification (GTDB taxonomy): domain Bacteria; phylum Pseudomonadota; class Alphaproteobacteria; order Reyranellales; family Reyranellaceae; genus Reyranella. The sequence continues at coordinate 13,330 of WOUR01000059.1, forward strand.
GTCGATCCGGTAGCCGAAGGCGAGATAGAGCCGCACGTTCGTCTCGAACATCTTGTTCGTATAGAGCCGCACCTCCCCGTAGCCGAGGTCGAGCGCGAGACGCTCGGCGTGCGTCAGCAGATGACGCCCGAGGCCGCGCCCCTGAAAGGCAGGCGCGACGGCCACATTCTCGATCACCAGGTGATCGTCCTTGTCGATCGTCTCGATGAGGGCGGCGAGTCCGCCATCGAGAAAAGCCATGTCGATGCGATGCTGGCGCACCGCCTCGTCATAGTCGGCGCGCATCGGCAACGGTTCGCGGCCGATTACGGGCACCCACTTGGCATAGGCTTCGCGCGTCAGCACGCGCACGGCGGCGGCATCGTCCGCCACCGCGCGCCGCAGCGCCGGTGTCTCGTCCATGGCGAAGGTCTCAGCCGACGGTGAGGCCCGTCGTCTCGGCGACGCCGGTCTTGAGATTGATGCATTGCACTGCCGCGCCCGACGCGCCCTTGCCAAGATTGTCGAGCGAGGCCACGGCCAGCACGTTGCCGTCGACATCGTTGCCGTAGACCGCGAGCTCCATCGTGTTGGTGTCGATCAGCCGGTCGGCCCGCAGGAACCGGTCGCGCTCCAGCCACGCCCGGTCGGCGAGCGGCCGGACCGGCACGAAGGTCTCGCCGGCATAGTAGTCGCTCAGCACCTGGTGGACGTCCTTGGCCGTCACCTGCTTCGTGGTGATGTCGCGCGTGATCGGCACGGTGATCAGCATGCCCTGGGCATAATGACCGACCGACGGCACGAAGAGCGGCGCGTGCGAGAGGCCTGAATACTTCTTCATCTCCGGCACGTGCTTGTGCGTGAGCTCGAGCCCGTAGAGGCCGAACGGCTCGACGCCCGGCTGCTCATGGACGGCGATCAGCTCCTTGCCGCCACCGGTATAGCCCGAAACGCCGAATACGGCGGGCGTCGAATCGGCGCGCACGATCCCTGCATCGACCAGCGGCCGCAGCAGCGCGATGGCGCCGGTCGGATAGCAGCCCGGATTGCTGATCCGGTTGGAGGCGAGCAGCTTCTTGCGCTGATCCTTGGCCAGTTCCGGGAAACCGTAGGTCCAGCCGTCGGCCACACGATGCGCCGTCGAGGCGTCGATCACGACGGTGTCGCTGTCACCCATCGCCGCGACCAGTTCCTTGGCAGCGGCATCGGGCAGGCAGAGCACGGTGATGTCGGAGGCCTTGGCAATTTCCGCGCGCTTGCCGAGGTCCTTGCGGTCGGCCAGCGGCAGTTCGAGCAGCTCGATGTCAGCCCGGTCCTTGAGCCGGTCGAGGATCTGCAGGCCGGTGGTGCCATGCTGGCCGTCGATGAAAATCTTCGTCTTGTTGCTGGTCATGGTCTTCTCTCTCGATGCAGGGCCTTGGGGGAAACGGCCGACTGGAGAAGGAAGGATGGAAGCCGCTTCGTCTCTCCAGCGGCTTCACGATACGGCGCTTTTGTTACGCGCGCGTTCTCTTACCGCTTTTGTGAGCGGCGACGTCGCGACCGGAGGAGGGCGAGCGAAATCATGCTGGGCGCGATATTTCATCCAGTGGCCGGGATGTCAAGGGGCGCCCGGCAGCGCTCATCGCAGGACCGTCCGCAGTTGCTCGAAGTACTTCTCTCCCGTCGCTTTCAACCCGCGCAGATACGCAAGCTTATTGGGGTCCTTGCCGGCGACATCGACATGCCAGGGGTTGCCACGCCATTCCGCGCTCGGCGTGTCGGGAAAGCCGGCCAGTACGGGATTGAAATGGTACTGCACGGTCAGGTAGTCGCCCCGCTTGGCAAAAAAGTAGGCCAGGCCCACGGACGTATTCGGCCGCCCCAGCGTGTCGCTCCAGCGATAGAAATCGACAGAGGCCTGAGCGGGCTTGTTGCCCAACGTCTGGCCCCAATGGTTTACGATCCAGCATTCGGCATCGTTCGGATTGTGCGCCGAGTCCGACCGGCCGAAGTGCGCGTTCTGGCGATCGCATATCTCCTTGTTTCGCTTCCATCCGCCGTTGTTGTAGTCGGTGTTCGTCCGCAGGCTGATCCAGCGCGCCAGTTTTCCGCCCTCCAGCTGGGCGAGGTAGACGACGACCAATCCATTCTGTTTGGTGGACTGGCTCGACCCGGTCGACACCACCGTCCAGATGCCTTCGGGGAGCGGTATGGTTCGGGAGCCCAGTGTCACCGTGCTGGAAATCTTGGTGCCGACGGCCGGAACCTGCGCGTTCGCCACACTGGCACAGGACAGCAGCAGGTAGAGCGTTGCGAGGAGCCGCCAGAACATCCCACCACCCTCAAAGACGCGACCGGCTCTGTCCGCTAACCGGTGTGACGGGAGCAGGATGTGCGGCTCCGTCGGAGGCTGTCGCCGGAGCCGATGGCGGAACGGCGGCGGGATGGGTCGGCGTGGCGCTGGGCGCAGGCACCGCTACCTGCCCGCCCGCGAGCGGCGTGAGCGGGACCGTGACCTGGGCATCGTACCGGTTGCTCGCACCGGTCGAGGCGTCGACCATCATTCCGATCGCGCCACCAAGAAGCATGTTGCCCATCGTGGCCGTCTCGTAACGGGAATTGAGGACCACCTTGCCGTCCTCGTAGCCTGGCATGCTGCACGAGATATGGATCGTCCTGGAGTCCCGCTTGACGGTGACCGGACCCGGCGCCTTGACCGTGCCGAGAGAATGACCCTCGCGCGTGAGCGTACAGTCCGCGCCGACCGGATCGGAGTTCACGGCAATGACCTGGCTGGTGCCGCTCGTGACCGATGCACATCCAGCAACGCTCACCGCCAACCCGACGACGGAGAATCGGGACAGCCAAATTCCCGTCATGTCAGGATCCACGGCTGCTTCTGGTGCGCGTCGACAGGAGGACCTGCTGCAGCGCGACATCGTCCACAACCTGCTTCACCGCGGCAGCGAGCGCCTTCTGAAGCGCAGCCTTCGCATTGTCCCCCGTCATCAGCATGATGTCGTCGATCTTCGCGCTGCCGATGTAGTCGCGCGCGTAGAGTTGCGCCCCGGTCGCGTCGCGCACCTTGAGGCCGAATGAGACGTCGGCCAACGCCGTGCCCGTGACGAGGCCAAGCTGGAAGTTGTTGTAGAAATTCTGGAGCTCGATCGTGACCGCGACGCCGCCGGGTCCAACCCTGAATCCTTGCGCCTTGAACTCGCGTTCCACCGAAGTCCGGACCAGGTCCACGACATCATTCGTCGAGACAATCCGCGCCATCTCCATGCCGTAGCCGTTCTTCTTGGTGCTCACGCGGTCGCCCAGTTGCGTTCGCCTGTCCCTTGCGCTGAGCGTGATGAGGACATCCTCGGCGCCGGGCAAGGGGGCCGGCGCGCCCACCTGGGAGACATAGTCGATCGGGACCTTGTCCTCGACCACCGCGCATCCCACAGCCAGCCATGCTACGGTCGACGCTACAATCGCACGTAGCAAAAATGAAATCATTGTCTCCCCCCGCTTGGTTGCGATCCTATGCTGGACATTGCAGATTCCGCAAGCGCCTGCGGGCACGCAACTGGAGAGGTATTTGCCGTGACACAACCTGCGCACCCGGAAGGCCTCTCGATGCTGGAGAAGCGCCGCATCGAGGCCGAGATCCTGAAGGAGGTCTTCGAGACGCTGAAGGCCAGCCACGGAATCGAAATCGCAAAGAAGACGATCGAGGAATCGGTCCGCCGCTCGGCCATCGAACAGGCCCGCCAGTTCGCCGCCTCGGTGCCCGGCGGCACATCGCTGAAGTCGTTTCAGGACATCCAGCATCTGTGGACCGCCGGCGGCTCGCTGGAGATCGACGTCAAGGAGCAGACCGCCGACACCTTCACCTTCAACGTCGTGCGCTGCCAGTATGCCGAGACCTACAAGGCGATGGGCCTGGGCGAGATCGGCGCCCTCCTCTCCTGCAACCGCGACGGCGCCTTCTGCGAAGGCTACGACCCCAAGCTCAAGCTCGAACGCACGCAAACGATCATGCAGGGCGCCAGCCACTGCAACTTCAAGTACACGTATGAGAGTTAAGGATCCCTCGCTGCGCTCAGGATGACACCATCTTTGCGGCGACGCACCGCGCCAATTCAAACACCGGTGTCATCCTGAGCGCAGCGAAGGATCCTTCTCTTTCTCGCTGCAGTCGACGACGGGCTTAGTTCAAGAACTCCGCCACCACGATGTGGCCGTCCTTGGCCGGCCAGGTGCGGGTCGGGATGGTTTCGTTGTTGAACACGGCCATCACCGTCCGCGGCGGCGCGGCATCGAAGGCCAGCCGCCCCATGGAAACGCCGGGCACGCCGTCGTTGATGCCGGGCGGCACCTTGCCATCGAGCGAGAACTTGTCGCGGCCGACGCCGAAATAGCCACGCGGCCGGCTCATGATCGTGACCGCGCCGGCACCCTCGTCGGCCTTGGCGAAGGGCTGCGGCCTGAGATGCACCACGTCGCTCGACCGCAGGAAGGGCGAACGGTAGGTGTGCGTCGTGGGCAGTCCCGGTACCCGGAGCACGAACTCGTAGTGGGAGTCGGAGCGACCGACGAAGGGTCCCCACACGCCGTCCTCGCCGGTGGTCTTGCGCAGCAGCGCCACCGCGCTCTTGCGTTCGCCCGTCTTCGCATCGACCTCGAAGATCTCGACCTCGGCACCGGCGGCAGGGATATTGGTGTAGGTGCCCTCGCTGATGCCGGTCACCTTGCCGTTCAGGATCGGCAGCGGCTCCTGGGCGATGAACATGCTGCCCGGCGGCTTGCCGGTGATGTGCTCGAACATCGCGGCGAAGGCCAGCTTGTGGAACGCGACCTCGCGATGGTCGAGGCCTTCCAGGATGACGTTGCGCGCGCCGCGCAGCTCGGAGGCATCGTAGCTGACACCGGTCGGCTTGCCGGGCGCGCCGATGAAGCGGCCGTCGGGCTGGGAATACTTGTCGTTCCGGTCCGACCGGATGGCCATCATCTCGACCGTGGGGATCAGGTCATCGGGACCCTCGTTGAGCCCCTTGAGGAATGGGAAGGCGCCGTTGAACTCGCTGCCGGCCAGCAGCTGCTCGGAGATCACGATGCCCTTGTTGGGCGTGCCGCACAGAACGGCGTGGCTCACCATGTCGGCGCCACCGTTCTTCAACATCGCGCGAATGGCGTTGCCGCCGCGCGAGGAGCCGACCAGGGCGACCTTGCGGCGCCGCGTGGCCTTGAGGACCTGGACGACGAAGGATGTCAGTTCCCTCATCTGGTCCTCGGCCGAGGACCGCAACGGCTGCGGCTTCGAATCGTCGCTGCGGGCGTTGGGATAAACGAAGTCGATGGCGAAGAGCTGGTTGCGCTTGTAGCCGTTGGCCTCGAAGCGCCACAGGTTGTTGATCCAGAGCGCGCTCGAATCCCCGTTTCCGTGCACGAACACAACCGGCGGCGGCCCGGATTCGGACTGTTGACGCCGCGGCCCTGGTTGCGCGAGGGCGAGCCTGGGAACGGCAAGCGTCGACGCCAGCAGAGCGGCGCCGCCGAGCAGTGCGCGGCGGGTCGGGCCGTTCTTCGAGGACCTCGGGCCCTTCGTCATCACTCCCCCAGACATTGCACCCCCATGTTGGCAAATGCCGGAGGCGGGCGCTACGCTTGCCATATGTCCATTTGTTACGTCGACAGCCCTGTCGGCCGGTTGGCCCTCGAGGCGGATCACGACGCCGTGACCTCCGTGCGCTGGACCACCACCGACGAGCGAGCCCGCGACACTTCGATGACTCCCGTCCTAAAGGAGGCGGAACGCCAGCTCGACCTCTATTTCGCGGGCAAGCTCAAGCGCTTCGACCTGCCGCTCGCCGCGCACGGCACCGACTTCCAGAAGAGCGTCTGGAAAATGATGTGCGAAATCCCGTTCGGCGGCACCGCGACCTATGGCGGCATGGCGATGGCCCTGGGTTCGGGTCCGCGCGCCGTCGGCATGGCCTGCGGGCGCAATCCCATCCCCATCATCGTGCCCTGCCACCGCGTCCTGGGAAGCGGCGGCCGGGAAGGCGGCTTCTCGGGCGGCCAGGGCCTGCCGACCAAACGCCAGCTGCTGGCGCTGGAAGGCGTCGTGCTTCTGTAACGTGATCACCTCACCCTGAGGAACCATGCGCAGCATGGTGTCTCGAAGGGTGGGCAACAGACGTGGTGCGTGTAGCCCATGCTTCGAGACGGCTGCTTCGCCGCCTCCTCAGCATGAGGCCTGTTCTCGATTGCGTCGGCCGGACGCCCCGGCTACGGAGGCGTCATGCGCGTGCTGATCACCCGGCCGGAACGCGAGGCGACCACGCTGGCGACGGCGCTGGCCCAGCGCGGCCATGTCCCCGTCATCGCGCCCCTGTTCCGTCTCGAGATCCTGCATCCGCCGGCCGAGTTCGCCACGGATCTTTCCGGATGCCAGGCCGTCCTGCTGAGCAGCGCCAACGGCGCACGCGCGCTGGCCGAGGCCAGCGAACAGCGCGGCAAGCCCATCTTGGCGGTTGGCGACACCACCGCCTCGACCGCCGAGGGGTTGGGCTTCGTCTCGGTCGTGTCCGCTGCGGGCGACGGCCAGGCACTGGCCGAACTCGCGCGAACGCGCCTCGATCCCAAGACTGGTCCGCTCCTTCACGTGTCCGGCGTCGACATCGCCCAGGATTTCGCGGCAGCCCTCGCCCCGGACGGCTTCGAGGTGCGCCGCGTGGCCCTGTACGAGGCGCGCGAAGAGACCACCCTGCCCGACTCGGCGCGCGCCGCGATCGAGGCCCGGGCGCTCGACGCCGCGATGTTCTTCTCGCCGCGCGCCTCCGAGCTGTTCGCCCGGCTCGTGCAGGAGTCCGGACTTTCCGCGTCCCTGTCGAACGTCACCGCCATCGCCATCAGCCCTGCGGCGCTCCAGCCCTTGAGCGCCCTACCATTCAAGGCGACGGTGGCGGCCGCGCGCCCCACCCGCCAGTCCGTCCTGGACGAGATCGACCGGCTGCCCGTTGAAGCCGCAAGGGACGCCTCCAAGCCTGTCCCCGAGGCCGCCGTAGAAGGACCGAGCATCATGAGCGACACACCTTCTTCTTCCGAGACGGCCGCGCCTCCGGCGTCTCCCGCCTCGCCCCCGCCCGTACAGACGCGCCGCGGCCTTGGGGTGGTCGGCGCCTTCATCACCGGGCTGGTCGCCTCCTGCCTGGTGCTGGCCGGCGCCCTGATCAGCCTGCCCTACTGGCCGGCCGAAATCCGCGCGCTGTGGCAGGGCCAGGGGGCGGCTTCGGTGCCACCGGCCCCGGCCCTCGACCTGCAGCAGGTTCGCCAGGATGCGGCCGCCGTCGCCAACGCCTCCGTGGAAGCGGCCAAGCGGGAGATTTCGGCACGCCTCGATGACCTCGAGAAGCGGGTGCGTGCGGCCTCGGCCGCCGCGGCGGAGCGGCCTGGCAGCCCTGCAAGCGGCGGCCCCGATCCGGCGATCGCCGACCTGCGCCGCAAGATCGAGGCGCTGGAAGGCCGCGCCGCAGCCCCCGAGGCCGCTGTGGCAGCGCCGGCGCCGGCGGCATCGGCGGCCCCCAGCCCGGAGCAGGAGAAGGAGCTCGCCACGCTGCGGCTCGAACTCGCCACGATGCGCAACACGGTGCAGACGATCGACCAGACGATCGCCGTGCAGCGCGACCAGACGAAGCTGCTGGCCGAGGCCGTCGACAAGGCGCGCGGCGAGGCGAGCGCCCGGAATGCCGGCGAACAGAAGGCAATGAGCGCCGCACGGGCCTCCGCCCTCATCGGCATCGCGGCGCGACTGAGCGCAGCCGTCGAATCCGGCCTGCCCTTCGCCACCGACCTCGCTTTGCTGACGCCGCTGGCCCAGGGCGACGCCAAGCTGACCGAGAGCGTCGCAGTCTTGCAGACCTATGCCCAGAGCGGCGTTGCCGCGCGGTCCGCCCTGGTGGCGGAGTTCCCGGCCGTTGCCAAGGCGGCGCTGGCTGACGATCTCGCCGACGATTCGTTCGGCGAGCGCCTGCTCGGCAAGGTCCGTGGGTTGGTTTCCCTGCGACGCGTCGGCAACGACGTCGAAGGTGACGGCACGGAAGCGAAGCTCGCGCGGGCGGAAGCCGCCCTCGAGGCCGGCGACCTCGCCAAGGCGGTCGCGCTGGTGAAGACGCTGCCGCCGCAAACGTCGCGCGCCACCGCCGGCTGGCTGTCGCGTGCCGAAGCGAACCTCGCCGCCAAGCAGGCGGCCGACCAGATCTCCTCGCAGGCCGTCACCCTGCTCGGCTCGGCCCGGTAGGCCCTGCCATGACGATCCTGCGCACCATCATCTGGTTCGTCTTCGCCATCGTGGCGATGCTCGGCGCGGTGTGGCTGGCCGAACGGCCGGGCTCCGTCACCGCCGAGTTCCGCGGCTGGCGGCTCGACACCAGCGTCGGCGTATTGTTGGTGTCCGTGCTCGTGCTGATCCTGGTCAGCGTCGGCGGATGGCTTCTCTATCGCTGGATCGTCGGCGCGCCCGGGGCGCTGCTGGAAGGCTGGGGCGAGAGCCGGCGCCGTCGCGGCTATCGCGAGCTGACGCAAGGCCTCGCCGCCGTTGCTGCCGGCGATGGCGTGGAAGCCCAGAAGCACGCGCGCAAGGCCGAGCAGCTCCTGTCGGAGCCGGCGCTCACGCTCCTTCTTTCGGCCCAGGCGGCGCAGCTCAACGGCGACCGCGACGGCGCACGCCGCGCCTTCACCGCCATGCTCGACGACGACCAGATGGCCTTCCTCGGGCTGCGCGGCCTGATCGGCCAGTCGCTGCGCGACGGCGACCAGGCCCAGGCGCTGGCCCATGCCGAGCGCGCCTTCCGGCTGCGGCCGCAGACACCGTGGGTCGTGCATTCGCTGTTCGACATGCAGGCGCAGGTCGGCCAGTGGCGGGCCGCCCAGGAGACGCTGGAGACCGGTATCCGCCGCAAGGTCGTCACGGCCGACAAGGGTCGCACCCTGAAGGCCCTGCTGGAGGTCGAGCGGAGCCGCGAGGCCGAGCGCGAAGGCCGCCCCAGCGACGCGCTGGCGCTGGCCCGCGACGCGTTCGCACTGGCGCCGGAACGCATCGCCGTGACGCGGCGCCTCGCCGAGCTGCAGCTCGAGGCCGGCGATCCGAAGAAGGCAATGAAGACGATCGAGCGCGGCTGGGCGCTGGCACCGCATCCCGATCTCGCATCGCTCTATCTCGACGCGTCGGGCGAGACCGAGGCGCTGAAGCGGATCGCCGTCGCGCGGCGGCTGGCCGGTCTCAATCCGTCCGACATCGAAAGCCACCTGATGCTGGCCCAGGCCTCGCTCGATGCCGGCCTGTGGGGCGAGGCGCGCCGCCATCTCGACAGCGCCGCCGGCAGCAATCCGTCGACCCGCGTCTGCCGCCTCATGGCCGAGGTCGAGGAACGCGAGCAGACCGGACAGGACAAGGTACGTGCCTGGCTGAGCCGCGCCGCGGACGCGCCGGCCGACCGCGCCTGGCGGTGCAGCGCGTGCGGCGCGCATCACGAGGGCTGGCGGCCGGTCTGCGAGAGCTGCGGCGCCTTCGGCACGCTGCAATGGCGCGCGCCCGGCACCTACGGACAGATTCTGCCGCCCGAAAGCGTGCCGACCGAGGCGCTTCCGTCATCGCCGCGCGGATCCAACCTGCCCATACCGGCCCCGAACAACATCAAGAGCTAGAAGCAGAGGAAACGCCATGTTCGAGACGACGCTTGCGGGCAGCCTGCCCAAGCCGGCCTGGCTGGCCACGCCGAACGTGCTGTGGGCGCCGTGGACGCTGTCGGGGGAGCCGCTGTTCGAGGCCAAGGACGATGCGACCTTCCTCGCCATCCGCCGCCAGGAGGAGGCCGGCCTCGACATCGTGAGCGACGGCGAGCAGGCGCGGCAGCATTTCGTGCACGGCTTCCTGGCCGAGGTCGACGGCGTCGACTTCGACAAGAAGGTGCGCATGGGCATCCGCAACAACCGCTACGATGCCGATTGCCCGACCGTCACCTCGGCGTTGAAGCGCCGCAGGTTCGTGCACGAGCGCGAAGCGCGCATCGCCCGCGCCGCAACCTCGCGCAAGCTCAAGTTCACGCTGCCCGGCCCGATGACGCTGATCGACACCCTGGCCGACGGCTACTACGGCGACCGGGTGAAGATGGCCTTCGCCTTCGCCGAACTCTTGAACCAGGAAGCGAAGGACCTCGAAGCGCTCGGCGTCGACGTCGTGCAGTTCGACGAGCCCGCCTTCAACGTCTACCTCAAGGAGACGGTCGACTGGGGCGTGCCGGCGCTGGAGAAGGCGGCCGAGGGGCTGAAGTGCACCACCGCCGTCCACATCTGCTACGGCTACGGCATCGAGGCCAACAACAAGTGGAAGGAGACGCTGGGCGAAAGCTGGCGTCAGTACGAGCAGACCTTCCCGGCGCTCGACCGCAGCTCGATCCAGCAGGTCTCGCTGGAATGCCGCGACAGCCACGTGCCGCCCGAATTGATGAAGCTCCTGAAGACCAAGACCGTGCTGGTCGGCGCCATCAACGTCGCCTCCGACAGGATCGAGACGCCGGAGGAAGTGGCCGCGACCCTGAAGCTCGCGACCGAGTTCGTCGATCCCGAGCGCATCCAGGCCTGCACCAACTGCGGCATGGCCCCGATGACCCTCGGCGTCGCCTACGGCAAACTGCGCGCGCTCTCGGAGGGCGCGGCGATTGCGCGGAAGGCGTTCGGTTAAGCTCTTCTCACGCGAAGGGCTTCTTGCAAGGAATCTATGTCATCCCGAGCACAGCGAGGGATCCTTAGCGACTGCCGATCAAGGATCCCTCGCTGCGCTCGGGACGACACCCGTTCCTTCATCTATCCCGGTAACCGCTGACGCAGTGCGTAGAGCGCTTCCAGCGCTTCGCGTGGCGAGAGTTCGTCGGGATTGATCTCGGCCAAGGCCTTCTCGACTTCCGACTCCTTCGTCTTCGCCGTGCCGCTCGCGGGACGTGTCGGCGCGGCGGCGAAGAGGGGCAGGTCGTCGGCCAGACGCGTGACCGCGCTCGACTGTTCGCCCTTCTCCAGTACCGCCAGCACTTCCTCGGCGCGCGAGACTACGGCGGCCGGGAGGCCGGCGAGTTGGGCCACGTGGATGCCGTAGGAACGGTCGGCGGCGCCCGGCGCCACCTCGTGCAGGAAGACGACCTCGTTCTGCCATTCCTTAACGCGCATCGTGTAGGGCGCCAGCGCGTCGAGCCGTTCCTTGAGCGCACCCAGCTCGTGATAGTGGGTGGCGAACAGCGCCCGGCACCTGTTGACGTCGTGCAGATGCTCGAGCGTCGCCCAGGCAATCGACAGGCCGTCGAAGGTGGCGGTGCCGCGGCCGATCTCGTCGAGGATCACGAGGCTCTGGGCCGTCGCCTGGTTGAGGATCGCCGCCGTCTCGACCATCTCGACCATGAAGGTCGAGCGGCCACGCGCCAGGTCGTCGGCGGCGCCGACGCGGCTGAACAGGCGGTCGACAATGCCGATCGTCGCGGCCTTGGCCGGCACGAAAGCGCCGGCCTGGGCCATCACGGCGATCAGGGCGTTCTGGCGCAGGAAGGTCGACTTGCCGGCCATGTTCGGACCGGTCAGCAGCCACAGCCGGCGGTCGGTGCCGAGGTAGCAGTCGTTGGGCACGAACCCCGCGCCGTTCTGGCGCGCGAGAGCGGACTCGACGACGGGATGGCGGCCGCCCTCGATGGCGAAAGCCGGTTCGTCGGTGAGCACGGGTCGCACGTAATTGCTGCTGGCCGCCAGCTCGGCCAGAGCGGAGGCGACGTCGAGCCACGCCAGAGCGCGGCCGGCCGAGGCGATCGACGCAGACACCGCCATGACCTTCGCGACCAGTTCCTCGAAGACCGCGAGTTCGAGCGCCAGCGCCTGGTCGGCGGCGCGGCCGATGCGGGTTTCGAGATCGGCCAGCTCCGCCGTGCTGAAGCGCGTCGCGTTCGACATCGACTGCCGCCGCGTGAAGCCCAGCGCCGCCAGGTCGAGCTTGTCGGCATGCGTCGCCGTCACCTCGATATGATAGCCGATCATGTTGTTGTGCCGGATCTTGAGCGACGGCACGCCAGCCGCGGTCCGGTACTTCGCTTCGAGGCCCGCGACGGTCTTGCGACTGTCGTCGCGCAGGGTGCGCTGCTCGTCCAGTTCCGGCCGGTAGCCCGGTCGCACGAAGCCGCCATCACGCACGAGGAGAGGTGGCTCGTCGGCCAGCGCCTCCGCGAGCGCCGCCACGGTGGCGCCGTGGTCGGAGCAGCACATCACGATCTCGGCGAGCGGCGCCGGCGGCGGCAATAGCGCCTCGGGCTCGGCGCGCAGCGACTGGGCCAGGGCTTCGCCGGACGCAAGGCCGTCGCGCAGGGCGGC
>WOUR01000007.1 GCA_009772935.1 Rhodospirillaceae bacterium
AAACCCGCGCCGATCAAAGACCAGAAAACCCACTATCCACAACCTTCTTGCCGTGTTCCCCCTCCAAAATCACCCACTCGATTCCCGGAAGAGGCATATAATAGTCAAGGGTAGGAGAACCCGATTGAGCGCTTTTTCGACAGCGGCGACGGGTGGCCGGAAGAAGCGGGGCGAGGGACATACCCGCCGCGAGGAGATCCTCCAGGCTGCCAAGGAACTGTTCCTGGAGCAGGGCTACGAGGCGACGACGATCCGACGGATTGCCGACCGGGTGGGCGTGTCCGCGCCGGCGCTCTATCTCTATTTCCCGGACAAGGAACAGATGATGCTGGCGCTCTGCGATCAGACCTTCGGGTACCTGATCGAGAGCATCGCTGAGATCGAGACCACCGTCAGCGACCCGCGCGAGCGTATCCGCCGCTTCGGCGAGGCCTATCTGAAGTTCGGCCTGGCCCATCCAGACGAATACAAGCTGATCTTCCTCGGCACGAACATTCCGGAATCGATCCGCAAGCTGGGGCACCGCATGCCGACCGACGATCCGACGCGACCGGGCATCGGTGGCGCCATCGTGTTCCAGCGCCTGGTGGCAATTCTTGCCGAAGCCGAGGCGTCGGGTCTCAAGCTCAACTATCCGGCGGACACCTGCGCGGAACTCTGCTGGATGGCCATGCACGGCGTTGCCTCGGCCCTCATCCTGAAGCCGGAGTTCCCGTGGTCCAATCGCGACCTGCTGGGCACCGGGATGCTCGACATCATGATGAAAGGCATCATTCGCGCCGACTGAAGATCAGGTAGCCGGTCGCACGGCCTTCCTTGTTTCGGTCCGCGCGCGCAGCAACCGCGCCAGGCCCCAGGTCGCCGCCGCGCCGACTACCAGCACACCGATACCGATCAACGGCCGGTACCACAGCCATCCGAGCGCGATCACGACCGGCGCGACCGCCACCGTACAGACCAGCGCCACGAGGAAGGTCCCGGCGCCGATCACGTCGCCGAGCAGCGGCATGACGCTGCCCGCGACCGCCAGCGGACGCAGCACGAAGTTGAAACCGACCAACATCAGGATCACGCTGATCAGACGAAGCACCCAGGTCATTGTGACGTTCTCCTCCTCGGCATGCTGGAACATCAGCTTGGCCGGCACGGCACCGGCCGCGATCAGCTCAACGGTCGTGCCGGTATGGGTGGGGAAGGGCGCGAAACCTGAACCGGACTGGGCGGCGACCACACTGGCCGTCTGCAAAGGAACTTCGGAAAACGAGATGCGCATGTCGCCGATCGCCGGCTGGGACGGGTCGCGGCCGACATAAAGATCGCCGTCGTTGACGGCGACAGGCTTGCTCACGCGGATCTGCAGGGCATTCGCCTGAGCCTCGGTCGCCGCGAGGTGCTTTGGCTCACCGAAGCCGCGCAGCAGCGAATCAGGAACGGCAAAGCCGCCGAGCCGCGTGCCGGCGGCCAGCAGATCGCGCGACTGGTAGGTCATCACCGGATTGGTATGGCCGCGCGGCTCCTTGAAGCGGTCCGAATCGACCGGCTTGTCAGACCAGGTGCGCACATACTTGTAGGTCGTGGTGTGCTCCTCGCCGCCGCCGAACTTCGTGCGGGTCTCGCTGTGGGTCTCTTCCTTCCACTGATAGACCTCGACATGGCGCGCCAGCCGCACGGCCTGTGCCTTAAGGGCGAAGTCTGGATCGGACACCGGACCGGCCGTCGAAAGCATGCCGGTCACGTGGACGAGCCGGCCGTCGTTCGCGGGATCGACCCGTTCGGCCGAGACGCTGCGCACGATGCCGGCGCCCTCGGCCAGGCCCTGCGCCGTGCGGATCGCGCGACCCTCGTTCCAGAACAGCACACCGATCGACACGACGACGAGTATGAGCCCGATCAGGACGCCGACCACCGCCTGCCCGAGCCGGGCGAACCAGGAGGTGTTGGTGACCTCAGTCACCTGGTCGACGCCGGGTTGTTCCATTGAAGCTGCCCTCGGGAAATGAAAACAAACCCGTCGCCTCGACCGCAGCCGTGCATAGCGCAGCGACGTGGAGAGGCCTTCTCTCCACCACAAGCCGGCAAATCGTGGAGGCAAGGGCTCTCCACTCCGCACCTTCGGTGCTCCGGTCCAGACGGCGGAAAGTTCTTGGGAACTTTAACGCCTCGGCCAGACCCTCGGGAAGAGGTCGCAGGTCATCGGGGCGCCGGCGGCGAGGTCGGGCGTGTGGGGAAACTGAAAAGTGCCGGGCCTGGGGTCGTAGCGGGCGTCGTCGCCGGTATAGCGAAGCGACAGGCCGCGGCGCCGCGCCCCCGGCGTGTCGTTGCCCGGCGCGCCGTGCACGATCATGGCGTGGAAGACCAGGCAGTCACCGGGCTCCATCGTCCAGGACCGGATGTCGTACTTAGCCCGCTCGGCGTCGATGTCGGGGATCTGGATGAGATCGCTCGAGGTGAACTTGGCCTCGTGGCCCTTGCGGAAAGGTGTCGGCCGGTAATTGATTCCCCAGCGGTGGGACCCGGCGATGAACTCGACGGCGCCGTTGCTTCGATCGATATCGTCGAGGGCAATCCAGACCGACGTGATCTGCCGGCCGATCACGGGCCAGTAGGGCTGGTCCTGGTGCCACGGGGTCGGATGCGCCGTGCCGGGCTCCTTCACGAACAGCTGGTCGTAGAAGAAGTCGACATTCTGCGAGCGCATAAGCGCGGCGGCGATTTCGCCGGCGGGCGAGGTGAGGGCGGCGAGGCGAAAATCGTTGTCCCGCCGCCACATGAACATGTCGCCGAAGAATTTGCCCGACGTGCTGCCTTCCGCGAAGTTCGTCGCGTGCGGCCCCGGCTTGAGGAGGTCCCGCTCGACGGCGTCGCATAGGATTCCGACCCACACGGCATCGAAGGCCCCGCGCAGGCAGACAACGCCGTCGCGTTCGTACGCGGCGACGTCCGTTTCGGTGACCGGGCTCAAGCGTTCTGCAGGACGTGGACGGCGCGATTGGCGAGCAGATCCTTGTTCTTGGCCGCGTAGGCCTTCATGTGTTCCGACGCGCCGTGGGCCTTGAGGTCGTCCATGCTCTCCCACTTTTCGATGACGACGAACGTGTCGGGACCGAACTTGGCGAACGGACCGCCATCGATGTCGACAGCCGCGCCGTATTCGATGCAGCCCTTCTCGGCATGGACGGCGGGGACGTTGTCCTTGAAGTTCCGGAGGACTTCGTCGCGCTTGCCGGGCTTGGCCGTGATGATGGCGATGACGTGGATCATGACTGTCTCCCTGTGGTCTTGTTCGTGGCCTTAGGCGGCGCGGCCGTGTCTTAGCAGACGACCGGGCAGCTTGTCGTCGGCCGCGACGGTGTCCTTGTTGTTTCGGCGAATGACCTTGCCGTTGACGACGACGGCATCGATGCCGGTCGCTTCGGAGACGAGGCGGTCGGCGCCGGCTGGCAGGTCGTAGACGCGCTTCAGCGGACCGGGGTTCACGGTCTTCCGATCGAAGACGACGACATCGGCGGGCCGGCCTTCGGCGAGCACGCCGCGATCGGTGATGCCGAACATCTCCGCCGGACGCTGGGTGAGGTTGTGCACCGCTTCTTCGAGCGTGAAGACCTTGCGGTCGCGCACCCAGTGGCCGAGCAGGTGAGTTGAGTAGCAGGCGTCGCAGAGCTGGCTGGCATGGGCGCCCGCGTCGGACAGGGCGATGATCGTGTTCGGGTCGGTAATGAGCTCGGCGACTTCCTTCTCGTCGAAGTTCATGACGGCCATGCGGAAGCGGGTCTGCAGGTCGTCCGTCAGCGAGATGTCGAGGGCGAGGTCGACCGGATCCTGCCCGAGCCTTGCGGCCGCCAGGGTGAGAGGCTGCTCCTCAAGCTCGCGATGCGACGGCGACCAGGCGATGACGACGCGGTCCCACCAGTTGCGGAACAGCGGGGTGACCTCGCTGCGCAGCTTCTCCCGCCAGGCCGGATCGGCATAGGCACGGCGTCGGGTGCCGGGCTCCTTCGCGTCGGCTTTCGCCAGCTCGTTCATGAACGGCATCACGTCGAAGATGAACGGCTCGGCAAAGGTGACTTCGAAGTTGAGCGGCCGGCAGCTCACCTGTGGAATCACCATGGCGCCGGACTTGCGCTGTTCGGCGGCAAGGTCGAGCTGCTTGCGATGGCCGCCCGGGCCGTAGAGGTGTGAGAGGAGAGCCGTCCAGGTGACCGGGATGTTGTACTTGCGGCTGACCTCGGCCATGTGGCGGGTCGAGAAATCGCGGCCGATGGTGATCTGCATCAGGCCGCGCTTCATTTCGCCCATGACCGAGACGAGGGCGTCCATCTCCTCCGGCGTCGCCTGGCGGCTGGGTACGGGCTTGCCGGCATAGCCGTTGTGGCTGACCGAGACGGAGGTGCCGAAGCCAATGGCGCCGGCCTCCATCGCCTCATGGACCAGCTTCTTCATCGCGCCGACCTCGTCGACGGTGGCGGCACGTTCGGTCGATTCCTCGCCCATTACATAGAGGCGCAGCGGCGTGTGGCCGAACAGGGCGGCCACGTTGATCGCAGAGCCGCGATTTTCAAGGGCGTCGAGATATTGCGGGAAGGTCTCGAACGGCCAGTTCGTGCCGAGGCCCGCTTCCAGCGCCTCGAGGCTCATGCCTTCGACCTTTTCCAGGGTCTGCATGATCATCTTGCGGTGGATTTCCCGGGTCGGCGCGACGCCGAACCCGCAATTGCCGATCACCGTCGTGGTGACTCCGTGCCACGGCGAGATGGTGAGCATGCGATCCCACAGGATCTGGGCGTCGTAGTGCGTGTGCACGTCGACGAAACCCGGCGCCACGACCTTGCCCGTGGCGTCGATCGTCTGCGTCGCCGGCCCGTCGACCTTGCCGATAGCGACGACCTTGCCGTCCTGGATTCCGAGATCGCCGGCGAAGCCCGGCTTGCCGGTGCCGTCGACGATGGTACCGCCGGTTATCTTGAGGTCGAAGGTCATTGCCACTCCGGAGTAAACGCCTGTTCATATTGGCGCGGGCGCGTCGCAGGGGCAATGCCGTGCTTGCATGGCAAGGTCGCGCTGCTACGTTCCGCGCGGTTCGGGAGGATTATGATGGCCAAGCACAAGATCGCACTCATTCCGGGAGACGGAATCGGTAAGGAAGTTCTGCCGGAAGGCGTGAAGGTCCTGGAGGCCGCGGCGCGGCGATTCAACTTCGAGCTCGAGTTCACCGATTTCGACTGGTCGTGCGATCGTCTGGTCAAGACCGGCAAGATGATGCCGGATGACGGCATGGAGCAGCTCAAGGCGTTCGAGAGCATCTTCCTCGGCGCCGTCGGCTGGCCCGGAGTGCCCGATCACGTGTCGCTGTGGGGCCTGCTGATCCCGATTCGCCGCGACTTCGACGAGTATGTGAACCTGCGCCCGGTGCGACTGTTCGAGGGCGTTCCCAGCCCGCTGGCCAACCGCAAGCCGGGCGATATCGACTTCTGGGTGGTGCGAGAGAACACCGAGGGCGAGTACAGCTCGATCGGCGGACGCATGTTCCAGGGCACCGACGACGAGATGGCCATTCAACAGTCCATCTTCACCCGCAAGGGCGTCGACCGGATCCTCAAGTTTGCCTTCGACTTCGCAAGCACGACGAAGAAGAAGCACGTGACCTCGGCTACCAAGTCAAACGGCATCATCCACACGATGCCGTTCTGGGACGAGCGCTTCGCCGAGATGTGCAAGAAATATCCGCACATCAAGGCGGACCAGTATCACATCGACATCCTGACGGCGCATTTCGTGCGCAACCCGGACTGGTTCGACGTGGTGGTTGGCTCCAATCTGTTCGGCGACATCCTCTCCGACCTCGGTCCGGCCCTGACCGGCTCGATCGGCGTGGCGCCGTCGGGCAACATCAATCCGGAACGCAAGTACCCCTCGATGTTCGAGCCGGTGCACGGTTCGGCACCCGACATTGCAGGCAAAGGCATTGCCAACCCGATCGGCCAGATCTGGTCGGGCGCGATGATGGTCCGGCACCTGGGCTATCCGGAAGCAGCCGAGGCGATCGAGCGGGCCATCGCGGCCTCGCTGGTCGAAGGCGGGCCCCGCACCAAGGATCTGGGCGGCAACGGCGATACCAAGACCGTGGGTGCAGCCATTGCACAGCTCGTGAAGACGGTGTAGCAGCCGCATTACAGCAATCCTTGGGAGGTACCTCCGTGAAGAGACGCAACCTGCTTGCCGCCGCCGCGGCGGCCACCCTGGCCGCGGCGCCCGTCGGCGCCATGGCTCAGGCCAATTACCCGACGAAGCCGATCACGGTCATCGTGCCGTTCGCGGCCGGCGGCCCGACCGATGCGCTGGCCCGCGTGCTCACCGCCCGCATGGGTGAGGCGCTCGGCCAGACGATGATCGTGGAGAATGTCGGCGGCGCCGGCGGCACGATCGGCGTCAACAAGGCCGCCAAGGCGACGCCCGACGGCTACACGATCCTGTTCGCGCACATGGGCACCCTCGCGGTGAACATCGCGCTCTACAAGACGCTGCCCTACGACAGCCAGAAGGACTTCGAGCCGATCGGGCTCGGGGGCACGAACCCGATGGTGCTGGTCGCCAAGAAGGACCTGCCGGCCAAGGACTTCAAGGAATTCGAGGCCTATGTGAAGGCCAACCAGAAGAAGGCGCAGTACGGCATGGCCGGCATCGGCGCCGCCTCGCACCTGGGTGGCCTGATGCTGAACAGCATGATGAAGGTCGACGTGCTGGAAATTCCCTACAAGGGAACCGGGCCGGCGCTGAACGACCTGGTGAGCGGCCAGTTCGACTACATGGTTGACCAGGCGGTGAACGTGCTGCCTCAGATCAAGGCCGGCACCATCAAGGCTCTGGGCGTCAGCACGCTGAAGCGCCTGCCGCAGCTGCCGGACGTGCCGACGATCGACGAGTCCGGCCTCAAGGGCTACGAGGTCACGATCTGGAACGGCTTCTTCGTGGCCAAGGGCACTCCGAAGAACGTCATCGACACGCTGAACAAGGCGCTGGTCACGGCGCTTGGGGATGAGAAGGTACGCGCACGTCTGATCGACCAGGCGGTCGACTTGCCCGAGCCGAAGGATGCGACTCCCGAGGCAATGCGGGCCCAGCTCAAGGCCTCGATCGACAAGTGGGTGCCCGCCATCAAGGCCGCCGGCGTCCAGCCACAGTAATCCCGGCTACCGAAACCATGAAGGGCCGCCGCAAGGCGGCCCTTCTCTTTTGTGACGGCATATCAACCCGGATTGGCGGTTCCCGATGGCGGCTGCGGCTGTTGTCCGCGCGGAGGCCGCTCCTTGTCGGTAGGCCGTCCTGGAGCCGCCCCGGGGGGCTTTCCCTGCTGTCCCATGCGGGCCGGCTCGGACGGCGCTGCGCCGTTTCCGCCGCGTCCGTTCGGGGGAGGCGGTCGATGCTCGCCCTGAGTGTTCACTCCGGCATCGTGCGCCTTGGTGTCGGCCCGGCCTTGAGGTGGCGCTCCCTGCGGCCGACTCGGTGCGGCGTCCGTCGATGTCGGGTGAGAAGCGGAAGACGGGGTGGTGTCCTGTGCGAAGACCAGAGTTGTGGTGAGAGCGAGCGCGAGAAGTGAGACCGAGGCGACGGTTTTCACCGGTTGCATGCAGCTTCCTTTGGGCTGAGATCGGCGGCCGATACCGCCTTGTCCTCGCTACGCCCTCCGGTGAAGCCGCATCCCCCGATTCAATCTGGGCAATCAGGTGGCAATGCCCAGCGAGTCGAAACCAATGTCGACCGCACGGCGCGTGTCGCCGCTCTCGTCGCGCAGCGCCAGCAGGAGTGTCCGTGCCGACCAGTCGATCTCGACCACGCCGAAATTGGCGGCGGCGAAGAGAGGGCCAATGCGGTTGGGTCCGGGCTCCTTGGCCGCCCAGTAGACCATGTTGAGGCCGCTCGAGGTGACCTCGTACAGCGGATAGAGCGCTTGGTGAGTCTCGCGATAGAGCGCGCCGATGTGACGATCGCCGGACAGGAACACGACACCCTTGGCGCCGCTCTCGCGAATCGTATCGACCAGCTTCTGCTTCTCCAGTGGCATGTTTCCCCAGCGCTCCCAGCCATGGCCTTCGGCCAGGACCTGCGTGCTCGACACGATCAGGCGCAGCTCGGCCGGCTTGCTCAGTTCCCTGGCCAGCCACGCCCATTGCTCGGCACCCAGCATCGTCTTTGCCGGATCCAGGTCGGGAAGGTAGCGCTGCTTGCCCGGCGCACCGCGCTGGTCGGTGATCCTGAGGGGCGAGCGGAACCAGCGCACGTCCAGCAGGATCACCTGCACGCGCTTTCCCGCCGGCCCGATGAGCCGTGAATCGTAGATGCCACCGCGTGTGCGCCGTATATCGCCGGGCGGAGCTTCCCAAAAATCGAGGAAGAGGTCTTTCGCGACTGTCTTGTGGGCAAATTCCACACCGCCATCGTTCGCGCCATAATCATGGTCATCCCAGACGGCGAGATGGGGCACCGTCTCGCGCAGCTTCAGATATCCGGCGATGTGCCTGGCTTCGTCGTAGGCTCGCTTCAACTCTTCTGCGTCCTCCGAACTGAAGTCGCCATAGACATTGTCCCCGGCAAAGATGAAGAGGTCAGGCCGGTAGGCGATGATCGGCTCCCAGATCGGCTGGGGCAAAGTCTGCTTCGCGCACGAGCCGAAAGCGATGCGCGACAGCGGCTTGCCGGGGTGCGCAAAAGGGGTGGCGGGGGCCAGCGAGGCGGCGCCCGCGAGGCGGGCGAACGTTCGGCGGGTGAACATGATAAACACCATAATGACATTTTGTGTGGTTTGGATGGCGGAAGCATGAAGCGCCATTTGAAGCGTGCCCTGGAACTGATTCTGATGCCCCTGGCGGCGGCGATCGTCTTCATCGAAGACGTGCTGCTGCACTACCTGGGGGTCGCCATGGCAGCGTTTGCCAAGTGGCCGCCGGTCGCCCGCCTCGAAGCCTGGTTCGCGCGCCTGCCGCCTTGGGGAGCGCTGGTTGCCTTCGTTGCGCCTTCGGCGCTCGTGCTGCCGATCAAGCTGGCGGCCGTCGGTTTCGCCCTGAGCGGAAAGTTCGCCCTGGCAACGACCAGCATCCTCCTCGGCAAGATGCTGGCGACCGCTCTGGTCGCGCGCCTCTACAAGATTCTGCGGCCGACCCTGATCACGATGCCCTGGTTCCTTGCCTCCGAGACATGGGTCTTCAAATGGCGCGACAGACTCTATGCCTTCGTGCAATCCCTGCCAGTCTGGCAGAAGACCAAGGCCATGGCGCGACGTTTGCGTCGCTGGATGTCGGGCCTGGTCGCCGGCCTTCTTGCCCGTTAACCGGGCGCGAGGCGGGTGTCGGCCTCGTTTGCCGTCCGCCTTAGGGCTTCGAGAAACCGCTCGACCGAATGCGATGGCGGAATCAGCGCCGGCAGCAGCACGCCGACGTTGAACAGCGTCCGCGGACGCCATGGCACCAGGACGAGGCGGCTCGTGCCGAGGGCGGCGGGCGTGAGGGGATCGGCAATCGCAATGCCGGCGCCCTGACCGACCAGTCGGCAGGCGAACTCCAGCGAGTCGGCGACGATGCTCGGACGAATGGCGACGCCCTCGGCCGCGAACATGGTCTCCACGTCATTGCGCAACTGCGTGCCGGGCCCGAGCACCACGAGAGTCTCGGCGGCAAGATCGCGGGCGCCGAGCGACTTCCGGCGGGCGAGGGGATGGCGGGCGGGCAGGACGACCACCGCGGGGAGGCTGAGCAGAGGCCGCGCCTCGATGCCGGGATTGTCGAGCGGCAGGGCGCCGATCCCAAGATCGAAGGACTGGTTGGCGATGGCCAGTTCGAGTTCACGACGATGAATGATCGCGACGTCGACCTCGATCTCGGGATGATCACGGTGGAAACGGGCCACGGCCGGCGCCAGCAGGCTGGCGGCGAAACGCGGCATGCTCACGAT
This sequence comes from Rhodospirillaceae bacterium, assembly GCA_009772935.1. GTDB lineage: Bacteria > Pseudomonadota > Alphaproteobacteria > Reyranellales > Reyranellaceae > Reyranella. Next base: position 9,943 of record WOUR01000007.1, read on the forward strand.
CCGGAGGCGCGCCCGCGTGCCACCTGCCACGCGCTCGGCGACGCGAGGCAGGTCGTCGATCGCCACGAGAACGCGCCGCACCTCGGCGAAGAACGTGGTCCCTTCGGTCGTCGGCACGAGGCGCATGCGATCGCGGTGGAAGAGGCGCAGGCCGGTGGCGTGTTCCAGACCCGCCAGCAGGCGGCTCGCCGCGGAATGGCTCATGTTCAGCGACTGCGCGGCGGCGCCGAGGCTTCCCAACTCCATGATGCGCAAGAAGAGCCGCAGCGCCTTCAGTTTCAACTCTCACCTATTGCGGTAAACGCAACAACTGGTCCGCTATTTGCATTTTATACAAGACTGCCCCGCTGTCACTCTTCGTGCGTCTTTCAGAGGAGCGTGAGCCATGACCGTTCGCCCGCCGAATATCCTGTTGATCCTCGCCGACAATCTCGGATGGGGCGAACTCGGCTGCTACGGCGGCGGCATCCTGCGCGGCGCGCCGACGCCGAGGATCGACGCACTCGCGAACGAAGGGTTGACCTGCCTCAACTTCAACGTCGAGAGCGATTGCGTGCCGACCCGCTCGGCGCTGATGACCGGGCGGCACCCGATCCGCACCGGCGCCCTGCAGTCGGTGCCGGCGGGATTGCCGCAGGGGCTGATCCCCTGGGAGATTACGATCGGTCAGCTGCTGCAGGACGCCGGCTACGCGACCGCCTGCTTCGGCAAATGGCACCTGGGAGACCGGGAAGGACGCCTGCCCAAGGATCGCGGCTTCGACGAGTGGTACGGCATTCCACGCACCTCCAACGAGGCGATGTTCACGGCGGCTCCCGGATTCGATCCGACGATCGTGCCGATGCCGTATGTGATGGAGGGCGTGAAGGGCGCACCGGCCCGCGAGCTCGCGGTCTACGACCTGGAGCAGCGCCGCCTCATCGACGGCGAGCTGACGCGGCGGACGATCGACTTCATGGAGCGCCAGTCGGCCGCCGGCCATCCGTTCTTCGCCTACGTGCCGTTGACGCAACTGCACTTTCCGACCCTGCCGCATCCCGAGTTCGCGGGCCGTACCGGTGCGGGCGACTTCGCCGATGCGATGGCCGAGATGGATCATCGGGTGGGGGAGATGCTGGACGCGATCGACCGCCTGGGCTTGCGCGAGGACACGCTGGTGCTGTTCGGCAGCGACAACGGACCGGAGTTCCGGCGGCCGTGGCGCGGCACCGCCGGTCCTTGGCGAGGGACCTATCATACGGCCATGGAGGGCGGACTTCGGGTTCCCTTCATCCTGCGCTGGTCGGGCCGCATCGCGCCGGGTCGGACGACGGAGGTGCTGCACATCACCGATCTCTATCCGACCTTGGCCAAGGTGGCCGGCGCACGGCTGCCGGCCGACAGGCCGATCGACGGGATCGACCAGCTCGGCTTTTTCCTCGGCGAGCAGCCGAACTCGGCACGCGACGGGTTTCCCTATTACATCAAGACCGAGCTGCGGGCCGTCAAATGGCGCGACTGGAAGATGCATCTCATGTGGGAGGTCGAGCCCAATGAAGGCCCGATCAAGCTGGAGACGCCCTATCTGTTCAACCTCGTGAAGGATCCCAAGGAGGAAACCGACGCGAACGTGGAGGAGGGCTGGGTGCGCGGACCGATCCGCCGCCTGATCGAGTCTTTCCAGCAGAGCCTCAAGGCACATCCGCCGATTCCGCCTGGCGCACCTGACGGTTTCTTCCCGGGCGGGAAGGCGGGCGCATGAGACGCGCGCTCCTCCCGATCCTCGCGGGCTGCCTCGCGCTCTCGGCCTTCGCAGCCGCGGCGCAGGACTGGCCGAAGAAGACGATCCATATCGTTGTGCCCTTTCCCTCGGGTGGAACCACCGACACCGCGGTGCGGCCGCTGGCCGATCGGCTGTCGCAGCAGCTCGGGGTCTCGGTCGTCGTCGAGAACAAGCCCGGAGCGGCCGGCCGCATCGGCTACGACTTCGCCGCGAAGGCGGCACCCGACGGCTACACCCTGCTCGCGGGCACCGACAGTCTCGGCCTGCAGCCGCATCTCGATCCGCCGCCCAACTACGCTCCCATCCGCGACTTCGCGCCGATCGCCCAGCTCTCGTCGCAGCCGCTGGTGATCGCGGTTCATCCCTCGCTCGGAGTGACGACGCTGCACCAGCTCGTCGAACTCGGTCGCAAGAAGGGCGAGCCGCTCGGATACGCCACGTCGGGTATTGGCTCCTCGCAGAATTTCGCCGGCGAATGGTTCGCTCGTGTCTCTGGGCTGAAGATGCTGCACGTGCCGTATCGCGGCGGTGGCCAGGCGGTGAACGATCTCCTGGCCGGTCAGGTTCAGCTCGCGGTCCTGGGGATCGCGCCGCTGATCCCGTATCAAAAGTCGGGCCGGATCCGCATCCTGGCCGTCACCACCATCGAGAGATCGCCCGCGCTGCCCGATGTGCCTACGCTGAAGGAGCTGGGCTACGACGTCGTCGTCGACCAATGGATGGCGTTGCTGGCGCCGGCGAAGGTACCGCCCGCCATCCTCGATCGGCTCAATGCCGAGGTGAATACGGCGCTGCGCGATGCACGGCTCCGGGAAATCTATGCGGGCGCTGCGATGCGCCCCGTCGGCGGCAGTGCGGCCGACCTCGGGAAGCTGCTCCAGCAAGACCACAGCCGCTTCGGCAGGCTGACCAAGGAGCTGGGCTTCAAGGCGGAGTAGGCTGCCCTTTCGCTCTCCGGTTTGCAGCTTTTGTGACCGTGCGCTCTTGCGTTAGGCTCGCCCGCAGTGAAGCTCACGGGAGTCGCAGGACCATGCCGGAAGTCGTTCCCAACGCAGCCGCCTTGGGCGCGTGCATCGAAGGGCTCGACCGCGCGTCGGCGAACGAGCCGGCGGTGGCCGCGCTTCTGAACCGGGCGCTTGCCGAGCATCTGCTGGTGGTGATCCCGGGCGATCCGATGACGCCGGAACAGACGCGTGAGTTCTCGAAAGCCTTCGGCACGCCGCAGAGACAGTTGCTGCGCTACAAGCGCAGTGGCGCCGTGCCCGACGTGTCAGTCATGGTGAGCACGTTGATGGCCGACGGCACGACCGACAAGACGGCCATTCGTGCGGAAGACTGGCACACCGACGATTCCTACTTCGCGGTGCCTGCCAAGGCGACCTTGCTGCACAGTATCGAGATTCCGAGCCACGGCGGAGCGACCTGGTTCTGCAACATGCACTCGGTCTACGACGCCCTGCCGGATGCGACGAAGAAGCGGATCGAGGGCAGGCGCGCCATTCACGGCTACGACACGCCGCGCGCCCGCAACCGGCCGTCGCCGCGCACGCCCGAGGAGATCGCCGAGACGCCGGATGTCGAGCATCCGCTGGTACGAACGCATCCGGTGACCGGCCGCAAGGCGCTCTACCTGAACCCTAACCGCCTCGACCGTATCGTCGGGCTGGAGCGTGCCGAAAGCGACGCCCTGCTCGACGAACTCGCCGAAGAGGCGCGCAAGCCCCAACACCATTTCGGTCATGTCTGGAGCCGAGGCGACATCGTCGTCTGGGACAACCGGGCCACGATGCACCGTGTCGTCATTGACTATCCGGTCGGCGAGCAGCGGATCATGCACCGTGTGCTCATCGAGGGCGATCGGCCGTACTGATGAGCGGGGCGGCTCCGTCACGCCGGCCGTCCGTGCGTTCGGGGCTGATACTCGCTATCCTGACTGTCGTGGTCTGCCTGCTGGCGGCGGAGATGGCGCTGCGGCTGCGCACGTCGGCCAGCCTTTTGTGGCACTACCCGAACTTCATTCAGCTCGACCTGCGCGCGAACGAATCGGAACGGCCGCAGCTGCGCTACGATACCGTGCTGGGCTGGGACTTGCAGCCCGGTGCGTCCGGCCTTCTCGCGGGCCGGCCGATTTCGATTTCGCCCGAGGGCATGCGCAACCATGCGTCGGGCGCCAAAGCCGGCCGCGGTCCGACGATCCTCGCCTTGGGCGATTCCTATACCGAAGGCTTCGCGGTCGCCGATGACGAGACCTGGCCCGCCCATCTCGAACGCCACACCGGCCGGCGCGTCCTGGCCGGCGGCGTGCGTGATTACGGCCTCGACCAGATGGTCCTCAAGGCCGAAAAGCTGGTGCCGACCCTGAAGCCGGGTGTCGTGGTCCTGGCCTTCATTGCTTCCGACATCGACCGCACCGGGCGGGCCGCCCGGAACGGGCGACACAAGCCGTACTTCGTGGCGACCGGGGAAGGGCTCGAACTTCGCAACGTTCCGGTGCCGGCAATGCCGGTGGATGGTCCCGACACGCTGGTGCGTCGCGTGCTGGGCCATTCCTATCTCCTGCACCTCACCATGGGCCGGCTTGGTGCGCATGAGCTCTGGCATGGCAATACGGTCCATACCGGCGAAGACAGCGATCTGATCTCCTGTCGTCTGATGAGCCGGCTCGCTGCCTTGACTCAACGCGAGAACGTCCAGGCCCTCGTGGTCGGCTTTCCCCGCTACGAAGACTGGGCTTGGCCGGGGAACGGGATCGTGCAGCATCGGCGTGTGGCGGCCGTCCTCGACTGCGCGAGCAGAGCCGGGCTGAAGACACTCAACACATACGCCCCCTTCGAACAGGAGGGCGTGGCGCAGGAACTCGAAACCTTCTTCGTCGACTGGCACTTCAGCGACAGGGCCAATGCGCTGGCGGCGCGACTGATCGCGCCGGCTCTCTAGCGTCGCAACTGGCCGAGGAAACAAATCATCTCGGCCGCGGCATCCTCCCGGCTCTCAGACGAAATCAGCGCATGGTCCATTCGAGGCACGATCCGAATTTCGGCACCGCGATAGTGGGTTAGTGCATCGGGCTCCAGGGTGAATTCGCGCCGGAACATCTCGAGGTCTTCCTTCGCCGGCGAAAACAGGAAGAGAGTCTTGACTCCGCGTGCGCAAAGGTCCGACAGAGCCGATTGGGCGAAGGACTGTTTGCGGATGAGGCCGAGCGCCCGTCCGATCTGCCGCGTCCCCAGGCGAGCGAAACGCAGGCCACGGACCCAGAGCGAGTGCAGGGTCCTGCCGATGTCGACCCGTCCGTCGAGGAGCGTGCGCCAGCTCTGCGGACTGGCGATCTTGCGAAGATAGAAGAGCGGCGTCTGGCCGCGATGATCGAGGTAGGTGATTTCATCCGGCCGTCGCGGCAGGGTGAAGAGCGGCTGGTTGACCAGCATCAGAGCGCTGATGCGCCGATCGGCGAGTGCCCCATGGAAGGCGTGATAGGCACCCGAGCAGATTCCTTGCACCGTGAATCTCCGGAAACCGAGCTTCTCGAGGGCGTCGACCATCGCGCGAATGTCCGAGGTCCGGTCGGCGAACGCGTGACTGATGATGTTTTCCTTGCCAGGTGGGCCGAGACTGTCGCCCAGACCGGCAAAGTCCGCCCGCAACGATGAGAACCCGCAACGGCCGAGACGGCGCGCAAACTCCGCGCCTTGTCGTGATGCTCCATAGCGGGGGTCCCTGCCGCCATTCACGATGATCACGATGTCCCTGGACGGGCCCGCTTCGGGGTTGCAGACGATTCCGAACAGCCGCCGGCCGGGGCCGAAGCGGAGCGTCGTCTCGATACAGTCGCCCGGCCGCAAGGTGACCTCGGCGGGCAGGGCGGGCGGGCAGCGCTCGCTCACCGGCGAACCCGTCGCAAGGGGGAAGGCTGCCGTCACCCAGCCGACCACGTCGCGAAAGCTCGGGAGCTGCACGGCATCGAATGTCGGGTGCCCGACCAGGGAATTCAGATCGTCGCTCCAGTTGCCCTTTGTCACTTCGAGGCCCGCATGCCGCCAGCGATCGAGGCATTCGTCGACCAGCCGGGTCTCCGCACGAGTGAACACCGCAACCTTCTGGCCCGCTCTTGGGCACGTCTTGCGCAGGTCCGTGCTGGCGATCTCGGCGAGCGTGTTGCCGCCGAACCTGAACTCGCCGACTTCGATACCGCCTCCCGACGGCAGCACCCGGCCCCCATGAAGCTCGGCATCGAGCGTCAATTCACGGACATAAGAGCGCCCGCTCACCGTGGGTTCGAACAGAAGGAGCCCGACAATGTCGTCCCGGCGGGAAGCCACCAGGGTCGTCAGCAGGGCGCCGGCCCGCATGCTGCAGATCACGAGTTTCCCGGCACCACTCACGGACTTCAGCCAGTCCGCGATGGTGTCGATGCTGTCCTGCCAGGCCGGCCAGTGGCCGTCCGACCGGGCGAGAGCCTGATCGCAGGAGTCGCCGGTGCCCGGATACTCCAGGCGAACGGTCCAATACCCGGTCCGCGCCAGTTCGTCGGCGAGCACCCTGAGGGCGCAATACGCCACCAGCTCGTCCCCCAGCAAACCGGGACAAACCAGAACCGCCACGTTACTACGACGAGCGTCGACAGGCGTGTGAAGCCATCCGAAGCAGTCGTTAACCGCAATCGGTGTCATACCTTCCCTTTACAGCCCACGTGCACTTTCAGGCATGTCCCACCACACCCGGAAGCGCCTGCAAATTGATTTGTCCCCACCGGCAGATTATCGTGAACTGCAGGAATTGCTTGCGAATTTTCGCATCCGCTAGCCGGGAGTTTCCGTGTCCTCGCCGCTGAAGGTTCGCATTCGATCCGTTCTGAAAAGTGCTGGATGTCTGCAAAATGGTTTGGAGGTTATTGGGGATGACGCCGACCTGCACGCGGCCGGGCTGACCTCGCACGCCACGGTGAGCCTCATGCTGGCGCTTGAAGAGGCGTTCGACATCGAGTTTCCGGACCGGCTTCTGCGGCGCCGGACATTTTCCAGCATCGATGCCATCGCCGAAGCCCTTGGCGAGATCGGTGTGCGAGATGAGGCGACATGAGCCCGTGGCTCGCCGCGGCCCGCGCGGTGGGAGCTGAAATCGCCGCCCGGCATGCCGATGACGTCGACGTGCGGGCCCGCTTTCCGGGCGAGGCTCTGGCGGCGCTGAAGGACCGCAAGCTGCTTGGCATCCTGGTGCCCGAGAGCGCGGGAGGCCCCGGTGCCGGCATCGCCGATGTGGTGTCGGTCTGCCATGAACTCGGCCAGCATTGCGCGTCCACGGCCATGATCTACGCAATGCATCAGATCCAGACAGCGTGCATCGTCCAGCACGCCGGACAGGATCCCTGGCTGCGCACCTTCCTGAAGCGTCTGGCCGAGGATCAATTGCTGCTCGCATCGGCAACGTCGGAAGCGGGCGTAGGCGGCGACGTGAGGTCGAGCATCTGTGCGCTGACGGAGAGGCGGGGGCGCTTCAGCCTGGTCAAGCAGGCGCCGGTGATCTCCTACGGCGAGGAAAGCGACGCGATCCTGGTGACGGCCCGACGGACGCCACAGTCGCCGGCCTCCGATCAGGTGATTGTCGTCGTGCCGCGGGCCGGTGTCGAGTTCCAGCCCCAGGAAACGTGGAACACTCTCGGCATGCGCGGGACATGCTCGAAGGGCCATCGCCTGACGGTGGAAGGGGAGATGGCGCAGGTCATCCCCGTGCCCTATGCCGATGTGTCCTCCCAGACCATGCTTCCGGTCTCCCATCTCGTGTGGAGCGCCCTTTGGCTCGGGATTGCCAGCGATGCTTTGGGCCGGGCGCGGGCCTTCGTTCGCGCAGAGGTGAAGACGAGTTCCGGCGAGTCGCCTCCGGGTGGCGGCCGACTGGCCGGGGCGGCCATCGAACTGCAGACCATGAAGAGCAACCTCATTACTTGCTTACGCGCGTACGAGGCGGCGATCGGGTCGGCCGACAGGCTCTCGGCAATTTCCTTTGCCGTTGCCATGAACAACCTAAAGCTCGCCTCCTCGCAATCCGTGGTGAAGATCGTCGGCGAGGCGATGCTGATCTGCGGCCTGGCTGGCTATCGCATCGACTCACGCTTCAGCGTGGGACGCCATCTGCGCGATGCACACTCGGCTGCCGTGATGGTCAACAACGACCGGATCATCGCGAACAATGCCACGCTGGCTCTGGCGCTGCGCGACGACCGGGAACTCCTCGCGTGAAGGAAGATGCAACCCCGGCCTATGAGGCGTTTCGGGACGAGTTGCTTAGCCATGGCCTGCTGATTTCCATGGGCGTCGATGGACTGTACGGGCGGAGCGGGACGTTCGAGCATGTCGTGGAATGCCTGAACGCGGCGATCGGAGCGGCGGGCGACCCGGACGAGCCCGAGATCATGCGCTTTCCGCCCGGCATCGGCAGTTTGCAGCTCGAGAAGAGCGGCTATGTCCGGAACTTTCCGAATCTGCCTGGCACCGTCGCCAGTTTCGCCGGCTCGGATCAGGACCATGCCGCGCTTCTCGTCAGGCTGGCGAACGGCGAGGACTGGACCGGCACGCAGCGCCCTACGGGCGTCGCCCTGACTCCGGCCGCCTGCTATGGTGTCTACCCGGTGATCGCATCGCGCGGGCGGCTTGCCGCCGGCGGGGCGCTGGTCGACGTCTACACCTGGTGCTTCCGCCACGAGCCGTCTATCGATCCGGCGCGCATGCAGATGTTCCGGCAACGCGAGCATGTCCGCATCGGCTCGCCGGAACAGGTCTCGTCGTTCCGGGCGCTCTGGCTCGGGAGGGCCCGCGCTCTCGTGGAATCCCTCGGCTTGCCCGTTGCGATCGAAGTCGCAAACGATCCCTTTTTCGGGCGGGCGGGCAGGCTCCTCGCGGCCAACCAGCGCGAGCAAAGCCTCAAGTTCGAGCTATTGGTTCCGATCGTCGCCGAGGGGCCGCGCACGGCCTGCGTCAGTTTCAACGACCATCGCGACCTGTTCGGCCGTGCTTGGGCCATCGCGACGGAGACAGGCGATACGGCTCACACGGCCTGCGTCGGATTCGGCGTCGAGCGGCTGACGCTCGCTCTGTTTCGCCATCACGGCTTCGCTCTCGCGAATTGGCCGGGCAGCGTCCGCAATGTCCTCGGACTCTGAGGCCGTCGATCTTCTGGAGCTCAGCGCTGCGACGTGGAGGCCGAGCGCGCTTCACGGTGTTGATCGGGTCTGGCCCGAGACCAATTGCTACGTCGATCTGTGGGTGGAACTGCTGCCGGCGCTCGGCCATCCGGTCGAAGCGGCGCTTTCTTTCACGGTGTTGCAGGATTTCGAGGGCGATCAATTCACCTTCTTCAAGTTTCCATTGCAGGACCTGCAGGCACTTTTCGGCCTCGCAGTGCAGGAGCTTGCCCTCTACGAATCGGTCGAAGCGCAAGCGATGGCGCAGCTTCGCCGCGGGCGGCCCGTGCTGGTCGAGGTCGATGCCTTCTGGCTGCCCGATGCCGGCGATGCCTATCGCAAGGCGCATGTGAAGACGAGCGTGGCCGTCATTGCGCTCGATCCGGGACGCAAGCGCTTCGGATACTTCCACGGTACCGGCTATCGCGAGCTGTCGGGCGAGGATTATGACGGGCTGTTTCGCCAGCCGACGGTCCTGTTTCCCTATGCCGAGTTCGTGAAGCGCGATGGCGAGGCGCGGGCAGGGCATGAACTGCTCGACGCTTCCCTGACGCTCCTGCGCGGTCACCTGACGCGGCGTCCGCGCAAGAACCCGATAGAGGCATGGCAGGCGGCGCTGCCGTCGCATGTCGAGAGGTTGGCCGGCCAGGACATGGCCTACTTTCATCTCTATGCCTTCAACGGGCCCCGTCAGCTCGGTGCGAACTTCGAGATGCTCGGCACCTACCTGCAATGGCTGGGCGCCAACGGGGTCGACGGTCTCGCCGATGCCGCGGCCACCGGCCGGCGCATTGCCGAGGCCGCCAAGACCGTGCAGTTCCAGCTGGCGCGCATGGTTCATCGCCGGAAGTTCGACGCGGATGCCGTGGCGCTGGCGCCGCTCGCCGCGGACTACGATTCCGTATTCGCGGCCCTCGCCGCCCGGTTCGCCTGATGGAATGGCAACTCGCCTGTACTGCACCCGGGGCGGTGGCGAGGCCGGGCGACCTGCTGCCGGCGCTGGACTGGATCGCGGCGCCGGTGCCGGGGACGGCGGCCCAGGCCCTGCGCGATGTGGGGCGCTGGACGCTGGAACGACCGCTTCCGCTGCATGACCAGGACATCTGGTATCGCACCCGGTTTGGCGGAAATGGACCGCGCGTGCTGCGCTTCTGCGGGCTGGCGACCGTGGCGGAGGTCTGGCTGAACGGACGGTCAATTCTCGTCTCCGACAACATGTTCCTCACGCACGACGTTGAGGTCGAGCTCGCCGGTGAAAACGAACTCGCGATCGTTTTCCGTTCGCTCGACGCCGAGCTTGCGCGTCGAAAGAAGAGGGCGCGCTGGCGGACGGCGCTGGTCGCGGACAATGGCTTGCGACAGGTGCGCACGACGCTGCTGGGGCACATGACCGGCTGGCAGCCTGCAGCGCACGCGGTTGGACCGTGGCGTGAGATCGAGGTGTTGGAGAAGGCAAGGCCGTTGCGGGTGGAGTCCGTCGAGGTTCGCGCCACGCTCGACGGCAACGACGGTCTGCTCGCCGTAACCCTCGATGTCGATTGCGCCGGCGTACGGCCGGCGGCGCGGCTGGAAATTGCCGGCCGCAGCGTGCCGCTGGCATGGTCTGTGGAGGGGCGTCTCGAGGGCGCAGCGCATCTCCCGGGTGTGGAGAAGTGGTGGCCGCATACTCATGGCACACCGTTCCTGTACCCGGCGCGGGTCATCGCGGGCGACGTCGAGGTCGATCTCGGTCGGGTTGGATTCAGATCGATCGAGGTCGATCGGGGACCCGACGAACGGGGTTTCATGCTTAAGGTGAATGGGCAGGCGCTCTTTGCCCGGGGGGCGTGCTGGAGCACGGCGGATCTCGTCACGTTGAGGGGCGACCGCGACACGCTGGCGCCGTGGCTGCGTCGGGCGCGCGATGCGAACATGAACATGATCCGCGTTGGCGGGACGATGCTCTACGAGAGCGACGATTTCTTCGCCCTGTGCGATGAGCTCGGCCTTCTCGTCTGGCACGACTTCATGTTCGCCAACATGGACTACCCGATTGCGGATCCGACATTCCGTGCGAGCGTCGAGCGGGAGGCGGATCAGTTCCTCGCCCGCGTCCAGTCGCATCCGTCGCTCGCCGTCCTGTGCGGTGGCAGCGAGATCGCCCAGCAGGCAGCGATGCTCGGACTGCCGCCGACGCTCTGGAGAAGTGCGCTGTTCGACGAGATCCTTCCGGGGATCGCCAAGGCCCGCTGCCCGCAGGTGGTTTTCGTCGCGCAGTCGCCCAGTGGTGGCGATCTGCCGTTCCAGGTCGATGCAGGGGTGTCTCACTATTACGGCGTCGGCGCTTACAGGCGGCCCCTCGAAGATGCGCGGCGCGCCGGTGTCCGGTTCGCCACCGAGTGCCTGGCCTTTGCGAATGCGCCTGCCGCGGCGACGCCGGCGCGCGGCCCGGACCGGGTGCCCCGCGACCGCGGCGCCGACTGGGACTTCAGCAGTGTGCGCGACCACTATCTCACGCTGATCTACGGCGTCGATGCCGCGGATCTGCAGGCCGAGGATCCGGCGCACTATCTCAGGCTTTCGCGGGCCGTGTCGGCCGATCTGATGGAAGCCGTGATCGCCGAATGGCGGCGGCCGGCCTCGTCCTGCGCCGGGGCGCTGGTCTGGATGCTGAAGGACCTGAGCGCGGGGCCGGGCTGGGGCGTCGTGGATCCCGCCGGCATGCCCAAGCTCGCCTGGCACGGGTTGCGGCGCGCCTTCCGGCCGGTCCAGGTCGCGCTTACGGACGAGGGGCTGAACGGCCTCGGCGTGCACCTGGTCAACGAGACGGCGGCGCCGGTCTCGGCCAGCCTGTCATTGCTCTGCCTGCAGGCCGGCGACGTGGTCGTGATGCTGCGGGAATGCGAACTTGTACTGCCGCCGCGAAGCGCACGGACGATGACCTCGGCCGAGCTCATCGGCTCGTTCTTCGACATCACCTACGCCTACCGCTTCGGCCCGCCGCCGCTCGAGGTCGCCGTTGTCACGCTGGAGGATTCCGGCTCGGGTGAACGTCTCGGCGAGGCTGCGCACTTCCCGCTGGGCCGCGCGGCGATCGCGCACGATCCGGGCCTGTCGGCAGAACTGGAGCGGGACGGGGAGGGGTGGTGGGTCGCGATCCGGGCGACGCGATTCGCGCCCTGCATCCAGATCGAGGTACCGCACCACCATGCCGAGGACGAAGGCTTCCACCTGCTGCCGGGCGAGCAACGGCGCGTGAGATTGCTGTCGGCCGGGGCGGCCGGGGGCCGGCCGGCCGGCGAGGTGCTTTCCGTAACTCCGGCGCGGGCAAAGGCCTGTCGATTCGCCTAACGGACGGCGCCCGACGTCCGAAGCGCTTCGATCTCCGCGGCGCCGTATCCGGCTTCGGCAAGAATTGCGTTCGTATGCTCGCCGAGCGTGGGGGCATGGGTCTCCGCCGTCCGCTCGCCGCCCGAGAACTTGTTTGCGCGGCGCGAACGTCGGATTCGGCCTTCGCTGGGATGGTCCTCGGGCTGGAAGAAGCCGATATCGGCCAAGTGGGGATCGGTGAGCAGGTCGTCGATCGTGTTGTAGCGGGCCGCCGGCACGTCGAGCCGGTCGAAGATCTCCAGCCATTCGGCCGTCGTCTTCTGAGCGAGGCCGGTCTTGCGGACCTCGAAATATGCGGCGGCGTTGTTGGTGCGGGCGAAGGCGCTGTCGAAGCGCGGATCGGTCTTCAGTTCCGGCCGGCCGATGGCGTCGAAGAAGGCGAAGGCCTGCTGGTTGGTGTTGGGCCCGACGGTGATGTACCCATCCTTCGTGGGCAGGGGACGATAGTCTGGACTGAGCAGCCTTCCGTCACCGCTGGGCCCGATCGGCGGATCGAAGGTCGCGGCACCGAGATGCTCGCTCGACACGAACGAGGCCATGTTCTCGAGCATGGGCACGTCGATCGCCTCGCCGACGCCGGTCTTCTCGCGCCGGTACAGCGCGAAGCCGATGCACTGTGCGGCGATCAGGCCGGTCGTGTGGTCGCTCATCACCATGGGCACGAAGCGCGGCTCGCCGGTGGCGCGTTCCAGGGTGCCGGCGACGCCGGACAGGCTCTGCACGATGGGATCGTAGGCGGGGCGGTTGTAGTAGCGGCCGCCGCGACCGAAGGCCAGGATCGAGCAGTGGATCAGCTTCGGGTTCTTCTTCGCGAGGCTGGCATGATCGAGCCCGGCGCGGGCGAGGGCCTCGGGCCGCACGTTGCTCACGAACACGTCGGCCTTCTCGATCAGGCGGTGGAGCGCCGCGAGCCCGTCCGGCTTCTTGATGTCGAGCACGATCGACCGCTTGTTGCGGTTGAAGTTGATGAACTTGCCCGACATGCCGGGATTGCGGCTGCCCTGCGCCATGGTACGCAAGAGGTCGCCGCCCGGCGCCTCGACCTTGACGACCTCGGCGCCGTAGTCGGCAAGGGTACGCGTGCAGATCGGCCCGACGACCACCGTCGTCAGGTCGACGACCTTCACGCCCGAGAGCGGGCCACCGCTCACGCCTCGAACTCCAGGTCCATCTCGCCGCACAGAACGCCGTTCTTGTCAGCGGCCCACAACTTCAGCTTCCCGTCCTTCTGGTCCTCGCCGCGGACCTCGATCAGGTCGCCGACCCACAACGGATGGACGAGGCGGGCACTGTAGCCCTTCAACTCGCCCTTGGCGTGCTTCAGCGCGGCGTCGACCATCAGGTGCATCGACAGGCCGCCGTTGGAGACGATGGCGGGATAGCCTTCCTCGCTGCGAGTGTAATCGCCGTCATAGTGGATGCGATGGGCGTTCCAGGTGATGGCGCCGTAGCGGAAGTTGAGCGTGTTGGTGAGGGACGTCCTCTCGGTCCAGGCCTGGTCGGCGCGGGCCTGCGTGGCCACCGTCGCGGTGGTCTTCTGGCCCGGCGGGACGGCGGGGCGGTAGATCGCGTCGAACGTGTCGGAGGCGATGGTGCGGCCGCCCTGCTCGATCGTGTGGCGCATCGTCAGCACGAAGATGTCGCCCGAGCGCCCGGTCTTGGGGACGATGTTCGCCACCTCGGCTTTCTTCAACGCCGGCTCCCCGGCCTTGAGGCGGCCCATGATCTCGACCCGCCGCCCGGCGCCCATGCGGCGCGGCATCGGGATCGGCGGCAGGACAATGCCCTTGTTGGGATGGCCGTCAGGACCCAGCTCGCCCTGGCGGACGGTCTCGGCGAAGAAGACGGTGAACCAGTGTGGCGGCAGCTCCTGGCCGCGCTTGATGGATTCGGGATCGACGTCGAAGGTCGCGGCGACGCGGCGGACGGCCATCATGCCGATATCGTCCTCGACCGTGCGCACCCGCCCGATCCAGGGCCGCAGGGTCTCCATCGCTTCGTCCATCCAGCCCATGTCCGTTCCCTCGGAAGTTTTGCGGCGTGCATCCTCCAACAAAAGAAGGGCACGCAACAGCGGGCCCTTCCATGATCCGAAAGATCGCCGGTGGTTCACTGAATGACTTCGGCCACGCCCTTTTCGTTGAACACGACAACTACACCGTTACGCGTGCCATCGCTGGCAGCCGTGGCCCAGATCGCGCGGATCCGGCCGCCTCGCGAGTCAACATTGTAAGGCTTTCCCAACAGCACAACGGCCTGGTCGTAGGTCGTGACGCCGATTTGGAGACGGCTGATGTTCGCTCGGGTTGGCGCGGGTGTGCTGCAGGCCGCGAGCCCGAGCAGGGCCAGCGCGACAATGAATACAGGGAGACGAGCATTCATGATGCAGCGAGCCTACACGAAAAAGGCCGCCCGGTGAGGGGCGGCCTTCTCGCGTGAACTCGGGAGCCGAGATCAGATCGAGTAGTACATCTTGTACTCGATCGGGGCCGGCTGATGTTCCCAGTTGTAGACCTCTTCCCACTTGAGCTCCATGTAGGCGTCGATCTGGTCGTCGGTGAACACGCCGCCCTGGGTGAGGAACGAGCGGTCGGCGTCGAGGGCGTTGAGGGCCTCGCGCAGCGAGCCGGCGACGGTCGGAACCTTGGAGAGTTCTTCCGGCGGCAGGTCGTACAGGTTCTTGTCCATCGGGTCGCCCGGATGGATCTTGTTCTTGATGCCGTCGAGGCCGGCCATCAGCATCGCCGCGAAGGCGAGGTACGGGTTGGCCGACGGGTCGGGGAAGCGGACCTCGACGCGCTTGCCCTTGGGCGAGGACGCGTAGGGGATGCGGCACGAGGCCGAGCGGTTGCGCGACGAGTAGGCCAGCAGCACCGGCGCCTCGAAGCCCGGGATGACGCGCTTGTAGGAGTTGGTGCTGGCGTTGGTGAAGGCGTTCAGCGCCTTGGCGTGCTTGATGATGCCGCCGATGTAGTACAGCGCCGTCTCCGACAGGTCGGCATAGCCGGAACCCGCGAACAGCGGCTTGCCGTCCTTCCAGATCGACTGGTGGGTGTGCATGCCCGAGCCGTTGTCGCCGTAGAGCGGCTTCGGCATGAAGGTCAGCGACTTGCCGTAGCTGTGGGCAACGTTGTGCAGCGTGTACTTGTACTTCTGCACGTTGTCGGCGGTCTTCACGAGCGTGTCGAACTTGAAGCCGAGCTCGTTCTGGGCCGGCGCCACCTCATGATGATGGATTTCCATGACCAGGCCCATGTCGGTGCAGACCGACATCATCTCCGCGCGCAGGTCGTTGTGCGTGTCGACCGGCTGGACCGGGAAGTAGCCGCCCTTGACGCCCGGACGGTGGGCGAGGTTGCCGCCCTCGACGGCGATGCCGGTGTTCCACGGCGATTCGTTCGAGGAGATGCTGTAGAAGCTGCCCTGCATCTGAACGTCGTAGCGGACGTCGTCGAACACGAAGAATTCGAGCTCGGGGCCGAACACGGCGGTGTCGCCGATGCCGGACGACTTCATGAAGGCTTCGGCGCGCTTGGCGGTCGAGCGCGGGCAGCGGGCGTAGAGCTGGCCGGTCGAGGGCTCGACGACGTCGCAGTTCACGATCAGCGTGGTCTGCGCGGAGAAGGGATCGAGCACGGCCGTGGACGGATCCGGCATCAGGATCATGTCGGACTCGTTGATCGCCTTCCAGCCGGCGATCGAGGAGCCGTCGAACATCACGCCGTCCTCGAAGGTGCCTTCGTCGGTGGCGGACGCCATGCGGGCCGTGTGCTGCCACTTGCCGCGCGGATCGGTAAAGCGGAAGTCAACGAACTTGACGTCCTTTTCCTTGATCAGCGCGAGAACCTGTTTGGCATCCATTGTCGGTCGTCCCTCTACTTGTGGTTTACTGCTTCAGCCCCCAAAGGCCGGGTCCTCATACGGCGGCGTCACCACGCTCACCAGTACGAATTCGAATCGCGTCGTCGATGCTCGACACGAAGATCTTGCCGTCGCCGATGCGACCGGTATGCGCCGAGCTGCGGATCGCCTCGACCGCCTTTTCCACCATCTCATCCTCGATGATGAGCTCGAGCTTCACCTTCGGCAGGAAGTCGACGACATACTCAGCGCCACGATAAAGCTCGGTGTGGCCTTTCTGTCGGCCGAAGCCCTTGGCCTCGAGAACCGTGATGCCTTTCAGGCCGATCTGGTTGAGGGCGTCCTTTACCTCATCCAGTTTGAAGGGCTTGATGATCGCTTCGATCTTCTTCATTTGGCTTGAGACACTCCGCACGCAGGCACCGGGCCCTCCAATCGGAAGAGCCCGCGCGAGAAACAAGGAAGCATATTCCATGCCAGAATTTTCCACGGTCTGAAACGGGAATTGTTTATTCGTCCCTGTCTATTCGTCGGGCGAATTGAGCGAATTTTAATCAGATAAATGAACAAATATCAGGCAATACAGCGTCCATGAAACCTGCAAACTCGACGATGGCCAGCTTGGGAACGACCGTGTTCGAAGTCATGTCGGCACTTGCCCGCGAACACAATTCCGTAAACCTCGGCCAAGGATTTCCCGACGACAAAGGGCCGGAGGAGGTTCGTGCCGCGGCGGCGGATTATCTGCTGAACGGCCACAACCAATACCCACCGATGATGGGAATACCGGAACTGCGGCAGGCGGTGGCGGAACATGCCAAGCGCTTCCAGGGGCTCGACATCGACTGGCAGAGCGAGGTGCTGGTGACGTCCGGCGCGACCGAGGCGCTGGGCGACTGCCTGTTCGGCCTGATCGAGCCGGGCGACGAGGTCGTGCTGATAGAGCCGCTTTATGACTCCTACCTGCCCATCGTGCGGCGTGCGGGCGGGATTCCCAGGCTGGTGCGGCTGGAGCCGCCGGAGTGGCGCCTTCCAAGAGAGGAACTCGCTGCCGCGTTCGGTCCCAGGACCAAGCTCATCCTCTTCAATACGCCGATGAACCCGTGCTCGAAGGTCTTCGACCGCGAAGAGCTTTCTTTCATCGCGGAGCTTTGCCTCAAGCATGATGTCTACGCCATCTGCGACGAGGTCTATGAGCACATCATCTTCGACGACCGGCGGCACATCTCGCTGATGACCCTGCCGGGCATGCGCGATCGCACGGTGCGCATCGGCTCCGCCGGCAAGAGCTTCAGTCTGACGGGGTGGAAGGTCGGGTACATCACCGCTGCGCCGGAGCTGATGAAG
Source organism: Rhodospirillaceae bacterium (assembly GCA_009772935.1). Lineage (GTDB taxonomy): Bacteria > Pseudomonadota > Alphaproteobacteria > Reyranellales > Reyranellaceae > Reyranella. Next base: position 27,459 of record WOUR01000007.1, read on the forward strand.
CCGATTGCCAGGACGCACCAGTTCATGACGTTCACGACCCCGCCCAACCTGCAGTGGGGGGCGGCGACAGGGCTGCGGCTGCAGGACGGGTATTTTTCAACCTTGGCCGCCGACATGCAGCGCAAACGCGACCGACTGGCGGACGCTCTGGCGGCCATCGGTTTCGATGTCTTGCCCGCGCACGGGACCTACTTCGTCACGACGGACTTCCGGCCTCTGGGATTTAACGGCACGGACGAGGAATTCTGTCGTCACATAACTGTAAAGGCAGGGGTGACCGCCGTCCCGGTGAGCGCCTTTTACCAGTCGCCCGAGGCTCCGCGGTATTTCGCACGCTTCTGCTTCTGCAAACACGACTCCACGTTGGACAGCGCCATTCAGCGGTTGGCGGCTCATTTTGGAGACTAAAGCTCTGGTATTTGCAGTAATTTGATCTTACAATGCAATTGTCACACAATTTCAGGCGCTGCGGCCCTGATCCAAGAAAGTGCCTGCATTGGCATTGCCAATATCTGCAAATCCGGTCCATATCCGGCGCGCATGGCGTTCCATGGTGAGCTTGCTGCCGAAATGACGCGGACCGACGATGCTGCCCCGGCGGCGGCGGTCGCCAAGCCCATCCGGATGGATGGTCGTCGTTTGCGCAGCGAACGAACAAAGCAGCTCATCATCGAAGCCTATCTGGACCTGATCCGTGAGAACCCGTCGGTGCCGATGCCGACCGCGGCGGAGATCGCGGCGCGGGCCGGCTATTCCGTCCGGTCCATCTTCGAGCGCTTTCCCGACCTCCACACGTTGAGAGTCGCGGCGGCGGACTATAGCCTTGCTCATGCCGCAGCATTGGCCCCGGCGCGCAACGTCGACGGCGACCGCGCGACCCGAATAAGATCGCAGGTCGAGACAAGGGCAGGGACCTGCGAACGCGGGATCGCCCTGTGGCGGGCATTGCTGTTCAACGTCGACGAGAACGACGCCCTCAAGGCGCGCGTAAGGCTCGCTCGGGACCGGACGATCGAGCGCATGGAACTCATGTATCGACCTGAACTGTCGACACTTTCACCGATCGAGCGCCGCAATCTCCTGATCGCTCTTGAAGCCGTGACCGATATCGAGAGCTGGGCGCGGATGCGCGACATGCACGGGCTTTCGTTCGCCGAAAGCTGTGACGTCTGGATTCGGGCCATCGATCGGATCCTGCCACCGACCCCGCAAGACACCGCACCATCATGAATTCTGCACCAAACAAGCTCGACGGCCGCCGGCTGCGCAGCGAGCGGACCAAGCAGTTGATCATCGAAGCCTACCTGGCGCTGGCCCAGGAGATGTCTCCCCGCGTGCCGACGGCCGCCGAGATCGCCGAAAAGGCAGGCTATTCGGTGCGCTCGGTGTTCGAGCGTTTTCCCGATATCCGCGCACTTCAGGTGGCGGCCGTCGACTATTCGCTGGCGCAGATGGCGGCGCTGGCGCCGCCACGGGGAGCCGATGGCGACCGCAAGACCAGGATCGATTCGCACGTCCGCACGCGCGGCCAGACCTGCGAAAGCTGGCTGCCGCTGTGGCGCTCCTTGATCGTGAACCAGGGCGACTCGCCGGAGTTGAAGGCACGCATCCGTCTGGCGCGCGACCATGTAACCGCTCGCATGGAGCTGATGTTCGCACCGGAGTTCGCGCTGATGCCCCCCGGGGAGCGGCGTCAGATACTGATCGCGCTCGAAGCGTTGACGGATGTCGAAAGCTGGGCCCGCATGCGTGAACTGTTCGGCCTGTCCGTCGACGAGGCGTACCTCGTCTGGATCCAGGCGATCGATCGACTGCTGCCCACGGATGCCAGCGGCGCGGCATGACGGAGCGGGGCAGGCAGCCATCGGAAGTCCCGGCCAGACCTGAACCCGTCGACGGCCGCCGGTTGCGCAGCGCGAGGACGCGCCAGCTCATCATCGAAGCCTATCTTGCGCTCCTGCGGGAGAATCCACGGATTCCGACCGCCGCGGCGATCGCGCAAAGGGCCGGCTACTCGGTCCGGTCCATCTTCGAGCGCTTTCCAGACCTGCATGCGCTGCGTGTTGCCGCGACAGACGAGGCGCTGCTGAAGGCATCGGCCCAGGTCGCTGCCCAGCCAACCGTTGGCGGCCGTCCGGATAGGCTGAAGACCCATGTCGAGGCGCGCGGCAGGGTCTGTGAGGAATGGCTTCCGTTTTGGCGGGCGCTCAACGCCAACCAGGGCGATTCGGCGGATCTCAAGGCGCGGATACGCCTGATCCGCGAACTGGTCATCAGGCGGATCGAGGAAGTGTATGCGCCGGAACTATCGATTCTCGACGAGTGCGAGCGGCGCCAGACGGTGCTGGCCGTGGAATCGCTGATCGATTTCGAGAGCTGGGCCCGCATGCGAGATCTGTTCGGATTGTCGTTCGAGGACGCATGCGGCGTCTGGAAACGGGCCATCGATCGACTTCTTCCGCCAACCCCGCCTGTTTCTTGACGCTCCGGCCGCCGGGGCGTAGGAAGGCGCCGCTTCGTCGGGAGCGATCCGCGATGGCGGCCGTAGCTCAGTTGGTTAGAGCGCCAGATTGTGATTCTGGATGTCGCCGGTTCAAATCCGGTCGGCCGCCCCAATCGCCCTCACGAGAAGTTCCCCAGGTCTGAAATGCGCGATCTCGTTCCTCGAGACGAACTGGCTCTCCTGAACTGTGCCGAGATGGCACGGGCCGATGCCTTTGCGATCGGCGGTGGAGTGTCCGGGCGGGTCCTCATGGAGGCCGCGGGCCGTACCGTCGCCACGGCTGCGATGCAGCAGTACGCCAGGCGGCCGGTGGTGGTCCTCTGTGGACCGGGAAACAACGGCGGCGACGGTTTCGTCGCGGCGCGATACCTGCAGAAGGCCGGATGGCCCGTCCGTCTCATTCTCTTCGGCGCTGTCGGCAACCTCAATGGCGACGCCGCCTGGGCTGCCGGAACCTGGAAGGGACCCGTCGAGCGTTGGTCCCCAACCCTGTTCGACGACGGCCCGCTGGTGATCGACGCCGTTTTCGGGGCCGGTCTCAGCCGACAAATCGATGGAGAGATTGCGGCGGCCATCGAACTGGTGAACGAGCGGAAGCTTTCCGTCGTCGCCGTCGACGTGCCGACCGGTCTCCACGGCGACACCGGTGCAGTCCATGGCCACGCATTCCAGGCCGAGACGACCGTTTCTTTCTTCCGGGCGAAGCCCGGCCACTATTCTGTCGAGGGCCTGCGGCGCTGCGGCCGCCTGCTGATCGCAGACATCGGCATTCCCGCGGGAGCCTTGGCGGAGATTGCGCCCCAGGCCTGGCTGAATGCCCCGACGCTCTGGGCGCATCACGTGCGGCGTGGGGACATTGCTGATCACAAATATGCACGGGGCCATCTCACGATCCTGGCCGGACCTCACGCCACCGGCGCGGCGCGACTTGCTGCGCTGGCTGGTCGGCGCGTGGGGGCCGGGCTCGTCACGATTGCGGCATTTCGGTCAACGTTGCCTGCGTTCCAGGCGGCCGAGCCCGGCAACCTCATCGTCGAAGCCGACGATGGCACGATGTTCGCCCACCTGTTGGGCGACCCGCGGCGCAATGCCGTTCTGATCGGGCCCGGATCGGGGACGGACGGCCGGACGAGAGAGTCTGTTCTCTCGGCGCTCGAGGCACGGCGCAGTGTTGTGCTCGACGCCGATGCCATAACCGTTTTCGCGGCCGACCCGGACCTTCTCTTTCGCAGCGTTCGCGGTCCGACATTGCTTACTCCCCATGAAGGGGAGTTCCGCCGGCTGTTTCCGGATCTTGACGGCGTTGTGGGGAAGCTGGAGCGGGTGAGGCGGGCGGCAGCGCGAAGCGGAGCGACCATCCTGCTGAAGGGACCTGATACCGTGATCGCAGAGCCCGGGGGGCGTGCCATCATCAACGTGCATGCCTCGCCGGCCCTGGCGACGGCGGGATCGGGCGATGTGCTGGCGGGAACGATCGGCGGACTGCTGGCGCAGAACCTAACGCCCTTTGCCGCGGCCTCGGCGGCGGCTTGGCTGCATGGTGAATGTGCGCTGACGTTCGGCGGCTCCGGCCTGATCGCCGAGGATTTGCCCGCGCTTCTTCCTCGCGCACTTCAGTCGCTGTCGTCCTTCAATTGACCGTTCGGCGGGGTCGGGCTAAGAGGCCCGCGATTCGGCCTTCGCGGCACGCCCCGATGGCTCAGAATGTGGTTTGGGCTGGCTTCGGGCGGGCGTGGTGGAATTGGTAGACACGCGAGATTTAGGTTCTCGTGCCGCAAGGCGTGGGGGTTCAAGTCCCTCCGCCCGCACCAGGAAATGGAAGTGAGACAATGCAAGTTACGGAACTCTCGGCTGAAGGCCTGAAGCATCAGTTCAAGATCGTCGTCCCAGCCGGCGACCTGACCTCGAAGATCGACGAACGCCTCGCCGAGATGGCGAAGACCGCCGCGCTGCCGGGCTTCCGTCCGGGCAAAGTGCCGGTCAGCCTCCTGAAGAAGCAGTATGGCCAGGCGCTGTTCGGTGAGGCCGTCGAAGCGGCCGTCAACACCAGCACGGCGAAGGCGATCGAGGATCGTGGCCTCAAGCCCGCCCTTCAGCCGCGCGTCGACCTGAAGCAGCTCGAGGAAGGCAAGGACGTCGAGTTCGAGGTTGTCGTCGAGGTGCTGCCCGAAATCGGCCAACTCGATTTCTCAGGCGTCGAGCTAGAGCGGCTCAAGGCCGAGGTCCCGGAGAAGGACATCGACGAGGCGCTCGAGCGCATTGCCAAGGCGAACCGCGAGCAGAAGCCCGTCGATCCGCCGCGTGCCGCGCAGAAGGGCGATGCGATCAAGCTCGACTTCGTGGGATCGGTGGACGGTGTCGAGTTCCCCGGCGGTGCAGCCCAGGACTACGTGCTGGAGATCGGCTCGGGCTCTTTCATCCCGGGCTTCGAGGATCAGCTGGTCGGCGCCGAGGTCGGCAAGCCGGTCGACGTGAAGGTCACGTTCCCGGCCGAGTACGGCGCGCCCGAACTCGCCGGCAAGGACGCCGTGTTCAAGTGCACGGTCAAGGAAGTGCTCGAGTTCGTCGACAAGCCGGCGGACGATGAACTGGCCAAGAAGAACAACTTCGAGAACCTGGAGGCCATGCGCAAGGCGATCGGCGAGCGGATCGGCCAAGACTACTCGCAGATCTCCCGCACGATGATCAAGCGACAGTTGCTCGACAAGCTTGCGGACAGCCACAAGTTTGCCGTGCCGGAAGGCCTCGTCGAGGGCGAGTTCAACGCGATCTGGCAGCGCATCGAGGAGGCCAAGAAGAACGGGCAGAAGGTCGAGGAAGACGAAGAGAAGATGCGCAAGGAGTATCGAGACATCGCCGAGCGCCGGGTTCGCCTGGGCCTGCTGCTGGCCGATGTCGGCCGCTCCAACAGCATCGACGTGACGCCGGAGGAACTCAACCAGGCAGCGATGCGCGAAGCCATGCGGTACCAGGGCCAGGAGCGTCAGGTCCTCGAGTACTTCAGCAAGAATCCCGAGGTGAAGGATCAGCTTCGCGCGCCGATCTTCGAGGAGAAGACGGTCGATTTCATCCTCGAGCTGGCGAAGGTTTCCGAGAAGTCGGTTACCCCGGAGGAACTGCTCAAGGCCGCCCGCGAGGCGGAAGAGGAAGAGGCCGGCGAGAAGGCCGCAGACTGATCTTGAGCCGGTGGCCTTGAACGGGATCACCGGCGCTGCCACTTTTCATCGATCAGTCACTCAAGGGGGCCCGCGATGATTCGCGACCGCGATCCGCTGGAAGTTCACAACAACTACTACGTGCCGATGGTGGTCGAGCAATCGGCGCGCGGCGAGCGCGGCTACGACATCTGGTCGAGGCTGCTGAAGGAGCGGATCATCTTTCTGAACGGTCCGGTCGAGGACCATGTGGCGGGCGTGCTCTGCGCCCAGCTGCTCTATCTCGAGGCTGAGAACCCGACGAAGGACATCTCCTTCTACATCAACTCGCCGGGAGGCGTGGTGACGTCCGGCATGGCGATCTACGACACCATGCGCTATATTCGCCCCCACATCTCCACCCTGGTCTATGGCCAGGCGGCGTCGATGGGTTCTCTCCTGCTGACGGCGGGCGAGAAGGGCAAGCGATTCGCCCTGCCGAACGCCCGGATCATGATCCATCAGCCCTCGGGCGGCGCCCAGGGCCAGGCCACGGACATCGAAATCCATGCCCGCGAGATCCTTGCGACCCGGGCGCGGCTCAACCAAATGTACGTGGAGCATACCGGCAAGCCGATCGAAGTGATCGAGCAAGCCATGGAGCGCGACAAGTTCTTCGCTCCGCTGGAAGCCAAGGAATTCGGCCTCATCGACGATGTTCTCGAGAAGAGGCCGACCCCGACCACCATCCAGGCTGCTGCCTCCTGAAGCAGCAGTCGCGACCAATTGTTTCCTGTTCGCAGGGCGACACACCATATTTTGATGTTGTCGCCGTCCGGGCGGCACGTTTAACATAGGCTTGTGTGCGGGCCCTCAGGTCGCGGGGCCCCCCAAGCGGAGGTGCGTTACCGACATGCCAGCCGCCAAATCCGGGGGTGATTCCCGCAACACCCTGTATTGCAGCTTCTGCGGCAAGAGCCAGCATGAAGTCCGCAAGCTCATTGCCGGTCCGACCGTGTTCATCTGCGATGAATGCGTCGAACTCTGCATGGACATCATCCGGGAAGAGAGCAAGACGACTCTCGTCAAGTCCAAGGACGGGGTGCCGTCTCCCAAGGAAATCCGCCAGATCCTGGATGACTACGTCATCGGGCAGGACAAGGCGAAGCGTATTCTTGCCGTTGCCGTGCACAATCATTACAAGCGATTGGGCCACGGGGGCAAGGCGAACGAAGTCGAGATCGCCAAGTCCAACATCATGCTGATCGGCCCGACGGGCTGCGGCAAGACGTTGCTGGCCCAGACGCTGGCCCGCATGCTGGACGTGCCGTTCACCATGGCAGATGCCACGACGCTGACCGAGGCTGGTTACGTCGGCGAGGACGTCGAGAACATCATCCTGAAGCTGCTGCAGGCCGCCGACTACAACGTCGAGCGGGCGCAGCGCGGCATCGTCTATATCGATGAGGTCGACAAGATCAGCCGCAAGTCGGACAACCCGTCGATCACGCGCGACGTGTCGGGAGAGGGCGTCCAGCAGGCCCTGCTGAAGATCATGGAGGGCACTGTCGCCTCCGTGCCGCCACAGGGCGGGCGCAAGCATCCGCAGCAGGAATTCCTGCAGGTCGATACGACCAACATCCTGTTCATCTGTGGCGGCGCCTTCGCCGGCCTCGACAAGATCATTTCCATGCGCCGACAGGGCACCTCGATCGGCTTCGGCGCGGAAGTGCGCGGGCCGGAGGATCGCCGCACCGGCGAGATCCTGAAGGACCTCGAACCGGAGGATCTGCTGCGCTATGGCCTGATCCCCGAGTTCGTCGGCCGCCTGCCGGTGGTCGCCACGCTCGAGGACCTGGACGAAGTCGCATTGATCGAGATCCTCACCCGCCCGAAGAACGCGCTGATCAAGCAGTACCAGCGGCTGTTCGACATGGAAGGTGTGAAGCTCAAGTTCTCCGACGATGCTCTGCGCGCGGTGGCCCAGAAGGCGATCCTGCGCAAGACCGGTGCCCGAGGGCTGCGGTCCATCATGGAGACTGTCCTGCTCGATACCATGTACGACCTCCCGTCGCTGGATGGGGTCGAGGAAGTGGTGATCAATCGGGAAGTCATCGAGGGTCGCGCCCAGCCGCTTTATGTGCATGGCGAGCGCAAAGAAGGCGTTGCCGCTGCGCCGGCCTGAGTTTTGCTGCGTCGGCGGCAACCGTCGCCGGCGGTCTCCCCGACGGGGCTTGAACAACCCTCTGTTCAGGCCAATCTCTGATATCGAGTGCGCGCGTTCGCGTGCCGTGGATTGCCTAATGGGGATCCCCGGCCGAGGCACGGGTAGCTCTAACAGCGTACGTTGCGAGGCATCATGAACGCCCCCATTCAAGGAACCGTCTATCCCGTCCTGCCGCTGCGCGACATCGTCGTGTTCCCCGGCATGATCGTCCCGCTCTTCGTCGGTCGCGAAAAGAGCGTCAAGGCCCTGGAAGAGGTCATGAAGGACGACAAGCAGATCCTGCTGATCGCCCAGAAGAACGCCAGCCAGGACGATCCCGGCCCCGACGACATCTATACGATCGGCACGCTGGGCACCGTGCTGCAGCTCCTCAAGCTGCCCGACGACACCGTCAAGGTGCTGGTCGAGGGCGGGCGTCGCGTGAAGATTGTCGGCTACAACGACCGCCCCGACTTCTTCGAAGCGCGAGCCGTCGACATGGAGGAGTCGGCCGGCGACAGCGCGGAGCAGCAGGCGGCTGCCCGCACAGTGGTCTCGGAATTCGAGAACTACGTGAAGCTGAACAAGAAGGTGCCGCCGGAAGTCGTCGTCTCGATCAACAAGATCGAGGAGCCGGCCAAGCTTGCCGACACCATCTCGGCCCATCTGGCGCTCAAAGTTGCCGAAAAGCAGCAGTTGCTTGAGCTCGACTCGGTGTCGAAGCGGCTGGAGCGCATCCTCGGCCTGATGGAAGGTGAGATCGGCGTCCTGCAGGTCGAGAAGAAGATCCGCAATCGCGTGAAGCGTCAGATGGAGAAGACGCAGCGCGAGTACTATCTCAATGAGCAGATGAAGGCGATCCAGAAGGAGCTTGGCGAGACCGAGGACGGTCGCGACGAGGTGTCCGAGCTGGAGAAGCGCATCAAGAAGACCCGCCTCAGCAAGGAGGCGAGGGAGAAGGCCAACGCGGAGCTGAAGAAGCTCCGGACGATGAGCCCGATGTCGGCCGAGGCGACCGTTGTACGCAACTATCTCGACTGGCTGCTGTCGATTCCATGGCGCAAGCCGACCAAGATCATCAAGGATCTGAAGTACGCCGAGGAGATTCTCAACGCCGACCATCACGGCCTGGAGAAGGTCAAGGAGCGCATCCTCGAGTATCTCGCGGTCCAGCAGCGGGTCGACAAGATGAAGGGCCCGATCCTGTGCCTCGTCGGCCCGCCCGGCGTCGGCAAGACCTCGCTCGGCAAGTCGATCGCCAAGGCCACCGGACGGAACTTCGTTCGCATGTCGCTGGGCGGCGTGCGCGACGAGGCCGAGATTCGTGGCCATCGGCGGACCTACATCGGCTCGCTGCCGGGCAAAGTCATCCAGAGCATGAAGAAGGCGAAGTCGTCGAACCCGCTCTTCCTGCTCGATGAGATCGACAAGCTGGGCGCGGACTTCCGCGGTGACCCTTCGTCGGCGCTGCTCGAGGTTCTCGATCCCGAGCAGAACACGACGTTCAACGACCACTATCTCGAAATCGACTATGACCTGTCGAACGTGATGTTCATCACCACGGCCAACTCGCTGCGCATGGCGCAGCCGTTGCTGGACCGCATGGAGATCATCCGGCTCGCCGGGTACACCGAGGACGAGAAGGTCGCGATTACCCGCAAGCACCTGATCCCGAAGCAGATCGAGGCGAACGGTCTCAAGGAAAGCGAGATCGAGATCCACGACGACGCCGTGCGTGACCTGGTGCGCTACTACACGCGCGAGGCGGGCGTCCGTAACCTGGAGCGCGAGATCGCCAACCTGGCCCGCAAGGCCACCAAGGAAATCCTCATGAAGGGGACGACCAAGGTGAAGGTCGGCCGCAAGAATCTCGAGAAGTATGCCGGCGTCCGGCGCTTCCGCTTCGGCGAGGCGGAACTCGAGGACCTGGTCGGCATCACGACGGGCCTGGCCTGGACCGAGGTCGGCGGCGAGCTGCTGCAGATCGAGGCCGTTCTGGTCCCGGGACGTGGTCGCATGACGGTCACCGGCAAGCTTGGCGACGTGATGCAGGAGTCGGTGCAGGCGGCCAACGCTTATGTCCGCTCGCGCGCCCATGTGTTCGGGATCAAGTCGAACATCTTCGAAAAGCGCGACATCCACATCCACGTGCCCGAAGGCGCGACGCCGAAGGACGGTCCGTCCGCCGGCGTGGGGATGGTCACCTCGATCGTGTCGGCGCTGACCGGCATCGCGGTACGCAAGGAAGTCGCCATGACCGGCGAGATCAGCCTGCGCGGGCGGGTCATGCCGATCGGCGGTCTCAAGGAGAAGCTGCTGGCGGCGCTGCGCGGCGGTCTGAAGACCGTGCTCATTCCCAAGGAGAACGAGCGCGATCTGCCGGAGATCCCGGACAACGTGAAGAAGGGCCTGGAGATCGTGCCGGTCTCGACCGTGGACGAAGTCCTGGCCCGCGCCCTGGTGAAACCGCTGGTGGCGATCGAGTGGGTCAACGACCTCGACGCCGTGGCCGCCAAGCCGGCCGAGCCGACAGAGGCTGCCCGGGCCCACTGAGCCCCTCACGCCAAACGAGAATGCGAAGCCCCGGAGCGATCCGGGGCTTCGTCGTTTCGACCCAAATCATGCGATCCGTTTCGGGCGGGCTACAAAATATGGTATAGGGGCGCAAGACTGGGTTCCGGAACAGGAGAGGCTCGCCTGTGAACAAGCATGATCTGATCGCCGCCGTCGCCGCGTCGACGAATCTCTCCAAGGTCGATGCTGCGAATGCCGTCGATTCGATCCTCACGGTCATCACCAAGTCGCTCCGGAAGAAGGAAAAGGTCCTGCTGGTCGGATTCGGGACGTTCCAGGTGTCCAAGCGCAAGGCAGGCGAGGGGCGCAATCCCCAGACCGGCGAGAAGATCAAGATTCCTGCGGCAAATGTGCCGCGCTTCAAGGCCAGCAAGGCCCTGAAGGATGCGATCAACTAGGCTTTCCCTTTGTCGCTGTGCTACGACGCGCATCGGGCGATTAGCTCAGCGGTAGAGCATTCCCTTTACACGGGAGCGGTCGGCGGTTCGATCCCGTCATCGCCCACCAATTTTGTTTCGCTGGTCATCATGTGTGCGGCGGAACGCGTTGAAATATCGGGCATTTGTGCACCTCTTCGCTGGTGCAGTATGCTTGACACACAATAGGCGCTCCTATATCTCTCCGCGCGCCGTTTGGGGCTGAAAGCGGGCGTAGTTCAGTTGGTTAGAATGCCGGCCTGTCACGCCGGAGGTCGCGGGTTCGAGTCCCGTCGCTCGCGCCAGCCCAAACACTGGCAGCCCATAAAAAAAGGGCGCAAGGGGTGGCGATGGAAGCTCTTCTGCGGGAATACCTGCCAATCCTGATCTTCCTCGGACTAGCCTTCGGGCTGGTCTGCGCCATGCTCGGCGGGTCGTACCTAATCGCCCGCCAGAATCCGAACTCGGAGAAGCTGTCGCCATTCGAATGCGGGTTCGCGCCGTTCGACGATGCGCGTGGCCAGTTCGACGTTCGCTTCTATCTGGTCGCGATCCTTTTCATCATCTTCGATCTCGAGGTCGCGTTCCTGTTTCCGTGGGCGGTGGCGCTGGGCGATATCGGCCTCTTCGGCTTCTGGTCGATGATGCTATTCCTCGGCGTGCTGACGGTGGGGTTCATCTACGAGTGGCGTAAGGGAGCCCTGGAATGGGAGTGATCACTCCGGCCAAGCCCAATACGGCGGCCGAGGCGGCGCTGTCGCGGGCGCTTAACGACGAGTTGGCCGACAAGGGTTTCGTCGTCGCCCAGCTCGACAAGCTGGTCACCTGGGCGCGCACCGGTTCGATGTGGGGGCTGACCTTCGGTCTGGCCTGCTGCGGCGTCGAGATGATCCATTGCTGGATGAGCCGCTACGATCTCGACCGCTTCGGTTTCGCGCCGATGCCCAGTCCGCGCGCCGCCGACGTGATGATCGTGGCCGGCACGCTGACCAACAAGATGGCGCCGGCGCTGCGAAAGGTCTACGACCAGATGGCCGAACCGCGCTACGTGATCTCGATGGGGTCTTGCGCCAACGGCGGCGGCTACTATCACTACAGCTATTCCGTCGTACGCGGCTGCGATCGGATCGTGCCGGTCGACGTGTACGTCCCGGGCTGTCCACCGACTGCCGAAGCGCTGCTCTATGGTGTGCTGCAGCTTCAGAAGAAGGTCCGTCGCACGGGCACGCTGGTGCGCTGATGAGCGAGGCTCTCAAGGAACTCGCAGGCCATATCGCCAAGGCGCAGATGGGCGTCGTTTCGAAGACGGAAGTTCGCCTCGGCGAGCTGATGATCGAGACGACGCCGGACAAGGTGATCGCGCTTCTGACGTATCTGCGCGACGATCCGAAGTGCCTGTTCAAGCAGCTGATCGACATTTGCGGCGTCGACTGGCCCGAACGCGAGAAGCGGTTCGACGTCGTCTACAACCTGCTCAGCGTGAAGCTGAACCAGCGCATCCGCGTGAAGCTGATGACCGACGAGACGAGGCCAGTACCGTCGGCCGCACCGGTTTACAGCTCGGCCGGGTGGTTCGAGCGCGAGACCTACGATCTTTACGGTGTATGGTTCTCCGATCATCCCGACCTGCGCCGCATCCTTACGGACTACGGATTCGAGGGGCATCCGCTGCGCAAGGATTTCCCGCTGACCGGCTTCGTCGAACTGCGCTGGGACGACGTCCAGAAGCGCGTTGTGTACGAGCCGGTGAAGCTCGCCCAGGAGTTCCGCCGCTTCGACTTCCTCAGCCCCTGGGAAGGGGCCCCCAAGGTTCTTCCGGGTGACGAGAAGGCTCAGGAAACGGCCGCGGCACCGGCGAAGGCGAACTGACATGTCCGACGTCGAGATCAAGACACTGACCATGAACTTCGGGCCGCAGCATCCGGCGGCCCACGGCGTGCTGCGTCTCGTCGTCGAGATGGATGGCGAGATCGTCGAGCGCTGCGATCCGCATATCGGCCTGCTGCACCGCGGCACCGAGAAGCTGATCGAGTACAAGAGCTATCTGCAGGCAGTGCCGTACTTCGACCGGCTCGACTACGTCTCGCCGATGAACCAGGAGCATGCCTACGCGCTCGCGGTCGAGAAGCTGCTGGGCATCGAGGCGCCGGAGCGGGGCCAGTACATCCGCGTCCTGTTCTCCGAGATCACGCGCATTCTCAACCATCTGCTGAACGTCACGACCTTCGCGATGGACGTCGGCGCGCTGACCCCGCCGCTGTGGGGCTTCGAGCAGCGCGAACTCCTGATGGAATACTACGAGCAGGTGAGCGGCTCGCGCATGCATGCGGCCTATTTCCGGCCGGGCGGGGTCCACCAGGACTTGCCGGCGGGCATGCTCGACTCGATGGAAGGTTGGATCAAGCAGTTCTATCCGTTCATGAAGGACATCGAGAACCTGCTGAACGAGAACCGCATCTTCCGCCAGCGCACGGTCGATATCGGCATCGTTTCGGCCGACCAGGCGCTCGACTGGGGGTTCTCGGGGCCGCTGATCCGCGCCTCGGGTTTGCCGTGGGATTTGCGCAAGTCGCAGCCGTATGACGTCTACGAACGCATGGATTTCGACATCCCGGTCGGCAAGACCGGCGACTGCTACGCGCGCTACCTCGTGCGCATCGAGGAAATGTACCAGAGCGCCCGTATCATGGAGCAGTGCATCGCCGCGCTGCGTAAGGTCGGTGGTCCAGTGCGCGTCGACGACCGCAAGATATCGCCGCCGCGTCGCGGCGAGATGAAGGGCTCGATGGAAGCGCTGATCCATCACTTCAAGCTCTACACCGAGGGCTACAAGGTGCCGGCCGGCGAGACCTACACGGCGGTCGAGGCCCCGAAGGGCGAGTTTGGCGTCTATCTCGTGTCCGATGGCACCAACAAGCCCTACCGCTGCAAGATCCGCGCTCCCGGATTCCCGCATCTGCAGGCGCTCGAGATGATGACCAAGGGACACCAGCTCGCCGACATGTCGGCGAACATCGGCTCGCTCGACATCGTGTTCGGCGAGATCGACCGCTAGGAGACGATGCGATGGCGATGATCACCGCCGACCCCAAGGACGTTCCGCAGGTCGCAAGCTTTTCCTTCACGCCCGAGTACATGGCGAAGGTCGAGGAGCAGATTGCCCACTATCCGCCGGGCCGTCAGGCGAGCGCCGTCATTGCGGTGCTGGATCTGGCGCAGCGCCAGCAGGGCTGGCTGCCGCGCGCGGCGATGAACGAGGTGGCGCGCCTCCTCGATATGGCGCCGATCCGTGTCTACGAGATTGCGACCTTCTATACGATGTTCCAACTGCGGCCGAAGGGTAAGTACCTGCTGCAGGTCTGCACCACGACACCGTGCTGGCTGCGCGGTTCCGAAGCGGTAATGAAGGCGTGCCAGCATGCCGCCGACGGCGAGACGTTCAGCGTGCAGGAGGTCGAGTGTCTCGGCGGCTGCGTCAACGCGCCGGTCGTACAGATCAACGACGATTTCTACGAGGATCTCGACGAGGCCTCGATGAACAAGGTCCTCGACGCACTCCGGCGCGGCGAGTCACCGAAGCCCGGACCGCAGGTGGACCGACAGACGTCGGCGCCCGAGGGCGGCCTGACAACGCTGAAGGGCGAATAGACGATGCTCGGCGACAAGGACCGCATCTTCACCAATCTCTATGGCGTCCATGACTGGCGCCTGGCGGGCGCGCGTGCGCGCGGCGCCTGGGACAATACCAAGGCTATTCTCGACAAGGGCGTCGACTGGATCATCGACGAGATGAAGAAGTCGGGCCTGCGCGGCCGCGGTGGTGCGGGCTTCCCGACCGGCATGAAGTGGTCCTTCATGCCCAAGGAAGTGAAGGACCGGCCACACTATCTCGTCGTCAATGCCGACGAGTCGGAGCCCGGTACCTGCAAGGATCGCGACATCATGCGCCACGATCCCCACCTGCTGATCGAGGGGTGCCTGGTCGCGGGCTTCGCGATGCGCGCCAATGCCGGGTACATCTACGTACGTGGCGAGTTCTACAACGAGGCGCAGCACCTGATTGCCGCGATCAAGGAGGCCTATGACGCGGGCCTGCTCGGCAAGAACGCCTGCGGCTCGGGTTGGGATTTCGATCTCTACGTCCATCGCGGCGCCGGCGCCTACATCTGCGGCGAGGAGACCGCGCTGCTCGAGAGCCTCGAGGGCAAGAAGGGCATGCCGCGGCTGAAGCCGCCGTTCCCGGCGGGCGCCGGCCTCTATGGCTGCCCGACCACGGTGAACAACGTCGAGTCGATTGCGGTGGCGCCAACCATCCTGCGGCGCGGCGCGGCCTGGTTCGCGGGCATCGGCCGGCCCAACAACACCGGCACCAAGCTCTTCTGCATCTCCGGCCACGTGAACCGGCCCTGCAACGTGGAAGAGGAGATGGGTATCCCGTTGCGCGAGCTCATCGAGCGCCACTGCGGCGGCGTGCGCGGCGGCTGGGACAATCTGCTGGCGGTCATTCCGGGCGGTGCCTCGGTGCCGCTGCTGCCGAAGTCGATCTGCGACACGGTCCTGATGGACTTCGACTCGCTGCGCGACCAGCGCTCGGGCCTCGGCACCGCGGCGGTCATCGTCATGGACAAGTCGACCGACGTCGTGAAGGCGATCGCCCGGCTCAGCTACTTCTACAAGCACGAGAGCTGCGGCCAGTGCACGCCCTGCCGCGAGGGCACCGGCTGGATGTGGCGCGTGATGGAACGCATGGTCACGGGCGATGCGCGGCTTGAAGAGATCGACGCGCTCGAGGACGTCACCAAGCAGGTGGAGGGTCACACGATCTGCGCGCTGGGCGACGCGGCGGCGTGGCCGATCCAGGGTCTGATCCGGCATTTCCGGCCCGAGATGGAACGCCGCATCCGCGCGCGCACCGAAAAACTGGCAGCCGAGTAGGCGGGGCGGGGAGCAGGCAATGCCCAAGGTCAAGATCGACGGTGTCGAATTGGAGGTGCCGGCCGGCATCACGGTCCTGCAGGCCTGTGAGCTGGCGGGCGTAGAGATTCCGCGCTTCTGCTATCACGACCGGCTGTCGATCGCCGGAAACTGCCGCATGTGCCTGGTCGAGGTGAAGCCTGGCCCGCCCAAGCCGCAGGCGAGCTGTGCGCTGCCCGTCGCCGATAAGCAGGAGATCTTCACCCAGACGCCGACCGTGCAGAAGGCGCGCAAGGGCGTGATGGAGTTCCTGCTCATCAATCATCCGCTGGATTGCCCGATCTGTGACCAGGGCGGTGAGTGCGATCTGCAGGACCAGGCAATGGCCTACGGCTTCGACCGCAGCCGCTATCACGAGAACAAGCGCGCGGTGCCGGACAAGGAATTGGGCCCGCTCGTCAAGACGTCGATGAACCGTTGCATCCACTGCACGCGCTGCATCCGCTTCGCGACCGAGGTCGCCGGTGTCGAGCAGCTCGGCGCCACGGGCCGCGGCGAGAGCATGGAAGTCACGACCTATGTCGAGCAGGCGCTGTCGACCGAGCTCGCCGGCAACCTGGTCGATCTCTGCCCGGTCGGCGCGCTGACCTCCAAGCCCTACGCCTTCGAGGCTCGTCCCTGGGAGCTGACCAAGACTGAGTCGGTCGACGTGCTGGACGCGCTGGGCTGCAATATCCGCATCGACTCCCGCGGCGCGCAGGTGATGCGCGTCCTGCCGCGCCTCAACGACGACGTGAACGAGGAGTGGATCTCGGACAAGACGCGCAACGCGATCGACGGGCTCCGTCATCAGCGGCTGGATCGGCCCTATGTCCGCACCAAGGGCAAGCTCGTCGAAGCGACCTGGGACCAGGCCTTCGCGGCCATCGCCGCCAAGCTGAACGGTCTGGACGGGAGCAAGATCGCCGCGATCGTCGGCGACCAGTGCGACGCCGAGTCCATGGTGGCGCTGAAGGACCTCATGGCGTCGCTGGGTTCACCCAACGTCGACTGCCGCCAGGACGGCGCCAAGATCGACGGGCCGCGCGGCAGCTACATCTTCAATGCCGGTGTCCGCGGCATCGACCAGGCGGATGCCATCCTGCTGATCGGCACGAACCCGCGCGTCGAGTCGCCGGTGCTCAACGCCCGCATCCGCAAGCGCTATGTCCATGGGCGCTGCCCGATTGCCAGTATCGGCACCGCCGAAGACCTGACCTATCCGGTCGAGCGGCTGGGCGCGGGCCCCGCGACCTTGCGCGAACTTGTCGACGGCAAGCTCGGCTTCTTCGACAAACTCAAGGATGCGAAGCACCCGCTGATCGTCGTCGGCATGGGCGCGCTCGCCCGCGAGGACGGCGGCGCCGTACTGGCGATGGCGTACGAACTGGCTGGCAAGCTGGACGCGGTGCGTGACGACTGGAACGGCTTTGCCGTGCTGCACACGGCGGCGGCGCGCGTCGGTGGGCTCGACCTCGGCCTGGTACCGGGCGAGGGCGGTCGCGACGTCGCCGGCATCCTGGAAGGTTGCCAGAAGAAGGAGATCGAGGCGGTCTTCCTGCTCGCGGCCGACGAGATCGACACCACGAAGCTGGGCAAGGCTTTCGTGGTCTACCAGGGTCACCACGGCGATGCCGGTGCCCACCGCGCCGACGTGATCCTGCCGGGCGCGGCCTACACCGAGAAGCCCGGCATCTACGTGAACACCGAGGGCCGGGTCCAGGTCGGCCGGCGCGCCGGCTATCCGCCGGGCGACGCCCGCGAGGACTGGGCGATCCTGCGCGCGCTTTCGGAGCGACTCGGCAAGACTCTGCCTTACGACACGCTTCATCAGGTCCGGGCGCGGCTCGTGGCCGTGAACAAGGTCTTTGCGGCGATCGATCAGCAGGCACCCGGTGCGTGGGGACCGGTCGGCAAGCCCGGCACGACCACGGATGCGCCGCTCGCGTCGGCGGTGGCCAATTTCTACATGACCTGTCCGATCAGCCGCGCGTCGAGGACCATGGCCGATTGCATGGCCTCCCGGGCCCATCTCATGGCGGCGGAGTAGGGTATGTACGCCGATCTGATCACCTTCTTCACGACCAACTGGCTGGGCATGGCGATTGTCATGCTGGCACAGTGTCTCGCGGTGACCGTGCCGCTGCTGGTGGCCGTGGCCTACATGACCTATGTCGACCGCAAGGTCTGGGCCTCGATCCAGCTGCGCCGCGGCCCGAACGTGGTCGGCCCGTTCGGCCTGCTGCAGCCCTTCGCCGACGGCCTGAAGCTCGTCCTCAAGGAGACGATCGTCCCGTCGAGCGCCAACGGCATCCTGTTCATCATCGCGCCCATGATCGCCTTCATGACGGCGCTGGTCGCCTGGGCGGTCGTGCCGTTCGACGACGGCTGGGTGATCGCCGATATCAACGTCGGCATCCTCTATCTCTTCGCCATCTCGTCGCTGGGCGTCTATGGCATCATCATCGCGGGCTGGGCCTCGAACTCGAAATACGCGTTCCTCGGCGCGCTGCGCTCGGCGGCGCAGATGGTGTCCTACGAAGTCTCGATCGGCTTCGTGCTGATCACCGTGCTGCTGTGTGTCGGCTCGCTCAACCTGTCGCATGTCGTGCTGGCCCAATCCGGCTGGTTCTGGAACTGGTTCTGGCTGCCGCTTCTGCCGATGTTCGTGATCTTCTTCATCTCCGCCCTGGCGGAGACGAACCGCACGCCGTTCGACCTGCCGATGTCGGAAGCCGAGCTGGTGGCGGGCTTCCACACCGAATACTCGGCCATGACCTTCGGCCTGTTCTTCCTCGGCGAATACGCCAACATGATTCTGCTCTCGGCCCTGGGCGCGGTCCTGTTCCTGGGCGGCTGGCACTCGCCGATCCCCTATGCACCGTTCACGCTCGTACCGGGCGTTGTGTGGTTCGCCCTCAAGATCGCCTTCCTGCTGTTCATCTTCAGCTGGACCAAGGGCACCCTGCCTCGCTACCGCTACGACCAGCTGATGCGGCTTGGCTGGAAGGTGTTCCTGCCCGTGTCGTTGGGCTGGGTCGTCCTCACTGCTGCCGTCCTGACGTTCGGCGGCTGGCTGCCGAAGCCCTAGGAGCAATCGCCAATGGCTTCCCTCGACCGTACCGCGCGCGCTTTCCTGCTCTCCGAGCTGCTGGCGGGCTTTGCCCTCACCCTGAAGTACATGTTCAAGCCCAAGGTTACGGTGAACTATCCTTACGAGAAGGGGCCGCTCAGCTCGCGCTTCCGCGGCGAGCATGCGCTGCGCCGCTACCCCAACGGTGAGGAGCGCTGCATTGCGTGTAAGCTGTGCGAGGCGATCTGCCCCGCCCAGGCCATCACCATCGAGGCCGAGCCGCGCGACGACGGCAGCCGGCGTACGACGCGCTACGACATCGACATGACGAAGTGCATCTATTGCGGTTTCTGTCAGGAAGCCTGCCCGGTCGATGCAATCGTGGAGGGGCCGAACTTCGAGTTCTCGACCGAGACGCGCGAGGAACTCATGTACGACAAGAACAAGCTGCTCGCGAACGGCGACCGGTGGGAGACCCTGATCGCGGCGAACCTCCACTCCGAAGCGGCGTATCGCTGAGCCGGGCGGGGGGAGAGACAGATCATGATACTCCAGGCCCTGGCCTTCTACGTCTTTGCCGCGATCACGGTGGCTGCGGCCGCCATGGTCGTGGTCTCGCGCAATCCCGTCTATTCGGTGCTCTTCCTGATCCTGGCGTTCTTCAACGCCGCAGGCCTGTTCCTGCTGATCGGGGCCGAGTTCATCGCGATGATCCTGGTGATCGTCTATGTCGGGGCGGTGGCGGTGCTCTTCCTCTTCGTGGTCATGATGCTCGACATCAACCTCACCGAGCTGCGCGAGGGGTTCCTCGATTACTTCCCGGTGGGCGCGCTGATCGGCGCGGTGCTGTTCGCCGAGCTGCTGCTGGGCGTCGGCATCATCGGCGCCGGCTCGACGACCGTCGCGGGCCTGAATGCGCATGGCGCCCAGGTGATGGCGATCGAGAATACGCGCGCCATCGGGCGGGTGCTCTACACCCAGTACTTCTATCTCTTCCAGGTCGCTGGTCTGGTGCTGCTGGTCGCCATGATCGGCGCCATCGTGCTCACCCTGCGCAGCCGGCCGGGCGTCCGCCGTCAGAAGGCGGTGGATCAGATCAACCGCTCGAAGGAACAGTCCATCACGGTGGTCAAGGTTCCGACGCGGGGAGGGGTGTGATGACGATCGGGCTCGGCCACTATCTCACCGTTGCCGCGGTGCTGTTCACGATGGGCATCCTGGGCATCTTCCTGAACCGCAAGAACGTCATCGTCATCCTGATGTGCGTCGAACTGATGCTGCTCGCGGTGAACATCAACCTGGTGGCCTTTTCGGTCTTCCAGGGCAACGTCGTGGGACAGATCTTCGCCATGCTGGTGCTGACCGTGGCCGCCGCGGAGGCGGCGATCGGGCTGGCGATCCTGGTGGTCTATTTCCGCAATCGCGGAACGATCGAAGTCGAAGACATCAATGCGATGAAGGGCTAGGGGCGCGCTCATCATGGATCTCGCCATCAAGCTCATCGTCTTCCTGCCGCTGGTCGCGGCGGCGATCGCCGGCCTCTTCTGCCGCGTCATCGGCGCACGTCCTGCGCAGATCGTGACCTGCGCGGCGCTGCTGATCGCGGCGGCCCTCTCGGTCTTCGTCTTCGTCAAGATCGGCTTCGGGACGGAGAAGCTGATCGTCGTGAAGCTTTTCTCCTGGATCGATTCAGGGACCCTGGACATCTCCTGGGCGCTGCGCGTCGACACGCTGACCGCCGTCATGCTGATCGTGGTCACCGGCGTGTCGTCGATGGTCCACATCTATTCCATCGGCTACATGGAAGACGATCCCAGCATCCCGCGCTTCATGGCGTATCTCAGCCTGTTCACCTTCTTCATGCTGATGCTGGTGACGGCCGACAACCTCGTGCAGCTCTTCTTCGGCTGGGAAGGGGTGGGCCTCGCCTCCTACCTGCTGATCGGCTTCTGGTACGACAAGCCGTCGGCCAATGCCGCCGCGATGAAGGCCTTCATCGTGAACCGGGTCGGCGACTTCGGCTTCGCGCTGGGCATCTTTGCCGTCTGGATGCTGTCGGGCTCGGTCGGCTTCGAGGAGATCTTCGGCAAGGCGCCGCAGATGGCGCAGATGCGCATCCAGTTCCTCGGCATGGACCTGCCGGCGCTGGAGACCGCCTGCCTGCTGCTGTTCGTCGGCGCGATGGGCAAGTCGGCGCAGCTCGGCCTGCACACCTGGCTGCCGGACGCGATGGAAGGCCCGACGCCGGTCTCGGCCCTGATCCATGCCGCCACGATGGTGACTGCCGGCGTCTTCATGGTCTGCCGCCTGTCGCCGCTGTTCGAACTGGCGCCGACCGCCTCCATGGTCGTGACGCTGATCGGCGCCGCGACGGCCTTCTTTGCCGCCACCGTCGGCCTGACCCAGTTCGACATCAAGCGGGTGGTCGCCTATTCGACCTGCAGCCAGCTCGGCTACATGTTCTTCGCCTGCGGCGTCGGTGGTTATTCAGGCGCCATGTTCCATCTCACGACGCACGCTTTCTTCAAGGCGCTGCTGTTCCTTGGCTCAGGCTCGGTGATCCACTGCCTCCATCACGAGCAGGACATGCGCAAGATGGGCGGGGTGCGCGAGAAGGCACCCCAGACCTTCATCCTGATGTGGATCGGGACGCTGGCGCTGTCGGGCATCGGCATCCCGTTCATCCTGGGCAACGGCCTGGGATTCGCGGGCTTCTACTCCAAGGACATCATGCTGGAGTCGGCCTTCGGTGTTCACACCACGGTCGGCCTGATCGCCTTCTGGCTGGGCGTGATCGCCGCCTTCATGACGGCGTTCTATTCGACGCGCCTGATGTTCATGACCTTCTACGGCAAGTATCGCGGCGATCATCACACCTGGGATCACGCCCACGAATCACCGCTGGTCATGATGATCCCGCTCTACGTGCTGGGCGTCGGCGCCGCCTTTTCGGGCCTGGTCGGCTACGACTGGTTCGTCGGCCATGACTGGAAGGCCTTCTGGGGCAATTCGCTCGCCGTGAAGGCCACGGAAGAGGTGCTGCACCATGCGCACGAAGTGCCACTCTGGGTGAAGCTGCTGCCGCTGGCGTTCGCGATCGCCGGCATCGCCCTCAGTTACTACTACTACGTCCTGCGCACCGACATGCCGGAGCGCACGGTGAAGCGGTTCCCCGGCCTGCACGCACTGTTCTACAACAAGTGGTACTTCGACGAACTCTACGATGCGGTGTTCGTGAAACCCTCGCTGGCGATCGGCCGCTTCCTCTGGAAGAAAGGTGACGGCGCCACGATCGACGGGCTCGGTCCCGACAACGTGGCTGCTCGCGCCCAGGACATGGCTGGCATGCTGATGCGCTTCCAGAGTGGCTATCTCTATCACTATGCGTTCGTGATGCTGGTCGGCGTCGCCGGTCTCGTTACCTATTTCATGCTGTCGGCGAGGTAAGGCCCCCGATGTCGAGCTGGCCCATCCTCTCCCTGATCACGTTCCTGCCACTGGTGGGAGCGTTTTTCTGCCTGATCGTCAACGGCCCGAAGGAGGCCGTGGATCGCAACTGCCGCAGCGTGGCGCTGGTTACGACGCTCGCGACCTTCCTGATCTCGCTGCTTCTCTGGATCCGCTTCGATCCGACGAAGGCAGGGTTCCAGTTCGAGGAGAAGGTGGCTTGGGTGCCGGCTCTTAATATCGGCTACCATGCCGGTATCGATGGCATCTCGCTGTTCTTCGTGCTGCTGTCGACCCTGCTGACACCGATCTGCATCCTGGCGAGCTGGGAATCGATCAAGGTTCGCGTCAAGGAATACATGATCGCGTTCCTCGTGCTCGAGACCTTCATGGTCGGCATGTTCTGCGCGCTCGACCTCGCGCTGTTCTACATCTTCTTCGAAGGTGTCCTCATCCCGATGTTCCTGATCATCGGCGTGTGGGGCGGCAAGCGGCGCGTCTACGCGGCCTTCAAGTTCTTTCTCTACACGCTGCTCGGCTCGGTGCTGATGCTGCTGGCGATCATCGCCGTCTACTGGCAGGTCGGTACGACCGATTTGCCGACGGCGATGGAGAAGCTCGACCTGCCGTTCACCTGGCAGTGCTGGCTGTGGCTGGCCTTCTTTGCCTCGTTTGCGGTGAAGGTGCCGATGTGGCCGGTCCACACCTGGCTGCCGGACGCCCACGTCGAGGCGCCGACCGCGGGCTCCGTCATCCTGGCAGGTGTGTTGCTGAAGATGGGCGGTTACGGCTTCCTGCGCTTCTCGATCCCGCTGTTTCCCGAGGCGACCCAGTACTTCGCGCCGATGGTCTTCGCCCTCTCCATCGTGGCCGTGATCTACACCTCGCTGGTCGCGCTGGTGCAGGAGGACATGAAGAAGCTGATCGCCTATTCGTCGGTCGCCCACATGGGCTTCGTGACGATCGGCGCGTTCGTCATGAACATGCAGGGCGTGCAGGGCTCGATCTTCCAGATGCTGAGCCACGGCATCGTGTCGGCCGCGCTCTTCCTCTGCGTCGGCGTGGTCTACGACCGCATGCACACCCGCGAGATCGCGGCCTATGGCGGCCTCGTGCATCGCATGCCGCGCTACGCCTTCACCTTCCTGTTCTTCACCCTGGCGAGCGTGGGGCTGCCCGGCCTGTCGGGATTCGTCGGCGAGTTCCTGGTCTTGCTGGGCGCCTTCAAGGCCAATACCTGGGTGGCGTTCCTGGCGTCGACCAGCCTCATCCTGGGCGCTGCCTACGCACTGTGGCTCTATCGCAAGATCGTGTTCGGCGAGCTCACCAAGGACTCGCTCAAGGGCATCCTCGACATGAACGGTCGCGAGATCGCGATCTTCCTGCCGCTGGTGCTGCTGACGATCTGGATGGGTATCTATCCCAATTCCTTCCTCGACCCGATGGCGCCGGCCGTGGACAAGCTGATCGGCGACTATCAGGCGGCTTTGAAGCTCGCCCGCACCGCGGCGCTGGTACCGTGAGCGGCCGGGAGTAATGAACATGATCGTCGGTCTCGAATCCTGGACCCTGGCCCGGCCGGAAATCTTCCTCGCCGCGGCCACCGCGCTGCTGCTGATCTACGGCGTCGTTCGGGGCGAAATCGCCACGCCGTTCGTGTCGGTGGCGACCTCGGCCGCTCTGCTCGTGACGGCGGCGCTGCTGTTCCTGCCCTACCGCGAAGGGCCGGCCTTTTCCTCGCTGTTCATCGTCGACCGCCTGACCGCGACCATGAAGGTCATGGTGCTGGTGGGCTCCGCCATCGCCATCCTGATGTCGCGTGCCTATTTCGAGCAGGCCAAGGCCTGGCGGTTCGAGTATCCGATCCTGGTCGCCCTGGCGACGCTCGGCATGATGCTGATGATCTCGGCCAACGACCTGATGGCGCTCTATGTCGGTCTCGAACTTCAGTCGCTGGCGCTCTACGTCATCGCCTCGTTCCAGCGCGACAGCATCCGGTCGACCGAGGCCGGCGTGAAGTACTTCGTCCTGGGCTCGGTCGCCTCGGGCATGCTGCTGTTCGGATCGTCGCTCATCTATGGCTTCTGTGGGGGCACGGCCTTCGTCCAGATCTCCGGTGCGCTGGCCGACGGCCGTGCGACCGAAATCGGCGTGATCATCGGCCTGGTGTTCGTGGTCGCGGGTCTCGCCTTCAAGGTCTCGGCCGTGCCGTTCCACATGTGGACTCCGGACGTCTATGAGGGTGCTCCGACGCCGGTGACGGCGCTGTTCGCGGTCGCCCCCAAGATCGCCGCCCTGTCGCTGCTGGTGTCGGTCCTGATGGGCCCGTTCAAGCCGCTGTTCGCGCAATGGCAGCAGATCATCGTCGTGGCCTCGGTGCTGTCGATGGCGCTGGGCGCCTTCGCCGCGCTGCGCCAGCAGAACATCAAGCGCCTCATGGCCTATTCGTCGATCGGCAATGTCGGCTACATTCTGCTGGGTGTCGCGAGCGGCACCGAGAAGGGCATCCAGGCGGTGGTTTTCTATCTCGCCATCTACTTGGTCATGACCCTGGGCGTCTTCGCCACCGTCCTGATGATGAAGCGCCGCAACATCATGGTCGAGCAGGTCTCCGACCTCGCGGGTCTCGCCCGCAGCCAGCCGATGATGGCGCTCGGCATGCTGATCTTCATGTTCTCGCTGGCCGGCATTCCGCCGCTGGCGGGTTTCTGGGGCAAGCTCTACATCTTCATGGCCGCGGTCGAGGCCAAGCTGTTCATTCCCGCGGTACTGGGCGTGCTCGCCTCCGTGGTGGCCTCGTACTACTATCTGCGCATCGTGAAGGTGATGTACTTCGATGAGCCGGCCGAGGCGATCGACCGGCCGGCCTTCGGGGTCAATCGTGTGGTGGCACTGGTGGCGGCCTTCCTGATCGCCGTCTTCTCCTTGGTGCCGCAGCCCCTCAGCGTGATCGCCGAAGCGGCCGCCAGGGGCCTGTTCCCGTGACCTCGGTGCCCGTCCTTCCGGACGGGTGGACGCTGGTCGTGCTCGAAAGCGTCGGCAGTACCAACGACGAGGCCACCCGCCTGGCCGATGCCGGCGCGCCCGAGGGCACCGTCGTCTGGGCGCGCGAGCAGTCAGGTGGGCGCGGTCGCCGCGGCCGAAACTGGGCGTCGCCGGTCGGCAACCTCTACAGTTCCACGATCCTGCGGCCCGGCTGCATGGCACCGCAGGCCGCCGAACTGGGGTTCGTCGCGGCGCTCGCGATCGGCGACCTCGTGCCGGCGGATCGTAGCGTTCGCCTGAAATGGCCCAATGACGTCCTGGTCGACGGCGGCAAGGTCGCGGGAATCCTTCTGGAGAGCGCGATCGGCCAGGACGGGCTGGTCGAGCATGTTGTGGCTGGCATCGGCGTGAACGTCGCCTTCGCACCGCAGCTGCCTGAGATGCGTTATCCCGGCGCGGCGCTGGGTGGAACGGTCGAGGCGGCGCTGGAGGGTCTCACGCGCGCCCTGGCGGCCCGGTTGGCGCAATGGCGCCAGGACGGGTTCGAGACGGTGCGCCGCGAATGGCTGGCGAAGGCGGGGCCGCTGGGGGCCGAAGTCGACGTCAGGCTGGGCGAGGGGATCGTCCGGGGCCGGTTCGCAGGGCTGGACCGCGAAGGCGCTCTCCTGCTGGATACGGCGGAAGGGCCGCGCAAGATCGTGTCGGGTGAATTGCTGGGCCGGGCGGCCTGAGGAGGGCGGGAATGCTGCTGGCCATCGACGTTGGCAACACCAACTCGAAGTTCGTCGTCTTCGATCAAGACAGGATCGTCGCCGCGTGGCGCCTGCGTACCGAGTCCAAGCGCACGGCCGACGAGTATGCCGCCTGGGTTACGCAGCTCATGCATTTGCAGGGCTTCGATCCAAAGTCGATCAAGGGTGCGATCCTGGCCAGCGTCGTGCCGGCGGTGAACACGCACCTGCGGCGACTCTGCGAGAATTACTTCCACAGCAAGCTGTTGATCGTCGGCGAGCCCGACTGCGAACTGGGGATCAAGGTCCTGATCGACCGGCCAGCGGAGGCGGGTGCCGATCGTCTCGTCGGCGTCATCGCCGGCCATACGAAATATGGCGGGCCACTGATCACGATCGACTTCGGCAGCGCCACGACCTTCGACCTCGCCGACAAGGACGGCAACTTCATCGGTGGCGTGTTCGCGCCGGGCGTCGAACTGACGATCGAGGCCTTCTACCTGATGACGGCGCGCCTGCCGCGCATCCGGGTCGAGAAGCCGGCCCGCGTGATCGGCAAAAGCACAGTGGCCAACATGCAGTCAGGCATCTTCTGGGGTTATGTCGGGTTGATCGAGAGCCTGATCAGGCGCATCCGCGAGGAGTTTGGCGAGCCCATGAAGGTGATCGCCACGGGCGGACTCGCCAGCGTGTTCAAGGACGAGATCGGATTGTTCGACTTCATCGAGCCCGACCTGATGTCGCTCGGCCTGCTGGAGATCTGGCGGCGCAACCGCGGATGACGGTCCCCTCGCACGACGAGCTGCTCTTCCTGGCCCTCGGTGGGGCCGGCGAGATCGGCATGAACCTCAACCTCTACGGCACGGCCGGCAAATGGCTGATGGTCGATCTCGGCATCGGCTTCGCCGACAGCACCATGGCCGGCGTCGAGGTGGTGATGCCCGATCCCGAATTCATCGTCGAGCGTCGTGAAGACCTTGTCGGCATCGTTCTGACCCACGCCCACGAAGACCATCTCGGCGCCGTCGCCGACTTGTGGCCGCGGCTGAAGGCGCCCGTCTATGCGACGCCCTTCGCCGCCTCGGTCCTCAAGCGCAAGCTGATCGATGCTGGCCTGCGGGACCAGGTTCCGGTCACCGAGATTCCGCTGGGGGGCAGGTTCAATGTCGCGCCGTTCGAGCTCGAGATGATCACCATGACGCATTCGATCCTCGAGCCGAACGCGATGGCGATCCGCACGAAGTTCGGCACGGTCTTCCACACCGGCGACTGGAAGATCGACCCGGAGCCGCTGCTGGGCGACCTCACCGACGAGGCGATGCTGAAGCGCATCGGCGACGAAGGTGCGCTGGCCATGGTCTGCGACAGCACCAACGTCTTCGTGGAGGGCGAGGCCGGTTCGGAATCGAAGGTACGTGCCAACCTGGAAAAGCTCGTCCGTGGGCAGAAGGGCAGGGTGGCCGTGACCTGCTTCGCTTCCAACCTCGCCCGCGTCGAGAGCATCGCGCTGGCGGCAGTCGCGGCGGGCCGCCACCCGGTCCTGTCAGGCCGTGCCCTCACGCGCATGCTCGAGTCGGCGCAGGAATGCGGTTACCTGCTGGATTTCCCCGAATGCGTGCCGGAGAAGCAGGCGGGTTACCTGCCTCGGGACAAGGTGCTGTTCGTCTGCACCGGCAGCCAGGGCGAGCCGCGCGCCGCCATGTCGAAGCTGGCCGGCGGCGAGCATCGAGACCTCGTCCTCGAAGCCGGCGACACCGCGATCTTCTCGTCGCGGGTCATCCCGGGGAACGAGCACTCGGTCGGGCGCCTGCAGAATTCCCTGATGGCTCGCGGGGTCAAGGTCATCACCGACCGCGAGGCCGACATCCACGTCTCCGGCCACCCGGCGCGGGACGAGCTGGTGAGGGTCTATCAGTGGGTCCGGCCGAAGATCGCCCTGCCGGTCCACGGCGAGGTACGGCACATGATCGAACATGCCGAACTGGCGCGAGCCTGCCAGGTGCCGGAAACCGTCGTGGCGCCCAACGGCACGCTGGTCCGGCTGGCGCCAGGGCCTGCGGAAATCATCGACCATGTCTTTTCTGGCCGGTTGGCGCGCGACGGTGACGGGCTCATTCCGCTCGACGGCGAGGCGCTACGTGAACGGCGCAAGCTCCTGTGGAACGGCGCGGCGGCGGCGACCCTGGTGGTGGACAGGCGTGGCAAGGCCCTGGCGCCCCCCAAGGTCTCGCTGCGCGGGATCGATGACGCAGACGGCGAGTTGGAAGAGGCCATCGTGGACGCGCTGGCCGAGATGCTGGCCGACCTCAAGGCCGCCGAACGCTCCGACGACCGGCGCATGGAGGAGGCGGCCCGGCAGGCCGTCCGGCGCGTCGTGCGGGCGCACCTCGGCAAGAAGCCGTTGACGGACGTGCACATCGTCCGCATCTAAAGGCCGCGCAGCCGCTGGAGAAGACCATGATCGGACGCCTGAATCATATCGCGATTGCCGTGCCCGACCTGGCGAAAGCGAGCGAGCTCTACCGTACTGTGATGGGCGCCAAGGTGAGTGCACCCAAGGAGCAGCCGGCGCATGGCGTGACGGTGGTCTTCGTCGAGCTGCCGAACACCAAGATCGAACTCCTGCATCCGCTTGGCGAGAAGTCACCCATCGCCAATTTCCTGGCCCGCAACGCCGACGGTGGAATCCATCACGTTTGCTACGAGGTCGAGGACATCTACGCCGCTCGAGACAAGCTGAAGTCGCAGGGTGCGCGCGTGTTGGGTGACGGCGAACCCAAGATCGGTGCCCACGACAAGCCCGTGCTGTTCCTGCATCCTAAGGACTTCACCGGTACCCTGATCGAACTCGAGCAGGTCTGAGGAGCGCCGCACCATGGGCTGGGCTACCGGCATCATGGTCTACCTGGTGATTTGGTGGATCGCGCTGTTCATGGTGTTGCCGCTAGGCGTGCGGCGCGTCGAGAATCCGGGCAGGGGCCAGGAGCAGGGGGCGCCGGAGAAGCCGGAGCTGCTCCGCAAGGCGATCATTACGACCATCTTGGCCGCGGTGCTGTGGCTCGCCTTCTACGGGTTCTACCAGCTCGATATACTGAGTTTCAGGCGTCTCGAAGGATCCTGAGGCGCACGATCCGCGCGCCTTTCGCCAAAAGGAAACGGCGGACCGATGGTCCGCCGTCCTCTACCCCCGAAACTCGTCGTAGGCGGCTTGCGCCGCTCTCCTCCCTAAACCCGGACAGTGCCCAAGGCTGAGGCTGTGTAGCGTGCCGCCCATCGCTTGCCAAGACCTTTTCTTTCGATCCGTTGGTGCCCAGCAAAAGAATCTTCAAGGCGGGGGTCGTTCGACTACAAACTAATGTCCCTACCGTTTCGCTGTTCATCCAATGACCATGTATTTGATCACGAACAGGACAGCGAGAATTGCCACCGCCGGATGGACTTCGCGATACCGGCCTGCGGCAACCTTGATGCCGGCGTACGAGATGAAGCCGAACGCGATGCCGTCGGCGATCGAGAAGGTGAAGGGCATGGCGATCGCAGCGATGACCGCCGGCGCCGCCTCGGTGACGTCGCTCCATTCGATCTCGGTCAGGCCACGCGCCATCAGGCACGCGACATAGAGAAGTGCCGGCGCGGTGGCATAGGCGGGGATCGATGCAGCGAGAGGCGAGAGGAAGAGCGCCAGCAGAAACAGCACGCCGACCGCAGCAGCGGTGAGCCCGGTGCGCCCTCCGGCATTGATGCCCAACGCGCTCTCGATGTAGCTCGTCGTTGTCGAGGTGCCGGCCGCCGCACCGAGCATGGCGGCGGCACTGTCGGAGATCAGCACGCTGCGCAGCCGGGGCACGGTCCCGTCCGGTCGCATGAAGCCGCCGCGATGGGCCAGCGCGATCAGCGTGCCTGTATTGTCGAACAGGTCCACGAACAAGAAGGCGAAGACCACCGTCACGAGCCCGACCTTCAGGGCGCCCGCGAGATCCATCTGAAGGAACACGGGCCCGATCGAGGGTGGCGCGTCGAAGATGCCCACGAACTTCTGCTGGCCGGCCAGGATGGAGACCGCCGTCACGACGAGAATGCCGATGATGACGCCGCCCATGATGCGGCGGTGCTCGAGCGCGACGATGAGGACAAAGCCCAGCACCGCCATCACCACCGGCCAGCTCGTCATCTTTCCGTGGGTGACCAGCGTCGCCGGATGGGCGACCACGATGCCGGCATTCTTCAGGGCGATCAGCGCCAGGAACAGCCCGATTCCGGCCGCAATCGCCATCTTGAGGGACTTCGGGATGGCATTGACGATCCATTCGCGTATCGGCAGCACGCTGATGATCAGGAAAATGACACCTGAAATGAAGACGCAGCCCAGCGCGACCTGCCAGGTGTGGCCCATGCCGCCGACCACGCCGAAGGC
The DNA here is from genome assembly GCA_009772935.1 of Rhodospirillaceae bacterium. Taxonomy (GTDB): domain Bacteria; phylum Pseudomonadota; class Alphaproteobacteria; order Reyranellales; family Reyranellaceae; genus Reyranella. The sequence continues at coordinate 57,895 of WOUR01000007.1, forward strand.
GAAGTAGGCGTTCAGCCCCATGCCGGGCGCGAGGGCGATCGGGTAGTTGGCCAGGAACGCCATCAGAAAGCAGCCGACCGCGGCTGCCATGCAGGTGGCGGCGAACACGGCTCCGAAGGGCATCTTGGCCTCGGCCAGGATCGCCGGGTTGACGAATATGATGTAGGCCATCGCGAGGAACGTCGTCAGGCCCGCGACCAGCTCGGTCCGGACGTTGGTCTTGTTCTCGCGCAGCTTGAAAAGTCGCTCCAGCATCCTGCTCCCCCCGAAAGTCGCGCCCAGTGTGCGGGCACATGGCTGTGAAAAGCCAGCCGCACCACCCGGTTTGCCTTTGGCCGACCCGTTCCCTACAGTCCGCCGCCATCCCGATACCCGGACCGAGGACCGATTCCGCATGCGCATGAGCCAGTACTTTCTGCCGACGATGAAGGAGACTCCGTCGGAAGCGCAGATCGTTTCGCACCGGCTGATGCTGCGCGCCGGCCTCGTCCGCCAGACCAGCGCCGGCATCTATGCCTGGCTGCCGCTCGGCCTGCGGGTCCTGCGGAACATCGAGCGGATCGTACGTGAGGAGCAGGACGGGGCAGGTGCCCAGGAAGTGCTGATGCCGACCATCCAGTCGGCCGACCTGTGGCGCGAAAGCGGCCGCTACGACGCCTATGGCCCCGAGATGCTGCGCATCAAGGACCGCCACGACCGCGAGATGCTCTACGGCCCGACGAACGAGGAGATGATCACGGTTCTCTTTCGCGACGGGGTGAAGAGCTATCGCGACCTGCCGAAGAACCTCTACCATATCCAGTGGAAGTTCCGGGACGAGGTCCGTCCGCGTTTCGGCGTGATGCGCGGCCGCGAGTTCCTGATGAAGGACAACTACTCGTTCGACATCGACAAGGCCGGGGCCATCCATTCCTACAACAGGATGTTCGTGGCCTATCTGCGCACCTTCGCCCGCATGGGCCTGAAGGCGATTCCGATGCGGGCCGATACCGGCCCTATCGGCGGCGATCTCAGCCACGAGTTCATCATCCTGGCCGAGACCGGCGAGAGCGCCGTGTTCTGCCACAAGGGCCTGGTCGACAAGGACATCCTGAGCCGCACGATCGACTATTCGTCGGACCTGCAGGGGATCGTGAACGAGTGGACGTCGCTCTATGCGGCGACCGACGAGATGCATGACGCGAAGGCCTTCGAGGCGCTGCCCGAGGGCGAGCGCCTGGCCGCACGGGGCATCGAGGTCGGGCACATCTTCTACTTCGGCACCAAGTACTCCAAGCCGATGAATGCCGTCGTCGCCGGACCCGGCGGCGAGCAGATCACGGTCGAGATGGGCTCCTACGGCATCGGCGTCTCGCGCCTGGTGGGCGGCATCATCGAGGCGAGCCACGACGATGCCGGAATCGTCTGGCCGGACGAAGTGGCGCCCTTCAAGGTGGCGATCGTCAACCTGAAGCCGGACGACGGTTCCGTCGGCGGCGCCTGCCAGAAGCTCTACGACGCGCTCTCGGCCAAGGGCGTCGCAGTGCTGCACGACGATCGTGACATCCGGCCGGGTGGCAAGTTCGCCGACATGGACCTGATCGGCATCCCCTGGCAGGTCATCGTCGGCCCCAAGGGACTCGCCGCGGGCAAGTTCGAGGTCAAGAACCGCAAGACCGGCGCTCGCGAGGAGCTGGCGCTCGAACAGGTTCTCGCGCGGTTCGGCTGAGCCGCGGACACGGCTCCGCCATGTCCTTCGCCGCCGAGCGCCTGATCGCCTTCCGCTTCCTGCGCGCACGCCGCGAGGAGGGCTTCATTTCGGTGATCGCCGGCTTCTCGTTGATCGGCATCACGCTGGGCGTCGGCACGCTGATCGTCGTGATGTCGGTGATGAACGGCTTTCGCGTCGAGATGCTGTCGCAGATGTCGAGCATCAGCGGCCAGCTTGGCGTTCAGTCCAATGGCGGCCCCCTCGAGCCCACGCCCGACTTTCTGAAGCGCCTGGCGGCGGTGCCGGGCGTCCAGTCCGCCACACCGACGGCCGAGGGCCAGCTCATGGCCGTCGCCGGCGATCGCGTGCGCGGGATCGTGCTGCGTGGCATGCGGGCGGACGATATCCGCAATCGCGCGCCGCTCGCTTCGGCGATCGAGGGATCGCCGGAGGATCGTGAGCGCTATCGCACGCTCTGCAAGGCGGAGGATGACAAGCCCATCGACTGGGGTACCCTCAAGGGCTTCGGCGACGACTTCTCGGTCGTCATCGGCCGACGCCTGGCCGACCTCATGAACCTGAAGGTCGGAGACAGGATCCAGCTCGTGTCGCCGGTATCAGTCGCGACGCCGCTCGGCGTCATGCCGCGCTCGGCCGCGGTCAAGGTCTCCGCGATCTTCTGCACCGGCATGTACGACTACGATTCCAACTTCGTGTACGCGCCGCTGCAGGACGCCCAGCACATGCTCAACCTCGGGCCCAACGTCACGGGCATCGAGGTGTTCGTGACGGACAAGGCCTCGACGGCCGAGACGCGCCGGCTGCTCATGCAGGCGGTCGGGACACAGGGCTGGGTCTTCGACTGGTTCCAGGCCAATGCCGGCTTCTTTTCGGCCGTCGTCGCACAGACCAACATGATCTTCCTGGTCCTGACGATGATCGTGCTGGTCGCGGCGTTCAACATCGTCTCCAGCCTGGTCATGCTCGTGCGGACCAAGACGGCCGACATCGCCATCCTGCGCACCATGGGCGCCAGCCGGGCGAGCATCATGCGGATCTTCCTGCTCGATGGCCTGTCGATCGGCGGCGCCGGGACGATCCTCGGGGTCGTTCTGGGCCTCGCCTTCGCGCGCAACATCGAGGCGATCCGGCAGTGGCTGCAGCGAACCTTCGACATCGTTCTGTTCGACCAGACCCTCTATCTGCTCGCCGAACTGCCGTCGCGGATCGAATGGAGCGAAGTCGCAGGCATTGCGGCCATGGCGCTGGTGTTCGCGCTGCTGGCCTCGATCTATCCGGCGGCGCGCGCGGCGCGCCTCGATCCCGTCGAGGGCCTGCGCCGTGAGTGAGCGCGCGCCCGTCGTCGAGCGCTGGCTGGCCTGGCGCTACCTCGCGACCCGCCAGCGCGAAGGCTTCGTGTCTTTCATCGCGATGTTCTCGCTGATCGGCGTGGCCTTGGGCGTGGGAACCTTGATCGCCGTGCTCTCGGTGATGGGTGGCTTCCGCGAGCAGCTGCTGGGCCGGATCATCGGCATGAACGGCCATGTCGTGATCGCCGCACGCGACGGGCTGCTGCAGGCCACGCCCGAGCTGCTGGCGAAGCTCAAGGACGTCCCCGGCGTCGAGGCCGTACGCCTCACTCTGGAGAGGCAGGTCCTCGTGACTGGCCACGGCCAGACGCGGGGCGCCCAGCTTCGTGGCGTGCGGCGCGAAGATCTCCTGAACCGGGAGATCGTTGCCAAGAACATCATCTTCGGCGATCTGGCGGAGTTCGGCACCAAGCCCGGCCTGGTGATCGGCGAACGGCTGCGCCAGCAGATGCAGGTGAGGGTCGGCGAGCCGCTGACCGTGGTGACGCACCAGCTGAACGAGGGCGGCACGATTGCGCCGCGCTACAGCGACTACGACATCCTGGCCACCTTCCTGAGCCGCCGCTACGAGTTCGACAGCACCCTCGTATTCATCCCGCTCGCGGTGCTCCAGGACGATCTCGACTACGGCAAGGAGACCGTGAGCTCGATCGATCTTTTCCTGAAGGACCCGCAGGCTGCGCCGCGGGTGGCGCAGGAGCTGCGCCGGTCGCTCGGCCGGGAGGATCTCCGCGTCTCGCACTGGCTGGGCCTCAATGCGCGCTTTGTCGGCGCCCTGCAGGTCGAGCGGGTGATGATGTTCATCATCCTGACGTTGATCGTGGTCGTGGCCGCCATGAACGTGGTCGCGAGCTTCACCATGCTGGTGCGCGTGAAGCGCGGCAGCATCGCCATCCTGCGGACCATGGGCGCCAGCCCCGGAACGATCGTACGCGCCTTCTTCATGGCGGCTGCGGCGGTCGGCGTCGCTGGAACGGCGATCGGAGCGGCCCTGGGCCTGCTGCTCTGCGCCAACATGCCCGCGATCGGTCGTGCTCTGGCGAACGTCACGGGCGGCGGCGGCACGGCGGGGGCGGAAGTCGACTTCATCACTTCGATGCCGGTGCGGGTCGACCCGGTCGAGGTGATTTTCATCATCGCCGTCGCGATCGTGCTTTCTCTCATCGCCGCGGCCTATCCGGCGTGGCGGGCCACCCGGGTCGAACCGGTCGAAGGATTGCGACATGAGTGACACCGCCAAGCCGCTTGTCCTGCAGGGCATCCGCCGCACCTTCGTCCAGGGCGACCGTCGGCTCGACGTGCTGCGCGGTGTCTCGGTCGACCTGCACCCCGGCGAGATCGTGGCCATGGTCGGCCAGTCGGGCAGCGGCAAGTCGACCCTGTTGCACATCGCGGGCCTGCTCGAACGGCCCGACGAGGGTGAGGTGGTGGTCGACGGCAAGCCGACGCTCCGAATGGCCGACAAGGACCGCACGGGCCTGCGTCGTAGCTTCCTGGGATTCGTTTACCAGTACCACCATCTGCTGCCGGAATTCTCGGCCATCGAGAACGTGATGCTGCCCCAGATGCTGAACGGCGTCGGGCGCGGGGCGGCGCGCAAGCGGGCGGCGGATCTGCTCGGCCTGGTTGGGCTCGGCGACCGGCTGGACCATAGGCCGGGGCGCCTGTCGGGCGGCGAACAGCAGCGCGTGGCGATCGCGCGGGCCGTTGCCAACGCGCCGCGCGTGCTGCTGGCCGACGAGCCGACCGGCAACCTCGATTCGACGACCTCGGAGACCGTGTTCCAGCAACTGCTGGCGCTGGTGCGGGAGACCGGCATGGCGGCGCTGGTCGCCACGCACAATCCCGAGCTGGCGGCCCGTATGGATCGCACCGTGCGGCTGAAAGATGGCGTGCTCGATGCCTGACAGTCCACAGGCCGCGGCGCGATGATGGCCCGTGGCCCTCGCTGATTTCATCCATCTGAAGGTTCGTTCCGCCTATTCGCTCACCGAAGGCGCGAACAAGGTCGACAAGGTCGTCTCGCTGGCCAAGGAGGCGGAGATGCCGGCGGTCGCCGTCACCGACCGCAATAACCTGTTCGGCGCCCTCGAATTCTCGCAGTACGCCGCCAAGGCCGGCATTCAGCCGATCGTAGGCTGCGACCTCGGGATCCGGCGCGAAGAAGAAGGAGGCATCGCCACGGCGAGCAAGGTCCTCGCCATCGACTGGCTGACACTGCTGGTGCAGAGCGAGCAGGGCTATCTCAACCTGATGCGGCTGGTGAGCCGCGCCCATCTCGAGTTCAAGGTCGGCTCGGTGGCGGCGCTGCCGCTGGCGGACCTCGAAGGATCGACCGAGGGGCTCATCGCCCTGACCGGCAGCGTCGGCAGCGGTATCGGCCGGTTGCTGGCCGCCGGCCAGACGGCGGCCGCGGCCCATATGCTCGACCGCCTGCAGGGCCTGTTCGAGGGCCGGCTCTATCTCGAGCTGCAACGCCATGGCGACGATCCCGAGCGCCGGATCGAAGGGCCGCTGGTCGATCTCGCCTACGAGCGAAATCTGCCACTGGTGGCGACCAACGACGTGCACTTCCCGAAGAAGCCGATGTACGAGGCGCACGACGTGCTGCTCTGCATCGAGCAGGGCGCGCATATCGACGATCCCAACCGCCGGCGCCTGACGCCGGAGCACTATTTCAAGTCGGCGGCCGAGATGCGCAGCCTGTTCTCGGACATTCCCGAGGCCTGCGACAATACCCTGGTGATCGCCCAGCGATGTGCCTACATGCCCGCGCCGCGCAAACCCATCCTGCCGCGCTACACCAAGCTCCAGGGCCGCACCGAAGGCGAGGCGCTGCGCGACCTCGCGAAGACCGGGCTCGAGGAGCTGAGGACACTCGGCCGCCTGGCCGACAACTTCGCCTTCGAGCGCTACACCGAGCGACTGACCTACGAACTCGACATGATCGAGAGGATGGGGTTCGCCGGCTACTTCCTGATCGTGGCCGACTTCATCCAGTGGGCGAAAGACCATGACGTGCCGGTGGGGCCGGGCCGCGGTTCGGGCGCCGGCTCGCTGGTCGCGTGGTCGCTCAAGATTACCGATCTCGATCCGCTACGCTGGGGGCTGCTGTTCGAGCGCTTCCTCAATCCCGAGCGCGTGTCGATGCCCGACTTCGACATCGACTTCTGCCAGGACAAGCGCGACCGCGTGATCCGCTATGTGCGCGACGAGTATGGCCACGACCGGGTCGCCGCGATCATCACCTTCGGCAAGCTACAGGCCCGCGCGGTGCTGCGCGATGTCGGCCGCGTGCTGGGCATGCCCTACGGGCAGGTCGATCGTATCTGCAAGCTGGTGCCCAACAATCCGGCAAATCCGGTGACGCTGGCCAAGGCGCTGGAGACCGAGGACCTGCTCAAGGAGCAGTACAACGCCGACGAGGAGATCAAGCGCCTGATCGACCTCGCGCTGCAGCTCGAGGGCCTGTTCCGGAACGCCTCGACCCACGCCGCGGGTGTCGTGATCGGAGACCGACCACTCGACCAGTTGGTGCCGCTGTTCCGAGATACCGACAGCAAGGAATCGCTCCCTGCGACCCAGTTCAACATGAAATGGGTCGAGCCGGCGGGCCTGGTGAAGTTCGACTTCCTCGGCCTCAAGACTCTGACGGTGATCGAGAAGGCCTGCGACCTCATCGGCCACGACCAGATCGACATCGCGAAACTGCCGCTCGACGACAGGAAGACCTTCGAACTGCTCGCCCGCGGTGACGGTTCGGGCGTGTTTCAGCTCGAAGGCAACGGCATGCGCGACGTGCTGCGCAAGATGAAGCCCGACCGGTTCGAGGACATCATTGCCGTGGTGGCGCTCTACCGCCCCGGCCCGATGGAGAACATCCCGAGCTACATCAAGCGCAAGCATGGCGAGGAGGAGCCGGACTACCTGCATCCGCTGCTGGAAGGGATCCTCAAGGAGACCTACGGCATCATGATCTACCAGGAGCAGGTCATGCAGATCGCGCAGGTTCTGAGCGGATACTCGCTGGGGGGAGCCGACCTGCTGCGTCGCGCCATGGGCAAGAAGATCCAGGCGGAGATGGACGCCCAACGGGCGCTCTTCGTCGAGGGCGCCGAGAAGAACAACGTGAAGGCAGACAAGGCCTCGTCGATCTTCGACCAGGTCAACAAGTTCGCGGGATATGGCTTCAACAAGTCCCATGCCGCGGCCTACGCGCTGGTTTGCTACCAGACGGCCTATCTGAAGGCCAACCATCCGGTCGAGTTCTTCGCCGCCACGATGACCCTTGACATGGGTAACGTGGAAAAGCTCAACGGCTATCGCCGCGACCTCGACAAGATCAATGTCGAGCTGCTCCCGCCCGACGTGAACAAGTCCACGGCCGAGTTCACCGTCGAGAAGACCGAGGACGGCCGGAAAGCGATCCGCTACGCGCTGGCCGCCATCAAGGGCGTCGGCAAGGAGGCGATGAACCGGCTCGTCGAGGAACGCGAGGAGAAGGGGCCGTTCAAGGACCTGTTCGATTTCGCCGAGCGTCTCGACCAGCGCGTGCTGAACAAGCGCCTGCTCGAGAGCCTGGTGAAGGCAGGGGCCTTCGACACGCTGAACAAGAATCGGGCGCAGACCTTCGCCACCGTCGAGGCGCTCGCCCGCCATTCGCAGGCGACGCACGAATCGCGCGGCAGCAACCAGAACAACCTGTTCGGCGACGACACCGCCCAGCGCCGTCCACAACTTCCTAAAGTGCCGGACTGGGCGCCGATGGAAAGGCTGCAGAACGAGTTCGCGGCCATCGGCTTCTATCTCTCGTCGCACCCGCTGGCCTCGTACGAGCGCAGCCTGCAGCGGCTGGGGGTCAGTCGTGCGGCCGACCTGCCGGCCTTGCTTGCGCGAGGCACGCCCGGTCGGATCAAGCTTGCCGGCACGGTCATCGACCGGATGGAGCGCACCTCGGCAAAGGGCAACCGTTTCGCCTTCCTGCAGTGCTCGGATCAGTCCGGCGCCTTCGAGTGCGTCATGTTCAGCGAACTCCTGAGTTCCAAGCGCAACCTTCTCGAGGCGGGCCAGGCGATCCTGATTTCGGTCGACGGCCGCCTGGACGGCGAACAGGTGAAGCTCACCGCGCAGTCGGTCGAGAAACTGGAAGATGCAGTCGCGAACTCCGCGGCGGGTCTGCGCATCGTGATCTCCGATCCCGTGGCGCTCGAAGCCCTGCGCAAGGCGCTCGAGGGCAAACGCGGGCGCGGGAGGGTCACGCTGGTGGTGCCTCTGGAAAAGGAGGAGTCGGAGGCCGAAGTCACCTTGCCCGGCACCTATTCCATCGCCGGCGGCCTGCGCGACACGATCGGAAGTCTGCCTGGGATCGCCCAGGTCGAGGAAATTTGAGCCGTCAACCCGGGCTCTTCGAAAGCGAGACGGCGGCGCCGCCCAGGCGGCGGGCCGCCGGGGCGGGCGATGTCAGGCCGGCACGGGATTCACCCCTGCTCGAGGCACCGCTTCTCCCGCCGGATATCCGGCTCGGTACCTCGTCCTGGTTCTTCCCCGGTTGGCGCGGCCTGGTCTACGAGGACGTCCATCCGCAGGCGACGCTCAGCCGCAAGGGGCTGGCGGCCTATGCCCAGATCCCGCTGCTGCGGACGGTCAGCCTCGACCGGACCTTCTACGCGCCGATCTCCACCGTCGACTATGCGCGCTACGCCAGCCAGGTGCCGGAGCATTTCAGCTTCGTCGTGAAGGCGCCGGCGATCGTGTGCGATGCTGTGATCCGCGACGAGGAGGGCAGGGCGAAGGTGCCGAACCCTCACTTCCTCGATGCGGCGATCGCTACCCGGGAATTCGTTCTGCCCTGTCTGGAGGGGCTCAAGGCCAAGGTGGGCCCGCTGGTCTTCCAGGTCTCGCCGCTGCCGCGCAGTCTGGTCGAGGACGCTACGCTGTTCATCGACCGGCTGGAGACCTTCTTCGCGGCCCTGCCTCACGAGCTGGGCACGCGACGGCCAATTTACGCGCTGGAACTGCGGAATCCCGAATTGCTGACGCCGCGCCTGATGCGCATGCTGGCCCGGGCCGGGGTCCGCTATTGCGTCGGCCTGCACGACCGGATGCCGGAAGTCGAACGGCAGGAGGCGGCGCTGAGGGCGCTTGATGGCGAAGAACCGGGGGCGCTCGTGGTGCGCTGGAACCTGCACCGGGGTTTCCTCTACCAGGCCGCAAAGCAGCGCTACGAGCCGTTCGACAGGCTCGTGGACCAGGATGGCGAGACCCGCCGGTCCCTGGCGCGGATGGCGGTCAGGGCCCTCAAGGCGGGCCAGAAGGTCTGGATCACGGCCAACAACAAGGCCGAGGGGAGTGCGCCGCTCTCGGTCCTCGAACTGGCCCGGGAGATAGCCAAGCAGATCGGCTAAGGCCTTGATTTCATTGCCACTTGCATTTTTGGCGGCAAACCACTAGAAACGCGCCACTTCGCACGCGGGTTTGCGGTCGACGGGGAGACATCCCGGCGCTCGCTCCGGTGTTCCCATTCCGGGAACGACGCCCGCGGAGGCTCAACCGGAAAAGGAGAACGGCATGACCATGCCGACATTCACGATGCGCCAGCTGCTGGAAGCCGGCGTCCACTTCGGCCACCACACGCGCCGCTGGAACCCCAAGATGAAGCCGTACCTGTTCGGGGTGCGCAACGGGGTCCATATCATCGACCTCACCAAGACCGTGCCGCTGCTGGAGCAGGCGCTGCGTCAGGTTCGTGACGTCGTCGCGAGCGGCGGCCGCGTCCTGTTCGTCGGCACCAAGCCGGCGGCCGCCGAGCGCGTCGCCGACGCGGCCAAGCGCTGCGGCCAGTACTACGTGAACCATCGCTGGCTGGGCGGCATGATCACGAACTGGAACACGATCTCGGCGTCCATCAAGCGGCTGCGCGAGCTCGACGAGCGCCTGAAGGGCGACGTCGTCGGCCTCACCAAGAAGGAACAGCTCGACCTGACGCGCGAGCGCGACAAGCTCGAGCGCTCGCTGGGCGGCATCAAGGAAATGGGCGGCACGCCCGACATGCTGTTCATCATCGACACCAACAAGGAGTCGATCGCGGTCCTGGAAGCCCGCAAGCGCGGCATTCCGATCGTCGCGGTGGTCGACAGCAATTCCGATCCCGACGGCATCGACTTCCCGATCCCGGGCAACGACGACGCGATTCGCGCCGTGACGCTCTACTGCGACCTGCTCTCCGGCGCGGTGCTTGACGGCATTCGCGCCGAAATCGCCGCTACCGGCGGTGACGTGGGCGAACTGGCCGAGCAGCCGGACGAAGAACTCCCCGTCGCCGAGGCCCCGGCGGCGGAAGCGGCGCCGGCCGAGTAGTCCGGTCCCCTTCATCGAAGAGAAACAGACGGGGCCGGTCGGAAGACCGGCCCTTGTTGCACTAAAACGGAGCAAAACATGGCTGAGATCACTGCATCGCTCGTCAAGGAACTGCGCGAGAAGACCGGCGCAGGCATGATGGATTGCAAGAAGGCGCTGGGTGAGACCGCCGGCGACGTCGAGAAGGCGGTCGACTGGTTGCGCACCAAGGGCCTGTCGGCGGCCTCCAAGAAGGCCGGCCGCGTCGCGGCCGAAGGCCTCGTCGGTGTCGCAGCCGAGGGTACGCGCGGCGCCGTCGTCGAGGTCAATGCCGAGACCGACTTCGTTGGCCGTAACGACCAGTTCCAGAAGTTCGTCGCCGCGGCGACCAAGCTCGCGCTCGAGAATGGCGGCGACCTCGCCAAGGTGGCTGCGGCGCCGTTCCCCGGCACCGGCCGTGACGTGCAGGGCGAGCTCACCAACCTGATCGCCACCATCGGCGAGAACATGAGCCTGCGCCGCGCCGCCTCGCTGTCGGTGTCCGACGGCGTGGTCGTGGCCTACACCCACAATGCCGTCGCGCCGGACCTCGGCAAGATCGGCGTGCTGGTGGCCCTCGAGTCGACGGGCGACAAGGCCAAGCTGGGCGCTCTCGCCAAGCAGCTGGCCATGCATGTGGCCGCGACCAACCCGCAGTCGCTGACGGTCGCCGACCTCGACCAGGCGGCGATCGAGCGCGAACGTGCGGTGCTTGCCGAGAAGGCCGGCCAGCAGGGCAAGACGGCCGAGATCGTGGCCAAGATGGTCGAAGGCGGCCTGCGCAAGTTCCATCAGGAAGTCGTGCTCCTCGAGCAGGCCTTCGTCATGGACGGCAAGACCAAGATTTCCAAGGTCGTCGAGGACGCGGCCAAGCTGGTCGGCGGCCCGGTCAGGCTCGTGGGCTTCCTGCGTTTCGCGCTGGGCGAGGGCATCGAGAAGAAATCTGAGGATTTCGCAGCCGAAGTGGCTGCCCAGCTCAAGAAGTAGTAGTAGAAACGACCGGCGCGCAGACATGTTGTCTGCGCGCCCAAGACAAACGTAATCAGAGGCATCTGATGCCGTCGGCTCCCCAATACCGCCGCGTTCTGCTCAAGCTCTCTGGCGAGGGGCTCATGGGGAATCGGGAGTATGGCCTGGACCCCGACATGGTCACCATGGTCGCACAGGAAGTGAAGACCGTGCACGCCATGGGCGTGCAGGTTTGCCTGGTGATCGGCGGCGGCAATATTTTCCGCGGCGTGTCGGCGGCGGCTTCCGGCATGGACCGCTCCAGCGGCGACTACATGGGCATGCTGGCGACCGTCATCAATTCTCTGGCAATGCAGAGCGCGCTCGAGCGGCAGGGGCTGCAGACCCGCGTCCAGTCGGCGATCCCGATGACGACGGTGTGCGAGCCCTATATCCGCCGCCGCGCCGCCCGCCATATGGAGAAGGGCCGTGTCGTGATCTTCGCGGCCGGAACCGGCAACCCGTTCTTCACGACCGACACGGCCGCCGCCCTTCGCGCGGCGGAGATGGGTGTCGACGCGCTGCTCAAGGGCACCCAGGTCGACGGCGTCTATTCCGCCGATCCGCGCAAGGACAAGAATGCCCAGCGCTACGACACGCTCGGCTATCTGGAGGTGCTGTCCCGCGACCTGCAGGTGATGGACGCTTCGGCGATCTCGCTTGCGCGCGAGAACCGCATCCCCATCATCGTCTTCGACATCCACAAGCCCGGCGCCTTCGCGGCGACGTTGCGGGGCGAGGGCACCTTCACGATCATCAAGGACGAGGCCTGAACATGTCTGCCGATCTCAACGAGCTCGAGAAGCGCATGCACGGCGCGATGGATGCGCTGAAGAAGGAATTCGGCGGTCTCAGGACCGGACGGGCCTCGGTCAATCTCCTCGACCCGGTGATGGTCGAAGCTTATGGCCAGCGTATGCCGCTCAATCAGGTCGGAACGGTCAGCGCGCCGGAGCCGCGGCTTCTGACCGTCAGCGTCTGGGACAAGGGACTGGTGACGCCGACGGCGAAGGCGATCCGAGAGGCCGGTCTTGGACTCAATCCATCGCCGGACGGCCAGATGATCCGCATCCCGATTCCGGAGCTGACGACGGAGCGGCGCAACGAACTCGCCAAGCTGGCGCACAAGTATGCCGAGCAGGGCAAGGTGGCGGTCCGGAACATCCGCCGCGACGGCATGGAGGCACTCAAGAAGGCCGAGAAGGACCGCAAGATCTCGGAAGACGAACACCGCCAGAAGGCCGACGAGGTGCAGAAGCTCACCGACCGCTACGTCAAGCTGGTCGACGAGGCGCTGGTGCACAAGGAAAAAGAGATCAAGACGGTCTGATGTCCACCGCGCCGTTGCCCGCCGATCCCGACTCAGGGGCGGTACCTCAGCACGTCGCCATCATCATGGATGGCAACGGGCGGTGGGCGAAGGCGCGTGGCCTGCCGCGGGTCGCGGGACACCGCCGTGGTGCCGATGCAGTGCGGCGTGTCGTGCGCGGCGCCGGCGAACTGGGTATTCCCGTCCTGACGCTTTTCGCCTTCTCGACGGAGAACTGGGCGAGGCCCGCCGACGAAGTGGCCGACCTGATGGGGCTTTTGCGGCACTACCTGCGCAGCGAGCTCGACGAGCTGCGTAAGAACGGTGCGCGGCTCCGGGTCGTCGGCAATCGCGAAGGCCTTGCGGGCGACATCGTGCGCGACATCGCCGACGCCGAGAACATGACGGCCGGCAACGCGCGCATCGACGTCAATATCTGCATCAATTACGGCTCGCGCGACGAGATCCTGCGCGCGACGCGCCGGCTGGCACAGCGGGTCGCTGCGGGAGAGATCACCGTCGACGGCATCGACCAGAAGAGCTTCGAGCGCGAACTCCTGACGGCGGGCCTGCCCGATCCGGACCTCCTGATCCGGACCAGTGGCGAGCAGCGGATCAGCAATTTCCTGCTCTGGCAGTGTGCCTACTCGGAGCTGGTTTTCGTCGACACGCTGTGGCCGGACTTCGGCAAGGAACACCTGGAACAGGCCATTGTGGAGTTCCGCAGGCGTGAACGGCGTTATGGCGGCGTCGGAAGGTAGCGCCTCCCCGTCCGCGCGCGGCGGGCGCTTCGCCGGTCTGCTGCTGCGGGCGCTCTCGGCCGTGATCCTCGGCCCGCTTCTGCTCGCGGCGGTCTGGTATGGCTTTCCCTGGCTCGATCTCGTGGCGGCGATTGCCGCCCCCATCATGGTCTTCGAATGGTCGAGGCTGACCCGCGGTGCGCCCGTCCTGCGTGTCCTTGCCTGGACGTATGGCCTTGCGGCGCTCCTTGCCTTGCTATGGCTGCGGCACCAGCCGGCGTTCGGGCGCGAGACCGTGCTGTGGGTTCTCGTCTGCATCTGGGCCACCGACATCGGCGCCTATTTCGTGGGGCGCACCGCCGGCGGGGCAAAGCTCGCGCCGCGCATCAGCCCCGGCAAGACCTGGTCAGGATTGATCGGTGGTATGGCGTGGGCCGCTGTCGCCAGCGCGGCGCTGGGATATGCCTTCGGCTTGGGTGAGACCGTGCCTCTTGCGATCGCCGGCGCGGTTTTGGCAGTCGTCGGGCAGGCAGGAGATCTGCTGGAATCGGCGGCCAAGCGGCGGGCGGGTGTGAAGGACAGCGGCCACCTCATTCCGGGACATGGGGGATTGCTGGATCGGATCGATGGTTTGATGGCCGTGCTGGTTGCGGTGGCCATCGCCCGGCTGATCGCCGGGCACTCGTGGCCCTGGACATGAGCCGGTGGCTCGCGCCGTCACCCGAAAGGCCGCGCGGCGTGACGATTCTGGGCTCGACGGGTTCCGTGGGGCAGAGCACGGTCGATATCATTGCGCGTGACCCGGCGAGCTACCGCGTAGAGGCGCTCGTCGCCCGCAGTTCGGTGGAGTTGCTGGCCGAGCAGGCGAGGCGCCTGCGGGCCCGAATGGCGGTCGTTGCCGACCCCGACCGCTACCAGGCGCTCAAGGCGGCGCTGGCGGGTACGTCGATCGAGGTGGCAGCGGGTCCCGAGGCGGTCATCGAAGCGGCGGAGCGGCCTGCCGAATGGGTGATGGCAGCCGTCGTCGGCTTCGCGGGCCTGGCGCCGACCCTCGCGGCGGCACGCCGCGGGGCGATGGTGGCCCTTGCCAACAAGGAAGCACTGGTCTGTGCCGGACGCCTGCTGATCGATGCCATCGAGCAGTCGGGCGGGGTCCTCTTGCCTGTCGATTCCGAGCATAACGCCATTTTCCAGGTCTTCGAACCCGACCAGCATCGCGCTGTCGACCGGCTGATCCTGACGGCGTCGGGCGGGCCCTTTCGCAACTGGTCGCTCGCCGACATGGCCGACGTCACGCCGGAGCAGGCGCTGGCCCATCCCAACTGGGACATGGGCGACAAGATCTCCATCGATTCGGCGACAATGATGAACAAGGGCCTCGAACTGATCGAGGCGCAGCTCCTGTTCGGGCTTCCGGAGGACCAGGTCGACATTGTCGTGCATCCGCAGTCGGTCATCCACTCGATGGTCGCCTACCGCGACGGCTCGGTGCTGGCCCAACTCGGGACGGCCGACATGCGTATCCCGATCAGCCACGCGCTGGGTTGGCCGGCCCGCATCGATGGGCCGTCCGCCAAGCTCGATTTCATGAGCATTCCGGCCCTCACTTTCGAGCGGCCCGATTCCGGCCGCTTTCCATCCTTACGGTTGGCGCGACAGGCTCTGGTGACGGGCGGCTACGCTCCCATCGTCCTGAACGCGGCGAACGAGGCGGCGGTGGCGGCATTCCTGGCCCGCCGCATCCGCTTCCTCGACATCGCGCGGATCGTGGAGGATGTGATGGCCGGCTGGAACGGACTTTCGGATGTGGTCGATGCGCTTCAGCAGGTGCACGCCGCCGATCTGGAGGCTCGCAGGCTTGCTGAGACTTTCTGCCAGGCCAAGGCCTCGGGAAATTGATGTAGAATGAACTTCGTGGTCGAGTAGGGCATGCAAAGCATCGTCAGCCTGTTTACGACATATCTTCCATACTTCGTTCTGGTGCTGACGCTGCTCGTATTCGTTCACGAATACGGTCACTACTGGGTGGGGCGTCGCTTCGGCATCCATGCCGAGGTCTTTTCGATCGGTTTCGGGCCCGAGCTGTTCGGGTGGACCGACCGCAATGGTACGCGCTGGAAAGTCTCGGCCGTCCCGCTCGGCGGCTACGTGAAGTTCCTGGGCGACAATGACGCGACGAGCGCCACGCCCACCGAAGAACCGCTGTCGGCCGCTGACCGCAAGCGCGCCTTCTTCAGCCAGCCGCTCTATGCGCGAGCCGCCGTGGTACTCGGCGGGCCGACCGCCAATCTCCTGTTCGCGTTCCTGCTGCTGACCTGTGTCTTCTTCTTTGCCGGCGAGCCCTACACGCCGGCGACCGTCGCCGTTCAGGTCGACGGGCCGGCCGCGAAGGCGGGCCTGCGCACCGGCGACGAAATCGTTCGCCTCGCCGACAAGCGTGTCGATCGCTATGAGGATATCCAGGAATCTCAGTTTCTCTACTGGACCCATCCGATGCCGGTCGAATACCGGCGCGGCAACCAGCTCCTGTATGGCGAGATCCAGCCCCAGTATTGCGAGCGCACCGATCGCTACAACAACACGTTGCGCTACGGCAACCTGGGCATCGATCAGTTCATTCGTCCTGTCGTCGGCGGGTTCACGGCCAATAGTCCGGCCGAAGCGGCAGGACTCAAGGTCGGTGATCTTTTGGTGGCGATCGACGGCAAGCCTGTCGAATACTTCTCCCGTATCCCCGAACTGATCGGCTCTCAGGGCGGTCAGCCGGTGACTGTCAAGTATGAGCGCGATGGCCGGTTCGGCGAAACGACCGTCGTGCCGATCGTCGACAAGGTGGTCGATTGCGCCGGCAAGGAGCAGGTCGTCGGGCGTCTTCGCGTTCGTCCGCCTGCGGTGACGGAGCTTCGCGACCACGGCGTCATTGGCGCCATGGGAGCGGGGGTGCGCGCCGTCTGGGGCATGACCACGATGTTCTACACGTCGATGGGACAGATCCTGACCGCGACGCGCCCTGTGGATGAATTGGGCGGGCCGATCCGCATCGCCAAGGCCGCGGGTGAGGCGTCGCATGCGGGGTGGGCCGGCATTCTCAACCTCGTCATCGCGTTGTCCGTGGTGCTCGGCATCTTCAACCTTCTGCCGGTGCCCATGCTCGACGGCGGTCACTTGGCCATGTATGCCTACGAGGCGGTGCGCGGTAAGCCTCTCAGCCTGCGCGCCCAGGAGGTCGGGTTGAAGCTCGGTTTCGCGCTCGTGATCGGCATGGCGCTGATCGCAACTTTCAATGACATCAGGCTTTTGCTGCGCTGAATTCATGCGACGTGGCGAGAACAGACCGGGGGACAAAAGGGGTGGCTTACGCCCTCTTGCCGGTCTAGAAAGCTGCGTTCACGTTTTTGACCATCGGCAGGTTTGACTGGCGCCGGGGGGAAGTTTGATCTTTCGTTGGGCCGTACTGGCCATTGTCGCAATACTGGCCTTCAACACGCCGGCATACGCCCAGCGCGGTGCCGTGGCTGCGGGCGGTGGCACGATCGCCGGCATCCAGATTCAGGGCAACGTCCGCTCCGAAGCAGAGACGATCCGCTCCTACCTTCAGTTGAAGGTCGGCGAGCCGTTCGACGCGGCCGCGGCCGACCGTTCGCTGAAGGCGCTTTTCGCGACAGGCCTGTTCGCGGACGTAGTGATCGAGATGCAGGGGTCGACCCTGGTCGTTAAGGTCACGGAAAATCCGATCATCAATCGCGTCGCCTTCGAGGGTAACAACAAGATCGACGACGACAAGTTGCGCGATGAAGTGCAGTCGAAGCCGCGTCAGGTCTATACGCGCGCGCGCGTTCAGGCCGATGTCGATCGCATCCTGACCATCTATCGGCGCAGTGGTCGCTACAACGCCTCGGTCGAACCCAAGGTCATCAATCTGGAGCAGGGGCGCGTCGACCTCGTCTTCGAAATCAACGAGGGCGATGTCACCGGTGTGAAGCGCATCAGCTTCGTCGGCAACGAGGCCTTCGGAGATGGCACGCTGAGGGGCAAGATCCGCACCTCCGAGAGCGCGTGGTGGCGCTTCCTCTCGTCGGATGACCGCTTCGATCCCGATCGCCTGAATCTCGACCGCGAGCTTCTGCGCAAATTTTATCTCTCCGAGGGCTATGCCGATTTCCGCGTGGTATCGGCGGTCGCCGAGCTTGCGCCCAATCGCGAAGGCTTCTTCATCACCTTCACGATCAGCGAGGGTGATCGCTACAAGTTCGGCAAGGTCGACGTGACGAGCCGCTTCCAGGGCCTGAATGTCGATGTGCTGAAGACCTTCCTGACGATCTCCGAAGGCGACTGGTACGACGCCAACGAGGTGGAGAAGTCGGTTTCCAACATCTCGGAGGCGGTGGGTTCTCTGGGTTATGCCTTCGTGGACGTTCGTCCCAATATCCGGCGCAACAAGGACAACAACACCGTCGATGTGACCTTCGATGTCCAGGAGGGCCCGCGGGTCTACGTCGAGCGCATCAACATCTCCGGCAACACGAGGACGCTGGACAAGGTAATCCGCCGGGAGTTCCGTCTCGCCGAAGGCGATGCCTTCAGTACCGCCAAGGTCCGTCGCAGCGAGCAGCGCCTTCGCAACCTCGGCTTCTTCGAGAAGGTCGACATCTCGGCGGCGCCCGGTTCTGCGCCGGACAAGACCAATCTCGAGGTCCAGGTGGTGGAGCAGAGCACCGGCGAAATTTCGTTCGGCGCGGGCTACTCGACCACGGCGGGCATCGTTGGCGACATTGCGGTCAAGGAACGCAACCTGCTGGGCAAAGGCCAGGAGGCGCGTCTCGGCCTGTCGATCGGTACGCTGAGCACCTCGATCGATCTGGGCTTCACAGAGCCCTACTTCATGGACCGTGAGCTTTCGGCAGGGTTCGACGTCTTCTGGACGTCCAACGATCGCCAGTCGATCGCGAGCTACAGCGATCGCAGCCTGGGCTTTGCGCTGCGTGCCGGCTGGGCTTACTCCGAGAACATTCGCCAGCTCGCCCGCTACACACTGAGGCAGACCGACATCTATAACGTCCAGCCTTGGGCATCGTTCATCATCCAGGACAATCAGGGCACACAGGTCGTCTCCGAACTCTCCGAGACCATCATCTGGGACACTCGCGACCAGCGCCTCAATGCGACCAAGGGCTGGATGGTCCGCAACTCGGTTGCCGCTGCGGGCCTGATCGGTACCGAGCAGTATTTCCGCACCACGGCGGATGCGGTCTACTACAGGTCGCTGTTCGAGGACGTGGTCATCTCGGTCGGCGGCTCGGCGGGACTGATCCTCCCGTTCAACAACTCCTATGTCCGCCTGAACAACCTGTTCTTCATCGGCGGCGATACGCTCCGCGGCTTCTCCGTCGGCGGCATCGGTCCTCGCGATGCCAATACGACCGATTCGATCGGCGGCCAGTTCTACTACACGGCCACGACGGAACTTTCCTATCCGTTGCCGCTCGTTCCCAAGGAAGTCGGGCTCCTAGGCAAGGCGTTCGTGGATGCCGGATCGCTTTGGGGAGTCCAGGCGCAGAGTTATGGCCTGGCGTCTGTTCTGACCAGCCAGCTGATGCGCGTTTCGACAGGCGTCGGTATACAGTGGGTGTCGCCCTTCGGCCCCATCCGGATCGACTACGCGATTCCTCTGCAGTACGAGCCGTGGGACAAGCAGCAGGCCATACGTTTCAGCTTCGGCACGCGGTTCTGAGCGGAGAGACCACGGTCATGAACGCCCAAATCGAGAATACCAGCGCCGCTGCGGCGACATCCGTCGACATCAAGCGGATCCTGGAGATGATTCCGCATCGCTATCCGATGCTCATGGTCGATCGTGTCATCGACATGCAGCTCGATCAGAGCGCAGTGGGTATCAAGAACGTCACGATCAACGAGCCGTTCTTCCAGGGACATTTTCCGTCGGAACCGGTCATGCCCGGTGTGCTCGTCGTGGAGGCAATGGCGCAGACCGCGTGTGTCCTCGTGGTCTCGACGTTCGGTGTCGAGTCGGAAGGCAAGCTGGTCTATTTCATGTCGATTGACGGCGTGAGGTTCCGCCGTCCGGTCGTACCCGGCGACAGGCTCGAGCTTCACGTCAAGAAGGTGCATAGCCGCGCCAATGTCTGGAAGTTCTCGGGCAAGGCGATCGTCGACGGCAAGGTTGCCGCTGAAGCGACGTTTGCCGCCATGATCCGGGACAGGTGACCCGCGAACGAGCAGGGAGGGGATGATGCCCGGTACCCAGTCCAATTTTCGTATGCTGCACACGATGATCCGCGTCATGGATCTCGACAAGTCTCTCGCCTTCTACACGGGCCCGATGGGCATGAAGCTGCTGCGCCGCCGCGACGTGCCGGACGGCAAGTACAGCCTGGCCTTCGTCGGTTACGGCGACGAGCCCGAGCATTGCGTCGTCGAGCTGACCCACAATTGGGAGCAGGCGAAGCCGTACGAACTCGGCACCGGGTTCGGCCACCTCGCGATCGGCGTCCCCGACGTCTACAAGCTGTGCGAGGACATCACCAAGGCCGGCGGCAAGGTCACGCGTCCGGCCGGTCCCGTAAAGTTTGGGACCACCGTGATCGCTTTCGTCGAAGATCCCGACGGCTACAAGATCGAGCTGATCGAGAGGAAGGGCTGAGAGCTGAGCGAAGCTCAGCCCGGGGAGCGACAGGACATTGCCTTGGCAATGTCCGAGAGCGTCGAAGAAGGAAGATCAAACGAAGCTCACGAAAAAGGCCCGCATCGCGGGCCTTAATTCGTTCGGGCGGTTGATTCTAGAAAAACCGCCAGTTCGCGGCCACGACGGCCAGTGCCGCGCCGGCCAGGCCGGCGAAGAGCATCCATGTCCGCAGGCCGCGGCGGCGGAAATTGTCATTGGCAGGACGGCCCACCCGCACGATTCGCAGCTGGGCCTTGGGTGTCTGGATGGCCGCCCAGGATGTTTCCCCCTGGCGCGGCCCGAACGATGATCTTGCCATTTTCTTCTCGCTTCCCTCCCGGACAGCGATTTCAGCCCCGCATGTGAAGCGGCTTGTAGGGGCGCTCGGTCTGGCCGTTGTAGAGCTGGCGGGGACGGCCGATCTTCTGGTCCGGGTCCTCGATCATCTCGTTCCACTGCGAAATCCAGCCGACCGTGCGGGCCACCGCGAAGAGAACGGTGAACATCGAGGTCGGGATGCCGATCGCGCGGAAAATAATGCCTGAGTAGAAGTCGACGTTCGGATAGAGCTTCTTGGAGACGAAGTAGTCGTCCTTGAGGGCGATCTGTTCCATCTCCATGGCGAGCTCGAGCAGCGGGTCGTGGGTGATGCCCAGAGACGTCAGGACTTCGTGGCAGGTCTGGCGCATGACCTTGGCGCGCGGGTCGTAGTTCTTGTAGACGCGGTGGCCGAAGCCCATGAGACGGGTGTGATCGGCCTTGTCCTTCACGCGGGACAGGAAGCCCGGGATGTTCTGCTTGCCGCCGATCTCGTGCAGCATGTTGATGACGGCTTCGTTGGCGCCGCCATGGCTCGGACCCCACAGCGAGGCGATGCCAGCGGCGATGCAGGCGAACGGGTTGGCGCCCGACGAGCCGGCGAGACGGACCGTCGAGGTCGAGGCGTTCTGCTCATGGTCGGCGTGGAGCATGAGGATGCGATCCATCGCCTTCTCGACGATCGGATTGACCTCGTACTCCTCGGCCGGAACCGAGAACATCATGCGCAGGAAATTGGCGGCGTAGGAGAGGTCGTTGCGCGGATAGACGAACGGCTGACCCACCGAATACTTGTAGGCCATCGCCGCGATGGTCGGCATCTTGGCGACCAGGCGATACGACGCGACCATCCGCTGGTGCGGGTCGTGAATATCGAGCGAGTCGTGATAGAAGGCGGAGAGGGCGCCGACGACACCGCAGCAGATCGCCATCGGATGGGCATCGCGGCGGAAGCCGCGATAGAACTGGCTGAGCTGCTCATGAACCATCGTGTGGTTCGTGATATCGCGCACGAACTTATCCTTCTGCGCCTTGTTTGGCAGGTCGCCCTTCATCAGCAGGTAGGCGACTTCCATGAAGTCGCTCTGCTCGGCGAGTTCGGCGATGTTGTAGCCACGATGGAGCAGGAGGCCTTCGTCGCCGTCGATATAGGTGATCTTCGAGCCGCACGAGCCGGTCGAGGTGAAGCCCGGATCGTAGGTGAACATGCCGGAGTCGCCGTAGAACTTGCGAACGTCCACCAGGCGCGGTCCGAGCGTGCCGTGGATGATCGGCATCTCGTAGGTCTTGCCGGTTTCGTTGTCGGTCAGCGTCGCAGTCGATTTGGCCATCGGGTGAACTCTTTTCCAGGCTCGATTCAAGCAAGGCGCGTGCACCCCGCAGGATGCCGTTCGCCGGTTCGGCGGCACCCTAACAAGCCCCTAAAGAAGGCGCAATTGAGCAGCCAGGCCGCTATTCCGCGAGGCGTCGAAAACGCGCCATGCGGCCGTCGATGGCGGCCAGCGCGAGGCCGATCAGGATCATGCCGGCGAAGTGCCGCAGCTGCAGTTGCTCGCCCAGGATCAGGGCGCCGAGCAGGATCGCCGTGACCGGTATCAGAAATGTAACAAGCAGCAGATTGGTGGCCCCGGCGACGGCAAGGATGCGGAAATACAGGACATAGGCGAGGGCTGTCGACAGCAGCGCGAGGCCAGCGAGCGCCGCCCACGTCGTCGCTCCGGGCACCGCCGGGAGCAGCCAGGGCCGATCGACGATCAGCATGATCGGCAGAATCAACAAAGTGCTGGCGGTGACCTGGCCCGACGCCGCCTGCAGCGGCGAAACCGCCATCGCCTGAAACCGGCGTCCATAGACGCCGGCCAAAGCATAGGAGAAGGCAGCGCCCAGGCAGGCGAGCTGGCCCATGCTTCCCAATAGATCGCCAAACAGCAGGTCCGGGCCGACGAGGACCGTCACACCGGCGAAGCCGATCAGCAGGGCGGCCGGCTTGGCGGCGTTCATTTTCTCGTCGCGGGTCGCGAGGTGGGCAACGACCAGCGTGAACAGGGGCGTTGTGGCGTTCAGGATGGAGGCCAGGCCCGAGGCGATCTGGGTCTGGCCCCAGAAGATCAGGCCGAAGGGGATCAGGTTGTTCAGCAACCCCATGATCATGAAGGTGGCCCAAGGCGTTTCGCGCCGGAAGAGGCTCTGGCCGGTCAGCCAGAGCGACAGGTTCAGTGCGAATGCGGCAAGGGCGACACGACCGAAGACGACCGTTAACGGGCGTAACTCGGCAACGGCCACCTTGGCGAAGAAGAACGACCCGCCCCAGAGGACGGACAGCGACACCAGCCAGATCCAGATACGCAGGCTCATGGGTGGAGCCTGCGGGCATCGCGCGGACCGATCTATCCGGCTGCGGACAGCAATTGCGCCTCTTCTCGCGGTAGCGCCGCTCCTAAGTCTGGACCTGCACCTTTGCCCAGCTGTCCCGCAATTCGATCGTGCGGTTGAACACCAGAGCCGTCGACCGACTCGTGAAGTCCGGGCAGAAATAGCCCAGCCGCTCGAACTGCACGGCTTGCCCTTCAGCTAGCTCCGCCAAGGAGGGCTCCAGCAGCGCGCCCGACAGGACTTCGAGCGAGTCCGGATTCAGGTCGGCGTCGAGATCGCCACCGGCGCCAGGGTCAGGGCGGTTGAAGAGCGTGCTGTACAATCGGACTTCGGCGGGAAGTGCATCCCGGGCGGATACCCAGTGCAGGGTGGCCTTTACCTTTCGACCGTCCGCCGCGTTGCCGCCGCGGCTCGCGGGATCGTAGGTGCAGCGGAGTTCGACCACGTTGCCGTCGGTGTCCTTGACCACCTCGCGGCAGGTGACGAGATAGGCGTAACGCAACCGGACCTCTCGTCCGACCGCGAGCCGGAAGAACTTGTTCGACGGGTTCTCCATGAAGTCGTCGCGCTCGACGAAGATTTCCCGGCCGAAGCGAAGGGTACGCGTGCCGGCGGCTGGATCCCCCGGGTGATTGATGGCCTCCAGCTCCTCGACATGGTCTTCGGGAAAGTTCTCGATCACGAGCTTGAGCGGCCGCAGGACCGCCATGCGCCGATGCGCCACCTGATTGAGCTGGTCGCGGATCGCGTGATCGAGCATGGCGAGATCGACGACGCTGTTGGCCTTGGACATGCCGATTCGCCGAACGAAGTCGCGGATCGCCTTCGGCGGCACGCCGCGGCGACGCAGGCCTGCGAGGGTCGGCATGCGCGGATCGTCCCAGCCGCTCACGATGCCGCGCCGTACCAGATCCGTCAGGTGGCGCTTGGAAAGGACGGTGTAGCCGATATTGAGGCGGGCGAATTCGGTCTGGCGCGGTCGCGCCGGCACCGGCAGGTGGTCGAGGAACCAGTCGTAGAGGGGACGATGGTCCGAGAACTCCAGGGTGCACAGCGAGTGCGTGACATGTTCCAATGCGTCGGACTGGCCATGTGCAAAATCATAGGTCGGGTAGATGCACCATTCAGTGCCGGTGCGCGGGTGAGACGCGTGCAGGATGCGATACAGGACGGGGTCGCGCAGGTTCATGTTGCCGGACGCAAGATCGATCTTTGCGCGCAGCACGCAGGCGCCGTTGGGAAATTTGCCGGCGCGCATATCGCGAAACAAGCCAAGATTCGCGTCCACCGAGCGGTCGCGATCCGGCGAGGCGCGCCCCGGTTCGGTCAGCGTGCCCCGCATTGCCCGCATCTCGTCGGGCGGCGTGTCGTCGACATAGGCGAGGCCGGCGCGAATGAGGTGCTCGGCCCAGTCGTACAACGTCTGGAAATAGTCCGACGCGTGGTACAGATGTTCGCCCCAGTCGAAGCCGAGCCAATGGACGTCCCGCTTGATGGCGTCGATATATTCCTGCTCTTCCTTCACGGGGTTGGTATCGTCGAAGCGAAGGTGGCAGCGGCCGCCGGTTTCGGTCGCAATTCCGAAATTCAGGCAGATCGACTTTGCGTGGCCGAGATGCAGGTAGCCGTTCGGCTCCGGCGGAAAGCGAGTAACGATGCCCTGCACTTTTCCGCTGGCGAGATCCGACTGAACCAGCTCGCGAATGAAATCCCGCGCCTCTTCGTTCGCAGCGTCCTCCGGCATCGGCTTCTTCTCATCCATTACCTGTCTCCCGTTCAAGCGGCGGCCGCCAGCAAACGCACCTTGCTCTCGGCGGGCCCCAGCACGGCGAGCACTTCGAAGATGCCGGGCGAGGCGGTCGAGCCGGTCAGCGCGACGCGGAGCGGCTGAGCGACCTGGCCGAGTTTCAGTCCGTTTGCCTCGGCGAACTCGCGCACGGCATCTTCGAGCGCCTTTTCGCTCCAGTCGCTTGCCTGCGGCTCCAGCGCCGGCGCGAGCTTCGCCATCACGGCGCGGGCGTCGGGCGTCAGCAGCGCGCGGGCCTTGTCGTCGGCGATCGGCGGCGCGCCAGCGCGGGCGTAGAAGGCAAGACTGTCCGCGAGTTCGATGAGCGTTCGCGCGCGCTGCTTTACGCCGGCGAGGCCGCGCACGATTCGCTCGCGGCCAGCGGCATCGACGGTGCCGAGCTTCTCTTCGAGGCGCGGCAGCACCAGCGGCAGCAGCTCGGCGTCTGGCGTCTCGCGCAGGTAGTGCGCGTTGAGGTTGGTGAGCTTGGCCATGTCGAAGCGCGAGGCCGACCGTCCGACATTGTCCAGGTCGAACCATTCGATCGCCTGCGCCGTCGAGATGATCTCGTCGTCGCCATGGCCCCAGCCCAGCCGCAGGAGGTAGTTGCGCAGCGCCGCGGGCAGGAAACCCATGTCGCGATAGGCGTCGACGCCGAGCGCGCCGTGACGCTTGCTGAGCTTGGCGCCGTCGGGCCCGTGGATCAGGGGAATATGGGCATAGACCGGCTCCGGCCATCCCATGGCGCGGATGATCTGCAGCTGGCGGAAGGCGTTGTTCAGATGGTCGTCGCCGCGGATCACATGGGTGACGCCCATATCGTGGTCGTCGACGACGACGGCCAGCATGTAGGTCGGCGTGCCGTCGGCGCGCAGCAGGATCATGTCGTCGAGCTGAGCGTTCTCGACCGTGACCTCCCCCTGGACCGCGTCCTTGATGACCGTCTGGCCCGACTGCGGTGCCTTGAGGCGAACGACAGGCTTCACGCCGGCGGGCGCCTCTTTGGAATCGCGGTCACGCCAGCGGCCGTCATAGCGCATCGGTTTGCCGGCGGCCTTCTGCGCCGCGCGCATCTCGTCGAGCTCCTGCGGCGAGGCATAGCAGTGATAGGCATGGCCCTTGGCCAGCATCTCCAGCGCCACCTCGGCATGGCGGGCGGCGCGCGAGAACTGGTAGGTGACATCGCCGTCCCACGGCAGGCCGAGCCACGACAGACCGTCGAGGATCGCGGCGATCGCCGGCTCGGTGGAGCGCGCGCGGTCGGTATCCTCGATGCGCAGCAGGTACTTGCCGCCGTGATGCTTGGCGAACAGCCAGTTGAACAGGGCCGTGCGGGCGCCGCCGATGTGCAGATAGCCGGTGGGTGAGGGGGCGAAGCGGGTTACGACGGTCATCGGCCTTGGATCATGCTTGGTAAGCGCGGGTTTTGCCGCAATTTGGGCGGAAAAGCGCGCCGTAGGTAGGGGAGCGTCCGGTTAGTGTCAAACCTGCGCGCCTGGATCCTCGAACAGCTGGACGCCGAGCGCGGCCGATGGATGCTGTGGCTTCCGGTGGCCCTGGGTCTGGGCATTGCGATCTACTACGAGCTGCCGGTCGAGCCGGCCTTGTGGGTGGGGCCGGCGCTGGCGGCAGGATCGCTGGTCATCGTGGGCCTCGCGCCGGCCGGGAGCTTCGCTCGTGCCTTGGCCATAGGAGGTGTTGCAGCCTCGTCCGGCCTCGGCATTGTCGCCTGGCGCACGGCGAGCCTCGCCGCGCCGACCCTCAACCGGCCGCTGTTCAGCCTCAACGTCGAAGGCAGGATCGCCGACATCCAGCGCCTGCCCGAAGGGGTGCGGGTCGTGCTCGAAGCCGTCCGGCTCAGGGGCAATGGCGTGCCGCCACCGGAGATGATGCCGATGAAGGTTCGCGTGACCCTCAACCGGGGGGCGCCGCCCCTGGTGATCGGGGACCGCGTGCTCGTGCTCGCCAACCTCTCGCCGCCGGCCGGGCCCGCCACGCCCGGCGCCTTCGATTTCCAGAGGGTCGCCTGGTATCAGCAACTCGGCGCGGTCGGCTATGCTCTGGCACCCGCGACCGTGATCGAACGCGGCCGGCCCGACGGGTTCGTTCGCAGGATCGACGCGCTGCGCGCCGACCTGGCCGCCCGCATCCTGCAGGTGTTGCCGGGACCAACGGGCGGGGTGGTCGCTTCGCTGCTGGTCGGTGAGCAGACCGCCGTCGACAAGGACGTGGCACGGGCCATGCGCGATTCCGGCCTGGCGCATATCCTTTCGATTTCCGGCCTGCATATCGTCTTCGTGGTCGGGCTCGTGATGGGCCTCGTGCGCTACGGCATCGCCCTCGTCCCGCCGCTCGCGTTGCGCATCGACGCCAAGAAGGTGGCGGCGGTGCTCGCCCTGTTGGCCGCGCTCTTCTACACGGCACTGGCCGGCGCGCCGGTGCCGGCGCAGCGCGCCTGCGCGATGGCCGCATTCGCGCTACTCGCCATCCTGCTCGATCGTACGGCACTGTCGTTGCGTCTTGTCGCCTGGTCGGCCGTGATTGTGCTTCTTGTTGCGCCCGAGTCGCTGACCGGCGCGTCCTTCCAGATGTCGTTCGCCGCCGTGGTCGCGCTGATCGCGGGCTGGGAATCGGCCGCGCCCTGGCGGCGACGCCTGCACGAGCGCGCCGAACTCTCCCGCCATCGCTGGATGTGGCGGCTCGGGGCCGCGCTTGGGGCCAGCCTGCTCACGACCCTGATCGCCTCGATCGCCACCGGCGCCTTCGCCGCCTATCACTTCAATCGACTTTCGTTGCTCGGCGTCGTGGCGAACCTGCTGGGAGTGCCCCTCACGGGATTATGGATCATGCCCTGGGGGCTGCTCGCCATGCTCCTGATGCCGTTCGGGCTGGAAGCTGTCGCCCTCGTGCCGATGGGCTGGGGCGTCGACGTGCTGAACGCCATCGCCTTCCGCGTCGCGGCGTGGCCTGAGGCCGCGATGCTGGTGCCGTCGCTGCCCGGGGCGAGCCTGTGGCTGCTGACCGCCGGCGGCCTGTGGCTCTGCCTGTGGCGGCGGAAATGGCGCTATGCCGGACTCCCGGTCGCGGCGATCGGCCTGATGCTGGGTCCGCCGCCGGCCCCTGACCTTCTGATGAGCGAGGACGGGCGCGTGCTCGGCCTGCGCGACGAGCGCGGCGTGGTGCATGTAGCCTCGGCCCGCCTGGATCGCTACGTGACGGAAACGTGGGCGCGCCGGCAGGGACAGGAAGGAGTCCGGCGCTGGACGGCCAGCGCCGACGAGCAGATCCTGGGCCTCGGCTGCAGTACGGGGCTTTGCCAATGGCGCAAGGGGCCCTGGCGCATCGCGCTGGTGAGCGACGAGAAGCGCCTGGCCGAAGCCTGTGGTGCGGCCGACATCGTCCTGTCGACCGTCGATGCACAGGCGCGCTGCCGCGGCCCGCGTCTCGTCATGGATCGTCGGGACGCCTGGAAGGACGGCGCCCACGCGTTATGGCTCGACGATCTCGGCGTGCGGCGCGAGTCCGCCAATGCCCGCCGCGGCGACCGGCCCTGGGTGCCGAACAGCACGATGCGCCAGACCGCGCCGGTCAAGGCGCCGGGGGCGTGAGATCAGTGATAGCGCCGGTAGAGGCCGGCAAGGCGGCCCTGGATCTTGACCCGATCGGGGCCGAAAATCCGGGTCTCGTAGGCTGCGTTGGCGGGTTCCAAGGCGATCGACGCCCCCTTCTTGCGCAGGCGCTTCAGGGTGGCCTCGGTGTCGTCGATCAGAGCCACGACGATCTCGCCGGATTCGGCGGTGTCGGAACTCTTGATGATGACGACGTCGCCGTTCTGGATACCGGCCTCGACCATCGAGTCGCCCTGGACTTCGAGGCAATAATGGGCCCCCGAGCCCAGCAGCGAGACGGGCACGTCCACGGTCGTGGAATTGTCGCGCAGCGCCTCGATCGGCGTACCGGCGGCGATCCGGCCGTAGAGGGGAAGGCTGAGCGCCTGGGCTTCGTTGGCGGCCTGGATGGCGCCGGCGAGCGGCACGCGATCGGCGCGCACGATCTGCGGCACGAAGCCTTCACGGCCCTCGGAGAAGGCGGCCCGGCGGGAATCGGCCAGCAGCGGCGTGACGTTGGGCGCGGGCAGGGCAGCGCTGTCGGGCAGCTTCACGACCTGCAACGCGCGTGCGCGATGCGGCAGGCGGCGCAGGAAGCCGCGCTCCTCGAGGCCGGTGATCAGGCGATGGATGCCCGACTTCGACTTCAGTCGCAGCGCTTCCTTCATCTCGTCGAAGGAGGGCGAGACGCCGTCATCGTTCAGCCGCTTGTTGATGAACAAGAGCAGTTCGTTTTGCTTGCGGGTGAGCACCGTCTTCTCCCCAGGACGCCTACCGGATCTAGGAACAAATCCTGAAACCCGGCACATGTTCTAGTTTAGTTCCTTCCCCTGGTCAAGTTATCCCGAGGAATCGAGGGGAGAATTGGTGGATCAATAGGCTCCGGGCAGGCTCGCGAGATCGACGACCTGTACGATGTCGCCCGCCTTGCGCGCGGGATCGTGGGGTGGGCGGATCATGAGACCATCGCAGGCGGCCAGCACCGAGAGCATCGAACTGTCCTGCACTGGATGCGGATCGACGGTGAGGCCGCCGTCGGATGCGCGGGCGAGGCGGGAGCGGACATAGTCCTCGCGCTGGTCATTCTGCTTCACGTCGACGGCGAGCCGGGCAGGCTGGGTCCGGACCAGGTCGCCGGGCTGGCCGAGCATCCGCTCCAGGGCGGGCTTCAGGAACAGGAGCGCGCAGACCATGGTCGAGACCGGATTGCCCGGCAGGCCGAGCACGCGGGCGCGGTCGCGGGCGGCGAACATCAGCGGCTTGCCGGGGCGCATGGCGATCTTCCAGAAACCCATGTCGAATCCCTGGGCCTTGAGCGCGCCCTGCACCAGATCGTGGTCGCCGACCGAGGCGCCGCCGAGCGTGATCAGCAGGTCGTGCTGCGCGCCGGCTTCGATGCAGCTTTCGATCAGCCGGGCGTCATCGCGCGCGATGTCAAACAGGGTGGGCTCGCCGCCCCAGCCGCGCACGAGGGCCGCCACGGCAATCCCGGAGGATGAGACGATCTGGTTCCGCCCGACCGGCTCGCCGGGCATCACGAGCTCGTCGCCGGTGGACAGGATGGCGACCCTCGGCTTGCGACGGACGGAGAGCCACGGATGGTTCATCGCTGCAGCCAATGCGAGGTCGCGCGTCCTGAGCGTGCGACCCACCGCGAGCGGCGCATCGCCGATCGAGAAGTCGAGCCCGGCCTTGCGGACGTGCCGGCCCAGGCGCGGCGCTTCGAGGATGGTGATCGTGGCACCGTCGGCCTTGGTATCCTCTTGGATCACGATCGAATCGGCGCCCATCGGCAGCGGGCCGCCGGTGAAGATGCGCACGGCCTCGCCAGGCTTCAGTGCCTGGTCGTAGGAGCCGCCAGCCGGCGCCTGGCCCACGAGCGTGAGCGTCGCCGGCGCGGCCGGGACGTCGGCGGCGCGCACGGCATAGCCGTCCATCGCCGAGAGGTCGGTCGGCGGCTGCGTCAACCGCGCCTTCGGCGAGACCGCGAGTACGCGCCCGGCCGCTTCGGCGACGGACACGGTTTCTGACGGCAGTGCAGAGAAGGCCGCGATCACACGCGCATGGGCTTCACGAACGGTCAGCATGGACGCCTCATTGGAGCGCGCCACTCCAGTGGCGCTCAAACCATCGTCGAGAGGGAAAGACCTGAGCGCAACTGGAGTTGCGCGCTCCGATGACGGTCAGGCATCCCAGGTCCCCGACTTGCCGCCGGATTTGTGAATGAGCTTCACCTCGGAGATCACCATGCCGCGGTCGACCGCCTTGCACATGTCGTAGACGGTGAGTGCGGCGACGGAGGCCGCCGTCAGCGCTTCCATCTCGACGCCGGTGCGGCCCTTCAGCTTGCAGGTCGCCTCGATGTCGACCGCCTTGCGCTTCACGTCGAGCGACAGTTTCACGTCGACCGAGGAGAGGGCGAGGGGGTGGCAGAGCGGGATCAGGTCCGGCGTCTTCTTCGCCGCCATGATGCCGGCGAGCTGGGCCACCGCCAGCACGTCGCCCTTCTTCGCCTTCTTGTCGCGGATCAGCTTCAGGGTGGCGGCCTGCATGATGACGCTGGACCGGGCCACGGCGACGCGCTCGGTGGTCTCCTTGTCGCCGACATCGACCATGCGGGCGTTGCCACCCTCGTCGAAGTGGGTGAGTGCCGCCTTCCGCTTCATGCCGCCTCGCGCACCAGCATCTCGCGCACCGCCGCCTCGACGTCGGGCTTGCGCATGAAGCTCTCGCCGATCAGGAAGGCCGAGGCGCCCACCTTGGCCATCCGCGCCAGATCGGCGGGGGATCCCAGGCCGCTCTCGGCCACCAGCACGCGATCCTTCGGCACCAGCGGCGCCAGCTTCTCCGTCGTGGCGAGATCGACGGCGAGCGTCTTGAGGTTGCGGTTGTTGACCCCGATGAGATCGGCGTCGACCTGGAGGGCCCGTTCGAGTTCATGGGCGTCATGCACCTCGACCAGGACGTCCATACCCCACTTGTGCGCGAGCCTGGCCAGCTCGGCGGCCATCGCATCGTCGAGGCAGGCCATGATGAGCAGGATGCAGTCGGCCCCCAGTGCCCGGGCCTCCGGCACCTGGTAGGGATCGATCATGAAATCCTTGCGCAGGACCGGCAGCTTCACCGCCGCGCGCGCCTGGGTCAGGAATTCGTCCTTGCCCTGGAAGTAGGGCTGGTCGGTCAGGATCGACAGGCAGGTGGCGCCGCCGCGTTCATAGGACCGGGCGAGGGAAGGCGGGTCGAAGTCCTCGCGAATCAGGCCCTTGCTTGGCGAGGCCTTCTTGATCTCGGCGATCAGGCCGTAGCGGCCTTCGGCGATCGTGGCTTTGAGCGCCCTGGCGAAGCCGCGCGGCGAATCTGTATCCCGGGCCAGGTTCTCGACGACCCTGAGCGAGCGTTGCGACATGCGCCCGGCCACATGGCGCTTCTTGTCGGCAACGATCCTGTCGAGCGTGTCGCTCATGCGCAAATCCTCTTCAATGTCGCCAGCGCGTCCCTGGCCTTGCCGCTGTCGATCGACTGGGCGGCCATGGCCGCGCCTTCCTTCAGATCCTTCGCCTTGCCCGCGACCATGATCGCGGCGGCGCTGTTCAACAGGACGATGTCGCGGAAGGCATTCTTCGCGCCGCCCAACAGCGCGTGGATCGCCTCGGCATTGTGCGCCGCGTCGCCGCCCTTGAGCTCGTCCAGCGTCGCGCGCTTCACGCCGATTTCCTCGGGCGCGATCTCGATCTCGGTCACCTTGCCGTTCTCCAGCGAAGCGGCCCAGCTCCTGGTCGTGGTGGTGAGTTCGTCCATGCCGTCCTGGCCGTGCACGACCAGCGCGCGCTCCAGGCCCAGCTGGCCCAGCGCCTGCGCGACCGGCTTCAGCCAGCGGCGGTCGAACACGCCCACGAGCTGGCGCTTAACCAGGGCGGGGTTCGACATCGGGCCCAGCAGGTTGAAGATGGTGCGGGAGGGCGCCAACTCGACCCGCGGGCCGGCCACGTTGCGCATGGCGCTGTGATGGCGGGGGGCCATGAGGAAACAGACCTTGGCTTCGACCAGCGCCTGCTCGAGTTTCTCGATGGGCACCTCTAGGCCGATGCCGAGCGCCGACAGAACATCGGCCGCGCCCGACTTCGAGGTGAA
Source organism: Rhodospirillaceae bacterium (assembly GCA_009772935.1). Taxonomy (GTDB): domain Bacteria; phylum Pseudomonadota; class Alphaproteobacteria; order Reyranellales; family Reyranellaceae; genus Reyranella. Next base: position 90,284 of record WOUR01000007.1, read on the forward strand.
GGCGCGATTGCCGTGCTTGGCCACCGGGATGCCTGCGCCCGCCACGACGAAGGCCGAGCAGGAGGAGACGTTATAGGTGCCGTGATGGTCCCCACCGGTGCCCACGATGTCGATGGTGCCTTCGGGGGCCTTCACGCGCAGCACCTTGGCCCGCAGTGCCCTCGAACCGCCCGCCAGTTCCTCGGCGGTCTCGCCGCGGACTTTCAGGCCCATCAGGAAGGCCCCCATCTGGGCAGGAGTCGCGTCGCCGGAGGTCATGATGTCGAAGGCGCGCTCCGCCTCGTCGATCCCGAGCGTCTCACCGTTGCCCACCTTGGCCAGAAGGCCGCGAAAATCGTCGATGTCGCCGCTCACCCCAAAACTCCGCGCTTTTTGCCTCTTGCCGGCTGGACCGGCCGGCGCGAAGCTATATCACATGGCTCAAGAACTCATCCTCAAGGTCACCGGCATGGATTGCGACGGCTGCGTAAAGGCCGTCACCCGTGCCGCCACCGGCGCGGGCACCGTGCCTCTCTCCGTCGATCTCAAGAGCGGGGAGATGCGTCTCCCGCCCGACGCCGACGTCGCCGCCATCACGAAGGCGGTCACAAGGGCAGGCTTCGGGGTCGCTCCTTAACTTTAGAGAAGTCGCGCAATATATTGAAATTAATCAATATATCGGCCGTTTTGGGGAATGCTGGTCACTCGATCTTCACGTCCGCATCTCGGATGATCTTCCGCCATTTCGTGTTCTCGATGGCGATGTAAGCCTCGAACTCCTGGCGCGATTCCTTGGCCGGGACGAAGGACAGGCTCTTCATCTTTTCCAAAACTTCCGGATCCTTGAGAATGCGCATCACCTCGGCACTGAGCTTGTCGAGGATCGGCTCGGGCGTCTTCGCGGGCGCGGAGAGGCCGATCCAGCCGACGGCGACGACGCCGTAGAGTCCCTGTTCGGCAACGGTCGGCACGTCAGGAAGGAAGGGCGAGCGGCGTTCGTCGGCGATGCCGATCGCCTTCACCTTGCCTGACCTCACCGGCCCGACCGCACCCGGCACGGCATCGGACAGGAGCTGTATGTCGCCGCTCTGCAGCGCCAGCTGGGCGTCCGCATTGCCCTTGAACGGCACATGCGTGAGCTTGATGCCGGCCGCGCTCTTCAGCATCTCGACGGCAAGATGGCTGGCGGACCCATTGCCGGACGAGCCGTAGTTGAGATCGGCGCCGGCCTTGGCCTTGGCGACGAGATCGGCGACCGAGGTGATGCCGCTCTTCAGGCCTGTCATCAACACTTGGGGCGTCAGCCCGATATTGGCGATCGGCGCGAAGTCCTTCTGCGGGTCATACGGCAGCTTCGGATAGAGCGCCGGGCTGATCCCGTGGGTGGAGATCGTCACCATCAGCAGCGTGTAGCCGTCGGGCGCCGCCTTGGCCGCGACATCGGCGCCGATCTGGCCACCGGCGCCGGGCCGGTTCTCCGCAATCACCTGCTGGCCCAGCGCCTTCGTCAGCTGCTCCGCCATCATGCGCGCCAGGATATCGGTCGCCTGGCCGGCTGGGAACGGCACGATGATGCGGATCGGCTTCGCGGGCCATGCCTGCGCGAAGGTTTGAGGAGACGCGGCGGTCGCCGCCAGCGAGAGGACAAGCGTGCGGCGATCGATCATGGCGTTTCCTTTCGGCGGGTCAGGCCGCCTTTTTCTTGCTCTGCTGGCTCGGATGGTCGCCCGCGATCTTGAGGAAGTTCTCGAGGATCTTGTGGCCGTGTTCCGACGCGATGCTCTCGGGATGGAACTGCACGCCATGGATCGGCAGGGTCCGGTGGCGCAGGCCCATGATGATGTCGCCGGTCTCGGCCGTGATCTCGAGGTCCTTCGGGAAGTCCTTCCGATCGACGATCAGCGAGTGATACCGCGTCGCTTGGAAGGGCGAGGGAACGTCCTCGAAGACACTCTGGTTCCTGTGGGCGACACCCGAGAGCTTGCCGTGCATCGGCTCGGGCGCCCGTACGACATGGCCGCCGAATACCTGGCCGATCGCCTGATGGCCGAGGCAAACGCCGAACAGGGGCACCTGTTCCTTCGCGGCGGCGCGGATCAGGTCCATGCAGATGCCGGCCTCGTTGGGCGTGCAGGGGCCGGGCGAGAGCACGATGCCCGCCGGCTTCAGCGCCAACGCCTCGTCGACCGTGATCTGGTCGTTGCGATGCACGACACAGCGCGCGCCGAGGTCGCCCAGGAAGTGGACGAGGTTGTAGGTGAAGCTGTCGTAGTTATCGATCAGGAGGAGCATAGGGGCATTGTACCCGGTCGGCACTTGCTCTCATAGGCCCTCCCTGGCCGACAATCGGAGCAAGGATCCCCTCGTTGTGCTCGGGATGACACGCGTGCGTGGACCAAGAATGTGGTGTCATCCCGAACGGAGTGAGGGATCCTTGCTACTTGGCCAGTTCCGGGAAGTCCTCCTCCCGGAATTCGCCCGGGCCGCGCTCGTTCCCGGCCGCCCGCTTTTCCTCGTCGCGGCGCAGTTCGACGCGGCGGATCTTGCCGGAGATGGTCTTGGGCAACTCGGCGAATTCGAGGCGGCGGACGCGCTTGAAGGGCGCGAGGCGGCCGCGCAGATGCTGGAAGATCGAGAGGGCGGTGGCACGGTCAGGCTTGCCGCTGGCCGTGAGGGTTATGTACGCCTTGGGGACGGCCAGCCGCATCGCGTCGGGGGCCGGTACCACCGCCGCTTCGGCCACGGCCGGATGCTCGATCAGCACGCTTTCCAGTTCGAAGGGGCTGATCCGGTAGTCCGACGCCTTGAACACGTCGTCGGCGCGGCCGACGTAGGTCAGGTATCCGTCGGCATCGCGCGACGCGACGTCGCCCGTGCGGTACACGGCGCCGGTGAGGGGCATGATCGAGCCGTCATCCTGCTGGTAGCCCTGCATCAGCGCGGCCGGCCGGTGCGCGAGGTCGATACAGATTTCGCCTTCCTCGGCATCCTTGTCGTCGGCATCGAGCAACCTGATCCGGTAGCCGGGCAGGGGGCGGCCCATCGAGCCGGCCTTGATCGGCTGGCCGGGCGGATTGCCGACCTGGGTGGTGGTCTCGGTCTGGCCGTAGAAATCGCGGATCGTCAGGCCCCAGGCCTTCTCGACCTGCTCGATCACCTCGGGGTTCAGCGGCTCACCGGCGGCCAGCACTTCGCGCAACGAGGTCTTGCAGGATTTGAGGTCCTCCTGGATCAACATGCGCCACACGGTCGGCGGCGCGCAGAGCGTGGTCACTTTGTTGGCGACGATGGCGTCGAGCAGGTAGCGCGCGTTGAAGCGCGGCTGGTTGGCGATGAAGATCGTGGCGCCCGCGATCCACGGCGCGAAGAAGCAGCTCCAGGCATGCTTGGCCCAGCCCGGCGAGGAGATGTTGAGGTGAATGTCCCCGGGCCGCAGCCCCAGCACGAAGATCGTGCTGAGGTGGCCCACCGGGTAGCTGCGATGGGAATGCAGGACGAGCTTGGGCTTCGCGGTCGTGCCCGACGTGAAATAGAGCAGCATCGCATCGTCGGCCCGGGTGGGTCCGTCCGGTGTGAACTCGGCCGGATGGTCGAGTAGCTTCGAATAGGCGTGCCAGCCGGCCGGCGCGTCGCCGACGGCAATGCGCGTCAGGGAGGGATCGAAGCCGTCGAACTTCGCAGCCTCGCCAGCGGCGGCCACGACATGGCGCGCGCGACCGCGCTCGAAACGGTCGGCCAGATCGACCGGCGTCAGCAGCGTCGTCGCCGGAATGACGACGGCACCGAGCTTCATGGCTGCCAGCATGACTTCCCAGAGCGGCGCCACGTTGCCCAGCATCAGCAACATGCGGTCGCCGCGCTTGACGCCGAGCGCCCGCAATCCGTTGGCGACGCGATTGGAGCGCTCCGACAATTCAGCGAAGGTCAGGCTTGCGGCGCCGTCGCCGACGATCTTCAGTGCCGGCCGGTGGGCAAGTTCCCCGCGCGCCAGCTCGCCGTCGAACCAGTCGAGCGCCCAGTTGAATTGCTCCATCTGCGGCCAGCGGAAATCGCGATAGGCCGTCGCGTAGTCGCCGCGGTGGGCCAGGAGGAATTCGCGCGCCGCCTTGTACGCTTCGATCGTCATCGCATGCCTCGTTCTCGTTTCCGCCCTTTCTCGATCTTGGGCACGGGCGTAGGTTTAGAGCAACAAGAAGAAAGTAGCCCCCTTGGTCGTCGAGCCCCTGATCGTCGCGCTGCTGCTGGCAGCAGCGCTGATGCACGCCACCTGGAACGCCATCCTCAAAGCGGATCAGTCGGACCGCCTCGCGACCTTCGGCCTGATCATGACCACCGGCACCGTCATGGGTCTCTGCATCGTGCCCTTCGTGCCGATGATCGAACCGGGCGCCTGGAAGTTCCTCATCCTCTCCGTCGCGATCCACGTCGCCTATTACTTCTTCCTCTTGAAAGCTTATTCCTACGGCGATCTCAGCCACACCTACCCGATCGCGCGCGGCCTGGGGCCGCTGCTGGTCGCCCTGGTTTCGGGCCGGGTGATCGGCGAGCATCTCAGGACGCAGGACATCATCGGCGTGTTCCTGTTGAGCTTCGGCCTGGTGGCGCTGGCGCTGCCGCTGAAGAACATCGTGCCGAAACCGGGCAGCCGTCACGGGCTCGCAACCCTGTTCGCCGTGCTGACGGGCGTCACCATCGCGGGCTACATCATTTCCGACGGCATGGGCGTGCGCGCGGCCGGCGAGACGCTGGAGCATCGCATCTCCTACATTGCCTGGCTGGCTGTGCTCGAGGGGCCCTGGCTGCTGGTGCTGGCCTTCTGGAAGCGGCCGGCGACCGTGTGGTCTCACATGAAGAGGACCTGGTATCGCGGGGTCGGCGGCGGCGTGATCGCCAATGTCGGCTACGGCATCGCGATCTATGCGCTGGCGCTGGGGCCGATGGCCCATATCGCGGCGCTGCGCGAGACGTCGGTGCTGTTCGGCGCGCTGATCGGCACCCTGGTGCTCGGCGAGCCATTCGGCGGCCGGCGGGTGGCTGCGGCGTTCGTGATCGTTTCAGGGCTTGTGCTGATGAACGGTCCGGCGCTCTTCTAGGGGTATGTCGACCCGCAATCTCGATAGACTAATGTCCCCGCGCTCGGTCGTCATGATCGGCGCCACCGAACGCCCCGGTTCCGTCGGCGCCGCCGTCACGCGCAACGTGCTGGCCGGCGGCTTCCAGGGCGAGATCCACCTCGTGAACCGCAAGGGCGGTACGATTGCGGGCCGGACGGTCTTCCGCAAGGTGTCGGACTTGCCGGCGCCGGCTGACCTCGCCGTGATCATGACGCCGGCAGCGACCGTTCCGGGCCTGATCGTGGCGCTGGGCGAGGCGGGGACGCGGGCTGCCGTGGTGATCAGTTCCGGCCCTGGCAACGGTCCCGATGCCGCCTCGGTCAATGCGCAGTGGCGCCAGCGTCTGCTGCGCGCGGCGCAGCCTTATCTGCTGCGCATCATCGGCCCGAACTGCATCGGCTACGCCGCCCCGCGGTTGGGCCTGAACGCGAGCTTCGGCCCGACCCGGTTCAAGGCCGGACGCATCGCCGCGGTCGCCCAGTCAGGCGCCGTGCTGGCCGGCCTCGCCGACTGGGGCGTGGCGCAGGGCATCGGCTTTTCGCACCTGATCTCGATGGGCGACATGGCCGACGTCGATTTCGGCGACGTGCTCGACATGCTGGCCCGCGACTCAGATACGCGCGCGGTGCTGATGTACGTCGAGGGCATTACCCAGGTGCGCAAGTTCATGTCGGCGGCGCGCGGCGTGGCTCGCATCAAGCCGGTGATCGTGCTCAAGGGCGGCCGTCATGCCGCGGCCGCGCAGGCGACGGCGTCGCACACCGGCTCCATGGCGGGATCGGCCGCCGTCTACGACGCGGCTTTCGCCCGCGCAGGCCTCGTGCGGGTGCTGGGGCTCGGCGAGCTTTTCGACGCGGCCGAGACACTGGGCCACAGCATCGCCCCGCGCACCGAGCGCCTGGCGATCCTGACGAACGGCGGCGGTGTGGGAATCATCGCCACCGACCTGCTGATCGACGAAGGCGGTGAAATGGCCACGCTATCGCCGACGACCATCGCGCGGCTCGACAAGCAGATGTCGATGAGATGGTCGCGCGCCAATCCGGTCGACATTGTGGGGGATGCCGACGGGCCACGTTATGCCGCCGCCCTCGACGGGCTGGCCGACGATCGCGGTGTCGGCGCCGTCCTCGCCATGAACGTGCCGACGTCGCTGACCTCGTCGATCGACGCGGCGCGCGCGATCACGGGCGCCGCCGGCCGCAAGGTCGTGCCGGTGATCGGCTGCTGGATCGGCGGGCGCGAGGCCCAGGCCGGACGGGACGTGCTGCACGATGCAGGTATTCCCGCCTACGACACGCCGTTGCGCGCGGTCCGAGGCTTCATGCACATCGTCGAGTATCGCCGCGGCCAGCGTGCCCTGCAGCGCACGCCGCCGTCCGTGCCGGATCTGCGGTCCGATACGGCGCTCGTCCGGTCGATCGTGCAGGGGGCGCTGGCCGAAAAGCGCAAGGTTCTCACCGAGCCGGAGGCCAAGCGGGTCCTGGCGGCCTATGGCATCCCGGTCGTCCCGACCGAGATCGCGCGCGACGCCGCCGAGGCGGCGGCCATTGCAGTACGAATTGGCTTCCCCGTCGCCGTGAAGCTGCTGTCGCGCGACATCACGCATAAGAGCGACGTCGGCGGCGTCTCGCTCGACCTGGCGTCCGAGCAGGCCGTGCTCGATGCCGTCCGCGAGATGACCGGCAAGCTTCTGGTCATGGCCAACAAGGCGCGGATCGACGGCTTCGTGGTCCAACCCATGATCCGCCGCCCGCATGCCGTCGAGTTGATCCTGGGCGCCGCCGAGGATCCGGTCTTCGGACCGATCCTGCTGGTGGGCCATGGCGGCGTGGCCGCCGAGGTGATCGACGACAAGGCATTGGCACTGCCGCCGCTCGATCCCGTGCTGGCCGAGGATGCGTTGAGCCGCACCCGCGTCGATCGCCTGCTGCGCGGCTTTCGCGACCGCGCCCCGGCCGACCGGGAGGCGGTGGGCGCGGCCATGGTGCGCCTGTCGCAGCTCATCGCCGATGTTGGAGAGATCGCCGAGCTCGACATCAATCCTCTGCTGGCCGACGCCGACGGCGTGATCGCGCTCGATGCGCGCATCGTGGTGAACCATCCGAAGAAGGGGCAGGAGAGGGCGGCTCGCTTCGCCATCCGCCCTTATCCGGTGGAACTCGAGGCCGAGATCGAGCATGGCGATGAGAAGCTGCGGATCCGTCCGATCCGGCCCGACGACGAACCCACGCTGCAGGACTTCACGCGCCGGCTGACTCCCGAGGACGTGCGCATGCGCTTCTTCGGGCCGATGCGCGAACTCAGCCACGAACTCGCGGCGAGGCTGACCCAGATCGACTACGACCGCGAGATGGCGTTCGTGCTGCTCGATGGCGACGAGATGGTCGGAGTCGGCCGCCTCGTCGCCGATCCGGATTTCCAGCAGGCCGAATTTGCGCTCACCGTCGCGTCCGATCGCCAGGGCCGCGGCTACGGGGAGCTGCTGCTACGGCACGTGCTGCACTACGGCAAGTCGCGCGGCGTGAAGCGGGTCGTCGGTCATGTGCTGCGGGAGAACCGCAAGATGCTCGACCTCGCCAAGCAGGTCGGCTTCCGCCGCGAGAGCGGCCGCTCCGGCGAGCCCGACATCCGGGTCGTGAAGTCGCTGGGCGCCTTCGATTGAGGCCAAATAGTGGCTCAGGCCAATAGGTTAAGGCATAACTCTCAGATGGCGTCGAGGAAGAACAGAAGCGGGAAGACGAACAGAAGGAGTCCGAAACGGCCGCCTGGCCCCGCGGATCGCCTTCGCGCCCGTTTCCAAAGGTTTTCTGCTTGGGCGGCAGAGCATCGATGGTCATCCATCATCGTTGCCGTCGTCCTGTTGTTCTTCGGAAGCGTCTTCGGCGGTTACTGGATCGCCGAGCGCTTCGACCTCCGCGGCGGCGAGCGCGTGGCGCGCGACACGCTGGACGACATGAAGCGCAGCGCCGCGACGACGGGGCCGGCGATGGCGCCGCGTTACGCGCGCATCGAGGAACTGCCGGATTTCCCGAAATATACCGAGGCCGAGCCCGGCAAGCCCATGCCTACCCTCGAGGAAAAGCCGCCGGTCAAGAAGGTCGCCGTCGCGTTTCCAGCGGAACAGACGTGGCGCCGCAACGCGGTGCCGTTCCGCGATCTGAAGAGTCGCCCGCTGGTGGCAATCGTGATCGACGATGTGGGCCTCGACCGCGCGCGCTCGAGACGCGCCTGGGAACTGCCCGGGCCTATGACCATGTCGTTCCTGCCCTATGCGAAGGATCTGCCCGAGCAGGCGCGGGCAGCGCGGGCGCGAGGCCACGAGTTGATGCTGCACATGCCGATGGAGCCCAACGGCCGCAACGATCCCGGGCCGGGTGCGCTGACGGTGTCGATGTCCGACGCCGAGCTGCGCCAGAAGCTGCTGGTCGCGCTGGAGAGCTTCGGGGGCTATGTCGGCATCAACAATCACATGGGCAGCCGTTTCACGGCCAACCGGCCGGACATGGAACTGGTGATGCGCCAGCTCAAGCCGCGCGGCCTGATGTTCCTCGATTCGCGGACGAGCCCGCAGTCGGTGGGCGACCAGACGGCGCAGGAGATCGGCGTGCCGTCGATCGTGCGCCACGTCTTCCTCGACGACGAGGACACGGTCGAGGCGGTACGACGCAAACTCGCCGAATCCGAAGCAGTGGCGCGGCGCCAGGGCTTCGTTGTGGCGATCGGCCATCCGCACGATTCGACCCTGCAGGCGCTCGCGGAGTGGCTGCCGACGGTGCAGGGCAAGGGGCTCGCCCTGGCGCCCTCGACCGCGATATTGCGCAAGCGCAACGGTTGGGATTGAGTTGCGTCAACGAACGAGTTGGAGGAAGCGACGTGCGGTACAGGAAGCAGGCGATGATCGTGGCCCCACAGCCCGAGCCGACTGAGGCCGGTGCGGACGTGCTGCGCGAGGGCGGCAATGCCGTGGATGCGGGCATCGCTTGCGCGCTGGTGCAGGGTGTGGTCGATCCGCAGATGTGCGGTATCGCAGGCTTCGGCTCCTGCGGCATCTACATGCCGGGCAAGAAGTTCCACGGCTATATCGACGCCCATGCGCCGGCACCGCTTGCGGCGCGGCCCGACATGTGGGCCAACCTGATCGAGAGCGAGGCGCGCGACGGCTACGGCTTCATCCTGAAAGGGCGGGTCAACGACATCGGCTACCAGTCGATCTGCGCGCCGGCCAATCTCAAGATGTACTACGACGCGCACAAGGAGCATGGCAGCCTGCCCTGGTCGCGCATCGTCGAACCGGCGATCCACTGGGCCGAGAACGGCTGGACCGTGCGCCCCCATGTCCATTTCTGGTGGGCCGATGACGGCGCCTTCGGCCGCGCGCCGAACTTCGAGCGCACCGGATTCACGCCGGCCGCGCGCGAACTCTACTGCCGCCCTGATGGTGTGCCGAAGCGCGTGGGCGACCGCGTGGTCAACCGCGACTACGGCCAGACCCTGCGCGCCATCGCCAAGGGCGGGGCCGACGTCTTCTACTCGGGCGAAATCGCTCATGCGATCGCCGACGATATGAAGAAGAACGATGCGCTGCTGTCGATCGAGGATCTCAAGGCGTGGAGAACCGTCCGCAACGAGCCGCTGTGGGGCGACTATCGCGGCTACAGGGTCTCAACCAACCAGCCGCCGGGCGGCGGCGTGATGTTGATCGAGATGCTGAACATCCTCGAGAACTTCGACATCGGCGCGCTGGAGCACGGCTCATCCGAGCATCTGCGCATCGTGGCCGAGGCTATGAAGCGAGCGACGATCGACAAGGATGCCAAGGTCGGCGATCCGAAGTTCGTCACCGTCCCGGTCGGGGAGCTGACTTCCAAGGCCTATGCCAAGGCGATGGCGGCCGAGATCGCGCGTGGCGAGAAGGCCAGCGTCACGCGCTTCAATTCGGGCGCTGTGTCGAAGGACACGACGCACATCTCCGTCCTCGACAAGGACGGCAACTGTTTCACCATGACCCATTCGCTGGGCATGCCCTCGGGCGTGATCACGCCGGGCCTGGGCTTCATGTACAATGGCTGCATGGGCGTGTTCGACCCGCGCCCCGGTCGCGCCGGCTCGATCGCGCCCGGCAAGGCGCGCTTCAGTTCGGTCGTGCCGTCGATCCTCTTCAAGGACGGCAAGCCACACCTGATCATCGGCGCGCCCGGCGCCACGCAGATCGCCATGGGCGTGCTGCACGTCATCCTGAACGCGCTCGATTTCAACATGACCATGGTCGAGGCGGTCAGCGCGCCGCGCTTCTCGGCGACCTCGGACGCGATCGACATCTCCAACCGCATCCAGGGCCGGGTGGAGCGCGAGCTGCAGGCGCTGGGCTATCCGGTCGTCCGCAGCCCCTACGGCTTCGGCTTCGCCGCCGTCCACGGCATCCGCATCCACGAGGACGGCCTCGATGGCGGGGCCGATCCCGGCCATGACGGCGTGGTGATCGCGGTTTAAGTGCGTCGCGGGCTGGTGGGGCTTCTCTTGCCGGATCTTTCTCGCGTTGCCGCGACGCGGCGCGCGGCAGCCAGCGCCGCGCGAGCCCAGGCCAGAAATTCGTCGGGTTCGTCGAGCAGGCGGTCGGGCAAGGGCCAATAGGCGAGGTCGATCGTTAGGCCCTTCTTCACGTAGCTGAGCGGCGGTGCGGCCTCGGCTTCCTTGAATGAGGCTCGGTTCTGGTCGTCGACCCTCAGATAGAGCGTGTCGTCGCTGACGATGCCCAGCATCAGCCCGTTGCAGAACACGCCGGTCTTGCCGAACATGCGCCGCATCGTGATTCTGCCAAGCGGCGCCAGTTGCTCGCTCAGAAATTCGGTAAAGCTGGCGCTCGCGCCCATCGGCTACAGCGCGGGCAAGTCCGGCGGCGGACGGCGAATGTTCGTGGCCTGTTCGTAGGCGTGGGCAAACCGCAGCAGCGTGGCCTCGCTCCAGGCGCGGCCGGTAAAGGTGAGGCCGAGCGGATAGTCGGGCGTTTCGGCGGTACCGACGCCCGAGATGAAGCCGGCGGGTACCTGCACGCTGGGATAGCCCGGCTTGGCGGCGACCGCGGCGCCACTCGCGCCCGGGAACACCACGGAATCGAGTCGGTGGCGGCTCATATAGGCATCGATGCCATTCCGGGCCGCCGCCAGGTCCATGGCGCGTGCCGACTTGTATTCCGCCTCCCACAGGTCACCCCGTGTGGCGTCCGCCGCCAGGAACAGGTCCTGCCCGTAGCGCAACGCCTTGTCGGCATTGGCCGCATTGAAGGCCACGATGTCGGCCATCGTCTTCATCTCGGTGCGGGTCGCCCAGTCGCGCAGGTAGAGATTGAGGTCGCGCTTCAGTTCATAGAGGAAGACGAGGGAGGCGTTGCCGGCGGTCCCCTTCAGCGGGCTGAACGGATTGCGGTTGAGCACCGCCATCGTGGTGCCCGGGCCGCCGATCCAGGCGATCGGCGGAAGGGCGGCGCGCACGACGGTGGCGCCGAGGTCTTCCAGCACCGCGATCGCGTCGGCCATCACCTGCTTGCCGCGGGAGCTGAGCGGCCCGAAGAAGGGATCGTTGAGAGGATCCTCGGGATCGCTGGGGACGCCGATGCGCGCGCCCTTCAGGCCGTCCTTGTCGAGCCCGGCCGTATAATCGTCCGGCCGCTGCAGGGAGTGCGTCGCCGGATCGTCTGGGTCGCGTGCCGCGAGCACGTTCAGCAGGATCGCGGAGTCGCGGACCGTGCGGGTGAGGGGGCCGGCCGTATCCTGGCTGTGCGAGATCGGGAGGATGCCGCTGCGGCTGACCAGGCCGACCGTCGGCTTCACCGTGACGAGACCGTTCTGAGTGGCGGGGCTGAGCAGCGAGCCCGAAGTCTCGGTGCCGATCGCCGCGGCGCAGAGGCCTGCCGCGACCGCGACGGCAGAACCGGCACTCGACCCGCCGGGCAGGACGACCGGCGCGTGATCGTCCATAAGCCGGGGCGAATACGGATTGCGCACATAGCCTGCGATCGAGCTGTAGCCCGACGGCATGCCGATCGCGAGGACGTTGGCGAACTCGGTGAGATTGGCCTTGCCGAGGATCACCGCGCCGGCCTCGCGCAGCCTCTTGATCACGGGTGCGTCGTCCTTGGCATGGGCGCCGTCGAGGGCCAGGGAGCCCGCGGTCGTGGGCTGCCGGTCACCGGTGGCGATATTGTCCTTCACCAGGACCGGCAGCCCAGCGAGAGGCTGGCTGGCCGACGGCTTCACGGCGTCGAGGCCGGCGGCGATCGACAGGGCGTCGGGATTGGTCACTCGCACGGCGTTCAGGCCAGGCCCCTTCCGGTCATAGGCCTCGATGCGGGCCAGGTAGGCCCGCGTCAGATCGGTCGACGTGACGCGGCCCTGCGTAAGGGCGTCCTGCAATGCCGACAACGAGGCATTGTCGACGGCCGTCTCCTGCTTATCCGACAACGACACCACCCTGGATTTCGCCGCCAAGATGAGCGGCGCGCGCATCTTTACATGAGGCGCACGCCGGGCGTCTCGATCGTCGGTCAGACCTCGCGGGTTTCCAGCATCAGGAGCTGTGCCCCCGCCTGGGCGAGGTTGGCGAGGTCACCCGCCGTCGCCTGGCCTTCAATCGCTCTTCGCGAGGCGCAGGTTCGCCACGCGACCGGCCTCCATTGCACGCCGCCTGCACCGCCCTAAACTCGACGGCAAAAGTCCGACAAAGGGGGAAACGATGGCGTTCACTCGACGGGGCGCGCTTGGGGCGCTCGCAGCGACGGTCCTGGCAGCGCCTGCCGCGGCGCAGACCTATCCCGACAAGCCGATCCGCATGATCATCGCCTTCGCCGCCGGCGGGCCCACAGATGTGGTCGGGCGCCTGCTCGCGCCCCGGGTCTCCGAAATCCTGGGCCAGCAGGTGGTGGTCGAGAACAAGCCGGGCGCGACCGGCAATATCGGCACCGCCATGGTCGCGGACGCCAAGCCCGACGGTTACACGATCCTGTTCAGCGCCTCGACCATGGCGATGGCGCCGGCGCTCTATGGCAAGGCGCTGGGCTACGATCCGGTGAACGGGCTTTCCGCCATCGCCTATGTCGCCAGCGTGCCGCTGATCCTGCTGGCGCCGATGGACGGCGCGAAGACGACGCCCGAACTCGTCGGCATGTTGCGCAAGGATCCGGGCAAGTATTCCTACGCGTCGTCGGGCAACGGCGGGATGATCCATCTCGCGAGCTACCTGTTCGCCACCCGGGCCGGCGGGGATGCGCTGCACGTGCCCTATCGCGGCTCGGCGCCCGGCATGGTCGACATGATCGCCGGCCGGCACGGCTTCCAGATCGATACGCTGCAGTCGAGCAAGGGCTTCATCGACGGCGGCAAGGTGCGCGTGCTCGGCGTCGCCTCCGACCAGCGGCTGAAGCAGCTGCCTGACGTGCCGACGATCAAGGAGTCCACGGGCTTCGATTACGCCATCAACACCTGGTACGCGGTCTACGCGCCGGCCAAGACGCCGCGGCCGATCATCGACAGGCTGAACGCCGCCTTCAACCAGGCGCTCAAGCAGCCCGACATGATGAAGAAGGCCGACGAACTCGCCATCGAGCTGGTCCAGTCGACGCCCGAGGAGGCCAGGAAATTCTACGACGATCAGATGGCCTTCTGGGATCCCATCATCAAGCAATCGGGCGCCAAGGCGGAGTGACGATCCGTGGTAGAGAGTGCCGAGTAACGGAGAGTGTGATGATCAAATTCTATTACAACATGGCGCCGAACCCGATGAAGGTGGCGCTCTGCCTCGAAGAGATGGGCCTGCCCTACGAGCTGGTGCCGGTGGATACGCGCAAGGGCGAGCAGCACTCGCCAGAATACCTGGCGATCAATCCCAACGCCAAGGTCCCGGCCATCGTCGACGGCGGCGAGACGGTGTTCGACAGTAATGCGATCCTGCTCTACCTCGCGGAGAAGACCGGCAAGTTCATGGCGCCCAAGCGGGGAGAGATGCTGTCCTGGCTGATGTTCGTGGCGTCGGGCGTCGGCCCTTATTCCGGCCAGGCCGTGCACTTCCGCAACTTCGCACCGGAGCCCAAGGAATACGCGGTGAACCGCTACACGTTCGAGGCCCAGCGCCACTGGGGCATCCTCGAGGCGCGGCTGGCTAAGCAGCAGTTCATGTGCGGCGACGCTTTCAGCATCGTCGACATGGCGGTGTGGGGCTGGTCGCGGCTGATCCCGTTCGTGCTCGGGCCCGAGGCGCCGAAGCAGTTCCCCAACGTCCAGCGTCACCTCGCCGAGATCAACGCGAGGCCGGCGGCGGTCCGTGCGCTGGCCCTCAAGGACAAGCACACGTTCAAGGCCGAGATGGACGAGGCGGCCAAGCTCGCGATGTTCCCGCACCTGGGCAAGAAGGTCGCCTGAGCCGCGGGCGCGGCTACATCATCCCCGGCGCGCCGAGGTCGGTGCCGTCGATCATGCGGCTGTAGCGGAACGGCGTGGGATCGACGATCGGCGGGTCGCCGGCGATGAGGTCGGCGGCCAGCCGGCCCGCGCCGGGACCGATGCCGAAGCCGTGGCCGGTATAGCCGGTCGAGAGGAAGAGGCCGGGCAGGGGATCGACGGCGGAGATCACCGGGATGCCATCGGGCGTCGAATCGATCAGCCCGCCCCAGGCGTGCGCCACCTTCAGGCCCTTAAGCGCCGGATAGTGATCGGCGAGGCGCGTCAGGCCGCGTTCGACCAGCACCGGATCGGCGGCGGGATCGAGCGTCCGCTGACGCTCGAAAGGCGATTCCAGGTCGAACGACCAGTTGGCGAAGGATTCCGGCCCTTCGAGAAAGGAACGGCCGATGCCGAACGTGAGTCCGGTGCGGCGTTTCTTGAAAGTAGGCCAGAACTGGCGGGCGTAGAGCAGGCCCTGCGGCGACAGCTCGACAAGGCCGCGGCCGCCCAGGCCGACCGTATAGCCGCCGTCGAGGCGGCGTCGGATCGTGACGTCGGGCATCGACAGGCCACCACCGGTCACCTCGGGCGCCGCCATCGTGGAAAAGGACGTCGAGCGCACGCTGGCCTGGGCCAGCCGCAGACCGTGGCGGCGGCAGAAGAGGGAGCTCCACGCGCCGCCCGCGAGCAGCACGGTCTGCGTGCGGATGATCCCGTTCTCGGTAGTGACACCGGCGACCTTGCCGGCTTCGATATCGAGCCCACGTGCAGCGCAATTCTGGTGCAGCGTGGCGCCGTGCTTGCGCGCGCCCTCGGCGATGGCTGGCCCGGCCAGCGACGGCTCGGCGCGGCCGTCGGTGGGCGAATACACGCCGCCGATCCAGTCGCCGGCACTGCCGGGCGTGAGTTCCTTCGCCTCCACAGGGCTCAGTACCCGGCTGTGCATCTGGTACTCGCGGGCCTTGAGCGTCCACTCCTCCCACTGGGCGAAATCGCCAGGGCGATCGGTGACGTAGGTGAGGCCGGTACGGCGAAAGCCGGTCTCGGCGCCGAGTTCGCGAGACAGGTCGCCCCAGATTTCCAGGCTCTTCATGGCAAGCGGCAGCTCACGCAGGTCGCGATGCTGCTGGCGGCACCAGCCCCAGTTCCGGCTGGTTTGTTCACCACCGATCACGCCCTTGTCGAGCAATGCGACCCGGTGGCCGCGTTTCGCCAGCCAATAGGCGGCCGTGCTGCCGGCGATGCCGGCGCCGATCACCACGATTTCTGCGGTTGCCGGGAGCTTCTCGTCGCTGACGACGGGTTGGACGGGTGGGGACATCGGCCTTCCTGGAACTGTACGCGCTGCGGAACAGTGTATCGCACGCTTTACGCGCCGGAACCCGGCGCGGTACCTTCCGCCGCAAATGAGGAGCCCCCAATGGACCTGACGTTCGGCAAGGAAGAACTCGCCTTCCAGAGTGAAGTGCGCGACTGGCTGAAGGAGAACCTGACGCCCGAGATCGTGGGCGAGATCAAGGTCGGCCGGAACGCCTACATGCCGAAGGAACGGCTGATCGACTGGCAGAAGCGGCTGGCCAAGAAGGGCTGGCTCTGCACCGGCTGGCCCAAGGAATTCGGCGGTCCCGGCTTCACCACGACGCAGAAGTACATCTTCGAGATGGAGATGGCGAAGGCCGGCGCGCCCGGCACCTCGCCCTTCGGCCCCAAGATGTGCGCGCCCGTGATCATGAAGTACGGCTCGGCCGAGCAGAAGGCGCGCCATCTGCCGCCGATGCTGAACTCCGACCTGATCTGGTGTCAGGGCTATTCCGAGCCGGGCTCGGGCTCCGACCTCGCGAGCTTGCGCACCAAGGCGGTGCGCGAGGGCGATTACTACATCGTGAACGGCCAGAAGACCTGGACGACTCTCGCCCAAACCGCCGACTGGATCTTCTGCCTGGTGCGCACCTCGAACGAGGGCAAGCCGCAGGAGGGCATCTCCTTCCTGCTGATCGACATGAAGACGCCGGGCATTTCGGTCGAGCCGATCATCACCGCCGATGGCAACCGCGCCGGCACGCAGGAAGTAAACTCGGTCTTCTTCACCGACGTGAAGGTGCCGGTCGAGAACCGGGTGGGCGAAGAGAACAAGGGCTGGACCTACGCCAAGTACCTGCTCGAGTTCGAGCGCGGCGGCAATCCGTACAGCCCGCGCCTGCGCTCGGGTTTCGAGCGGCTGAAGCGTCTCGCCCAGTCGATGCCGGAAGGCGACGATTCGATCATGGCCGACTCCGCCTGGCGCGAGAAGCTCGCCCGCATGGACATCGAGATTTCCGGTCTCGAGATGTTCGAACAGGAGTTCTATTCCAAGCTCGCGGCCGGCCAGAATCCGGGCCCGCTCTCGTCGATGATCAAGCTGCGCGGCACCGAGGTGATGCAGCAGGTCCAAGAATACGCCGTCGAGGCCGCGGGCTACTACAGCCAGCCGTTCCCCGAGCAGCGCGCCTGGAACGCCAACATCGAGCCGATCGGCCCCGAGGGCGCCGACGTGCTGGCGCCGCGCTACTTCAATGGCCGCAAGATGACGATCTACGGCGGCTCGTCGGAAGTGCAGCGCGGGATCATGTCGAAGGTGATGCTGGGGCTCTGACCCCTCCGTCGCTTACGCGCCACCTCCCCATTTGAATGGGGAGGCAATGAAGTTTCCCCGCCTCCCCATTCAAATGGGGAGGTGCCCCGAAGGGGCGGAGGGGTCAGGAGAGAAACCATGCGTCTAGCCTTCAACGATCAGGAACTGGCCTTCCAGCAGGAAGTGCGAGAGTGGATCGCGGCCAACATGCCGCCGGAAGTGGCGGAGGAAAGCCGCCGTAGCCGCAGCAGCCACGTCTCCAAGGAGCGGCTCGTGCAATGGCAGAAGAAGCTGGCCAGCAAGGGCTGGCTCTGCCCCAACTGGCCCAAGGAGTATGGTGGGCCGGGCTGGACCTCGACGCAGAAATTCATCTTCGAGATGGAGATGGCGCGCGCCGATTCGCCCTATCTCTCGTCGTTCAGCATCAAGATGGTGGCGCCCGTCCTGATGAAGTTCGGCAGCGAGGCGCAGAAGAAGCGTTTCCTGCCCAAGATCGCCGCGGCCGAGGAACTGTGGTGCCAGGGCTATTCCGAGCCGGGTTCGGGCTCCGACCTCGCGAGCCTGCGCACCAAGGCCGAGCGCCAGGGTGACCATTACGTCGTGAACGGCCAGAAGATCTGGACGACCAACGCCCACTTCGCCGACTGGATCTTCTGCCTCGTCCGTACCTCGAACGAGGGCAAGCGCCAGGAGGGCATCTCCTTCCTGCTGATCGACATGAAGTCGCCGGGAATCACGCTCGACCCGATCTACCTGGTCGATGGCACGCGCACGCCGATGCGCCACGAGGTCAACCAGGTCTTCTTCACCGATGTGAAGGTCCCGGTCGAGAACCTGGTCGGCGAGGAGAACAAGGGCTGGACCTACGCCAAGTTCCTGCTCGAGTTCGAGCGTGGCGGCCAGGCCTTCGGGCCGCGGCTGCGCAAGGCCTTCCGCCATCTCCAAACGCTGTCGAGGACACAGATGAAGGAGGGCGAGTCGCTGTCGGCCGATCCGCAATGGCGCGAGAAGATGGCCGCCGTCGAGATGGAGATCGACGCCATCGAGATGAACGAGCTGATGTTCTATTCCAGCCTCAAGACCGGCGACGCGCCGGGCAACATGGGCTCGGTCGTGAAGATGCGGGGCACCGAGGTCGGCCAGAAGGTGACCGAGCTCGCGGTCGAGGCGGTCGGCTGGTACGGCACGCCCTTCACGGAACTGCGCAACTTCGACAGCAACGTCGTGCCGGTCGGCGGCGAATATGTCGACGACGTCTCGCCACGCTACTTCAACACGCGCAAGACGACCATCTACGGTGGTTCGTCCGAAGTGCAGCGCAACGTGCTCGCAAAGGCGATGCTCGGCCTCTAGGGGCGGGCCCCGCGTGAGCCGGCCGAAGAAGGCGATCTTCTACGCGATCCTGGTAGCCATCGTCCTGGTCGCGCTGGAGATCGGCGCCTCGGCCTTCCTCTACGCCGTCAACAAGGACAGGATCGCCGCCCTGCCGGGGCCACCGTCGGAGCCGGCGATCCTGCTGGCGTTGCGGACCGGGTTGAGCTGGCTCTTGCCCGGGTCGTTTCCGGATCCGGCGACCTACCGGCGCATGACGCGCTTGCCGGCGGGCTTTTTCGCCGAGGATGTCGAGCAGGGTTACCGCGCCAATCCCGGACGATACATCTTCCGCTACAGCGGCATGCGGCAGGGAAAGGTCGAGCATCTCGACGCGGTGGTGACGATCAACACGGATGGAACGAGAGTCACCGGTAACGCGCCCGCCGATGCCGCGCGCCGGATCTTCGTTCTTGGCGATTCCTATGTGTTCGGAGACGGTGTCAACGACCAGCAGACCTTCGCCTTCCTGCTGCAGACGGAGTTTCCCGGCGCCTCCGTGCAGCTCCATGCGCTGGCCGGTTACTCCTGGGCCAACGCGCTGGTAACGATGCAGCGGATCAAGGACCAGATCCGCCCCGGCGACGTCATCGTCCTGGGCTATGCCCAGTATTACAAGGAACGCCATGTGGCGGCGCCGTCACGGCTGCGCAGCATCCGCGACTGGATGGCCTCGACTTTCCCTGAGGTCGAACTCGATCCGAAAGACAGGGTGATCCGCGCGCGGCTCGACACGAGCAACCGATTGGCCCTCGACACGATCCCGATGCATTGCAGGTTCGATCCGGCCTACTGCGCGGGGCCGGAACCCGCTGCCGACTATGTGGACAGGGTGTCGAGCGAACTCCTGCGGGCGATTGCGGCGAGCACGACCGAGAAGATCCACCTGCTGCATATGTTCGGCGCGGCAAACGACCCCGTGCTTCGAAACCTGCCGGCCAATGTCGAGATCGTTGCCGCGACCCCGCAGGACTTCACCTATGTCATGCAGGACAACATCATGGGCCTCGACGATCACGGGGGGCCCTACTGGCACTACGCCATGTACTCGAAGTTGAAGCCGGTCATCGCCGCACGGTAATGACGCCCTCGGTGCGCGCCCGGACTTCCGGCGTGGCGAGGCAGGAGGCCAGCGCCTCGTAGCCCGGCGTGCCGGGATAGGGCGCGACGCGGAACGGCGGCGCGTGGTTGGCCGGACACAAGAGCACCGTCTCGTCGGGGCCGAGCGCATCGAGATCGAGGATCGAACTGGAGCGCGTCATCACGAACAATGGCGGCGCGCCCGGGCCACGGTGGCGCAGATGGGCGATCAGCGCTTCCTGAGTGGCCCTGTCCAGTCCCTGCTCGACGAGATCGATGACAACGGCCTTTGGCGTTTCGAGGCCGGTTAGAAGGGCTCGGAGCGCCGGGGTGTCGGTCGCGCCGTCCTGTACGAGCAGGGCGACCGTCGGCTCGATCTTCGACACCAGCGACGGGTTGGCCGCGCGTTCGAGGCCGAGGAAGGCGCCGCCGAGTTCGTCTGCAATCCGCATAGCCAGCCGCGTCTTGCCGCTCCCCAGGGGGCCGGTGATATAGGTGAGGGGACGGATGTCGCGCAGCTCGAAGGGCTCGCCGCCCCACGGCCAGGGAAGCTCGAAGGCGACCTGCAGCCCAGGCGCCGGGGCCAGCGTCCGGGCCAGGTTGGACGCGCTGGGCGCCGCGCCGCGGGTCAGGTCGCCCCGCAGCACCCGCACGCCGTCCAGGGCCCCGACCAGCTCGCGCAGGCGCGCTTCGAGTGTTGCCTCGTGGGCGGCCAGCGCCGGTTCGAGGCCGCTCGCATCGCCCTTCAGGATGCGCGCCACCTGTGCGAGGCTGAAGCCAAGCGCCCTCAGGGCGACGATCTCCGAGGCGCGCTCCAGGTCCCTTGGCCCATAGGCCCGCCAGCCCGCGTCCGAGCGTGCGGGTGATAGCAAGCCGCGCTCCTCGTAGAGGCGTAGCGCCTTTGTCGAGATGCCGAGACGCCGGGCGGCGTCGGATGCATTCAGGAACTGGCTCACGATCGACCTCATCTGGTGTTGACCGCTCGCCTTATGAGGGCGGCCCCAGGGGGCGGGTCAACACGCTTTTCCAGGTACGGTCATTTCTTCGTCACGCCGTGGCGGCGTAGTCTGGTCTCGGATGACGGAGGGAACCGCATGGACTACCGCAATCTCGGCCGTTCCGGCCTGAAAGTCTCTGAGATCTGCCTGGGGACCATGACCTTCGGCAACGGTGCCGACCAGGCGGGTGCGACCAGGATGGTGAACGCCGCGCTCGACGCGGGCGTGACTTTCTTCGACACGGCGAATTCCTATGTCGGCGGCACGTCGGAGACGATGCTGGGCGTGGCTCTGAAGGGCCGGCGCGAGGACGCCATCCTTGCCTCGAAATTCTTCAATCCGATGGGCAGCCGCCCCAACGATTCCGGCATGTCGCGGCTACACATCAAGCAGCAGATCGAGGGTTCGCTGAAGCGCCTGCAGACCGATTACATCGACCTCTACTACATCCACCACGTCGACCATCAGACCCCGCTCGAGGAGATGCTGCGCGCGCTCGACGATCTCGTACGCGATGGCAAGATCCTCTACACCGCCTGCTCGAATTTCGAGGCCTGGCGCCTCATGGAAGCGCTGTGGATCAGCGATACGAGGGGCTGGGAGCGTTTCGCCGCCTACCAGCCGCAATACAGTCTCGTGGTCCGCGACATCGACGAGGAGATCGTGCCGGCGCTGCAGCTCAAGGGCCTGGGCTGCGTGGCCTGGTCACCGCTCGGCAGCGGCTATCTCGCGGGCAAGTACACGCCGGGCACTCTCGAGGTGCAGGGCAGCCGTTCGGCCGAGGGTTGGGGCTTCCAGAGCAAATTCTTCGCGCCCAATCACGGCGAGATCCTGCAGACGCTACTCGACACCGCAAAGGAGCTGGGCAAGCCGCCGGCTGAGGTCGCGCTGCGCTGGGTGATGGACCAGCCCTTCATGACCAGCGCCATCGTCGGCGCCCGCAATGTTGAACAACTGGAAGAGACGCTGAAGGCGGGCGGCTGGCGCCTGCCAGAGTACGCGCTCACCAAGTTGAACGAGATCTCAGCCCAGCCCCACAGGTACCCGCGCGCCTTCGAGGACCCGATGCCGCAGCGGCGCGCCAGCGCGCTGAAGATGCCGGGTCGAAAGTCGGACCAGTGACGCGCGACGCGGAGGGAAAAGACCGAAGTCAGCGTTCCCGGGAGCCGTCGCGCTGACGCCCTGCGAGCGGCTCATTACGTTCGTTGCGATACTGGACGTTGCTTACGTTCGGCCATAGTGGCTTTGCCATCGTTTCCCCCGATCGACCCTTGCCGGGTTTCTTCGCCAGGATGACGACTGCCGCTTACGTCTGCCTGACCAAGTACTACGATAAGGAAAAAAAAACACCGTCGTCAACCGTGGTTGCGTTTCCTGTCAATCGATTACAACCAGAAGGCTGCCCTGAACGCGACAGAGGCCGCTGTCCGAGGTCGAGGGGCTGCCGGCCAGGGGCTGTACGTCCGGCACATAGATCGGACGGTTGCCGGCGAAGCCGGCGGTCGCGACGAGGCGCACCTGTTTGCCCGCTTCGGCCTGGGAATAGACCACCGTCACCCCATTGATCAGCGCGAATTCGTCCGGCCAGACGAGCCGCAGAACCGTAACCGGGCGCGAGCGCTCGTCACGGGCAACCCAGCGTTCGACGCTGGGAGGCGCGCCCGACTTGCCGACACCGCGATGGACGACGCCGTCGAGCGTGATGCCGGTCTGCGTCATCTGCCCAAGCGGCAGCATCGTGTTGATCTGCTCGTCGTTCCGGCCGACCCAGACCTCCAGATGTGGCTGGTGAATCCACGAGCCGCCGGACGGCGCGGCACCCGCGGCGGGATCGAAGACCTGCACGATCAGCGAGTTGCTGCCGACGCCGATCGTCCGGATCTCGGCCGCTTGGTCGGCCGCCGCGGGCTTGCCCCAGACGACGAAGCCGTTGTCGCCGGCCGTCGTCATGCCGGGCACGCAATTGCCGAGCGCGGTGCCCGCCGGAATCGACGCCTTGCCCGGCAGGCCCGGGGCCACCACCGGGTAGGCCCCGACCGTCTCTGCATCGATGCGCGCCGCGAAAGTCTGCGGCGGCTTGGGCCAGGAAGGACAGCCGACGCCCAGATCGCGCCGGGTGCTGTCCTTGGCCAACGCCCTGACCATCCGTGTCCGGTAGTCGATCACGGTCAGCGTGCCGCTCCGTTCCGAGCCATTGTGGTAGCTGCAGTCCTGTTCGGTCAGGGCGCGGAAGGGCGCCAGTGAATAGGTGATATCCATCGACCAGCGCCAGGCCGAGCCACCAGACTGGCGATGGATGAGGCGGTTGGGTCCGACCTCGACCTCGTCCTCGCCGACGCCCGACGAGCCATAGCCGTCATTGCAGAGCTGCAGGACCTGCTTCGGCGTCGCATTGCCGTCCAGCAGCCAGTATTCGACGCCGCCGTCCCGCGCGCTGCCATTGATGCAGCCTTGGTCCTGGTCCTTGGGCTTCTCGGAGAGTCCGAGGTGAATCTCGACGACAGAGAGCGGCGCGCCGGCGTGCGACTTGCCCGCATCATATGTTTTCCCGACCTTGCAGGTCGTGCGTGTCCCGCAGATCGCGGCCGTCTGTGCGGCATCGGGTACTGCAAGTGCCGCCAGGGGAAGCATCGACAGGCCGACCGCGAAGAGCAGGGGGTTCATGGCGGTCAGCCGGCCAGCACGGTCTCGCCGACGATCTGCGTGCGATGCATCAGGCGGCGCAGGCTCTCGTCGAAGGCATCCCGGCGGTGCATCACACAGCGATTGTCCCACATCACCAGATCGCCCGCGCGCCATTTCTGGTACCAGGCGAACTTCTCCTGCGTGGCATGCGCCCAGATCGCGTCGAGCAAGGCTTCGCTCTCCTCGACCTCGAGTCCGTGAATGTAGGCGCCGGGCCGGCGGCCGAGGAACAGCGCCTTGCGGCCGGTGACCGGATGCAGACGGACGAGGGGATGGACGGCGCCCGGTGTCTGGCGCACGTCGACCGTGCGCTGGAACCCCTTGCGCAGTTCGCCGGCCGAGTTGCGGCTGGAATCGTGGATGCAGGTCTTGCCCTCGATCGCGCGCTTCAGCTCGGGCGACAGAGTCTCGTAGGCGGCATACATGTTGAGGAAGCCGGTGTTGCCGCCGTCGGCCGGCACTTCGAGGGCGTAGAGCAGCGACGCCCGCGGCGGCAACGGATTGTAGGACATGTCGGTGTGCCAGACGAGCTCGTAGGACCCGAGCCCGCCCATCTCCTTGCCGTCCTTCTTGGCATTGGCGATCACCGCGACCCATTCCACGGCCTCGGGCACGACGCCCGAGTTGGCCCGGTCGAGATTGGCGGAGGCGATCGGCACGCGATCGAGTTCGCCGAAGCGGGCGCTGAACTTCATCAGCGTCGGGTCGTCCAGCCTCTGGCCCGAGAAGCGCAGGACCAGATGCTCTCCCCAGGCCTCGACGATGCGTTGGAAGACGGCGTCGTCGATCGGCCGGGAAAGGTCGACGCCATGGACGTCGGCTGCCAGCGCCGCGCCGGTCGGCTGGATCCACAGCTCGCTCATCCGGATTCTCCTTCTATTCGAAATAGTGTGGCACGAAGCGACTGGTATTGTGCGTGATGCGCCGTTCGTCCTCGCGCATGCCGATGCCGGCCGACTTGCCGCCGATCACCCACGATCCTACCAGCGCGTGATTGCCGTCGAATACCGGTAAGGGTTCGTAGGCTTGCCAGACATAACCTTCGGCTCCGTAGTCGCCCGACGCGGCGTCGAACACGCCGGGGCCGACAACCGTCACGTTATGGCCTTCGCGGCCGAAGATCGGCTTCTTCACGAAGGCGCGGCCGAGGTCGGGATGCTCGGTGTCGAAACTCGGCAGCAGATGGGCGTGATCGGGGAAACCCTCCCACAGCAGGGGGAGGATCATCTTGTTGGAGAGGATAAGCTTCCATACCGGCTCGAGAAAGGCCGTCCCGTCCGTCGGCACGAAGGCCCCGAACGCCTCGCGCATCATCCATTCCCACGGGTAGAGCTTGGACAGGACCTGGATGGGTACTTCGTCCGGATCGGTGAAGCGATACCCGTTCCAGCCGATTTCGGCCACCTCCAACGTCTTGGTTTTCAGGCCCGCCTGGACGGCCGTGTCGCGCAGATACTCCGAGGTGGCGAGATCCTCCGGGTGGTTTTCGAAGCGTGCGAAATGCACGACCGACTGCGGCGAGAGGCGGGAGCCGACTTCTTTCCACGAGATGATCAGCTTCTCGTGGATGGAATTGAACTGGTCGGCGGCCGGTTTCACGTCCTTCAGCCAGTACCACTGCACGACCGCGGCCTCGTAGAGGGATGTCGGCGTGTCGGCGTTGTATTCGAGCATCTTCGGCGGATTGCGGCCGTCATAGACCAGGTCGAAGCGGCCGCTGACGCTCGGGTCCGAGCGCCGCCAGACCTCGGTGATGTAGTCGCCCCAGGAAGGCGGGATCTTCATGCGCTCCCAGAGCCCGTTGGCCACGACATGCTCGACCGCCTTGAGGCAGAGAGCGTGCAGCTGTTCGGTGGCGGCCTCCAGTTCGTCGATCTGGTCGGCGGTGAAGGCGTAACAGGCCTGCTCGGTCCAGTAGGCCTTGCCGTCGAGCGCGTAGAAATCGAAGCCCAGCGCCTCGACCTTGCTCTGCCATCCCGGACGCGGCGTGATCGTCTCGCGGCGCATCAGCTGGACCCGGTTGAGCCCGAACTGCCGAAGCCGCCACGCTGGCTGGTCGTCGCAGCCGGCGCATCGGCCGTGCCGGTCGAACTGCTGCCGCCCCGGATGCCGCTGCCGCCGGAGCCGCTGCCCGAGCCCGTGGCCTGCTGCTGGCAATTCGGCGCACCCGGCGGGCACGTCGTCGTCACCTGCTGACGATTGAGGGGATTGCCGAGGAACCACAGGAAGGGCAGGGCGCCGACACCCCCGGTAGCGGACGCACAGGAGTAGAGGACGGCTGCCGCACCTGCGCCCATCAGGGCGAGCTTCACCGTGCGCGACATGCGCGACGGAGCGCGTTCGGACGGCGGGCTCGGGGAGGGATCCGGTGGGGACATGATCAGTAGGTCAGGCAGGCGGCGTTGATCAGACCGAAGCAGGCCGCGAACCCGCCCGCCGTGACACCCGAGGCCATCCGGTCGGCCTCGATCGACTGCATGAGGTTCGGCAGCAGGATACGCAGGCCGATATGGACCAGCGCCTGGACGACCAGCGCGACGCCGGCCCACAGGACGAGGTCGGTTAGGCTGGCCGAATGGGCGATGGTGTTGGCCAGCGGCAGGCAGAATCCCAGCATGGCGCCGATCAGCGCGACGGCCGCGGACGTATTGCCCTGCCGAATCAGCAGGAACTCCCGCCACGGCGTCAGAAGCGTGTAGATCCAGATGAACACGAAGAGCAGCGCGAAGCTTACCACGATGTAGCGGGCGAAGTTTGGAATGGCGGCGAGCAGCCATTGCAACTCGGGCATCTCTTGCCTCCGTCAGCCGTGCATCGTCAGGCCACCGGAGACGCTGATCGTCTGTCCGGTGATGAAGCTCGCGTCGTCGCTCGCCAGGAAGCACACGGCGCCCGGAATATCCTCGGGCTGGCCGACGCGCTTCATCGGGATGGCGCCCACCAGTGCCGCGCGCACCTTCTGGCCGCGCTCGTCGTCGCCGGCGACGGCGGCGAGCAGCGGCGTGTCGGTCGGGCCGGGACAGACCGCGTTCAGGGTGATGCCCTTGCGCGCGACCTCGCGTGCCACGGTCTTGGTGAAGGCGATGATGCCGCCCTTGCAGGCGGAATAGACGGCTTCCTGGGAGGAGCCAACGCGGCCAGCGTCCGAGGCGATGTTGACGATGCGGCCGTGGCCGCGCGCCACCATGCCCTTCAGCACGACGTGGCTCGTGTTGAGCGGCCCGCGCAGGTTGATGGCGATGAGCTGGTCCCACAGGTCGGGCGTGGTGTCGACGAAGTTCACGAACCGGTCCCAGCCGGCATTGTTCACCAGGATGTCGGTCGGGCCGGCGGCACGCTCGAATTCGGCAATCGCCGCGCCGACCGCCTCGTAATCGGCGATGTCGACGCCGGAGGCGTATCCGTGGATCTCGCCGGCGACTTTGTTCGCGCCGTCGAGGTTCTTGTCGAACACCCCAACCCGCGCGCCATAGCCCGCGAAGCGCCGGCAGATGGCGCTGCCGATGGCGCCGGCGCCGCCCGTGACGATGACGTTCTTTCCGTCCAATCCGCGCATCGTTCCCCCTCTTGTCATCCTGAGCGCAGCGAAGGATCTCCCGTTCAATACGCTCTCGGCTGTTGCCGCCGGTGTCTGATCGTTCCGTGAGGTCCTTCGCTGGCGCTCAGGACGACAACTAAATCGGCGAATACGGATCGAACTTCGGCTTGCGCTTCTCGAGGTGGGAGGCGAGCCCTTCCTTCACCTCGGGTCCGAGGAAGCCCAGCATTTCGAGGCCGAGCGACGTGTCGAAGGTGGGGCCCATCATGCGCAGCCAGTTGTTGAGCGCATATTTGGTGAACCGGATCGAGGTCTGCGCGCCCTCGGCGAGCTTGGTGGCGACCTCCAGGCCCTTGGCCTCGAGCTGGTCGTCTTCGACGCAGAGCGAGACCAGGCCGATCTTCTCGGCCTCCTCGCCGTCGATCGCCTCGCAGAGCAGGAGGTAGTACTTGGCCTTGGCCATGCCGCAGAGCAGGGGCCAGACGATGCAGGCATGGTCGCCGGCGGCGACGCCGAGCCGGGTGTGGCCGTCGATGATCCTGGCCTTCTTCGAGGCGATCGACACATCGGCCAGGATGCCGGCGACGAGGCCCGCACCGACAGCAGGGCCGCGCATGGTGCTGACGATCGGCTTGGAGCAGTTGATGACGTTGTAGACGATGTCGCGCGCTTCCTTCCAGGTGCGCAGCAGCGCGTTGTAGTCCTTGATGTTGTTTTCGATGATGTCGAAGTCGCCGCCGGCCGAGAACACCTTGCCGCCGGCGCCCTGGATGATCACGCAGTTGACCGTGTCGTCACCGTCGATGTCGCGCCACACGTCGACCAGCTCGCGATGCATGATCGCGTCCGTCGCATTGTACTTTTCGGGCCGGTTCATCGTGACCCGCAACACCTTGGGATGCGGCCGGTCGAACAGCAGGCGCTGGTAGCGATTTTGCCAGTCGGACATTGGTTTTCCTCCGTTGCCCGGAGGTTAGCACCGCTGGATCGCTCCGGGGAAATGGCATGCCGATTGCGTTCCGAATGCAACGAGGAATCACAAAGGGGCGCGATCATGCGAGCGATGAAGTGGGCACTCGGTGCCGCCGTGGCGGCGCTGCTGCCGTTTTCCGCCCAGTCGCAGACCATACGAGCGGTCATGCACGCGGACATCAAGATCATCGATCCGATCTGGACCTCGGCCTACAATGTCCGAAACTACGGCTACATGGTCTACGACACCTTGCTGGCGATGGACGAGAACCTCGTCGTCAGGCCGCAGATGCTCGAAGGCTGGAAGATCAGCGAGGACAAGCTCACTTACACGTTCACCTTGAGGGACGGGCTCAAGTTCCACGACGGCGCGCCGGTGACCTCGGCCGACTGCATCGCCTCGCTGCAGCGCTGGGCGCCCAAGGACGCGATGGGCCAGAAGCTGTTCTCGCTGGTCAAGGAGCTGAAGCCGGTCGACGACAGGACCTTCACCCTGGTCCTCAAGGAGCCCTACGGGCTGGTGCTGGAGTCGCTGGGCAAGCCCAGTTCCACCGTGCCCTTCATCATGCCCAAGCGGGTCGCCGATACGCCCAACAACGTGCAGATCAGCGACCCCACCGGGTCGGGCCCGTTCGTCTTCCGCAAGGACCTGTGGCGGCCGGGCGAAAAGACGGTCTACGACAAGTTCAAGGACTACAAGCCGCGCAGCGAGCCGGCCTCCGGCCTGGCCGGCGGCAAGGTGGTCAACGTCGACCGCGTCGAATGGCTCAACATCACCGATGCCCAGACCGCGGTGAACGCGCTGCTGGCCGGCGAGATCGACTATATCGACCAGCCCGAGATCGAGCTGCTGCCGCTGCTCGCCAAGGACAAGAACATCGTCCTCGGCACCTACAACAAGCTCGGCGGCCAGATGAACCTGCGCTTCAACACGCTGCACAAGCCGTTCGACAATGCGAGGATCCGCCAGGCGGCGCTCTATGCCCTGAACCAGAAGGATTTCCTGGTCGCGGGGTTCGGCGACGAGAAATACTACAAGGAGTGCAAGGCGCTGTTCATCTGCGGCACGCCCTTCGCCACGGACAAGGGCTTCGAGGACAAGCTGAACTCCGACTTCGCAAAATCCAAGGAGATCCTGAAGCAGGAAGGCTATGACGGCACGCCGGTCGTGCTGCTCTTCGCCACCGATACACAGACCGGCCGGCTGTCGCCGATCGTGAAGTCGCTGCTGGAGCGGGGCGGGTTCACCGTCGACATGCAGGCGATGGACTGGCAGACCGTGCTGTCGCGGCGCACCCGCAAGGAGCCGCCGGACAAGGGCGGCTGGCACGCCTTCATCACCACCTGGGTGTCGGCCGACCTGCTCGATCCGATCATGATGTCGTACATCGCGGCCACCTGCGAGAAGGCCAATGTCGGCTGGCCGTGCGACCCGCAGATCGAGAAGCTACGCGACGCCTTCTCCCGCGCGACCACCGAGGCCGAGCGCAAGGAGCTGGCCATAGCCATCCAGGTGCGCGCGTCGGAATATCCGATGTACGCCAATCTCGGCCAGTACATCATGCCCGTCGCCATGCGCACCACGATCACCGACCAGCTTCCCGGACCGGTGCCGATGTTCTGGAACATGAAGAAGAAGCAGTAGGGCGGGTCGCCGCCGGCAAGAGCCAAGAGGGGGAAACGTTGACCATCGTGATTCACAACGCCGCCATCGTCACCGTCGACGATGGCGACAGCGTTCACTACAACGCCGCGATCGCCATCGAGGGCGACCGCATCGCCGCGATCGGCCCCAGTGCCGACGTGCTGGCGAGCTATCCCGGGGCCGACAAGATCGACGGCACGGGGAAGCTGGTGATGCCGGGTTTCGCCAACATCCACACGCATTTCACGATGACCCTGGCGCGCGGCGTGTTCGAGGACCTGTCGCCGCCGCACAAGCCGCCCTTCAGCGGCGGCCTGTCGCCGATCCCGCTGCCCGAGATGACGCCGGACGAACGCCGCGCCTTTGCGCTTTTGGGCGCCCTGGAGGCGCTGCGCAGCGGCACCACGCACGTGCTCGAGGATTCCAACGACGTCGATCACTATGCCGAGGCGCTGGCCGACACCGGCATGCGCTTCCTGCTGGCCGAGCGCGCCTACGACCGCATCGGCACCTCGATCGGCGATCCCGCGCCGTACCAGCTCGACCGCGCGCTGGGGCAGAATCATATCAAGAACATCGAGCGTAACCATCGCGAGTGGAACGGCAAGGCCGACGGGCGGATGCGCATCGCCATTTCCGCCTGGGCTCCGGACATGTGCTCACCCGAGCTGCTGCAGGATCTGAGCGCGCTGCAGAAGCAGCTCGACACGCGCATCACCATCCATCTCAACCAGATCTGGGGCGAGGTGGCGGCCGTGCGCGCCCATCGCAACCGCCTGCCGACCGAATATCTCGCCGACCTGGGCTTCCTCAACGACCGCATCATCTGCGCCCATTGCCGCTGCATGGCGCCGTCGGAGGAGAAGCTCCTGGGCGAGGCGAAGGTCAACGTCTCCTTCAACTCGGCCATTGCCGCGCGCCGCGGCCTCAGCCCACGCATCGCCGATCTCGAAGGCTACGGCTGCAACATCGGCATGGGCTCCGACAACATGGCCGAGGACATGGTCGAGGTGGTCCGCACCGGCCTGTTCATGGAGCGCGTGCGCCGCGAAGACGGGCGCGAGCCGACGCCCGAGCGGGCGCTGCGCTGGGCGACGCGCAACGGCTACCGGGCGCTGGGCGTCCCCGACGGCGGATGGTTGGCGCCCGGCAACAAGGCCGACCTGATCATGGTCGACCTGCAGCGCGCCCATTTGATCCCGGTGCTGCGCGTCGTCTCCGACTTCGTCCATAACGGCCAGGCCCGCGACGTGCAGTCGGTGATGGTCGACGGCAAGTGGGTGATGAAGGACGGCGCCGTGCTGACGATGGACGAGGACAAGATCCTGCACGACGCCCAGCGAATCGCGAACGAGGCCTGGTCGCGGACCTTCAAGACCCGCTTCAAGCCGCCGGCGGGATTCTCGCCGGACGCGCTGCCTTAGGAGCTAAGCGATAACCTCGTCGTCTCGACCGTAGCCTCGCGCAGCGAGGCGTAGCGGAGAGACCTTCTCTCCACGATTAGCCAGCCATTTGTAGAAAGAAGGTCTCTCCGCTGCGCGCCTTCGGCGCTTCGGTCGAGACGACGGATTACACTTAGCTGGATAGCATTTGAGGCTAACGCCGCTTGTTGCCGGCGCTCCACTGGCCGGCACTGGCGAAGCGGACGGCTTCGTCGGCGGCACGGACCAGGGCTTTGGCTTTGGCGACGCTCTCCTGGTACTCGGCTTCGAGATCGGAATCGGCGACCACGCCGACGCCGGCCTGGACGTACATTGTCCCGTCCTTCACCAGGCCGGTACGCAGCAAGATGCAGGTGTCCATCGTGCCGTTGGCCGCGAAGTAACCGGCACAGCCGGCATAGATGCCGCGGCGGACCGGTTCGACTTCGTCGATGATCTGCATCGCGCGCACCTTGGGCGCGCCCGAGAGCGTGCCGGCGGGGAAGCCCGCCTTCAGCACGTCGATCGCGTCGAGCCCGTCCGCCAGCTTGCCCTCGACATGGGAGCTGATGTGCTGGACGTGACTGTACTTCTCGATGGTGAACTGTTCGACGACCCGCACCGAGCCGATCTTCGAGACGCGGCCAACGTCGTTGCGCGCCAGGTCGACCAGCATCAGGTGTTCGGCCCGCTCCTTGGGATCGGCCAGCAGCTCCTCGGCAAGCTGCCTGTCCTCCTCGGGCGTGGCGCCTCGGCGGCGCGTGCCGGCGAGCGGGCGGATGGTGACTGTGTCGTCGCGCAGCCGGACGAGGATCTCCGGCGACGAGCCCACGATGGTGAAGTCGCCGTAGTCGAAGAAGATCAGGAACGGCGAGGGGTTGATGCGGCGCAGCGCCCGGTAGAGCGACAGCGGCGGCAGCTTGAAGGGGAGCGAGAAGCGCTGCGACGGCACGATCTGGAAGGCGTCGCCGGCACGGATGTACTCCTTGCAGGTCTCGACCATCGCCTTGAAGTCTTCCTTCGACATGTTGGCCTGCGGCTCGGGCAGGGCCTCGAGGTCGTCGGCGCTGTCGCGACGGAAGGGAAGGGTGCGCTCGAAGTCCGAGACGGCGTCGCCCAGCCGCTCCTCGGCCGCCTCGTAGGCGGCCCGGGCGCTGATGTCCTTGTGCGGCCAGACGGGCGTGACGAGGGTCACGTTGTCCTCCAGCCGGTCGAAGATGCAGATCACCGTCGGCCGCACCATGATCGCGTCGGGCAGGCCGATCGGATCGGGATTGGTGTCCGGCAGCCGTTCCATGTCGCGGACCATGTCGTAGCCGAGGAAGCCGAACAGGCCGGACGCCATCGGCGGCAGGTCCGCCGGCAGCTCCATCTGGCATTCCTTGATCAGGGCGCGCAGCGTCTCCAGCGGCCGGCCTTCGAGCGTCTCGAACGCCTGGGAATCGGCCTGGGCACGGCGGTTGATCTCTGCCTGGCCCTTGCGGCAGCGCCATACGACGTCCGGCTTGAAGCCGATGATCGAATAGCGGCCGCGCACCGATCCGCCTTCGACCGATTCCAGCAGGAAGGAATTGGCACGACCGTCCGCGAGCTTGAGATAGGCCGAGACGGGCGTCTCGAGGTCGGCAACCAGCTTGGTCGAGACGACCTGCGGCGTTCCGGAATCATAGCGCGCCGCGAAGGCGTCGAAGTCGGGCGAGATCGACATGGGAGGTCTTCTATTGCTGGGGCGCGAAGGTCGCCTGGAAGGCGGCCTCGTCGACGGTGACGCCGTACTTGGCGCGCAGGGCCGCGACGAGTTGCAGGATCAGGTCATTGGCCACCATGGTGTCGAGCTGCTTGCCGAACCGGTCGAGCTGGTCCTTGTCCTTGGCGAGGTCGGGCGGCTCGACGGACTTCACGCGCACCAGCACGCTGCCGTCGCCGGTGCGGACCGATTGCGTCTTGTCGGGCGCGAGCTTGAAGAGTTCCTGCACCACCGGCTGGCTGAGATAGTTTCCGGCATCGGCCTCGAAGCGGGTGACCGGCTTGGTGATCCGCGCCTCCAGGCCGAGGTCCTTGGCCAGCGTCACGAAGTCGGTGCCGGCATTGGCCTTCTCGACCGCTTCCCTGACCTTCTCGTCGGCCAGTTTGCGGCGTTCCACGGCCTGCCAGGCCTCGGCCACCTTGCCCTCGACGTCGGCAAGCGCCGGCGTGCGCGCGGGCGTGATCCGGTCGGTGTGCACGATGAAGTACTCGCCGCGCTGCGTCTCCAGCAGCTCGCTCTCCGCGCCCTCACGGGTGGCGAAGGCCGCCTGCACAAGTTCCGACGACGCCGGGCCGATCACGACCTGCTTGCCGGCAGCATCCTGGCCGCGCGCGTCCACGTTCTCGTAGGTCCGGACCTTGAGGCCGAGATCCTCGGCGGCCGCCTTCATCGACTGAGTCCTGCCCAGCACGCGCTCGAAGTCGGTGACCAGCTTGATGAGCAGGTCCGGCGCCTGCTGCGCCTTCAGGTCCTTCTCGAGCTTTTCCTTGACCTCTTCGAAGGGCACCGACTTGCCGGCCTCGATCTTGTTGATGCGCACGATGTGCCAGCCCAACGGCGACTGGATCGGTGTGGCCGCAATCCCTTCGGGCAGGCCGAAGATGCCGTCGGCGAGCGGGCCGGGCGGCAGGTCCTTCTTGGTCACCGGACCTAGCTTGATCACGCCGTCGGCGTTGCCGGTCACGTCCTTGGCCGCGTCCTCCAGCGACTTGCCGCCCTGGACGGCGGCGATGATCGCCTTGGCCTTGTCCTCGTTGTCGGTCATGGCCTGGTCGACGTCGCGCTTCTCGGGCGTGCCGAATTCGGCAGAGCGCGCCTCGTACTCCTGGCGCAGGGCGTCGGCGGTGACCGCCACCTGGCTCTCCACGTCGTCGACTGTGATCATGACATAGGAGAAGGCGCGAAACTCGGGAATCTGGAACTTGGCCTTGTTGGCCTCGAAATAGGTGTTGAGCTGCTCAGGTGTCGGCTTCGGCACGTCGACGACGATCGCGTCGGGAATGTAGATCGTCTCGGCGGTGCGCTTCTCGCTCTCCAGCCTGAAGACGTCGTTGCGCAGCGATACCGGCGCGAGACCGTCTGCACGCACGACGCCGAAGAGCTGGCTGGCGGCGATCTCGCGGCGCATGTCGGTCACGAACTGCGCCTCGCTGATGCGGGCCTGCTGCAGGCGGTTACGGTAGAGCAGGGGGTCGAACGAGCCGCCGGTGCCCTGGAAGGCGGGGTTTCGGGCGATGGCCGCGCGGACTTCCTCGTCGCTGATGATCAGGCCGAATTCCTGGACGGCGTAGTCGAGGACGGCCCGCTGGATGACCTCTTCGAGGGCACGGACGTGCAGGCCGTAGCGCAGCGCCTGTTCCTGCTCGGGCCGCTGGCCGGTCTGGCGCTGGATGGCTTCGAGCTGGCGGTTGAACTGATCGCGCACTTCGGTCGCATAGACCGGCGCGCCACCGACCCAGCCATAGAGCGGGATCTTCGTGCCGCCGACATGCGCCACTTCGGTGCTGCGCCCGACCGCCTTCAGCATGTCGCCGACGCCCCACAGGCCGAAGCTGATGATCAGCATGCCGAAGAGAATGGAGAGAACGATGAAGCGGGCGTACTTGCGGAACTGATTCACGGGCCGGACGGGGTTCTTGAAGGGGCGCCATGCCTACCACCGGCCCCTTGGACAGGCAACCAAGCGGCCTTTGACCACAAACGCCACCGGCTTTAGATACGCCCCCAACGGATTGGACCGGAGGGGAAGGGAAATTCGATGGCGCGTACGAGGCGGCCGCTGATCGCGGGCAACTGGAAGATGAATGGTCTCAAGACCGATGCCCTCGCGCTTGCCAGGGACGTCGCCGCCGGGGTGAAGCAGGCTGGATGGAGCGACCGCGAGCTGCTGGTCTGCCCGCCGGCGACACTGGTCGCGGCCGTCGCGGACGCCGCGAAGGGCAGCGGCCTGCTGGTCGGGGGCCAGAACTGCCACGCCAAGGCGAGCGGCGCTCATACCGGCGACGTATCCGCCGAGATGCTGAAGGATGCCGGCGCCACACACGTCATCGTCGGTCACTCCGAGCGCCGCGCCGATTGCCGTGAGACCGATGCCATCGTCCGCGCCAAGGCCGAGGCGGCCTGGCGTGCCGGATTGCTGCCGATCGTCTGCATCGGCGAGACCCTGTCCGAGCGCGAGGCGGGGGACACGCTGTCGGTGCTGGAAACGCAGCTCAAGGGAAGCGTGCCGCCCGGAGCGACGGCCGCCAATCTGGTCGTGGCCTATGAACCGGTCTGGGCGATCGGCACCGGCAAGACGCCGACCGTGGCCGAGGTCGCCGCAGCCCACGCGCATATTCGCAAGGTGCTGGGCGGGCTGACGGGCGACGCGGCCGGAGTGCGACTGCTCTACGGCGGGTCGGTGAAGGGCAGCAATGCCGCCGAGCTTCTGGCCGCCGGCGACGTCGACGGCGCCCTGGTCGGCGGCGCCAGCCTCAACGCCGCCGAATTTTTGGCTATCGCCAAGGCCGCCTAAAGGGGCTAGAAGCGCCCGCTTGCGAAGATGCCCTTCTAGCGCTGGACAAAAATGGACGCCGTAAGACACTTTCTCCACGAATGGCGCCTCGTGCTGCTCGTCATCCATGTCGGTGTGACCAGCGCGATGATCGTCGTGATCCTCCTGCAGCGCAGCGAGGGCGGTGGGCTCGGCATGGGCGGCCGTTCGGACGCGCTGTTCTCGGTGCGCGGCCAGGCCAACATCCTGTCGCGGATGACCGGGATCTTCGCGACCATTTTCTTCGTGCTGAGCCTGGTGATGGCCTGGAGCATGACCGATCCGGTCCGTGCCACGCGGTCGATCATGGATCGCGTGCCCGTCGGATCGGGCGCGCCTGCCACGCCCGCCGCGCCCGGCGGCATGGCGCCGG